>NZ_JAYEDA010000001.1:0-791952 GCF_034651565.1 Chryseobacterium sp. MHB01 | reverse complement strand
ATAAAAATAAACACTGATTTTCGAGGTAATCCAATAACTCTAACAAAATTAAATTACAAAATATGATACGCACACTTTTATTATCGGCATTCCTGATGGGTTCGGGAACTTTTTTCAGTCAGAATTTAAAGCCTGTGGCTTATAAGGACGGTTCGCAAAAACTAAATGGTTTAGTCACCTCAAATGCCGGAAAAAAACTTCCCGGAGTTTTAGTCTTACCGGCGTGGAAAGGTATTGACGATGAAGCAAAAAATGCCGCTGCAGATTTGGAAAAACAAGGGTATATTGCTTTTGTTGCAGATATTTATGGTGAAGGAAACATTCCTGCAGATAATGAGTCGGCAGCAAAAACATCGGGATATTATAAGAAAAATTATGAGGCTTATCAGAAAAGGATTTTACTGGCACTGGAAGAACTAAAGAAAAACGGAGCTGTTCCTGAAAAAATTGCTGTAATAGGTTATTGTTTTGGGGGTACAGGTGCTCTGGAGTCTGCGAGAGGAAGTTTTCCTGTGGCGGGTGTAGTTTCGATCCATGGAAGTATCGGGAAAGACCAGACAAGAAAAAACGGACCGATTTCTACAAAAATCCTGGTTGAAAATCCTGCAGATGACAAAAGTGTAACGCCGGAAGATTATAACAATCTTATCAAGGAAATGAATGAAGGAAATGCCGACTGGCAGATCATCACCTATGCGCATTCAAAACATACATTTACCGATCCAAAATCTCCGGATTACAATCCTGTTATGGCAAAAAGAGCATGGAATCATACTCTGATGTTTTTAAAAGAAATCCTGAAATAATCTAACAGTGTAACAATTACTTATTGTTACATTGCTAAATTTTAAATTAATTTTTCTGCTCGAGCTCTATTTGATATGCTTTTGGAGAATATTTGGTAAGAGAACCTGTAGCCGCATCAATTCCTACACCAATAGCTCCACCTAAAAGAATATTGACCAATGTCACCGGATTAAAGGTTTTGGTAAGCTTAACCTCCTTAGTATTAAATCCTTCTTTTTCAAAAGTTACCATTTGTTTGCTTAAGGATCTCGGAATCTCAGCGGTACATGGAGTTGTACACTTTTCAATTCCTTTATGAAATACTTTGGCACCTTCCGGAGTCGAATTAAAAGTGATCTTATCTTTTGTTCCTGTAAGAATACTTGCGCATGAAGTTACAGAAAGGGCGATTCCCGCTAAAAGGGCTACTGACAGTTTGTTTTTCATAGTTAGTTTTATCTTTCGTAAAAATTTGCGCGAACTTACGAATAATCTGTCACCGGTCAAAAAAACAACTATATATCGAGTCAGTTTAATATCATTATAAATTATATTTTGACTGTTACACTGTTACATTATTAAATTGGTACATTATGCAATTTTAATCTACTCCTTCCTCTTCCCGATGTACCGATTCCATAGAAAATGCGGGGAGACAAATTGAAATATATTCACACTCCTGTTCAAAAGGATTGCTGTAGCGGATTCTGGCGCCTTTTTCGATCATGATGCTTTGCCCTTTTTCCAGGATAACTGTTTCACCGTCAATTTCAAACTGTTTTTTCCCCGAAATAATAAGGGTAAATTCATCAAATTCCGGTGTCTGGTGCGGCTCGCTCCATCCCGGCGGAGCTATCATGTGGGCAATTGAAAGGTCTGAGTTTCCGGTGGAATTTCCCCAGTGTTCTTCAATCAGTTTACCATCGGTCGTCGGAACCACGAATGGTGTCTGTTGGATTTTAAATTTTTTCATATTTTTCTTTTTTGATTTGGTATAAAATGTTGATTCTCGAAGGTTCTCCGAAATAAGCAATTTCTTCTTCACCTCTCTCTTCCGCACCCAGCTTTTCCATAGCTTTCCTGGAACGAATATTATCTTTTCCGACATGGAAATACACCGTATCAACAAACTGAAAGATATAATGCAGCATTAATTTTTTGATTTGAGAATTAATACCTTTCCCCCAGAATTTTGTTCCATAAAAAGTGTAACCTATGAAAATGCTGTTATCATGTTGGTTATAATCATAAAAACGGGTGCTTCCCAGTATTTCGTCAGAAGATTTTCCGGTGATTTTAAAGGCTCCGCCGCTTTTCATAGCTCCTTCAAAGAAAGTACTGAAAACATCTTTACGATACCGGTCTTTATTCGGATGCTGGCTCCAGACCTCCGGATCGGAAGCGACGTGATATAAAGACTCAAAATCCCCTTGCAGCAAGGGGATTAACTGCTATTTTTCATTTTCTAAAACCGGTTGAATAGAAAATTTCATTGCTTATTTTTTTATTGATGCTGAACTGCAATTAACTCTTTGTTTTAGCAGCATCTGCTTCGATTTTTTTAATTTCTCTAAGTTTATCGGCAATTTTATTGACAGCATCCGGCTTGGAAGGTTTTACCGGAACTTCAGCCTGCAGATCATCCCATTTTAGCACAAGATTAGCAGCATTTTCGTCGGTAGGATTCAGGGTAATTTCAAACCACTCCTGTTTATCAGCCAGCTTGTTCACCGGAACGGTAACATCTACTACATCCTGTTTCGGATCATAGGTATAAGCACCCCACTGCTGGAAGTCTTTATTGAGTATTACTTTCCATTCTTTTTCTGTAGGAACGATGAATAAGCCATACGTTCCTGCCTGAACAATCTTACCTCCGAAATTCACCGACTGTCCGAAAGTAATTTTCGTAGAAGAGTTGGCTCCCGCTCTCCAAACCTGTCCGTAAGGCACTAATTCTCCGAAGATCTTACGTCCTTTCACGCCCGGTCTTCCATAGTCAACCGTTATTTTAGACATTGAGAACTGCTGCTCTACTTTCTGACGCGGGCTTGCCGCCGGTACCGAATAATCCTGTGCAAAACTGAAAGCCGAAACTGATATACAAATGGCAAATAGTAATTTTTTCACTTTTAAAATTTTGTTTAAAAATACAAAATCGGGATCAGAAAAGTATTTGTTCGGGATGCTAAAATTTTGTTAAAGATTGGCGTTTCTCACTTGTCTTTTGGAAATTAGTATCTGATTCGTGCAATAAAAATTTTATATATTTGTTAAAAACAAAGAGATGGAATCTGTTACATTAAAAAATATTCAGCAGTTACTAAAAGATGCTCCGGAAAGCGTTCTGGAAAAAGTTTTAGACTATATTGAAGCAATTCTTAAAGATGAAAGCAATACTTTTACACTTTCTGAAGAACAAAAAGAAAGCCTTCAAAAAATAAAAAAAAGACCATACGAACAGCATACGGAAATTGATACTTTTCTTAATGAAATGAAATCGAAGTATGATATTTAAGATCATCATTTCCGATGAAGCAAAAATTGATATAGAACATTCTTATCTTTATTACCAAAGAAAAGTAAGTAAAAAAGTTGCGGATCATTTTTTCAAAGATTTTAAATCTTCATTAAATATTATCTCTAAGAACCCATTTTTTAAAATTTGGCATGAAGGTTTTCATTGTAAACCAATGAGAAAATATCCTTTTCTAATCTTTTACATGATTGATAAAGATCTGCGTACAATTATTATAGCCCGAGTTTTTCACACTTCTCAGAATCCGGAAAAATATCCATAAAAAAACCTCACAGGTTTTTAAAACCCGTGAGGTTGATTATATAATCATTAATAATTTTACATTACATCGTTTCCATTTTGAAGCTCATGCTTTCGATTACTTTTAAGATCGCTTCTACCGTATCCATGGATGTTAAACAAGGTACCCCGTTTTCCACGCTCATTCTTCTGATCTGGAAACCGTCTCTTTCGGATTGTTTTCCTTTCGTCATGGTGTTCACCACATACTGAACTTTTCCTTTCTGGATAAGATCAATCAGGTTAACACTTTCCTCTCCTATTTTATATCCTATTTTGCAAGGGATTCCCTTTTCTTCGAAGAATTTTGCCGTTCCTTCCGTTGCCCAGATTCTGAAGCCAACTTCATGGAATCTCGCCGCCAGATCAGCTGCTTCCTGCTTATGCTTATCTGCTACCGTGAACAGGATGGAACCGTGCATCGGGACTTTTCTTCCGGCAGCAACCAATCCTTTATAAAGCGCCTTTTCAAGGGTGGTATCTTTACCCATAACCTCTCCTGTAGACTTCATTTCAGGGCCTAAAGAGATATCAACTTTCGTTAATTTTGAGAAAGAGAACACCGGAACTTTTACGAAAACACCTTCTTTGTTCGGAACCAGTCCGCTTTCGTAGCCTAGGTCTTTCAGTTTCTGACCTAAAATTGCTTTCGTAGCCAAATTTGCCATCGGAACCTCAGTGATTTTAGATAAGAAAGGAACTGTTCGTGATGATCTTGGATTCACCTCAATCACATAAACGTTTCCTTCGAAAAGAACGTACTGGATGTTCATTAATCCGATGACGTTGAGTCCTTTTGCTAATCTTTTGGTATAATCAACCAAAGTATCGATTTCGCTTTGTGAAATATTCTGTGGAGGATACACTGCAATTGAGTCTCCGGAGTGAACTCCTGCTCTTTCGATGTGTTCCATAATTCCAGGAATGATCACTGTTTCACCATCGCAGATCGCATCGATTTCCACCTCTTTTCCAACCATGTATTTGTCAACCAAAACCGGATGTTCAGGGCTTGCTTCTACCGCGTTTTCCATGTAATGTGCCAGTTCGGTTTCTGTGTAAACAATTTCCATGGCTCTACCTCCCAACACGTAGCTCGGGCGAACCAATACCGGATAACCGATCTCATTGGCAATTTTTATCGCTTCTTCTTTTGAAACAGATGTTTTTCCTAAAGGCTGCGGAATCTGCATTTCCTGAAGCGCTTTTTCAAATTTATCTCTGTTTTCCGCTCTATCAAGATCTTCCAGAGAAGTTCCTAAGATCTGAACACCATGAGAAGCCAATTTATCTGCTAAATTGATGGCCGTCTGACCGCCAAACTGTACCACAACACCTTTTGGTTTTTCCAGTTCGATGATATTCATCACATCTTCTTCCGTCAAAGGTTCAAAGTATAGTTTATCTGAAATGGAGAAGTCTGTAGAAACTGTCTCAGGGTTATTGTTGATGATAATCGCTTCGTAACCCATTTCTTTGATCGCCCAAACCGAGTGAACTGTCGCGTAATCAAACTCAACACCCTGCCCGATTCTGATCGGTCCTGAACCCAGAACGATGATCTTTTCTTTATCTGAAACAACACTTTCATTTTCCTCTTCATAAGTTCCGTAGAAATATGGGGTTTCAGATTCGAATTCCGCAGCGCAGGTGTCTACCATTTTGTACACCGGCATTACCCCGTTTTCTTTTCTGAAATTGAACACTTCCCTTTGTGTAACATCCCAAAGGTGAGCAATATTTAAATCTGCAAAACCTAATTTTTTAGCTTCAATCAGAATTTCTTTGCTGAATTTATTTTCTGCAATCGTTTTTTCGAAATCAATTAATTTTTTGATTTTCCAGATGAAGAATTTATCGATTTTGCTCCATTCTACAATTTGTTCCCAGTCGTACCCTCTTCTTAAAGCATCCCCGATGATGAACAATCTTTCGTCGTCACAAACCCTGATTCTTCTTTCGATTTCTTCCGCTGTTAAAGCTTCGGCTTGTTTGGTTTTTAAACCGATATGTCTGATTCCTGTTTCAAGGGAACGGATGGCTTTTTGTAAAGATTCTTCGAAATTTCTTCCGATTGCCATTACTTCACCCGTTGCTTTCATCTGAGTTGATAATCTTCTGTCCGCTGTTTCGAATTTATCGAACGGGAATCTTGGGAATTTCGTCACTACATAATCCAATGCCGGCTCAAAACAAGCATACGTTTTTCCTGTAACCGGATTCATGATTTCATCAAGTGTTAAACCTACAGCGATTTTCGCAGCGATTTTCGCAATCGGATATCCTGTTGCTTTTGATGCTAAAGCTGAAGAACGGGAAACTCTAGGGTTTACTTCGATGATATAATAATTGAATGAATGTGGGTCTAATGCTAACTGTACATTACATCCACCTTCAATTCCTAATGCTCTGATGATTTTTAATGAAGCATTTCTCAGCATCTGATACTCTCTGTCCGAAAGCGTCTGAGAAGGCGCCACAACGATGGAGTCTCCTGTGTGAACTCCCACCGGATCTATATTTTCCATGTTACAAACCACAATTGCGTTGTCGTTTGCATCACGCATTACTTCATATTCAATTTCTTTGAAACCTGCGATTGATCTTTCAATCAGACATTGCGTAACCGGACTGTGTTTTAATCCTAATTCTGCAATTTCCTTCAATTCAGTTTCGTTGGAAGCGATACCACCTCCTGTTCCACCCATGGTGAAGGCCGGACGAACAATTACAGGATACCCGATTTCATCAGCAAATTTTAAAGCTCCTTCAACTGTGTTCACGATGTCTGATTCAGGAACAGGCTCGTTCAGTTCTCTCATCAACTCACGGAACAAATCTCTGTCTTCTGCTCTGTTGATGGCTGAAAGCTTGGTTCCCAACACTTCCACTTTACATTCTTCAAGAATTCCTGATTTTTCCAATTCTACCGCCATATTCAGTCCGGTTTGCCCACCAAGCGTTGGTAAAAGCGCATCCGGACGTTCTTTTCTGATGATATGACTTACAAACTGAAGTGAAATCGGCTCGATGTATACTTTATCTGCGATTTCAACATCCGTCATAATCGTTGCAGGGTTTGAGTTGATCAAAATTACCTTGTAGCCTTCTTCCTTCAAAGACAGACAAGCCTGCGTTCCTGCGTAATCAAATTCCGCCGCCTGACCGATGATGATTGGACCTGAACCGATTACTAAAATTGTTTTTATGTCGTTTCTTTTCATTTTTAAATTTATCCTTTTTGTTAATGTTGAACCCTTTCGGGTTCTGATGTTGGTTGTTTTACCATTTTCATGGTTTTCACCGTTTTCCATAGGTTGCACCTACGGCTATTCATAATTGAATCCTTCGGATTCTTTTAATTTAAGCAGCGAATTGCACGCAGCCCGACTTGAGCGGAAATCCTTTTTTGCCATCCTGTTTGTTCTATTTTCGCAGAAAAGTCCTGCAAAAAAGATTGGGAGCCCTTCGACTTCGCTCAGGATAAACTACAGGCGGATTAAGCTGCCCAAATTCATATTCTACTTTTTAAAATCTTCCATCAACTGGATAAAATCATCGAATAAATAATTCGCGTCTTCAGGACCCGGACTTGCTTCCGGATGATACTGAACGGAGAAACAAGGGTGAATTTTGTGCTTCAGGCCTTCGTTCGTCCTGTCATTCAATGCGATATGGGTTTCAATTAAATCTGTATTTTTCAAACTTTCCTGATCTACCGCGTAACCGTGATTTTGGGAAGTAATGGCCACTTTGTTTTTCTCTAAATCCAACACCGGATGGTTTCCTCCCCTGTGTCCGAATTTTAGTTTGAATGTTTTTGCTCCGCAGGCCAGCCCGATCAATTGGTGACCCAGACAGATTCCGAAAATCGGAACTTTTCCTAAAATTCCTCTGATCATTTCTAAAGCCTGCTGGTTATCTTCAGGATCACCGGGACCGTTGGATAACATTACTCCGTCCGGATTCATCAGTAAAATTTCTTCTGCTGTTACATCCTGGGAAACTACCGTAATATCACAGTTTCTTTGAGATAACTCCCTGATGATCCCTAATTTGGAACCGAAATCTACCAATACCACTTTTAAGCCTCTTCCCGGATTTGCATACGGTGTTTTTGTAGAAACCTGCTCCACCTGATCGGTTGGAAAGTTGGTTGATTTTAATTCTGAAACTACGGTGTTTTCATCAGCATCAGCGTTTACAATTTTTCCTTTCACTACTCCGTGGTTACGAAGAATTCTTGTCAGTCTTCTGGTGTCGATTCCTGAAATTCCTGAAAGGTTTTTCTTTTTAAATAATTCATCTAAAGTAATCTGAGTACGAAAATTAGATGGCAGATCACAAAGTTCCTTTACAATAAGCCCTTTGATCGCCGGTTCTATACTCTCATAATCATCTCTATTAATTCCATAGTTTCCGATTAATGGATAGGTCATGCACACAATCTGACCGCAATAAGACGGATCAGAGATCAGTTCCTGATACCCTGTCATTCCGGTATTGAAAACTACTTCCCCTGCCGTTTCCAATTCTGCTCCGAAACCTTCTCCATGAAATACTTCACCGGACTCCAGTATTAATTTTTTCTTCATTTTAAACTTTTATCTCTTATTATTTATTTTATATATCCACATGGGTTTCACCCACGGCTATTAACATGTCGCTCCTATGGAGCTTGGACAACCTGTATGTTTTTGTTTTCCAGGGCTTCACCCGTCGCTATTATAAATCGCCCTTTCAGGGCTCATCAAAATTTTTTTAAACTATTCCTTGCCTCTTATTTAAAAGTATATCCTTGATTTTCCAAGGCTTCTTTTATGATGGCCATTCTTGCAAAAACGCCGTTCTGCATTTGTTTGAAAACCCTTGAACGTTCGCATTCCACGAGGTCGGTATCAATCTCCACGTCTCTGTTAATGGGTGCCGGATGCATGATGATGGCATCTTTTTTCATGGCTTTTTCTCTTTCTTTGGTTAAACCGTATTTTCTATGGTATTCAGATGCGGAGAAGCTCATTTTGGCATCATGCCTTTCGTGTTGGATTCTTAACAACATTAAAACATCAACCTCTTTAATTAATTCATCAACGTTTAAGTAAGTTCCGTTGATTAAAGCTCCCTCGTCAAACCATTGTTCAGGTCCCGAAAAGTATACCTTCGCTCCAAGCCTTCTCAATGCCTCTGCGTTTGAATTGGCGACTCTGCTGTGTTTAACATCACCTACAATCCCCACTTTAAGGCCTTCAAATTTCCCGAATTCCTGATAGATCGTCATTAGATCCAGCATACATTGAGACGGGTGATTTCCCGTTCCGTCTCCTCCGTTGATTACCGGAATTTTTATATTTTTTAATTCATCAAAATATCTGTCTTTTTTATCTCTGATTACGACAAGATTTACCCCTAAACTTTCAATGGTCTTTACGGTATCATACAAACTTTCTCCTTTGTTTACGGAAGAATTTGAAGCATCAAAAGGCACTACCTGCAAGCCCAGTTTTCTTTCTGCAATATCAAAACTCGTTTTTGTTCTGGTGCTGTCTTCAAAGAAAAGATTCGAGCAAAAAACTTCTCCTTCAATTTTAGCCGTTTTTCCATTCGCAAAAGCCAAAGCTTCTGTCACTATCCTGTTGATTCTCCCGGTGCTTAGTTCTGTAATCGTAAACATAATATTTTAATTTTTTTACAAAAAAAAAGCGAAGAAACATCTTCGCTTAAAATAAATAAATATCGTAAAGGGCGCTATCGCCCGGTAATTCTAATGATATAAATACTGTGTTATTCATTAGGTGCAAAGATACAACAATTTTATAAACCGACAAAACCAAATTTCATTATTATTAAAATACCATGATTTTTAAATAATTTAATTTTTAAATACTATTTTTGTTACCCTATCAACCTTTATACAATATGGATTTAAAAGACAAAATGATTCTCAGCATTATTCAGGAAGATTCTACTTATTCTGTAAAAGAAATTTCGGAAAAAATCGGGCTTACTTTTACTCCGACATATGAGCGCATCAAACAACTGGAGAAACAGGGAATCATTGAAAAATATGTAGGCCTTTTAAACCGTGAGAAACTAGGGCTTAATATTGTTGTATATTGTAACGTAAGACTAAAAGAACAATCTAAAAAAGTATTGGAAACTTTTGAGAAAAACATAATGCAGCATGATGAAGTTCAGGAAATAATAAGTCTTTCCGGCGAATACGATTATATGCTGAAAATCATTGCGAAAGATATTAATTCTTATAATGATTTTACCGTGAATGTGATTTCAAATATTCCTAACATCGGTCAATATCACAGTTCTATCGTGCTTCACGAGGTGAAGAAGTCTACGAAGTTTAAGATTGATCTGGATTAAAATTTAAAAATCAATATCATTAGCATAACATAACATTTATTCATTTATAATGAAACATACATTATTAATAATAGGAATAATGGTATCAAGTCTGTGCTTTTCACAAAATACTTCCGAAGTTGTTGATGTTATCAACAATGGAAAGGTTGAAAACAACGAAGATCGAGATACACAAAACTATATCGCAGAATATCTCACTTCCTTTTTTGACAAAACCTACGAAAAACCTGACGGATTCTACCTCGTTATCGAACAAAAAACTCCTAATAACAAAAATACGCTCGAAATTGAAAGCATTTCTTTCCTAAATTCAACTGACATAAAAAATATAATTTTAAATAAAAATGGCAATAAATACCCCACCGTCCTATTCGAACTTAATGAAACAGGAAGTAGAAAATTAAAGAAAATTACATCTGAAAACTTTGGAAATGGAATCGCTATAATTGTTGACAAAAAAATAATTACCATGCCAATGATTGTTGCTGAGATATCAGATGGTAAGCTTGAATACAACAGTATTCTGCCTTATAACGAAACCGAATTAATAGTTAATAAATTAAAATAATTTTCTTTAATTAATCTTTTTTAAACTAAACTATCCCAGCAATTTACTTTTCAGTTTATTAAACTGATATTCTATCCTATCCAGACAAAGATTTCCGATGCTTCCCTGATGCGTATGATTCAGGTTTTCCATTTTAAAATCAAACTCGCCTTTTTCAATTTCCTGCCCTACCTTTATATAAGCATCGCGGAATGAACTTCCGCTTTTCACTTCTTCATTTATTTTCTCTACACTGAAAAGATATTTATACTTTTCATCCTCCAAAATCCCGTCTTTCACCTGAACATTCGGCAAAGTGTAACTTAAAATTTCAAGACATTCCTTTAATGAATCAATTGCCGGGAAAAGAATTTCTTTCGTCAACTGCATATCACGATGATAGCCTGAAGGAAGATTATTGGTCAACAAAATAAACTCATTCGGCAACGACTGAATTCTGTTGCAACGTGCACGAACCAACTCGAAAATATCCGGATTTTTCTTGTGGGGCATAATGCTGCTTCCCGTGGTAAATTCTTTAGGGAAACTGATAAAATCAAAGTTCTGGCTCAAATACAGACACACATCATAAGAAAATTTGCTTAAAGTTCCCGCCAAAGTTGCCATTGCCATCGACAACATTTTCTCTGACTTTCCGCGCGTCATCTGAGCGTAAACCGAATTGTAATTCATGGATTGAAAGCCTAAGTTATAGGTTGTACTCTCCCGATCAATCGGAAATGAGGAACCATAGCCTGCCGCCGAACCTAATGGATTTTTATTGATGATATTTTTTACCGAAAACAACATCTCAAGGTCATCCAACAACGCTTCTGCATACGCTCCAAACCACAATCCGAAAGAGGAAGGCATCGCAATCTGTAAATGCGTATAGCCCGGAAGCAAAACATTTTTATGCTGTTCTGCCAATTTGATTAAGATCTGAAAGAATTCGTCCGTTAAAGCTGTAATTTCACGGATTTCATCTAATAAATACAATTTAATATCCAGCAAAACCTGATCATTTCTTGAACGTGCCGTGTGAATTTTCTTTCCGGTATCGCCTAATTTCTCGATTAAAATTGATTCTATCTGCGAATGAATATCTTCTGCATTTTTATCAATGTTAAAAGTTCCATCTTCAATATCCTGTAAAATCAAAGCCAGAACGAAAAGCATTTTTTCCGATTCTTCCTTTGTAATAATACCTGTTTCTGCCAGCATGATACAATGAGCAACTGAACCTTTGACGTCATATTTTGCCAAACGTTCATCAAAGTCAAGATCTTTCCCGACTGTAAATTTGTTGACTAATATATTGGTGGCATTATCGTCTTTTTGCCATATTTTTTTCATAAATTTCTTTTTTGTTGGAAGATGGAAGCTAGGTGCTGGAAGTTTACTACCAAATGCTTTATCTTCATTAATTAAAAAAAATTGTTATTTTGAACAAAAATTATATTTTTAGGCATCTTTATTAGCATCCAGCATCCCGCTTCCAACCTACAAAACCTTTTGTAAAATTTGAATATAAATCTCAATTCCCTCCGCAATTTCTTCGATGAAAATAAATTCATCTGCGGTGTGAGAGCGCCTGCTGTCACCTGGTCCGAGTTTTACCGATGTACAAGGAATAATGGCCTGGTCGGATGATGTTGGCGAGCCGTACGTGGTCCTTCCAATCTCAAGACCTGCCTGTACGAACGGATGTTCTATTTCAATTTTTGAAGAATTTAATCTGAAAGATCTCGCTGTCAACGTTGATTTCATCTGTGACTGAATGATTTCAAATGCTTCTTTATTAGAATATCCATCGGTAACTCTTACATCCAAAGTGAATGTACAAGACTCCGGAACCACATTATGCTGAACCCCTGCGTGAATTCCTGATAATGTTATCTTTACTTCACCCAAATACTCCGAAACTTTTGGAAATCTGAAATTCAGAATATTCTGCAGATCTTCCATGCATTTCACAATCGAATTGTCATTATTCGGATGAGCGGCGTGAGAAGGAGTGCCTTTCATTTCCCCGTCGATCACCAAAAGACCTTTTTCCGCGATCGCCAGATTCATTTGTGTTGGTTCTCCTACGATGGCGAGCTCCACATTCGGAAGCTGTGGAAATAACGCTTCGATCCCGTCAAAACCTGAAATCTCTTCCTCTGCTGTCAAAGCAATAACTAAATTATATTTTAAATCTTCTTTCTCAAAAAAATGCAAAAAAACCTGCGCCATCGAAACCAAAGAAGCTCCTGCATCATTGCTTCCCAATCCGAATAATTTTCCGTCTTTTTCAATCGGTAAAAACGGATCCAAAGTGTAGGCCTTGTTTGGTTTTACGGTATCATGATGTGTATTCAGCAAAATTGACGGCTTGAAAACATCAAAATTTTTATTCACCGCCCAGATATTATTTTTAAAACGCTTTGTCGGAATCTGATGTCTTTTGAAAAAATTTTCAATTTCCACGGATGTATTAAATTCATCTTTGCTGAATGACGGAATTTCAATCAGTCTTTTCAGCAAATCCACTGCATTATTCAGTAATTCTTCTTTACTATAAACAGATTTCAGTTCCTGCATGATGGTTTTCTATATGGTTTTTTAGTTCGGTTTCTTTAATTAAGAATACCTTATTTACATTATTTTTTACTGCTCCTAAGGCATTTTCCAATTTTGGAAGAATTCCTTTATGAAGTTTTCCTTCGTTTTTTAAGGTTGAAAATTCTTCTTCGGAAATATTTTTAATAACAGATTCTGGGTTATTTACATCTTCCAAAACACCTTGTTTATCGAAACAATACAACAATTCCACATCATATTTTATTGATAAAGCCTGTGCAATAACCGAAGCAATTGTATCCGCATTCGTATTGAAAAGATGTCCTTTTTTATCATGGGTAATTGCCGAAAATATAGGAACCAGTTCCAGTTTCAGCAATTTTGAAATTAATTTTCTGTTCACGCTTTTCTCTGTGATATCTCCCACAAATCCATAATCTATTTCGGCGTGTTCTCTTTTTTTGGCTTTAATTAAATTAGCATCCGCTCCCGAAAAACCAATGGCTTTACATTTCTTCTGCTGAAGTTTTGCCACAATATTTTTGTTGATTCCTCCCGCATACACCATTGCGACAATATCCAACGTATCTTTATCGGTTATTCTTCTTCCGTTTACGAGCTTCTGTTCAATTCCCAGTTTATCGGCTAAAGTTGTTGCCAGTTTTCCTCCTCCGTGTACCAGAATTTTCTTTTCCTGAATTTCAGAAAACTGTTCTAAAAACTGTTCTAATAATTCCTCATCATCAATTAATGATCCGCCAATTTTTATGATGTATAATTTTTCTTTCATTTTATACATTTTTTTGATTGGATTATATCCAATCCTTTTATAATTCGTCCTTTCAGGACTCTATTAATTTATTTAGAATTCAATTCATCCAAAATTTCAGAGAAAACGGCCTGCGCTGAGAAAATCCGGTTTTTGGCCTGCTGGTAAATGATGGAATTTTCACCATCCATCACCTCATCGCTCAATTCTACATTTCGACGAACAGGAAGACAGTGCATTACTTTTGCCTTATTGGTATTTTCCAATTTTTCATTCGTCAGCATCCAGTTTCCTTTCACTTCAGGCATCGTCGCATAATCATCAAAGGATGACCAGTTTTTAACATAAATAAAGTCTGCATCTTTCAACGCTTCATCCTGATCATGAATTACTTTCACATCTTTTGTGAAATTTTTATCCAAATCATAACCATCAGGATTTGCAATGACAAAATCGACATCCATTTCCTGCATCCATTCTGCGAAAGAATTTCCTACCGCTTGAGCAATCGGCTTTATGTGAGGCGCCCAGGTTAAAACCACTTTCGGTTTACGGTCTTCATGCCAGTTTTCTGTAATCGTAATGCAATCAGCCAAACTCTGCAAAGGATGGCGTGTAGCGGATTCCAATGAAATAACGGGAACTTTTGCATGCTGTTCGAACTGGCTTAAAATGCTTTCATTCACATCGTCTTCTTTACTTTTCATTCCCGCAAAACAACGAACCGCAATGATGTCACAATATTGATTTAATACTTCAATCGCATCTTTGATATGCTCAACGGTCTCACCGTTCATCACTGCACCATCTGCAAATTCCAGGTTCCAGGCTTCCTGAGCTGCATTTAATGTTAAAACATTTAAACCTAAATTCTGCGCAGCAATCTGACTACTTAAACGGGTTCTCAAACTTGAATTTAAAAAGACAAGTCCTATGGTTTTTCCTTTTCCTTTTTCGAGTTCTAAAAGAGGATTTTCTTTAATCTGTAAAGCTTTTTTTATAATTTCCTGTAAGTTCTCAACGTCACTTACAGCGGTGAATTTTTTCATTTGGAAATTTTTATTTTTTCAATGGACAAATGGAATATCCATTTCATTTTGAATTGATTTTAAAGATTTTTTATCTTACATATTTGATTGAGTTTTTAACGCTATGATCGCGAAGCTTTTTTTATTAAAATTGAAAACATTTTCGTTCGCAAGGGCGTTTCACTCAGGTAATGATAATTATGTTTGTCATTCTGAACGAAGGAAGAATCTATTGGTACTATGATAGAGATTCTTCACTACACTTCGTTTCGTTCAGAATGACAAACCGCATAATTTTCACAGGTTAAATATTCTCCAATACTTCTTTCAAAGCACTGATGAATATATCAGTTTCTTCTTTTTTAATATTAAGTGCCGGAAGAATCCTCAGCACAGCCTTATCGTTAGAATTTCCTGTGAAAATATGATGATTGTACAACAGGCTGCTTCTCACTTCCGAGCAATCCCTGTCAAGTTCAATCCCGATCATCAGGCCTTTCCTTCGAATTGTTTTAATATGTGGAAAATCTTTAATTCCATTTTCAATATAAACTCCCATTTCCTGAGCATTTTCGATGAGATTTTCATCTTTCATAACATCCAGAACCGCAATTGCAGCGACACAAGCTAAATGATTTCCACCGAAAGTAGTTCCCAGCAAACCGTTGCTTGCATGAAATTTTGGATGAATCAAAACGCCACCAATCGGGAAACCATTCCCCATTCCTTTTGCCGTTGTAATAATATCAGCTTCAATTCCAAATTCCTGATGGGCAAAGAAATAACCACTTCTTCCGTATCCCGACTGAACCTCATCCAAAATCAAAACAACATCATGTTTTTCGCACAATTCTTTGATTTTAGTTAAAAATTCAAGCGTTGGAATCATAATTCCGCCAACTCCCTGAATTCCTTCGATAATAACAGACGAGATTTCACTTCCTTGTTTTTCGAAAACTTTCTCCAGCTGTTCGATATTATTCCATTCAGACTTGATAAATCTTTCATCATAATTTACCGGAGCTACGATTTTCGGATTATCCGTCACCGAAACTGCCGCCGAAGTTCTTCCGTGAAACGAGCCTGAAAAATAAAGTACTTTATTTTTTCCGTTGTGGAAAGAAGCCAGCTTTAAAGCATTTTCGTTCGCTTCAGCACCTGAATTACATAAAAACAAATTATAATCTTCCAACCCTGAAAGTTTTCCCAATTTTTCAGCCAGTTCAGTCTGTAATTCATTCTGAACCGAATTGGAATAGAAAGATATTTTATCTAACTGCTCTTTTAGTTTGTTTTGATAATGCGGATGGTTGTGTCCGATGGAAATCACCGCGTGACCACCGTAAAAATCAAGATATTTTTCCCCTTTGTCGTCCCAGAGAAATGATCCCTGAGCTTTTACCGGATTGATGTTGAATAATGGATATACGTTGAATAAATTCATCTTAGTTGATTGTTTTTGGTTGATAGTTGTCGGTTTTTCTGACGACTTATCTTTATTACTTTTCTTTTGTCTTGAAACAAAAGAAACAAAAGTTCAAGACTGGAAACTCCAGCTAAAATTTTAAACAATTTCCTAAAATTTCTAAACTCGGGCGGAAAGCAAAAATTCGTTTGTTAAAAAATCTTTTGGCCCGCCACTCAAATAGAAGAAATTTTTTAACGGAAATTCTTTAAAATTTCTTAACGCCTCCGTTTCCTAGGTCATTTTAAAATGTATCGTAAAAATTTACAATTGACCATTTGATTATTGACATTAAAACGAGACAGGTTTCAAATTCAATCCTAAATTTTCTTCCCAACCCATTGCAATATTCATATTTTGAACAGCCTGTCCGGAAGCTCCTTTCAACAAATTGTCAATCGCTGAGTGAATAACCGCAACATTCCCACTCTTTTCTATATGAATCACACAGCGATTTGTGTTGACAACCTGCTTTAAATCAATTGCTTTTTCACTTACCTTTACAAAAAGTTCATCTGCATAAAAATCTTCAAACAATTGATATATTTCTGAAAGTTCCACATCTGTTTTCACCGTTGAACTTGTAAAAATCCCTCTCGCAAAATCTCCTCTCCAGGGAACAAAATTCAGACTGATTTCATTATTATTAAAAGAAACTAACTGCTGTAAAATCTCATCCACATGTTGATGAGTCAAGGTTTTATAAGCTGAAATATTGTCATTCCTCCAGGTGAAATGTGTTGTCGGCTGCAAAGACTGACCCGCACCTGTTGAACCTGTAATTCCCGTTGTATAAACTTCATTTAACAAACCTTTCTGAGCCAATGGAAGCAAAGCCAGTTGAATCGCTGTGGCAAAACATCCCGGATTGGCAATACTTTTCGCTCCTAAAAGTTGTTTTTTGTTTATTTCAGGTAATCCGTAGATAAAATTTCTGTCTCCGAAAGTACCGTCCAAACGAAAATCATTTCCTAAATCAATAACCAGCGTTGAATCTTTTACAGGATTCTGACGCAGCCAATTCTGACTTTCTTTGTGAGGAAGGCATAAAAACAAAATATCGACTTCTTCTGGTTGATCCGTTAAAACCATTTCACAAGCTGTCGCTAAATCCGGATACAAATCTGAAATTTTTGTTCCCGAATTTGAACGACTATATAAAAAATTCAAAGACACATGAGGATGAAAAGCCAGCAGACGAACCAGTTCGCTTCCTGTGTAACCGTTGGCTCCGATGATTCCAATTTTCTTTTTCATTTTATTATTTTCCATAGGTTTTCACCTACGGTTATTTGTATTGAACCCTATCGGGTTCTGATTGTTGTTGATTTTATTAACCATAGGTTTTGCCTACGGTTATTCGTATTGAACCCTTCGGGTTCTGTTTTTTTTGATTTATCTCGCCATAGGTTTCACCTACGGCTATTAATATTGAACCCTTCGGGTTCATTGGTATTCGACTCTCTTGCAGCCCGACTTGAACGGAAATCCTTTTAATGAGGAGGAACGACGAATAAAAGATTGGGAGTGGAAGGCGGATACAGCTGCCCAAATTTTACTTATTAATCTGATGGTATATATTTAAAGAATTGCTTACAATCTTTGTATAGCCTTTCACATCTTCGCCTGTCCATTCCCTGTTTGCTTCTCCGTAGCTTCCGAACTTGTCTGACATCAAATCATGTTTAGATTCAATTCCATTTAAGATAAATCGGTAGGGATGAAGCGTTACAAAAACTTTTCCGCTGACCGTTTTTTGAGAATCAACTAAGAAAGACTCGATATTTCGCATCACAGGATCCAGGAAAAGTGCCTCGTGAAGCCAGTTTCCGTACCAGTCGGATAATTGGGACTTCATCATCTGCTGGTATTTCGAAAGTGTATGTTTTTCCAATAAATGGTGTGCTTTGATAATCACAGATGCAGCAGCCGCTTCAAATCCCACTCTTCCTTTAATTCCGACAATCGTATCTCCAACGTGAATATCTCTTCCGATTCCGTAAGCAGAAGCCAATTCTTCAATTTTCTGAATGGCATAAACAGGATGTTCAAAATTTTCTCCGTTTACAGCAACAACTTCTCCGTTTTTAAACTCAACTTCCAGTTCTGAAGACTGAGTTTCTTTAATTTGAGAAGGAAAAGCTTCTTCAGGCAAATAATTTCTTGATGTCAGCGTTTCTTTTCCGCCCACGGAAGTTCCCCAAAGCCCTTTATTGACAGAATATTGTGTTTTATGGAATTCCATTTCATAGCCATGACTTTTCAAAAATTCAATTTCTTCTTCACGTGATAAAGCCATATCGCGAATCGGCGTAATGATTTCCACATTGGGGCACATTACCTGGAAAATCAAGTCAAAACGAACCTGATCATTCCCTGCTCCAGTACTTCCGTGAGCGATAGCATCAGCTCCGACTTCAATCGCAAACTTTGCAATTTCCTGTGCCTGAATCGTACGTTCCGCACTTACGGATAAAGGATAAGTATTGTTTTTTAAAACATTCCCAAAAATTAAATACTTCACGCAAGAATTGTAATAATCTTCCTGAGCATCAACACACCTGTATTCTTTTACCCCGAGATTCAAAGCTTTATTCTCCAGCTCTTTTTCTTCTTCCTTAGAAAAACCGCCGGTGTTTACAGTCACTGCATATACATCATATCCCAGTACTTCACTTAGATATTTGGCGCAGTAAGAGGTATCAAGACCTCCGCTAAATGCTAAAACTACTTTCTTGTTCATTATTGTATTGATTTTCAGACTGAGATTTCTCAGCACTGTTTTTTATATTTTCCGGAACAAAAAGCATTGCCGTGCAAAGACAATTTTTCCGTTCTTTCTTCATTAAAATATCATAATTCACACAACTTTTGCAGCCGTTCCAAAAGTCCTCATCCTGAGTAAGTTCGGAATAAATAACTGGCTTATATCCCAAATCACTGTTAATTTTCATAACCGCTAATCCGGTAGTCAATCCGAAAATTTTTGCATTCGGATACTTATTTCGGGACAAAGTGAACACTTTATCTTTAATTAATCTTGCCACACCTAAGTGCCTGAATTTAGGAGAAACGATAAGTCCGGAATTAGCTACAAACTGTCCATGAGACCAGGTTTCGATATAACAGAAACCCACCCATTTTCCGTTATCAGTAGCTATTACCGCATTTCCTTCAATAATTTTCTTACTGAGGTATTCGATAGAACGTTTGGCAATGCCCGTCCCCCGACGCTGTGCAGAATCGTACATTTCCTGCTGTATATCATTCACATACATCAAATGAATGGATGAGGAAATTTCTATTTCCATTTATTTATCTAAAATTTTCGGCAAATTTAAAATATAATTTCCATAATAAGCAAGTATAAAAGATAATTTTATTGAAATAAATTAATATTCAGGTAATTTTATCTTTAAGTAAAATTAATATTTTGCTAAATTATTATATATTTGCTAAAAAGATATAGTTATGGAAAATCAATGTCCGAAATGCAATAACAATAAAGTTGTAAAAAGCGGGATCGTAAATGACAAACAGCGTTTCCTATGTAAAGACTGCAACTATTATTTCACTGTTAAAAAATTAGGAAAACAGATCGATGATTATTACGTAACAAAAGCATTACAACTCTATCTGGAAGGCTTAAGTTTCCGTGAGATTGAGAGAATTATTGGTGTTTCACACGTAACCATTAGTTCATGGATTAAGAAATACAACATCACAAGACCTCCCCATTCAGAATTTCATCCGGTGTATAAGATTTTAAAGCAAAACGAATTGATTGAATATATGAGCAAGGAAGAAAATATTAAAAATTCTGGGTTAATTATCACTCAGTTTGCAGATAAATACATGCTTATCAAATGGGAACGATTTAAAAAATAATTTCCATAGTATATTGTAAATAAGTTAATTGCGAATCTAAAAAATGATATTATCTAACTATAAACTTTAAACTAAACCTAGAATATTAAAACATTAACTATACCATTAGCACTAATATATATTAAATTTTTTCAAACAAATTATTAATTACAATTTGGCTTTCATAAAAAACAACGCCAAAAATTGATAATTTATGAAAAAATTACTCACTTTAATTGGATTGACTTTAATCAGCAATTCTTTATATTCTCAAGGTTCACCTGATTATGGAAGTGGATTAAAAATAAATCTCAATCAGCAAGGTGACAAATACATCAGATTTATTTTATGGGATCAGTTTTGGCTGAGGAATACCGATATGAATCCCGGCAGTATGGTTGGTGGAGAACCGACTGATAATTCATGGAGCTTGGGAAATAGAAGGTTGCGTGCATTGGCATATGCTCAGATTTCCAAAAGATATATGATCTTAGCCCATTTTGGAATTAATAATCAGACTTTTATCAACGGTGGTGGCTCAGGGACTTCAGGCACGGGAGGCTACGGTAATGGCAAAAAGCCACAGATGTTTTTTCATGATGCCTGGAATGAATACGCTGTGGTTTTACCTGGTGAAGCCGGAAAATTCAGTTTATCTTTGGGAGCAGGACTGCATTACTACATGGGTCTTTCAAGGATGACGATGGGATCCACGCTGAATTTTCTTACGGTGGATTCCCCTATCTTTTACATGGCCTTTAATTGACAATTCCGATCAGTTTGCGAGGCAGCTCGGGATGTTTGCCAAAGGAAAATATGGAAAACTGGAATATCGTTTTAGCTTAAACAAACCTTTCGCTACCGATCTGGTTCCGGCGAATGTGACAGATCCATCAAAAGCCGTAGCAGTTGACAATAACGGAAATCCGAACTTTTCAAAAGCAGGATATGTCGAATACCAGTTTCTGGATGAGGAGTCGAATCTATTGCCTTTTAAAGTGGGTTCTTACTTAGGAACAAAAAAGGTTTTCAATATCGGAGCCGGATTTTATCATCAGAAAGACGGAACGAGAACTTCCGTGAATTCCAATATTGAAAAACATGATATTACACTTGTTGCCGTTGATGCCTTTGCAGATATTCCGCTGGGAAATGCCAAAAACAAAATGGCTGTTTCAGCTTATGCAGGGTACTACAATTATCAATTTGGACCGAATTATATCAGAAATATCGGCATCATGAATATCGCTTCTTCCGACCCGAATTTTGTCGGAAATAAAGCTATTGCCGGTCCGGGAAACCTGCAACCGACCATTGGAACAGGTAATATTATCTACGCACAGGCAGGATTATTATTACCAAGCCAGGCAGAAAAACCGAAAATCAGGATCCAGCCATTCGCAGCCTATACGCATAAAAGTTTCGAGGCATTTGATAAATCTTCCTCTCAATTTGATGTCGGTGCCAACTGGTTTATCGACGGTCATCACGCAAAAATCACCACGCAATATTCTACAAGGCCGGTGTACACAAGTCCAACTGACAGCCCTTCTTCCAAAGGAGAATTCATTATACAATTTCAGATTTACCTGTAAAAACTTTGAATTTTAACCATTAAGATTATTTAATCGGATAAAAATCAATTAAGAAAACTAAATATCAATTCAAATTAACATTAAAAATTAATCATATGAGCGATAACAATCAAGTAAGCTACGAGAATATGACCGAAAGACAAAAAAATCGCACGATTTGGGGCGTGATTACGGCATCATCACTCGGAACGTTAATAGAATGGTACGACTTCTATATCTTCGGGAGTCTGGCTGTTGTTTTAGCTACGAAATTTTTTCCGTCGGATAATCCGACCGCAGCATTTTTATCTACCTTAGCTACTTTCGCGGCAGGATTTGTCGTAAGACCTTTCGGAGCATTATTTTTCGGAAGGCTTGGAGACATCATCGGAAGAAAGTATACATTTCTGGTAACGCTGCTGATCATGGGATTTTCAACTTTCCTTATCGGATGTATTCCAAGTTATGAGACCATCGGATTTTTAGCACCTGTTTTAGTTTTAATTTTAAGATTACTACAAGGTCTGGCCCTTGGTGGTGAATACGGAGGAGCGGCAACCTATGTCGCAGAATATGCACAACCTGGGAGAAGAGGCTACTGGACTTCATGGATTCAGACAACGGCAACAGCAGGACTTTTCATTTCATTAATCGTCATTCTTGTGACCAAAACGACGCTTTCCGCAGAAGAATTTGATGGTTGGGGCTGGAGAATTCCATTCTGGATATCAATTTTAATGGTGGGTGTTTCTTATATCATCAGAAGGAATATGAAAGAATCTCCACTGTTTGCAAAAGCCAAAAGTGAAGGTAAAACTTCAAAAAATCCTTTAAAAGAAAGTTTCGGGAATAAATTCAACTTCAAATTTGTCTTATTGGTATTATTCGGAGCGGCGATGGGACAAGGAGTCATCTGGTACACAGGACAGTTTTATGCGATGAGCTTCCTTCAAAAAGTAATGAATGTAGAATCTGCACAGGTTGACTCACTGATGGCAACAGCATTATTTCTGGGAACACCTTTCTTCGTTTTCTTCGGGTGGCTTTCGGATAAAATCGGACGAAAAGCCGTGATGATGACGGGAATGCTGATTGCTATTCTGGCCTACAGACCTATTTACGACAGTATGTTTAAGAGTGTAAATCTTGAAAATAAAACGATAGCAGCCAATGGAATTACAGAAACAAGAACAGCTAAAATTCATGATAAAATCACAACCGACAGCCTGATAAGCTTCCATAAAGAAACATTATACACCGACGGAACTTTAATTAAAAAAGACAGTATTGTACACTGGTCACCAACCGGGCCTGTTATAAAAGACGGAAAAGCAGAAGAACCGAAAGTTTCTCAAAGCATCAAATTAGCCGATAATACAAAATGGTATCTCGTTTTTATGGTATTCATTCAGGTGATTTTTGTGACGATGGTTTACGGTCCTATCGCAGCATTTTTGGTAGAGATGTTCCCGGTGAGGATTCGCTATACTTCAATGTCTCTTCCTTATCATATCGGAAACGGTGTTTTCGGAGGATTGCTTCCGGCTGTAGCGACCTATCTGGTTACCACAGGAAAAGAGGCAGGGCATGCAACATGGTATCTGGAAGGACTTTGGTATCCTATCGGAGTTGCCGGAGTCTGTTTATTAATCGGATTATTTTATCTTAAAAATAAGAACAATAATATTCACGATTAACAGCGAAATCACTCAATTTTTTTACTAATTTTAAAACAACTAAAATGAACGGACTCAAAAAAATATTAGGCATACTTTGGATAGCCATTGCTTTGGTGGTGGGATATTTCGGAATTACAGTTTTAGGAATTCCAAAAATCACTTCAGGAAAACAGGAAGACTTGGTTTTCGGAATCATCATTCTTTTTGTACTGATGCCGATTATTTCCGGTGGAATGGCCATTTTCGGATATTATTCGCTCACGGGAGAATATTCTGACCATAAAGAATAATTTATAAATAATGAATGATAATTGATTAATGGCAAATTCAAAATCGTCAAACTATCAATTATCATTCATCAATCAATCATGAAAAAGAGACACGAACAAAAATTAATCATCCTTAGCATCGGCCTTTTGATAGCATTTAGCATTCCGGTTTCGTTACTTTTCAACAGCGACCGGGAAGTACTTGGCTATCCGATGATTCTAATTTATATTTTCGTTATCTGGATGATTTCCATCATTATATCTTTTATAATCATAAAAAAATATGATGAGTAGTTTCGCTTTATTTACCGTGGTTTTGTTTTACCTGGCACTTTTGTTCTTAGTCGCTTACCTGGCTGAGAAGAAAAAGAGCAAGCTATGGATCAACAATCCTTACATCTATGCACTTTCCCTGGCGGTATACTGTACAGCCTGGACCTATTATGGCAGCATAGGCGTTGCAGCAACAAGCGGACTCAACTATCTTCCAATCTATATCGGGCCTATCATCATTATTCCTGCATGGATCTATATCAATACACGGATTGTAAGGATCTCAAGGGTAAATAAGATCAGCAGCCTTGCAGACTTCATCTCCCTGAGATATGGAAACAGCAGAAGTTTTAGTGCAGTAATTACGATTGTCTGCCTTTTGGCTATCGTCCCGTATATCGGTCTGCAGATCAAGGCAATTTCTGAAACCTTTCATTTGGTGACAGAAACACCTATGTCAAAAAATATCCTTACAGATAATGCGACTTTCGTGGTCGTTTTAATCGCTTTATTTTCATCATATTACGGAACCAGATATGTGGATGCATCGGAAAAACGTTTGGGAATTATTTCTGCGATTGCTTTAGAAAGCTTCCTGAAATTGTTTTTCATTATTATTTTAGGACTTTTTGTGATTTATTTTGTGTTTGACGGATTTTCGGATATTTATCAAAAGGCAAGTCAGTTTGAAGATTTTAAAGAAAAAAATACGTTTAACGGCGTTGAAGGCGCGATGAACTGGATGGTTTTGTGTATGATTTCCGGAACAGCAATCTGCATACTTCCAAGGCAGTTCCATACTGCAATTGTGGAAAACAGACAAGAGAAACATATCAAAACAGCGATTTGGTTTTTCCCTCTTTACTTACTGATTTTCACCATATTTATCTTTCCCATCGCTTGGGGCGGACGACTAATTTTTGATGGTCAGAAAGTAAATCCTGAATTCTACTCCATTTTAATTCCGCAGCATTTCAACAATACGCTGATTACGGTTTTGGTGTTCCTAGGAGGATTAAGTTCCTGTATATCAATGATTATTATTTCGGCCATCACTTTATCCATTATGCTTTCCAATAACCTGATTATTCCGTATGGATTGTTAGGAAAATTCAAATCGGAAAACGAGATTCAGAATACCCGAAATATTACCAACATCCGAAAATTCAGCATTTTCGCATTGATCATCATGGCATTTGCCTTTTATAAATATTTTATTCTGAAAACTTCATTGGATTCTGTCGGGTTGATTTCATTCGTCGTTATTGCCCAGCTGACGCCTGCATTTTTCGGAGCTATTTTCTGGCGAAGAGGAAGCTATAAAGGTGCTATTACAGGACTTTCAGCAGGACTGATCATTTGTTATTTCGGCTTAATAATTCCCCAGTATTATTTTTCGTACAATCAGGAATTCAAGGGAGTTCTAAGAGATATGTATGATGCTTTTGATTTCTTTAAAATCTCTTTTCTAAGCCGGATTCCACAAATTTTCTTTTGGTCGATTTTAGTGAATACAGCGCTCTTCAGCATTATTTCGGTGAGTGTAAAAGGAAATTATCGTGAGCGAAATTTTGCCGAATTATATGTGGATATCGATAAATATATTCAAAACCACGAGAATGCATTTATATGGCGCGGAACTGCTTACGTATCAGATATTAAAAATATTCTGGAGCGATTTTTAGGTAAAAATAAAACAGAACAGGCTTTACGGATTTTTAATTTAAAATATAATATTGATTCTCAGACAGAAACTGCAGATTCAAGGTTTATCAAGTTTTCAGAAAATCTTCTCGCAGGAAGAATAGGAACAGCCTCAGCAAAAATATTAATCGAAGGCGTAACGAAAGAAGATAAAATTTCCCTAAAAGAGGTTTTAAATATTCTGGAAGAATCCAAAGAAAATATTATCCTTAATAAAAAACTCACCGAACAGTCGGAAGAGCTGCAAAAACTGTCCGATGATTTGCGAAATGCCAATGAAAACCTGATCATTAAAGACCGTCAGAAGGATGATTTTCTCGACTCTGTGGCGCACGAATTGAGAACACCGATTACAGCAATCCGGTCTGCAGGGGAAATCCTGGCCGATGACGACGACATTCCTCTAGAAATCAAAAAAGAGTTTTTAAATAATATCATTACGGAATCCGACAGATTAAGTGAAATTATTAATGACATTCTCTATCTGGATAAACTGGAACACGGTGAAATAGCGTTACACATTCAGGAGAATAACATTATTGAAACCTATAAAAAGGCATTAAATCCGCTTTTGCATCTTATTCATCAGAAAAATATTCATTTAAGCGAAGTTAATCTGCTCAATCATTTTTTATTTGAATATGACGAAGCCCGAATGATTCAATTATTTCAGAATATTTTGGGAAATGCCTTAAAATTTACTGATGAACAGGGAACGATCCAGACAAAATTATCTGAAAAAGAAAATCAGCTGGTTATTAAAATTTTCAATACAGGAAAACATATCCCTGAAGAAGATCTGGAAATGATTTTTGATAAATTTTACCAGTCGAAAAATCAAAATATTTTAAAACCTACAGGAAGCGGACTGGGACTGGCAATTTGTAAAAAAATAGTTCAGGCACAAGGCGGAACCATCAGCGCGGAAAACAGCGGATTGGGCGTGACTTTTACGATTATTTTACCAAGTAGAAAGATCGGTGATAAAGAACCCGAAGGGTTCAACAACAATAGCCGTAGGTAAAACCTATGGAAATGAAAATGAATATAAAATAAACCCGAACCCGAAGGGTTCAATAATAAAACACAAATGAAAAATGGGAACGTATCGACAAATATTTTATCATATCGTTTTCGGAACAAAACATCGAGAACCAACAATTAACGAAAGAAATGAATCAGAATTATACAAATATATTTGGGGTATTTTAAAAAATAAAAAATGTAAATTATACAGAATTAATGGAATGCCGGACCATATCCATATTTTCTGTGATCTCCATCCCAATATAAATCTCAGCAATCTGGTAAAAGACATTAAAGTTGCAACAAATTTATGGATGAAAGAATCAGGGTTATTTCCTGAATTTTCGGGATGGCAGGAAGGGTACGGAGCGTTTACCAATTCGATAAGAGACAAGGAAATAATTGTAAATTATATAAAGAATCAAAAAGAACATCATAAAACAGAAAAATTTGAAGATGAATTTAAAAAACTTTTAGCTGAACATGGAATTGAATCAGAATGAACATTAATATATTCAACCCTTACGGGTTGGTTTATAATACATTCCGTGTTCCATAGGTTTCACCTACGGCTATTAAAATTGAACCCTTCGGGTTCCCCAAAACCAAAACAATGAAGTTGAACCATAAAGAAGAAATACACAATGAAAAAGATAATCATTGCAGATGATGAACACAAGATATTAATGTCACTGGAGTACAGCTTTAAGAAAAACGGCTACGACGTGTATATCGCCAGAGACGGAACCGAAGTTCTGGAATTTTTAAAAAATATGTTTCCGGATGTTATTTTACTGGACATTATGATGCCCAATCTCGACGGTTTTAGCACGTTAGAGATCATTAAGCAAAATGAAAAATTACGAAATACGAAAGTCATCTTCCTGAGCGCAAAAAACAATCCGAAAGATATTGAAAAAGGCCTGGAGATGGGAGCTGATGCCTATGTTACAAAACCCTACTCTATCAAAAAACTGATCCAACAGATCGAAGAAATGTTTGAATAGTTTTTAAGATTGAAACACAAAATAAAAATATTATGATTGCAGAAGATTTATTTCAAAGAAGTATAGAAAATAAAGAAAGTTTCTGGAAAGACCAGGCAAAGGAAATCGACTGGTTTCAATTTCCTTCACAAATTCTTTCCAAAGACGAAAATGATTACACCCAATGGTTTACCGACGGGAAAATCAATATGTGCTATCTCAGCATCGACAAACATATTGAAGATGGTTTTGGAGATCAGACTGCCATTATCTATGATTCTCCGGTAACGAAACAAAAGAAAAAGTATACTTTCAATGAAGCCAGAGAAGAAATTTCGAGATTGGCGGGAGGCTTGATTTCTTTAGGCTTAAAAAAGGGCGATACCGCGGTTATTTATATGCCAATGATTCCACAGACGCTCTTTGCCATGCTGGCCTGTGCAAGAATCGGTGTTATACACAATGTTGTTTTCGGAGGTTTTGCTCCGCATGAACTCGTAGTGAGAATTGATGATTGTAAACCTAAAGCCTTAATAACAGCAACAGCAGGGGTGGAAATCGCCAAAAGGATTCCGTATTTGCCTTTAGTTGAAAAAGCCATTGAATTAGCGCAGGATAAAGTAGAAAATATCATCGTTTTTAACAGGAGATTAGCAGACAACCAACATGAAATGTTTGACGGATTAATTGATTATGAAGAATTGATCCGGCAGTCAGAACCAGCAGATTGCGTTTCCGTTGAATCTATACATCCACTCTATTTATTATATACATCAGGAACCACAGGAAAGCCGAAAGGAATTAAGCGTGATACCGGTGGCTATGCCACAGCACTGAAATTTTCCATGAAATACATTTATGGTGTCGAACCCGGTGAAACATATTGGGCAGCTTCCGATTTCGGATGGGCGGTTGGTCATAGCTTTTCTGTCTACGGACCGTTAATCAACAGAAATACAACAGTCATTTTTGAAGGCAAACCTATAATGACGCCGGATGCCGGAACTTTCTGGAGAATTATTTCAGAATATAAAGTTTCTGTTATGTTTACGGCACCAACGGCAATCAGAGCTATAAAAAAGGAAGATCCGAACGGAGAACTGGTAAAAAAATATGATTTAAGCCATTTTAAAAAGCAGTTTCTGGCAGGTGAAAGATGTGACGTTGCCACACTGGACTGGTTTGCAGAACACATCGGAGTTCCCGCCATTGACCATTGGTGGCAGACCGAATCCGGCTGGCCGATGCTGGGATTAATGACTTTCGGTGAAAATTACAAGATAAAAAGAGCTTCTGCCGGAAAACCCATTCCCGGTTATGATATTACAATTTTTGATGAAAACGGATATGAATTGGACGCCCACCATGAAGGTTATCTCGTGATTAAACTACCACTTCCTCCGGGAGCTTTGCTTGGAATCTGGAATGACAATGATCGTTTTCAAAAAAGCTATCTGTCGCAATATCAAGGTTACTATTTTTCGGGAGATGGCGCAATCAAGGATGAAGATGGCTATATTTTCATTACCGGAAGAGTTGACGATGTGATCAATGTTGCAGGACACCGGCTTTCAACATCAGAAATGGAAGAGATTGTCTCATCCCATCCGGATGTGGCCGAATGTGCCGTAGTAGGAATTGATGATGAACTGAAAGGACAAATTCCTTTTGCTACGATTGTTTTAAAGAATGGCGCCAAAATTTCTGAAGAAGAAGTAGAAAAAGATATTGTGAAAAATGTACGTGAAAAAATTGGCGCCGTTGCCTGTCTTAAAAATGTAATGACTGTAAAACGTCTTCCTAAAACACGTTCTGGAAAAACATTAAGAAAACTCATCAGAACACTACTCGACAATAAAGAATTTCAGATTCCGTCTACCATTGATGATGAGAAGATTATTGATGAAATTCAACAAAAAATCATCGAATACAGAGCAGAAAAGAAGAATTAAATTACTATTAAAAATAACAGAATTCAATTTCAAAAAAAAGGATATGAGAAATTACCTGATAGAAGATTTACCACATTATTTTGAAGATTACAAAAAATCGATTAAAAATCCTAAAAAATTCTGGGATAAAATAGCCGATGAAAATTTTGTATGGTATCAGCGATGGAGCAAAGTCGTAAAATACGACATGAATGAAGCCAAAATTTCATGGTTTAAAAATGCTAAATTAAATATTACCAAAAACTGCCTGGACAGGCATCTTTCTGTAAGAGGAGATAAGACTGCCATTATCTGGGAACCCAACGATCCCAAAGAAGAAGCACAACATATTTCTTACAGTGAATTATATACCAGAGTAAATAAAACGGCTAATGTTTTACGGGAAATGGGTATTGAAAAAGGAGACCGGGTGTGCATTTATCTTCCGATGATTCCGGAACTGGCAGTCACTATGCTGGCTTGTGCAAAACTGGGAGCTATTCATTCTGTGATCTTTGCCGGGTTTTCAGCCTCTGCCGTAGCTTCGAGAGTAAATGACTGCGGAGCAAAAATGGTGATCACTTCCGATGGCAGCTACAGAGGTAATAAAGTTTTAGATTTAAAAAGTATCGTTGATGAAGCTTTAGAAAAAACACCAACCGTAGAAAAAGTGCTCGTTGTAAAAAGAACCCATAACGACATCAAAATGAAGGAACACAGAGATTTCTGGATGGGAGACCTTTATGAAAATGCCTCCCCGGATTTTGTAAGCGTGATTATGGATGCAGAAGATCCGCTTTTCATTTTGTATACTTCCGGATCTACCGGCAAGCCGAAAGGAATGCTCCACACCTGCGCAGGATACATGGTGTATACGGCTTATACCTTTAAAAATGTATTTAATTATAAAGAAAACGACATTTATTGGTGCACAGCCGATATAGGCTGGATTACCGGACATTCCTACATCATTTATGGCCCGCTTCTGAATGGAGCGACCACCGTTATTTTCGAAGGAATCCCAACATATCCTGAACCGGACAGATTCTGGGAAGTAATTGAAAAACATAAGATTACCCAATTCTACACCGCTCCTACCGCAATCCGTTCACTAGCAAAAGAAAGTGTAGAATGGGTTGATAAACATGATCTTAGCACATTAAAAGTGATAGGATCCGTTGGTGAACCCATCAATGAAGAAGCATGGCATTGGTTTAATGACCATGTAGGAAAGAAAAAATGTCCCGTTGTAGATACATGGTGGCAAACAGAAACCGGGGGAATCATGATTTCTCCTCTCCCATTTGTAACCCCTACCAAGCCAACATACGCCACATTACCGCTTCCGGGAATACAACCGGTTTTAATGGATGACAAACGTAATGAAATTATGGGCAACCAGGTTACCGGAAATCTTTGCATCCGTTTTCCATGGCCGGGTATTGCCAGAACGATTTGGGGAGATCATCAGCGATATAAGGAAACCTATTTTACCGCTTTCCCCGGAAAATATTTTACCGGTGACGGCGCGCTTCGCGATGAAGTTGGATATTACAGAATCACTGGGCGTGTGGACGATGTGATTATCGTTTCCGGACACAATCTGGGAACTGCTCCGATTGAAGACAGCATCAACCAGCATCCTGCCGTGGCGGAGTCTGCTATTGTGGGGTATCCTCACGACATTAAAGGAAATGCACTCTACGGTTATGTTGTCTTAAAAGAAACCGGGGAAAGCAGACAAAGGGAAAATCTTAAAAAAGAAATCAATCAGCTTATTTCAGAACAGATCGGCCCGATTGCAAAACTGGATAAAATTCAGTTTGTTTCCGGATTGCCAAAAACACGTTCAGGAAAAATTATGCGAAGAATATTACGGAAGATTGCAGAAGGGGACTTCAGTAATTTCGGGGATATTACCACACTGTTAAATCCTGAAATCGTGGAAGAAATAAAAAATGAAAGAGTTTAAATAAAAGAGCGGAATATTCCGCTCTTCTTACATTCTATATTTAATAGATAAATCAAATAAAAAATAAATTACATATAGATAAAACAATAAAATGTTAATTTTTTTAAAAATTATTTAACAAAAGTGAAAAAATATTTATATCTTTATGATAATTAAAAACTAGTGCTATGTCAAATATTTTAGCTGGATTATTTGAACCTCACAGCGATTACAAAAAACTAGAAGCAGATCTTGAAGATTCTGGTTTTGAGAATTCAGAATATATTGTATATCTCAACGAAGACAATCATCATTCCCCATATATTGTGAGTGTGGCAGTAAAAGAACATCAGATTGATGATGCTAAAAACGTGTTTAACCAAAATACGGTAATGAAAACATATCTGTTTGAAAATATGAGTCTTGAACAGGCAAATTATACTACCCTTAAAAACTTTATCAGCGCCAGAAACAAAGCGGAAATCCACAATAGCCCGGATGTAAGAATTAAAGGTTCTACCATGGGAATAGATTCCGAAGTAAAATTTTAAAATACAAATGATTAAAATAAATGCCTGAATCCATAGATCCGTCTATGGGTTCTTTTTGTATTTGAAAAGTGCAAAAAATTTCGTATTTTCGTGTAAATATAGGCTTTAGCACGAATGAGTTACGACTTAGAACAAGAAAATAAAGAAATACTCGCCAGATATAAAGATCTGATTTCTAACACATACCGCACTTTGGATGAGGAAAATAATAAACTTATCCGAAAAGCATTTGATATTGCGCTGGACGCTCATAAAGATCAGCGGAGAAAATCCGGGGAACCGTATATTTACCACCCTATTGCCGTAGCGAAAATTGTAGCCACGGAAATCGGTCTTGGAGCTACGTCGATTGCCTGTGCACTGTTACATGATGTAGTTGAGGATTCTGATTATACCTATGAAGATCTGAAGAAAATTTTTGGTGAGAAAATAGCCAATATTGTCAACGGACTTACCAAGATCTCCATCATGAACCATCAGAACATATCGGTTCAGTCGGAGAATTACAGAAAGCTTCTCCTTACCCTTTCGGAAGATTTCAGGGTAATTCTGATCAAAATTGCAGACCGGCTTCATAACATGCGTACACTGGAAAGCATGGCTCCGGACAAGCAGAAAAAAATTGCTTCCGAAACCGTGTATATTTATGCTCCAATGGCGCACCGTTTAGGTTTGTACAACATCAAATCCGAGCTTGAAGACCTCTCTTTAAAATACAATAATCCCGACGTTTATACTGAAATTACACAGAAACTCGAGCTGGCCAAAGAAAGCCGCGAACGCTACATTGAAGAATTCAAAAAAGAAGTTTCTGAAAAACTGCATGAAGAAGGCCTGAATTTTAAGATAAAAGGGCGTGCAAAAGCGATCTCTTCCATTTACAGAAAAATGCTGAAGCAGGGAGTTTCTTTTGAGGAAGTGTATGATAATTACGCCATAAGGATTATTTATAAATCTGATGCGAAGAATGAAAAATTTCTGGCCTGGAAAATTTACTCTATTGTAACGGACGTTTATCACAGTAATCCTTCCAGAATGCGTGACTGGATTACACAGCCCCGTTCCACAGGATACGAAAGTCTGCACCTTACGGTTTTAGGACCGGACAAGAAGTGGATTGAAGTACAGATCCGCTCCGAAAGAATGGATGAAATTGCAGAAAAAGGTGTTGCTGCTCACTATAAATACAAAGAAGGATACAAACAAAGCTCCGAAGACAGGAATTTTGAAAACTGGGTAACTGAAATCCGTGAAGTACTGGAGCAACAGCAGAATCTTTCCACTTCCGAGCTTCTGGATAATATAAAACTCAATCTTTACTCCAAAGAAGTTTTTGTTTTCACTCCTAAAGGGGAAATTAAAATTCTGCCAACCAATGCAACAGCCCTTGATTTTGCTTTCTCGGTACACTCAGACTTGGGGATGAAATGTTTGGGTGCAAAAATCAATGGAAAGCTTGTTCCCATTTCGTATGTTTTACAGAATGGAGATCAGGTTGATATTCTTTCGTCACAAAACCAGAAACCAAAATCCGACTGGCTGGAGTTTGTGGTTACCTCAAAAGCCAAATCGAAAATCAAGAGTTATTTAAACTCACAAAAAAATCAGCTGGTAGAGGAAGGAAAAGAAATTCTTCAGCGAAAGCTTCGCCATGCCAAGATTAATTTTAATGATGATGAAGTGAATAAGCTTCAGAAATTTTTTAACCTCAAAACCTCGCAGGAGCTGTTTCTTAAATTTCAAAGCAATGAACTTGACGCAAGCAGCCTGAGAAAATATATTGAAAGTAAAAACGTATTCAACAACCTGCTTTCAAGATTCAGGAAATCCCCTTCAAAAAATACTGCTTTTGTAGAGCCTAAAGAGCAGAACCTGGATATGATTGTCTTCGGTAAAGACGAAGAAAAGCTCAATTACACCTACGCAAAATGCTGTACGGTAATTCCGGGAGATAAGATTTTCGGATTTATTACCATTTCGGACGGAATCAAAGTACACAGCGACAACTGCCCGAATGCCATTAATCTCCGTGCGCAGTATGATTACAGAGTAATCCCTGCCAAATGGGTAAATGCGGAAAGTTTCAAAAACAGAGTGAAAATAGAGATTGAAGGGCTCGACAGGATGGGAATGATCAACGATATTACAACCGTAATCAGTGGTGCGATGGGAATGGATATGAAAAGTATGTCTATTGAATCCAATGACGGTATTTTCACAGGAACTATTAATCTCGAAGTAAAAAATAAAAGTCAGCTTGAACAAACCTTTAAAAAACTCAATGATATTAATGGAGTTTCGAAGGTGAGAAGACTGCAGTCTTAGTACGAGTCTTACAAATACTTTAAAATTTTCAGCAGCAACCAGACTTCAGGAATCATCCTGATTTCTTTGCTGCAGTATTTTTACTCATTTAATTCGTCCGGTGCAGAAAATTTCCAGGCTTTATGGATCAAGAATAAAAGAGATAAACTGAGTTCTTTACCTCAAAGTTGTTGGAATAGATGATCGGTACATTTTGTACATGTTTATTGGCTAATAAGAATTTACCATTCAGACTTTTATCGCACTGCTGTCGTTTAAAAATGAAATTGAAATTCAGAATGAGGTGAAGTTTGCCATTCTTATTGTTTCTTTATTGTTGCCATTTCCGGATATCCTGTTCTCAATCTCGGTTCACGCAGAAGATTTACCGAAGCAGACAAAAACTGATCGATTTCTCAGAATGAATTTTATTCGTCTTGACCGGAATCAGTATTTTGATTTCTTGATTTTCTCAATTCGTCAGACAATAGTTTTTCGATCCTTAGCTTTCTGATGGCCATATTCAATTCGTTTCCGAAAAGGAGAAGATAAACGTTTACATTTACCCAGACCATCAGAAGAATCATACTTCCGATTGATCCGTAAAGCACGTTGTAGCGCGCAATATTCTTTATATATAATGCGAAAAGGTAGGTCGTTAACACAAACAGTACTGTGGTTAAGATCGCTCCTGGAATAGCCTGCCTGAATCTTGCAATTTTTACGGTTCCCAACCAGTAAAACAGCGTAAGAAGAATAAAATAAAATAAAGGAAAGGAAACAAAACCGATAATTTCCGAAAGGTTATTAACCAGCCATGAAACATCATAAACAGGTGTAAACTGCTTTAACACCACTTCAGAATAATACAATCCGAAAAGTGCAAGAAAAACAATCAGCACAAAGCCGATGGTAATAAAAAAAGAAAGTATAAATTCTTTGACATCGCTCATCTTTTCGCGGGTATTTTCATTGAATCCATTGATGAGTGAAAACGTTCCGTTCGTGGCAAAAACCAAGGCAAGAACAATAGTCAGATTACTGATTCCCTTCATATTCGGGACGATACTTGCTTCAATATAACTTCGTACATCTCCTTCCATACTTGCAGGGAAAACATTATGCATCAGTACATCAAAGATATAATACTGCAAGGTTTCATAATGCGGCATATAGGGAATTACCGAAAGTATAAAGAGAATAAAAGGAAATAAACTTATTGTAAAACTCCAGGAAATAGCCGCTGCTTTTCTTCCTATTTTGTCTTTAAAAATTCCCCTGATATAAATCTGAAACATTTGCCACAGCGATATTCCCAAAAGGGGAATGTGTATATCATCAAAAAATTCTTGAATTTTATGTATAAATTTTGGAAGTTTCAGACCCATATTATTTTAAAATATTATCTATTTTATCAAAGTTTTTATTTACAAATGTAGGAGAATTCAAACGAAAACCAATTCCCGCACGAAAAAGCCATTGTGTCGCAGAATAAAAATTTTCATTGGAGCTATTGATCAAGTTGAGCTGCGCACCGGCGCCGAAAAACCATTTTCCATTATCATAACCGATTCTACCATTAGAATAGCCCCCGATATTAAATTCATGAAAATCTTCGCCAATGAGTTTTGCGTAGTATATTTCAGGATAAACTTCCAATATGGCATACCAGTTTTTAATTTTTTTCTGAATACCCCCACCCGATCTTAAAGCAATCCTGATATCTTTAGACGGACTGTTTTGAATTTCAGTAAAAGTATTTCCCTGATAGATTGTTTTATTCATATCACTAAGAATATTGTACTGGTAAAAAAGGCCTGTACTTACCACGAAAACATCCTTTAGAGGCTGATAGGTCATATTGTTAAAACTTCGGTAATCCGATTTATTTCCTATCCAGAGATAACTCGTTTCCCCTTTAAAAGAGCGGTATTTTGCATCCGGAAACTGCAGGTATCCTTCTTCGTTATAATCACTGCCATACAGCATTTTTAAAAATTCTTTGGTATCCTGAAAATACAGACCTTTTACCTGGCTGAAATACAGATACTGCCTGATTTTCGGACTTAGGAAAAAAGTAAATCCAAAATTAAAATATTTCGTCTTTCCTTTTTCAGGATCGTCATTATTGATATTGGTAAGCTTTGGTGCAAATGAAAAACTTACATCCAGCCATCTGTACCGCAGAAAAAATTCTGTATAAAATGCGTCATTCGGTCTTAATCGATAAATCTTATTTTCATATAACAACCCAAATGAATTATGCAGATAACTCAGTCCTCCTACAACAGAAATTTTCTTTTTATCTTCTTCCAGATATCGTGCTTCATCATTTTTATTAATTTCCTGTGCAAAAGAAATTAGTGGAAAAAAGTAAAACAAAAAAGGTAAAACTGATATTTTCATTGGATTGGTGTGGTACAAAAATAATGATTTTTTCAGACTTTGTTCGTACAAGGAAAAGTGCGATTATGAATTCTGTTGATTTATAAATACCTTTGAAGCTTAATTAGGAATAAATGCAGATTAGCTTGCTTTGTATCGGTAAAACGGACGATAAGGAAATTACTTCCCTGATCAGTTATTATATCAAAAGACTACCTAAACACTGGAATTTTGAAATCATTGAAATTCCGGATGTAAAAAATGCCAGAAACCTGTCTCCCGAGCTTTTAAAAAAAGAAGAAGCCAAACTTTTTCTGAATTACATAGACCGAACAGATCTTGTAATGATTCTTGATGAAAAAGGTAAACAATTTACCAGCCGTGAATTTTCTCAGAAAATAGATGCCTGGATGAATTCTTCAGTGAAAAAAATTCATCTTCTGATTGGTGGTGCATACGGGTTTTCGGAAGAAGTTTACGCCAGAGCCAACGAAAAAATATCGTTATCAAAAATGACTTTTACACATCAGATGATCCGGCTTTTTATTGTAGAGCAACTGTACCGCGCAGATCAGATTTTGCAGGGAAAACCCTATCATAATGACTGATAGAGCTTTTAAGTTTTTATTAAATTGGTTTCGGCGGCTCCGCCGCCGAAACCAATTTAATAAAAATGCATATCATTATTTCTTAACTTCACATTTAGAGTAATATTCTATCAGCAAAGGTTTCTCATATCCCAGGCTTACTGCCTTATCAAGACTTGCACAAGCTTCCTTCGGCTTAGCCGTTTCGAATAAAATTAAGGCTTTATTTACGTACGCCTGAGCAAATTTAGGATCAATTGAAATTGCTTTGTTGACATCAGCGAGAGCTTCCTTATTTTTTTTCAGTTTAAAGTAGACGTCACCTCTTCCACTGTAGAGAAGGGATTCCGGTTTTTCTGAAATTAGCTGGTTATAATCTTTTAAGGCACCTTCAAGATCACCGCTGTTTTTTTTAAGATTGGCCAGTCCGGTTCTTGCGTAAATATTATCCGGGGCAAAACTGAGAATCTGATTTAGATCCTTCGCTGCCAGATCTTTCTTGCCTAAATTTTCATAAACTTTAGAACGGGTAAGGTACATATCTGCATTTTCAGGTTCAAGCTTAAGTCCCTGATTAAGATAATCCAATGCAGCCTGTTTATTTCCTTTTTGTCCGTGAATAGAACCTAAATTAGCATACACTGCAGCAGACATAGGATCCGCTTTTAATGCAGATTCATATGATTTGAACGCTGCGGTTGTTTTACCAAGCCTTCTCTGTGACGTACCCAGATAATTGTAATATTCTGATTTGAATTTCTGAATTTTTTCAGTTTGAACCAATTTGGAATATTCTTCCTCCGCACATTTGTAATCCGCTTTACGGAAACAATCTTCGGCAATTTTTTTATCCTGCGCCTGCAGCGATACTATGGAGCATGTTAATGCTAAAAGAAATAGAGTTTTTGTCATGAGGTTATATTTTGTTTATTGATTACTTTTCTTGCGAGTGCAGAAAACACCACTCCCAATAAAGTTCCAACAAACGCCCCCACCAAAATATCTATCGGGAAATGCACTCCTAAATAAATGCGGCTGTATGATATTATTGCAGCCCACACAAATATAGCATAAGGAAACCATTTAATCTTATTTTTTAGCAAAATACTTAAATAAGCTGCCAAAAAGAATGTATTGGAAGCATGGGCAGAATAAAACCCGAACTGTCCGCCGCATTTTACAATCCTCATGTGATCCTGAAGAGAAGGATCATGACAAGGCCTAAGCCTTTCTATACCATGTTTAAAAACACCGGCCAGCTGATCTGATATCGTTACCCCTATTGCAATAAATACCATGATAAAAATTAATGACCTCAGCTTGTAATTTTTATATAGAAAATAGCAGAAAATAATATAAAGCGGAACCCAGATCCAGGTGCTGGAAATCAACATCCAGAACTGGTCAAAAGAAGAATCTCCTAAATTATTGAGAAATAAAAAGACTTTTTTATCTTCCTGAATAATTTCCTCCATACGTTATCTGCTTACAGGTCCTTCATAGGTTTCATCTTCTGAAGGTTTTGGTTTTGGAGGTTCATTTGAAGACTGGGAATCAGCAAGAATATCACTTTGAACATCTTTCATCGGATTAAAATCTTTTGCGGCGTCTTTTACTTTTTCAATCTCACGCTTGATCTCAGAAACAGGATTATCCGTTTCTTTCATGATCTCGGTTTTGATATCTTCCACTGCACCACGCATCTTTCTTACCCCTGCACCCAGATCACGGGCGATTTGAGGAAGCTTATCCGGTCCGAATAATACTACGATTGCCACGGCAATTAGTGCCATTTCTCCAATGCTTAGTTCCATGTTACAAAATTACAAAAGATAAGTGAATCTCAATACTTATTATTAAGTTTTAATAAAATATTAAGTTTTAAAACGTATTCTTTTTAATCAAATCTATATCCGTTATAAGCTGCTGCATATCAGATTGTAGGGTACCATTATAAATTCCTCTGATTTTTTTCTGCCCATCTACAAGAATAATATGTTCTGTATGAAGAAATTCTGCACTGTCGCGCGTAAATCCTAAAGCTTCTTCAGCAAAATAAGATTTCCGGGCAAGCCTGTATATTTCATTTCTATTTCCTGTAAGAAAGTGCCAGTTTGCATTTGTAATTTTATGCTTTGTTTTAAAATCTTTCAGTTTTTCTGAGGTATCAATCCAAGGTGTTACTGAAAAAGAAAGTAAGATTACATCGGGATCATTTTTATATTTACGGTCTACCAGTTTCAGATTTCTGATCATGTTGGGACAAATACTTCCGCATGATGTAAAAATAAAGCTGGCAATATGTATTTTATGATCCGTTATTTTATCCGTAATTACCCTATTGTCCTGATCAACAAAAGAAAAATGTTGAATGGTATGATTAATTTTATCGGAAGCTTCCTCTTTAGATAAAAATTGGGGCTCAAAATCCGGTGTGTTGTAATAAGGTACATCTTGTTTTTTTTGCCGGCACGAAAAAAGCAGCAAAAAAACGACCAGGCTACTTCTTAAAAATACGTTCTGTAACATTTACACAATTTTTTGTTCCTAATAAGCCATAGCGTTTACCCTGTTTTACGAAATAATTGGATCTTATCTTACCATTGTCATAAAATTGTTTCTGACTTCCTTCTTCGTATCCTAATTTATAATGCATATCCCTTACCAATTTTCCGTTCCTGTTCCACTCCCGATATTCACCGTTATTTTCTCCCTCAGAGAAAGAACCTGAAATTTTTATATTTCCATTTTCCCACCATTCTTTTAATGTTTTTACTTTGGTTCCGTTCTCAAAAAAACGCCTTCCTGCCAACCTACCGTTCGGATAAAATTTTTTCCATTCTCCATGTTCTTTTCCTTGATAAAAAGCAACAATTTCTGCAGTATCTTTTGTATTGGAGAACATTGAATATACAATACCTGAAAAAGGCTGATTATTCAGCAGTATGATTCCATTCTTATTTTCCAAATGAATATCGTCCAGATTATAATATTTCATGCGTTCTTTATCTGATGAACCACAAGAAAGTAAAGTAAAAAATAAAATACTAATTACTGACAGTTCCCGGAGTTCCATAGAAGCCATTTCCGTTAATATAAGGGTCTGAACTGGTAATATGATAATGATAAATCCCGTTGGGATAATCTGCAGTTGCAGATGTATGACCATGGTAAGCATCCAGTGAAGTATTGGCAACCGCTACGCCGTTTTCTTCAGGACCATACACCGGAAAACCATCCAGTAAAAAACCCAACAGTGCAGATTTTGACACTTTTACAGTAGTAAGGTATTTGGGTTCGACATGGTAATGATAATCTCCTCCCTGTGCAGGATGTCCCCACCACTGATCGAAAGAAACAATCTCTCCTGATAAGGGCTGATTTGGCCCGGCGTATTGATTGAAAAAAGGCACTCCGTTAAGTGAGACTCCAATGGGTCCCAGAGGTGTGGCTGGATGAGCTGAATTCACCGTCGGATTCAGAGGAATTTTGAATGTGTAATTTTTTGTTGAAATCGAATTAGGATTTTTAGAAAATGTGTACCCGCCATAAGTTGTCCCGGAAAAATTTTCGTAAAGACTATTTCCCGTAGGATAATAAACACTTTTATGATCTGGTGTTCCGGTTGTTTTAATATAAACATACGTACCATCTGAAGTTATACTTGCTGCCCCATATATTTTTTTGTAAACGGCAGGAACTTCAGAAGTATTGTTATTGCTATTATTTTGTGAAGAGTCATCATTGCTGCTGCAATTAATAAGTGTGATCGCAGATATAATCCCTGATAAAATTTTGATTTTTTTCATATTCATGCTATTTTGTTCAAATATATAAAAATAACGCAATCAAATCAAAGAATTGAACAATATTATATAAAAAACGAACCTTACATTAGGTCCGTTTTTTTATTTAACTCAAGTTCTTCTTTTTTTATAGCCTTCTTCTGAAAATTGTAATAAGTAATGATTACGCTTACGGCCATTAAAATAAAAGCTAAGAAGAAAGGTGCTCCCGAAAATTTAAACGGAGCTTCATCATGTGTGAAGAAATAAAATAAATTGGTCATCATTGGCGGACCGATAATCGCAGTTGCACTCATAAGACTGGTGAGCGCTCCCTGAAGCTCGCCCTGCTCGTTGGAAGGTACATTTTTTGTGATCACCGACTGAAGTGCAGGCCCGCAAATTCCTCCTAAGCAATAAGGAATCAAAAAAACGAACATCATCCATCCCTTTGTAGCAAATGCAAACAACAGCATTCCGATTGCGTAGAGTGTCAATCCGTAATAGATGCTTTTCTGTTCGCCCAACTTTGGGGTTGTCCATCTTATCAGCCCGCCCTGAACTAATCCTACCAATAAGCCAACTACTCCTAAGGAGATTCCCACCATTCTTTCATTCCAGTTGAATTTATACATGGTAAAAAAGCTCCAGTTGCTTTGCACAGCGTGTCCGGCAATATAAATCAGAATTAAAGAAACAATTAAACCTGAAATTTCAGGATGTTTTCCTAAAAATTTAAAGGATCCGACCGGGTTAGCGCGCTTCCAGTTGAATTCTCTTCTTTTATCTTTATCAAGACTTTCGGGCAGAATAAAATAGCCGTAAAGAAAATTTAAAAGACACAATCCAGCTGCAGCATAAAAGGGGACCCTGGCTCCGTAATGTCCTAAAAGTCCGCCCAACACAGGCCCGATGATGAATCCAAGTCCGAAAGCAGCTCCAATAAGTCCAAAATTCTTGGCGCGGTCTTCATCTGTTGAAATATCTGCAATATAGGCACTTGCCGTTGTAACACTTGCCCCTGTAATTCCCGCAATAACTCTTCCGATAAACAGCCATATGATGGTAGGAGCCAAAGCCAGCAGAACATAATCTATGGCAAATCCGAAAAGAGAAATGAGGATGATTGGCCTTCTCCCGAATTTATCACTAAGATTTCCCACTACCGGCGAAAAAATAAACTGTGTAAATGCATAGGCAAATCCCAGCCAGCCGCCGTATTTTGCAGCTTCACTGATATCACTGTGAATCAGTTCCTCAATAAGTTTAGGAACCACCGGAATAATGATACCCCATCCCGTAATATCAATTAACAACGTAATAAATATGAAGCTCATTGCCGCTTTTTTCCTTGAGTTTTCCATAATGATGCAAAAATAATCAAATCGGGAAAAATAATGATTCTAAATTGCAGGTTACGAATGGGTAATGAAATGATAAATTATTAATGGTGAATTTAATTTTTTTGATGTCTGTATATAATCGTTACTATTTTTTGGAAGACAGCTATTGTTAATGTTTATAAAATATTGAAATATTGGCTTTGACCTTAGCCCTGATTGAGCGGCATGTCTGAGCTCTTTTTCTATTGGTGCGGCGGCTCCGCCGCCGCACCAATAGAAAAAAGCGAGTAGCGAAAGCAGGAAAAAGCTCCTAATTAAATTGAAGAGTTTGAGGATTTGAGATTCCGGAGTGTGAGTTTAAAGAATTAATATGAAATACAAACAGTAAGCAATCAACAATTAACAAAGCAAAAAAAAAGCCTTTCACATTGGAAAGGCTTTCTTATTTATTGTAGTTTACTTTTATTTTGAAGCAAGTACTTCTTTGTTGGTAGTAGATTTACCGTGAACTTCCTCTTCTTTACCTGTTTTCAGGAAGTCATAGGCAATTGCCGATGCCACGAAGATGGATGAATAAGTACCGAAACCGATACCGATTAACATCGCAAACATAAATCCTCTCAGGTTATCTCCACCAAAAATAAAGATGGCCAAGATTACAAGGATTGTAGTAAATGAAGTATTGAACGTTCTACCCAGTGTACTGGAAATTGAATCATCAAATAACCCTGCCAATGTTAATGATTTCTTCTCTCTTAAGTATTCCCTGATCCTGTCAAAGATAATTACCGTATCATTAATGGAATATCCTAATACCGTAAGGATGGCTGCGATAAAATCCTGGTTGATCTCCATATTGAACGGCATATATTTGTGAAGCAAAGAATATGCTCCCAAAATAATAACTGCATCGTGGAACAATGCTGCTACCGCACCAAGGGAGAACTGCCATTTTCTGAATCGCAATAAGATATAAATAAAGATAATTCCTAATGCTCCCAGCACCGCATATAACCCGTGAATTTTGATATCGTCCGCAACAGAAGGTCCTACTTTTTCGGAAGAAATAATTCCTGCATGTTCTTTATCTGCAGATTTAAAATCTTTTAACGTTGTTCCTGCAGGTAATTCTGATTTTAATCCTTCATATAATTTCTGCTCAATAACCTGGTCAGCTTTCAAAGATTCGTCTTCGATAAGATAATCAGTAGAGATCTTTAATTGATTGTTATTTCCGTAAGTTTTGGCTTCTACTGAAGAGTTTTTGCCGTCTTCCGTTTTAAATAATGCTACCAGTTTGTTTTCAACATCTTCTGCTTTTACGTCTTTGTCGAATCTTATTACATAATTTCTACCACCCGTAAAATCAATCCCATATTTGAAACCGTGCGTAGCGATTGAAATGATACAAACCACCGTTAAAACAGCTGAGAAAATGTAAGCATATTTTCTTTTCCCGATGAAATCGATCCAGGTATTTCTAAAAAGATTCTTAGTTGCCGGCGTCCATACGGAAAGTCCTTTTCCTTTATTTAATCTTGAGAAGATCATTACTCTTGAAAGCAATACAGACGTGAATAGTGTCATTGCAACCCCAATCATCAGAGTTAAGGCAAAACCTTTGATAGGTCCTGTTCCGAAGAAGAACAATACCACTGCCGTTAAGAAAGTTGTGGTATGACCATCAATAATCGCATTCAATGCATGTTTAAATCCGTCTTTATAAGCTTCAAGGATACTTTTCCCTGCAAATAATTCTTCTTTTGTTCTTTCATAAATGATAACGTTTGTATCAACCGCGACCGCCATCGTTAAAACGATACCCGCGATACCAGGAAGCGTAAGCGTGAAATCTCCCGAATCCATAATACCGAAAATATAGAAAAGGTTGATGATCATTGCAATTACTGCATAAACACCCGCTCCACCATAATAGAAGATGATATAAACAATAATGATAGCAAATGCGATCATGAATGACATCAAACCTGCATCAATAGATTCCTGACCTAAAGAAGGACCTACAACCGTAGCCTGAACTACTTTTGCACCAGCAGGCAATTTACCCGCTCCCAAAACATCTACCAGTTCTTTGGCTTCTTCCTGAGAGAAGTTACCGGAAATTTGTGTTCTACCGTTAGGAATTGCATTTACAACGTTCGGTGCTGTGTATACTCTGTTATCAAGCGTTACGGCAACTGGTTTCCCAACATTTTTCTCCGTTAATGTTTTCCATTCTTTTGCTCCTTTCGAATCCATCTGCATATCTACCACCACTCTGCTCAATTCATCGTAGCCGATATTTGCGGTTTCAACAGCACCGTCTACAGGAGCTTTCTGGTTGATATTTCCTCTGATGGCATACAATACTAAGCTTTCAGCATCTGAAGCCTCAGGCTTGTATCCCCACATGAATTGAGTATATTTAATGTTTGCAGGACGTAAAGATTGTGCAACTTTGCTGTTTAAAATTTTATTTACAACAGCCGTATCAGACAATTTTACACTTCCTACTGCACTTTGGCTCATGGATTTACCTTTCTGCAAAATGTTCAGAAGGTTTACATTCTTGGCAACGCCCATAGAATCGCCTTTTGCAGCGATCATTGTAGTTAATGTCTGGAAATAAGGATATACTTCAGGAGATTGCTGTACTTCCCAGAACTGAAGTTTTGCAGAAGTCTGAAGCATTTTTTTCACTTTATCAATGTCCTTCATTCCCGGCATTTCAACAGAAATTCTGGCAGTACCCGGAACTCTCTGAACGTTTGGCTGGATCGCTCCCAGTTTATCAATTCTGGTTCTGATCACCTCGAAAGCCGTTCCTACAGATGCATCAATCTTTTTCTTAACAATCGCTTTTACCTGCTCGTCAGGCGTATTGTACTTTACCTCAGTAAGCGTGGTATTTCCGAAAAGTTCCGGATCTGCCAGTTTAAGGTTGGTACCTTTTGCTTTGTTAACTGCATCGAACTGCTCAAAGAAATTGTCGATGTACGATCTTGTAGAATTCTTCTGAACTTCATCTGTTTTGTTCAAAGCCTCAATAAGAACAGGATTTGTGGAATAATTGGTTAAATCATTCACCAGATCTCTCTGGTTGATTTCCAAAAGAACGTTGATCCCTCCTTTAAGGTCAAGACCAAGTTTCATTTCCTTGTCTCTGGCTTTGGTGTAATAAAGTTTTGTGAATCCAAGATTCAGTGTATCCTTAGAAAGTCTTATGATTTCTTTCTGATACTTCTCCGGATTGTCTCCTGCAATAGCAGTCGCCTGCTTTTCAATTTTGCTGGTGTACCATGTTGGTAATAGCTCGTTTAAGCAAATCAACCCTAGTACAATAGCAACAATTGTAATAAGTCCTTTTCCTTGCATTTTGTTATAACTACGTTAAATTAAGTCGGCAAATATAATCATTTTCTTGAATTTTATGAATTTTTAACAACAGAAATCATTTATTTTCAGATATATCGGTATTCTTATTTTTATTTAAGATTTAATAATTTTTTCCTGCTATTTTAATGAATTTTATAATGTTTTTATGGTATGAAATTTTCATTCTGATATAATACACTAAATATCAAAATATTATGAAAAATTTACTTTTTTATGCAGGTTTGTTTTCTTTCAGCATTTTTAATGCGCAAAGTATTAACCTTGAAGAATTTGCAACAGGTTTTACCGCTCCGGTAGAAATCACTCACGCCAACGATACCAGAATGTTCGTAGTACAGCAAAACGGCATCATTAAAATCGTACAGCCGAACGGAAGCATAAATTCATCCAACTTCTTAGACATCAGTTCTAAAATTACCTATGGAGGAGAAAGAGGACTTTTAGGACTTGCTTTTCATCCGCAATACTCTACCAATGGGTATTTTTTTGTGTATTACAATGATACCAGCGGAAATATTACGGTAGCAAGATACACCAGAAGTTCCAATCCGGATGTTGCGGATCCCACTACTGAAAAAATTGTTCTGAATCAGCCAAAACCATTTGACAATCACAACGGGGGAAGCATTCATTTTGCACCGGACGGCTATCTGTGGATTGTGACGGGTGATGGAGGAAGTGGTGGCGACCCCAATAACAACGGGCAAAATAAAAATTCTCTTTTAGGCAAATTATTGCGGCTGGACATCAATTCCACAGGCCCGTACAATATTCCACCGGATAACCCTTTTGTTGGCACCGACGGCGCTGATGAAGTGTGGGCATACGGGCTGAGAAACGCATGGAAATTCAATTTTGATACGGCTTCCGGCAATGTTATGATTGCAGATGTTGGACAGGGTAATATCGAAGAAATCAACAGAATGCCCATTACACAGGCAGGAATCAATTACGGCTGGAGATGCTATGAAGGCAATAATGCCTATAATACATCCGGTTGCGCAGCACAATCAACCATGACTTTTCCCGTTGCTGCCTATAACCATTCCGGCGGAAGATGTTCCATAACGGGAGGATATGTTTACAGAGGCTCATTATATCCGGCTCTCCAGGGAAAATATATTTTTGCCGATTACTGTTCTACGCAGATCGGAATTCTGAATAATGATGATTCCATCACGTGGTCGGCGGCATTTTCAGGAAATAATTTTTCAACATTCGGAATTAATAATCAGAACGAACTTTTTGTAGCAGCAGTAAACAACGGAAAGATATTCAGGGTAACGACTTCAACTTTGAATATCAGGGAAAATGAACTTTCGGCACAGATAAAAATCTATCCCAATCCTGCCTCTGAAAAGGTTTTCATTGAGGGAATTGAGGAAAAAAATGCAACCGTTGACATTTCCAATACTGAAGGAAGAAAAGTATTGGAAGGTGCAAAAATTGAAAGTGACCATAGCTTAAATATTTCAGGAATACCTACAGGCGTTTATTTCCTTCATATTAATACGGAAAATCAGAAATCGTACAGTAAAAAATTAATTATAAAATAATTTTCAGAATTTAATAGAGCTTCAGTCAGTTTTGACTGGAGCTTTTTTTATAAAATATAATATTCCCAATATGGGCAGCATCAATATTAACTTTACTGCAACTGAAAATCTTTCCGTTTCGCCATCAAACAAAATAGCAGGAATTAAGGAAACAAAAAGGAAGGCTGTAATAAAAAATACATATTCCCACCATGAAAATTTTTCGGGCTTTGTTTGCCCAATGTCTCTTTTATATTTTAAGCTTAAAATCCAGAATCCTAAGAACAAAATCATATAAGGGAAGGTCCAGATTCTGTAGGTATCATATGCAATGGAATGAAGAATTAACGGAATTGCTGAAATAACAATAAGCAAAATAAACAATTGAATATTGAGCTTAAATTCTTTAAAAATCATCCATAAACAGAAAACAATAGGAATTCCATAAAATATTGTTGCTTTCGAAATAAAAATTCGTTGAAAAAAATATTCATATTGTTCACTGAAATAATACGTAAAACTTTTAGTATAGGCTGAACAGACCGAGTCGGCAACTTTTTCAGATATTGATGATTGTTTTAAATAGGAAAATAGTTGTGTATAGTAATTTCCTCCGTTGACTTCCTGATAGCCTGAAATAAAAACAGCACTTAGAAACGGCAATATTAAAAATAAAGCAAGCTTCTTTATAACATTTGGAGAAAATACATTTTTAATAAAAAATTTCCTTTCCGGCACCTGATTGACAATAATGGCAAAACAGCAGACAGGAAGCATTAACACAATTGAAATTTCATGAATAAAAATACTGAAAACTGCAATGATTGATGCCGGAAACAATTTGTTTCGGGTAATAAGGTACACTGTAAAAATCGTCATCAGGAAAACAACATGATCCAAATACCCTATCAAATGAGCAGAAAATACAATATACTGGGAAAGAAGGAAAATGACAAAAAACAGGATCCTGTAATAACTTCTTTTATTACTCCAGGTTATTTTTACTGCGATGCTGATGATGAAAAAATACAATACCACCAACACCAATACAGAAAGAACAGTGACTGAAAATACATTTTTTTCACATAAAAAGCCTAATAATTCTCCAGCCAAACCTCTTTTGATAAATCCGAACCTGTAATCTACCAGCCAGTGAGACTGCGCCCATTGGTTCGGTATTCTTATGGTTTTTGAAACACTGAAAACCAGTGCATACAGATAAAGAAATATCAGAAGAAATTTCCTGTACATACTATCAGATCGTCATCGAGAAAATTCTCGTTTCCGGTTTGTTGCGCATCATTCTGAGATCGAAAACCATGGCTACATTTCTTGTAAAGGCTCTTCCTTTCTCCGTAATCTGGATATGATGCCCATTGATTTCCACCAATTCATCATTTTCCATTTCTTTCAGCATATCAAAAGCATTTTCAAGTTCAGGAAAAGAGTTGTTGATATCGAAAGTTGTTTCCAGCTGACACATTAAATTCAGAATATGCCTTCTTACGGTAAGATCTTCATCGTTCAGGATATGTCCTTTTACAACAGGGATCTGTCCTTCTTCCACTATTTTCTGATATTCTTCCACCGTTTTTACATTTTGGGCAAAAGCATACCAAGAATCCGAAATAGCAGACATTCCCAACCCAACCATCAGCTGGGTCTTGCTGGAAGTATATCCCATAAAATTCCTGTGAAGTTTTTTCTGAATCAAAGATTGATACAGATCATCATGTTCAAGCGAAAAATGATCCATCCCGACTTCAATATAGCCTAATTCTTCCAATAATTTTTTACCGTCTTCATATAAACGGCGTTTTTCTTCACCGCTTGGAAGATCGTTTTCATCAAATCCTCTCTGCCCCACTCCTTTCACCCACGGAACGTGTGCGTAGGAATAAAAAGCAAGACGATCCGGCTTTAATTCCATTGTTTTACGAATGGTGTATTCCATCGCCTCCCAGGACTGATGCGGAAGTCCGAAAACAAGGTCGTGACTGATCCCTCTATACCCGATTTCCCTTGCCCATTCCGTTACTCTTTGTACATTTTCAAAAGGCTGAATTCTGTTGATTGCTTTCTGAACTTTCAGATCGTAATCCTGTACACCGAAGCTCACTCTTCTGAAGCCAAGATCATATAAAGTCTGAAGATGCTCACTTGTAGTGTTATTCGGGTGACCTTCAAAAGAAAATTCCTGGTCTTCTGCAATTTCCACGGTTTCAAAAATGCCTTCCAGTAAAGTTTTCAGGTTCTGCGGAGAAAAGAAAGTCGGTGTTCCACCACCCAAATGAAGTTCTTTCAGCTTAGGCTTTTCATTAAAAAGGTTAAGATACAGCTGCCATTCTTTCAATACACTTTCCAGATAGGGAATCTCAACACTGTGCTGTTTGGTAATACGCTTGTGGCAGGCACAGAACGTACACAATGCTTCACAGAATGGTAAATGGATATAGATAGAAATTCCTTCTTCCGCATTCGATTCCTTAAAAGTCCTGATGACACTCTGCTTCCACAATTCCGGAGAGAAACTGCTTTCATCCCAATACGGAACAGTTGGATAAGAGGTGTATCTTGGGCCGGGAATATTATATTTATCTATTAAAGAATTCATTTTCGATTTAAAATTTTAATGAACTTTCAGCAAGTTTCATCTTACAAAATTACGCATATCTGATGAATTTTTAACCATGAAATATATTAGCATCTATTTTTTGAAATTTATAATCAATCTAAATACTTTTATAATCAGAAGGTAAGCTTCAATAACGAAATCCTGTTTTTTCCTGCAAAAACAACGGTATTTGAATCAATCCATTCACAGACATAGAAACCTTTTTCATCGGAAATCTTTTTCCACGTTTTTCCAAAATCTGATGAATAGCTGATATGCTGATCTCCTACAGCAATAATCTCCTTTCCTTTCGAGCCCGGTTTGATTTTAACACAGGTGGTATATCCTGCATTTTTTCCCGAAGCCTGAATCTGCCAGCTTTCACCGCCATTGATCGTTGTAGCGATGTTATTGATATTGGCTTCCTGCTGTGTATAATCTCCACCAACAGCAATTCCGAATCTCGATGACGGATCGATATCCAAAGAGTAAATCCCGGTTGAAGAACTTCCGTTTACAAAATTCACTTCTTTTCCATACAGCTTTTCTCCCATTCTATAAGAATAAAACTGTCTTGATCTTTTTCCGCCCGTCACAAACCAGAACTCTTCATCATGAATAAAGATATTGGTATTGCTTGCGGCAAAAGCAGCTTCTCCTTCTCCTATTTCAAATGACTTTCCGCAAGGCAGACTTTCCCAGCTTTTACCACTGTTTCTGGTGATTACGATATTCATGCATTTCCCGTAAGGATCACCTAGTGCAATACCATTTTTTCCTGAAAAAGAAAGAGCATCATAAAACGCTGTTTTTGCCGTATCGGTATGAATGATCTGATATTTTAAACTTTTTTTATCAATCTTAAAAAAATAAGCGGGACTCTCAATATTAATAGCATAAAAATATTTTTTATCCTGAGCCAATGTCCGGAACTGCAGCTTTTGATCTGACAATACAATTTGTTTCTGATTTTCAGGGTTATTTAAGTCAACGTACCCGAATTTGGAATCCGTACCGCTGTACCATACTTTATTGCCATATAGCTGCAAAGCACGGATGCTTATTTTATCATTCAGAATGGTTTTAAAATGCTCTATCTGCTGAGAAAATGTAAGTACTCCCAAGAATAATAGTAAAAATGGTATTGTTTTTTTCATAGGTAACAAAAATAAAAAATCCACAGTTTGTTCTGTGGATTTTTTCAAATATATTATTTTTTTAAAGATCAAGATCCGGTTTTTCCAGCGGCTCCTGCTCTGCTTTGAAAGTTTCGCCGTAACCAACCTTATGAAGTTTACTGTTTCTAAGACTGTAGGTGAAGTAAATTAAAACTCCCAGTGCAAGCCAGCCCATAGAAAGGTATTTTGCTTCATGGCTCAGGTTCCAGATCAGATAAACGTTGATACAGATTCCTAATGTCGCAATAACAGGTAGTGCCGGCACTTTAAATGATCTTGGCAGATTCGGTTCTTTTTTTCTGAGAATCCAAACCGCTACACACACCATTGTGAAAGCGAAAAGAGTACCGAAACTTGTCATATCCGCGAGTTTGCTGATTGGCGTTAAAGCGGCTATCGTAGCAATTACGATTCCTAAAAGCATTAAGCTTTTGGCCGGTGTTTTTCTTACAGGATGAACATCGCTGAACATTTTCGGAATAAGCCCGTCTTTAGACATTCCAAGGAAAATTCTTGATTGTCCCATGATCATTACCATTAATACAGAAATCAAACCGATTGTTGCTGCTATTGTAATGATATATCCTGCCCAGCCTTGTCCTGCAATTTCAAAAGCATAAGCAACCGGTGCTTTAATAGCGTCCGGATATTTTCCCTGAGGATCAAAATCCGAATAATGCATCATCCCTGTTAAAACAAGAGACACCAGAATATAAAGACCTGTACAAACCAACAATGAAACAATGATGGCGAAAGGCACATCTTTTTTAGGATTAATTGCTTCACCTGCCTGAGTGGAAACAGCATCAAAACCGATATAAGCAAAGAATATGGCAGCAGCTCCGGAAACAATTCCCTGGATTCCGTATGCTTCTTTCATTTTATCGCCTTCCATTACCATTTTCTGTGCAGGAATAAAAGGATCCCAATTAGAGGTATTAATAAAAAATACACCTGCAATAATCACGAACAATACTGCCGAAACTTTCATGATTACAATAAGGTTATTGGTCTTAGCAGCCTCTTTTGTTCCTTTGATCAGAATCCCGATCACAAATAAAACGATAAGGAAAGCTGGTAAATTCATAGAAAAACCTTCCCCCGTATAACTGGCTGGGTCAGAAGTAAGATATTCGGGAAGATGAATACCGAACATTTTTAAAAGTTTATTAAAATAGCCGGACCATGATACAGCCACCGTCATAGATCCCATTGCATACTCGAGGATAAGCCCCCATCCGATGATCCAGGCAAAGATCTCACCCACCGTTCCATACGCATACGCATACGCAGATCCTTCCACAGGAAGTATGGAAGCAAATTCAGAATAACATAATGCAGCGAAAATACAAGCGATTCCTGCAATGATAAAAGAGATGGCTAATGCGGGTCCTGCATGGTAGTAAGCTCCGGTACCTGTAAGTACGAAAATTCCCCCTCCAATGATAGCACCGATCCCGATAGCTGTAAGACTCCATTTACCGAGTACTCTTTTGAGCTGACTGCTTTTCATATCATTTTCGAAAGCACTCATCGGTTTCTTGGTCCAAATTTTAGACATATTTTATTATTTATTAAAGATTTACGAAAATATAAAAATTTTAGAAACCTTAACGTTTATTAATACAATTTCATTATTTTTTTTAAATAAAGGCAGATAAAAAACTGATTTTCATAATATTTAAATCATTTTAAAATGTACCTTTTTTTATTTATTTTTGATCTCATGAACCTATACAATCTTTTCGTAAAACCCTACGAAACCTACACAAACCTTCAGATTTTCCTGGAAGCCTTTGCAACCGTATTCGGAATTTTAAGTGTTTATTTTTCCATTAAAAAGAATATCTGGGTCTATCCTACAGGAATTATTTCCACGCTTATTTATGTCTATATTCTTTTCAATTTCGGGCTGTTGGGCGACTGTATGATTAATGTCTATTATACGGTAATGAGTATTTACGGATGGGTTTTGTGGGCAAAAAATTCGGACGACCATGTTCACGTTGAAGTTTCATGGGCTACAAAAAAAGAATGGCTGTATGGGATTTTACTTTTTGCCTTAAGTTTAATCTTAGTAACTGTAGTATATTATTATAAGCCGTATATCGACAACAGTTTTTCAATGGAAAACATCAGTTTAGGACTGTATCACCTGGATTGGGGCAATTGGCTGGATGTAATCACCACGTCCGTATTTTTAGTAGGAATGTGGTTTATGGCAAAAAGACGCATTGAAAACTGGGTTTTCTGGATCATCGGAGATTTTATCTGTATACCTATGATGATTTATAAAGGTCTCGGTATCACTTCGGTTCAATATTTGGTATTTACTATAATGGCAATCCAGGGCTATATTACCTGGAAAAAAAGTTTAAGAAAAAGTTAGAAAGTCATGAAAAATTTATTAAAAATAGCATTCAGCGTTGTAACGATAGCAGGTTTAATATCATGTACAGCGTACGCGGATCCTTATGCAAATGCTTATGGAGATCCATATTATGATAACGGATATTATTATGCACCACAAGGGTATTACGGCGGTGGCGGATATTGGGGAAATGATGGATACTACTATCGAAATAATATGAATTATTATTATGATAACGGTATGCCGTATTATTACCAGAACTACAATAACTCTAGAAGAAAAGTATACCTGGAGAGAAGATCAAGTGGTGAAGCAACTTCTGCAAGACCAAATAACGGTTTCAGAGGAAATGTAAACGATGGCACTTCCAATAACGGCAGTTTTAGAAACAGCAACAGACAAAATAATAATCAAAGGTCCAATAATGGTTTCAGAAATCAGCAGCAGAATACACAGCAGCCTCAAAACAACGGAGGGTTTAGAAACAATTCCAATAATTCCAACAATTCGAATAACGGAGGATTCAGGAATAATTCAGGATCAGGAAATCAGCAGGCTCCTGCCCAGCAGAACAACAATAGGAATACCAACGGAGGAGGTTTTAGATAAAACGATTATAAATAACGAAACGGACAGCTAACACTGTTCGTTTTTTGTTTTAATTGTACTAATTTTGCATGCTCAATCTGAGACAAATATCAGCTACCATATGGAATTTTACAAATATCAGGGAACCGGAAATGACTTCGTAATGATAGACAATCGTTCCGGAGAATGGGATGACCTTTCAATAGCCAGTATTCAGAAGCTTTGTGACCGACGATTCGGTATCGGCGCGGACGGACTGATCAAAATAAATAAGGCAGAAGGTTTTGATTTTGAAGTTGATTATTATAATTCCGACGGCTCCAAAAGCTTTTGCGGAAACGGGGCCCGATGTTCGGTTGCGTTTGCTTTCTTCCTTGATATTTTTGAAGGTAAATGCCGGTTTACAGCCATTGACGGAGCTCATGAAGCGGAAATCCACAACGGAATCGTAAAACTGAAAATGAATGATGTGGAAACCATTGCTGTTGACGGAAATGATACCGTAATGAATACAGGTTCTCCACATTATGTAAAATATGTTGAAGATCTTGTGAATTATAATGTTTTTGCAGAAGGAAGCGGTATCCGAAATTCGGAAAACTACAAAGAAAAGGGGATCAATGTAAACTTTGTGGAAAAAATTAATGAAGATGAAATATTTGTAAGAACCTATGAACGAGGCGTTGAAGATGAAACATACAGCTGTGGTACAGGAGTTACAGCTTCTGCTTTAACCTTTCTTCAAAATAACAATCTAATTTCCGTAAATGTGAAGACTTTGGGAGGAAATCTTAAAGTATATGCTGAAAAAGACGGAAATTCTTTCAGAAGCATTTGGCTGAAAGGCCCTGCGAAACAGGTTTTTAAAGGAAGAATAGATGTTTTGTAAATAAATCTAGTTAAAAGATACATGAAAAAAGCTATCCTCATTATTGCCCTGCTTATTTTTGTAATAGGTGGATTTTTTGGTTTTAAATTTTATTCCAAATATTACGGAAACAATATCAAAAATGACGGTTATGTTCTCATTCCTCAGAATGCCGGTTTTAAACAGATCTTAGATTCGGCGGCAAAATATGTAGACAACCGGGAAACATTTGAAGCGGTAGCTAAAGAAAAAGACCTTGAAAAATTTTACAAAGCAGGACGCTATCATTTTCAGAAAGGATTGGGAAATGCTCATCTTGTAAACATGATCAAAGCAGGAAACCAGAGTGAGAACAGCTTTAGAATCGGGGATTTCGGGGATGTGTACCAAATGTTGGGTAAAGTAACCAAAAAAACAGAACTGGATTCTTTGGAATTTGTGAAAGGACTCAACACCATCGCAGCCGAAAAAGGCTATAATAACGCAGAAGATCTTAAAAAATATTTTTTTATTGATACCTATAATTTTTTCTGGACGGTAACACCAAAAGAATTTTTCAACAGGTTCAATGATCAGTATAATGAATTCTGGAATGCTGAAAGAAAAGCCAAAGAGCAGCAATCAGGTCTTACGAGAGAACAGATTTATGCACTCGCTTCCATTGTTTATAAAGAATCCGGCGGTAAAAAGGACGAGATGAAAACCATTGCCGGCCTTTATCTGAACCGCTACAGAAAGGGAATGAAATTACAATCGGACCCCACAGTTATTTATGCCATTAATAAACAGACTAATTTCCAGCAGCCTATTAAAAGAGTTTTCTATAAACATTTATCTACGCCATCTCCTTATAATACCTATGCCAATAAAGGTATTCCTCCGGGACCAATTTGTGTGGTAGATAAAAATTCTGTTGACGCAGTTTTAAATGCTGAAAAAAACAATTATATTTTTATGTGTGCCGATCCTGCAAGATTAGGATACCACAAATTCACTGCAAGTGCCGAACAGCATGCAATTAATGCAAAAGCATATCAGGACTGGCTGAATTCAAATAATATAAAATAATAATTATAATTAACTTTTTTTAACAATTTTATAATTAACATTTCGCTAATTAAAGCGACATATATATTTACAAATAATAAATTAGGCTTAATATTTGAAGTTAAACACAATTGATAATTTCATAATATTAAGAAAAATCTTTCACGATTTTACACAAAAAAATACCTTATGAATCAGACGGAAATCATTAACATTTTTACAAAGAAAACCCTAGGGCTTACTTTTGTACTTTCGGCCGCAGCGTTGGCTTTTGCACAGGAGAAGGTGGGTATTTCAGGGTCGGTTGTCAGCAAGAGCAATCAGCCCGTTCCTTATGCCTCAGTTACGTTCACTAACAAGGCAAACAAACAGTTGAGTGATGCAACACTCACCGATGAAAAGGGACAATATAAGCTTGATCTTACACCCGGACAATACGACATTTCTGTTGAGGCAATCGATTACAAAAAAAGTACTATTACCAAACAGATTACAGCAGCGGGCAATATCGGTGCACTTTCTATTGATCCTGAAGCAAGCGCAACCAATATGAAAACCGGAGAAATCCAGGGCGTTACTATCACTGCAGCTTCTACAAAACCTTATAAAGTTGAACTTGATAAAAGAACCTACGACCCTTCTCAGGATATTGTAAGTAAAGGAGGAAATCTTCAGGATGTCCTTTCTAATGTTCCTTCTGTGTCTGTTGATACCGATGGTACGGTTTCCATGAGAGGAAGCTCTAATGTACGTTTTTTAATTAATGGTAAACCATCTGCACTTTTAGGAATTGACGACGGGGCTAATGCTTTACAGAGTATTCCGGCAGACCAGATCGAAAGAATTGAAGTAATTACAAACCCTTCTTCTAAATTTGAGGCGAGCGGAACAGCAGGTATTTTAAATATCATTTTAAAGAAAAACAAAAAAACAGGTTTCAATGGAAGTGTTACGGGAACTTTAGGGTACCTTCCCCAAACCAACCTGAATACCAATTTAAGCTGGAGAAAAGGAAACTTTACATGGTTCCTGAACGGCGGCGGCGGATACAGAGAGTCTAAAAACACCAACAGAAATAATGATTATTTCAGCAATGCTGTGAATGCCGATGATCAGATCCAGAGAAATACGAATTCTGAGAACAACAGCAAGAATAACAACTATAATGCTTCTGCCGGAATCGTTTATGACATATCGGATAAAACTTCCGTAAACGCATCCGGAACCGTAAGAACGTTTGATAATGAAAGTGTAGGAAATATTGATTATTTCTACGATTTTTTAGCAATTCCAAACAGTCGTTCGCAAAGGATTACATTAGGAACCAATAACAACCTGGCATTTCAGGGAGATTTCGGATTAGACCATAAATTTGACGATAAAGGACAAAATTTATCCTTATCATTAAGTTTACAAAGAAACCGTTCTTATAACGATACCGATATTGATCAGACCCGTGATGGTTTATTTGAATTAAGGAATATTGTTAACCAGAATACAATAAACAGAACCGTAATTGCTAAAGCGGATTATGAACTTCCGATTGGAGAAAACTCTAAACTTGAGGCAGGTTACCGATTGGATATCAACAATAACGATTACAGCAATGATGTACAGCAAAGCACTGTAACCACTCCTGCATTGTCATTTTTAAGACCGTATACTTACGATGCTAATTACAAAGAAATGTTTAATGCTTTCTATGTGCAGTTTAAAAGTAAAATCGGAAATTTAGGATACCAGTTAGGACTTAGAGATGAAATTTCAAGCATTGATATTGCTTATAAAAATTTAGTTCCGACGAGCCCGGCTTTAAATACTACAAAAAACTATAACAACCTGTTTCCAAGTGTGTATTTAAGCTATGAATTTTCAAAAGACAATCAGTTATTATTAAATTATACCCGAAGAATTGACCGTCCGAGATCTTTCTTCCTGATTCCGAATCCTAATTATAATGACAACCAGAATATTTTCGATGGTAATATCGACCTGAACCCTTCTTATGTTGATTCATATGAATTCGGATACAGCATTTCCAAGAAAAAATTCACGATTAATCCTACATTATACTACAGACATCAGACTGATGATACTAAAATGTTAGTATATAACAAATTAGCAACAGATGAAGCTGGAAATATTCTTACGCCAAAGGTGATCGAATCTCATACAAAACCTATCAATCTTGGTACCGATGACCGATACGGATTGGATTTAAACTTCAACTTTGATGCAACAAGCTGGCTGAAATTCCTCGGAAATGTTGATTTATTCGGATATAATACAAAAGGAAGCATTGCGTATGATACTTTTGATCTGGATGGAAACCCTACACAGGCTATTGCTAATTTTGAAGGAAAAGGATTCTCAACAAGAGCAAGACTTACTTCTACGGTAAAGGTTGATAAGACATTCAGTTTACAGGTACAGGGATTCTATAGAGGTGGCCAGAAAACAGCCTATCAGGATAGAAAAGATATGTATGCCATTAATTTCGGAGCTTCAAAAACGATCTGGAACGGAAATGCAACCATTTCTTTCAATATCCAGGACATTTTCAACACGAGAGCAATGAGATCTACCACTTATACAGCAAACAGCGTGAGAGATTCTTACATGCAGTGGCAGCCAAGACAGTTCGCTCTATCGTTTACTTACAGATTTAAGCAGGGAGAGAAAGTGGAACAGCCGAAACGTAAAAAAGACATTAATGCCAATGATACTGGCGGAGATGAGCAGGGAGGACCAATGTAATATCCTTCATATATAAAAAATCCCGAAAATTTTTTCGGGATTTTTTTATTTTACAGCTTCAGCCTTTGAATTTTTCTCCATTTCAGCTTCGTAAATTCTTTTTCTGAGATCACTAGATGAAAACCTGTGGTCTCTTTTGTTATAAAAGATCTCAACGCCATTTTCTTCGCAGTATTTTTTTCCTGTGAAATCTTTTTCTCTATAATCATCTCCAATGATTCTAACGTCGATTACAAATGATTTTAAGATATCCTCCAGATCCTGCTCGGTATAATAAGGAATAATCTCATCCACCGCGTTGACGGCTTTCAGCTGAATATATCTTTCTACGATAGTCTGCGTAGGTTTATTTTTATTCGGGCGATCATGAGAGGGATCAATCTGCAGGCCAACGATAAGGTAATCACAAACCGTTTTTGCTTCTTCAAGCATTTTAATGTGTCCGGCATGAAGTAAGTCAAAAGACGAAAACGTAATGCCTATTCTTTGTGTTTTCATAATAAATTTCTTTTTTTAATTAATTTTAAATATTCCTTGACTGAAGATACTCCTGCCATTCCCATACCGTTCTTAACGATTCTTCCAAAGAAGTTTCAGATTTCCATCCAAGTTCTCGTTCTGCTTTATCTACATTGGCATAAGCTATGGTAATATCTCCTTCTCTTCTATCACAGATCTGATAGGGAACTTCAACATTATTTGCCACTTCAAAGGCCTTGATCACTTCAAGAACAGAAGATCCTTTTCCTGTTCCGAGATTGTAAATATCAATTACAGCTTCGTCTGATGTGCTTTGCATCAATTTTTGCAGCGCAGCCACATGAGCTTTTGCAAGATCAACTACGTAAATATAATCACGGATTGCCGTTCCGTCTGGTGTTGGGTAGTCACTTCCCCAGACATTCAGCTTTTCGCGGATACCTGCTGCAGTCTGCATAACATAAGGTACAAGATTATTTGGAATTCCTATAGGTAATTCGCCAATTTTTGAGGACGGATGTGCTCCGATTGGGTTAAAATATCTCAATAGAGAAATTTTTCTCTGATAAGCTTTCGCAAAATCAGCTAAAATTTCTTCGCCCATTTGCTTGGTCTTCCCATAAACGCTTTCAGGCATTTTTAGCGGTGTATTTTCATCAATCGGCATCGTATCTGCCTGGCCGTAAACTGTACAGGAAGAACTGAAAATAAAATTGGAAAGTCCTCTTTCTTTAAATTCCTGCAAGATATTGATCAGAGAGAACAGATTGTTTTCATAATAATCAACCGGTTTTATTTGGCTCTCTCCCACCGCTTTTGAAGCGGCAAAATTAATACAGCCGTCAATAGGGTGCGCATCAAAAACCTGGGTTAAAAGTTCTCTTCTTTTTAAATCAAAAGGATAAAAGACAGGTTTCCTTCCGGTAATTTCCTCAATATTTTTTAGTATAAATTTCTCCGAATTGGATAAATCGTCTACAATAACAACTTCAAAATTGTTATTCAAAAGTTCCACCACAGTGTGTGAACCAATATATCCTAAACCTCCTGTTACGAGTATTGCCATATTGTATTTTTTTGGACTTTGTCAAAGTTAAAATCTTTGACAAAGATTGTTTTTTTAATCATCGTGTGTTCCTATGTTATCTATTTCGTTTTTTGCCGGATTATGCCTTAAATAATTTATTAATAATACCGGACCTATCAATAAAACAGCAAATGCAATTAAAAAAGATTTAATATATGCTTTCCAAAGTCCTTCATAATTCATATAAAAGCTTATTACGCCTAAAACTATAATCAAAAAACTTGTTACATTTAAGTATATGAACATTTTTTTTGACTCTTTAAAAATATGTATAAAGGTTATAATTAATAATGCAAATACAATTAAATTTAGAAAATATACAGGAATTCTAAATTTTACATATTTTTCTGCTAATCTATATCCTCGTAGTAAAACATTGACAGCAAATACACCATAATAAATAATCCAGCCAAGAAGAAAAACAATTGCAAAAAAATATGCAAACTTATTCTTTAATATCCTTTCCTCGTGAAGCATAATCTATTTTAAACTTTGTAAAAGATTTTCAACTTTGACAAAGTGTTGTTAATTATTGTATTTTCCTATTTCTTCAATTTCCGAAAACTCTACCTTTCTGTATTTAAAAAAGTTAACAACAAATAATAGAATGAAAATTAATGAAAATGCAATAATAAATTTAATATTATCTTCTTCATAATAACCATTTTCAAGAAGCATTTTTACAAAGCCATAAGTAAAAAACAGGAATATTATTGAAAAATGGATATTTAAAAATAATATACTTTTTCTAGCACTAAATAAAATAAATATTAAATTTGATAATGCTGTAGAAGCTACCAGTACTGCAAAAATAAAAATGAAGTTTTGCATCAAAAAGATATTATTAAAATCTACTTCGATAAAACTATCATAACTCCCATAACTGAATAGGGCAAATATAAAGAGTTCAATTAAAAAAATTAATATCCCAATAATTTTATATCTAAAAACCTTCCTTCCCATTACTTCATAAACTCCAGCACCGCATCTGCAATATACTTCAGCTGCTCTTCATCCAGTTCCGTATGCATCGGAAGAGAAATAACCTCATCCAGCAGCTTATCAGTATTCACGAAATCGGCATCATTGCTTTCCTGATAATAAGCTTTTTGCTTTCTTAGGGCTACGGGATAATAGATCATGGCCGGAATTTCTTTTTCCGTTAAAAATTTCTGAAGGTCATTGCGTTGACCGTTTAAAATTCTCAACGTGTACTGATGGAAAACATGAGTAGAATTATCCGCTCTTTTCGGCGTTAAAATGTGCTCATGCCCTGCAAAAGCCTCATCGTAATAATCAGCTGCTTTGTTTCTTGCTTCATTATAATTGTCTAAATGCGGAAGTTTCTTTCGCAGAATAGCAGCCTGAATACTGTCCAATCTTGAATTTACACCAACCTCATCATGATAATATCTTTCGTACATGCCATGATTCACGATTCCTCTTAAACGATGCGCTAATTCATCATTATTGGTGAAAATAGCTCCTCCGTCGCCATAGCATCCGAGATTTTTAGAAGGGAAAAAAGAAGTGGTTCCTACCGTAGACATGGTTCCTGCTTTTTTTACACTTCCGTCGGAAAATGTAAATTCTGCACCGATCGCCTGTGCATTATCTTCAATAACATATAAATTATGCTGTTCTGCAATTTTCAGAATTTCTTCCATATTGGCGCACTGCCCGAAAAGATGAACCGGAATAATGGCCTTTGTTTTTGGGGTAATCGCTTTTTTAATCGCTTCTGTAGAAATCGTAAACGTATCATAATCAACATCTACCAGTACCGATTTAAGTTTAAGCAAATGAATAACCTCAACCGTTGCTGCGAAAGTAAAATCTGCAGTGATGATTTCATCCCCTTCTTTAAGATCAAGAGCCATTAAAGCAATCTGAAGAGCATCCGTACCGTTGGCACACGGGATTACATGTTTTACGTCTAAATAAGACTCTAATTCATTCTGGAAAGACTTTACCTCAGGGCCGTTGATGAAAGCCGCTGAATCCATTACATTTGAAACTGCATTATCTACTTCATTCTTTATCTTGTAATACTGACTTTGTAAGTCAACCATTTGAATCTTTTTCATAAATAAATATTTCTGTAAAAATAAGGAATTTAAAATCCTATCAAAAATTTTATTGATTTTGTTTTATCTTTATATAAAATATCTACATGAAAAAAATTCTACTCTTTTGTCTTTTAGCATGTTATTCAGTGAGTTTTGCACAAACGTCGCTTGTTTTCGTGTTCTTTAAAGATAAGCCGAACAAGGCCGCATTTTATGCCAATCCCTTGTCTGAACTTTCCCAAAAGTCTCTCGACAGACGTACTGCCCTTGGCGTTCCGTTGAATGATCAGGATGCACCTATTGAGCCATCCTACATTACCAGTATTCAGAATTTGGGCTTCACCGTTACGGATTATTCAAAATGGCTTAATGGTGTTGCCGTCAATGCTACTCCGGCTCAGATTACTCTTCTTCAGTCACAGACTTATGTGAATTCCGTAGAAAGTTTCGCAAAGAATGCATCCGGTGTACCAAAGATGGAAAATATCAATAAATGGATAAATCCGGACGTCAATACAGGAAAAAACCTCACCGTCTTTGATTACGGTTCCGGAGCACAGCAGATTGACCAGATTAACATTCGTCCGCTGCATCTTGCAGGATATACCGGAACAGGAGTTACCATCGCTGTCATCGACACCGGTTTTCCGAATGTAAATACAGGTTCCGCATTTACGAGGCTTTGGAATAACGGACACATCAAAGGCGGATATGATTTTGTAACGAAGACCGCAGACATTTATAATCCTTCTCTTAATATACATGGAACGGTGGTTCTCGGAGCCATTGGCGGATTTGTACAGGATACTTTTGTAGGCTCTGCTCCTGATGCCGATTTTTATTTGTACCGAAGTGAAAATGCCAATGTCGAAATTCCCGAAGAAGAACTTTACTGGATTGAAGCTGCTGAAGAAGCAGACCGGAAAGGAGTTGATATGATTACCACATCTTTAGGGTATTCCACTTTTGATGACCCGAAGTACAATTATTCCTACGCCAATCTGAACGGAACGACTTCCTTTATTGCGCGTGGTGCTGAAATCGCAGTAAACAAAGGAATATTTGTATTATTTGCCGCAGGAAATTCTGGAGTTCAGCCATGGCATTATATTTTAACGCCGGCGGATAACGCGAAAGTTTTTAGTATCGGTTCTGTAGACGCTGCAGGAGCATCGTCGGATTTTTCATCTTACGGACCCAATTCTGCGGGAGTTATTAAACCTGATGCAAGTGCAAGAGGAACAGCAGCGATTACGGTGAGCAATAACAATTCCACACTTCCGGTAAGCGGAACCTCTATCGCCACGCCCATTGCAGCAGGAGGCGTCGCATGTCTCATCCAGGCTTTTTCTACAATGAACAGAGATCTGATGAGAGATAAGCTAAGACAGACCGCATCGCTTTATCCGAATCATACCGATCAGATGGGTTTTGGAATCCTTAATTTCGGAAGCTTGTACAACAATGTTTTAAATACGTCTGAATTGGTAAAGAAAAACAATATTGTCATTTTCCCGAATCCGGTAAAAAATATTCTCAATATTGCTTCCGAAAAAGAAATTACATCACTGGAAGTGTATGATAATTTAGGAAGACTGATCACCACAGTAAATAATCAAAAATCTTTGAAAGTTGAAGATTTCAGTAAAGGGGTTTATTACGTGAAGATCAAAACAAAAGATGCAATCTATTATGAAAAATTTATAAAAGAATAAAGCAAAAACCTCTCAGTCCGAGAGGTTTTTTATTGAATTTATGTCAGAAGCTGAGTTCATCAAAATCTTTAATTTCAGATAAAAGAACAGGCTTTTGAATATCAACTTTAGACCATGTTTCCTTGAAAACCTCATCCTTGTATTCCTCATCTTTATTGATATTATCTTTAATCTGCTTTTTACCGGTTAAAAAATTAATGCTTGTCTCATTTTGAACAATCGGGCCGCGGTTATAGCTTGCATCATAACCAATGAGCTGGAAATCATTGCTTCTGTATTTAAAAGTATAGGTCCAATATCCATATCTGCCGTGCATATAATTAACATAGAGATTATTTTTGTCTATGGAAACTTCCATTTCCGGAGCATAATATACGCCGCCATCTTCGTTTTCGGATGAAAAGCAGTTGTTGTTTTCTACAATCTTTTTATAGCTGTTATCTTCTGTTTTAAACAAGATAATAATTCCCCGGCGGTTTCGATCCAGTTTTCCACGATACTCATCGGTGACTATTTTATCTTTTTCAGTTCCTTTAATGATCAGCACATGATCTTTACGTCCGTCGTTATTCAGATCTCCTTCTACTTCATCAAAAAGCACAAATCCAGTGGGTATAAAATCAGCAGGTTTTTTCTTATCAGCAGTTTTTACATGATCTTCCAAAACTTTTTCTACCGATAATGCTTCATTTTTAGCAGCTGGCGGCAACTGGCTTTCATTGGATTTTTTACAACCTTCAAACAAAAAAAGGGCTGTAAAAACCGAAACTGAAAAGAATATATTTTTCATACTATTTTTAAGCTGAATTTCTGCTGGCGTTGATATTTCCAAACAAAGACCGTGTCACAAGCTTTTCATACGCTTCTTTATTTCCTTCCCCTTTCTGAATTTTAATCAGAGCATATTGTTGAATACTCAGTAACGGAAGAACAATTCTTTCGCGGATCTTTACGGATTTTCTGGAAAGCGGATCTTCCTGTTGGAGCATGGTGAAGCCGGTAAGCTCCAACATAATATTTTTAGAAAGGTTATATTCATCAAACAAAATATTCCAGAATGCCCCGAATTTAGGATTATTTTTAATGTAATAAGTCAGCGGAAAATAAGTTTTATTTAAACTCATCATGGAGTTTAAAACCAATGTTTTGAAGAAGTCGGAACCCCTGTACAGTGCTGTTACTTCGTCAAACCGTCCCTGTTCTTTCATCTGCTGCATAGCAAAACCGAGTCCGAAAAACCCGGGAACATTCTGCTTCAGCTGTGACCATGAACCTACAAAAGGAATGGCTCTTAAATCTTCAAATTTAAGCTCATTTCCGGCACCTCTTTTCGACGGGCGGCTTCCGATATTGGTTTTCCCGTAATATTCCAGCGTACTCATTTCCTGGAGATAGGGAACAAACATAGGATGTGCTTTCAGATCCGAATATTTTTTATAGCTGATATCAGCCAGTTCGGCAATCAGCGATCTTTCTTTTTCCGTAAGGTCTTTTTTGGAATTTTTAAACACATCATTCTCCACACCGGCTGTTAAGAGCTGTTCAAAATTGTATTTTGCTTGCTCCTTATTCCCGAAAATGCTGGTAATCGTCTGTCCCTGAATCGTTAATTCAATCTTATTATTGGCAATCGTTCTTCCCTGGGAAGCATAGAAATCGTGGGTTTTTCCACCACCTCTTGCAGGCGGACCGCCTCTTCCGTCGAAGAAGACCACTTTAATTCCGTTTTGTTCGGAAAGTTTCGTTAAAACTTCCTTGGCCTTGTAAATTTCCCAATTGGCTTTGAGATAGCCGCCGTCTTTTGTACCATCAGAAAAGCCAAGCATAATGGTCTGCTGATTTCCTCTTCTTTCCAGATGCTTTTGATACACCGGATTCTGATACAGTTCAGCCATTACTTTTTCCGCATTGGCAAGACCTTCCATGGTTTCGAACAACGGAACAATATCCATCTTGATTTCTTCATCCTGATAACCGCAGATTTTGAAAAATGCATACACATTCATCACATCTTTTACCGCATCGGAATTGGAAATAATGTAACGGTTCATTCCTCTCAAGCCGTTAAGCATTTGAATGTCTGTAATCTGAGCAACCGTAAGCAAAGTATCTTTAACGATATCTTCAAAATCATCCGGATTTATTTTTTCCGAAACCTGAATCAGACGGTTGAATTTCTCTTCTGAATCAGCGTCTGGGTTGCCAACAACTTTGGCAAAAACTTCATCAATTACTTTCTGATGAATCCTGCTGTCCTGTCGAACGTCCAATGTCGCAAAGTGGGTTCCGAAAATTTTCACCCTGTCCCTGAAATCCGTCAGCAGATCAATAAACAGCGAATTATGCTGCTCTCTGACAATTGTTTCCGCTTCATCCAGTCGTCTGATGATATCATCTGCTGTAATTCTTTCATTTCTGAATATAGCCGAATACAGTTCGTTGCTGAGTTTTGTCAACACTTCCGAAACTCCCCTGAAACTCAATCTTCTTCTTACTGACTTCAGATTATTGTAATATGCTTTGAGAATGGCTGAGTGAAGTTCTTCTGCTACCCTCTTGGTAACATCGGCCGTTACAAAAGGATTTCCGTCGCGGTCGCCTCCCGGCCAGAAACCAAGCTGGATGAGGTCTTCATGAATATGGAAATGCTCACTTCCGAACGTTTCTTTTATTTTCGTGAAAAGTTCCCCAATCGTATCGTAATACACATATCTCAGATAATAAATGATGCTCATGGCTTCATCAATCGGGGTCGGTTTTTCTTTATTTACAAATGGCGTTTTTCCCAATTGCTGCAGAAGCATATCGATATTGGTGATCGAATCGTGGGTAATTGCATTTCTAAGGTCATGAAGAATCCTTTGCACAGAGTTCGGATAAAACTGAGTCGGGTGTGCGGTAAAGACAATTTTGATCGCAAAATCTTTGAGTTTCTCACGAACCTGTTCCAGTTTATGGTCCTGGAGGGAATGCTCGTAAAGGTTGGTTACCGTTCCTTTATCGCTGTCGGAATGAAGATTGGGAAACGCTGCATCTTCGATACTATCGAACAAAACAACCTGTCTTTCAATATATTGTATAATTTTAAAAAGCAGTTCGAGTTTCTGTTCTTCGGTCTGTAAATCGGTATGGCTTTTAAAGAATTCTTCAACGATTTCTTCGGGAGTTTTCCCGGCTTGATAGCCAGTTTTGCTTTCTTCACAAAGAAACGGGAGCAGCATCCCGATGTTCGTCATTTTATCATAAGGCAGGCTCATAAACAATGAATTGTAGATCTGGAACTTATTTTCCACGATCTGCCTGAATTTTTCTGCGCGTTGGTCGTGTATCATAATAACAAATGTAGGGGATTTTGATTTGATTTAATCCTGTTTTTGCTTTAAAAAACAGCTAAATTTCACAAATATTTTTGAAGAATGCAACATAATCAATTAAAAAGAATCGTTCTACAACTGAGATGAAACCGTATCTTCGTGAAAATTTTTAACCACGCATGAAATTCGGAATTATTTTCTATGCTGTTTTAGGAACTGCAGGTTTACTGACAGGCATTTATTTGCTGCACTATTCTTTTCCCGTCTCTATCATTTTTTTCATTGGCACGTTTATCAACGGTATATTTATTCATAAAGAATACAGCATTCATAAAAGTGATAAAATTGTCTATGATGAAAACACACTTCCGGATGAAGTTGTTGTTAAACATTCACGTTCCGGAAGGATTATTGCAATTTCAATTTACAGTATTTTTATGATTTTAGGACTGTTTTTTCTTTACTCCATCATTGTAAAATCTGATTCTCAAAGCATTATTATTTTGGCTTTAGCAATAGCTTTTACAGCTTATTTTATTGTAAAAATTTTCAAGGAAATCAAGAAGATATCCAAAATTGTTATTTCAATCGACGGAAAAGGAATTCAGATAAAAGATAATCCACGATATCTTTGGAAATATATTCAGCTTGAAAAGATTATTGTAAAACGTTTGGTAAGTCGTGAATCAAAACATGATTATAAACCGGAAATTAATTATCTTTACTTCTTTCATAACGATGAGAAAATAGAAATTAATATTGAAGATTTTGACATTACGGATCATCAGCTTTCGCAGGTTCTGAAAATTTTCAGAGCCCGATACAATTCAAATCAATTATAATTTTAAATTACTACTTTTACTGTATTCGCAATAATTAATATGCCATGAAAAAACTCATCCTATTCCTCCTCCCGCTTCTCCTTTTTACCGCCTGCGGTGAAGATTGCTATAATCCGCCACAGCCTATTGTTTTTGAATTTGTGAATGCTGCCGGTGAAAACCTGATCGCCAACGGAACGCTTACTACCTATTCCATACAGGATGAAAATAATGTGGGCATTCAGCTTACCAAAACTTCAGAGAACAGGGTACTTCTGGAAAATGTAGGAGCGTACAACGGTACAAAAAATTATAAATTTTATTCTAATGTCAAACTTTTTGATTTCTCAATAGAATCCGCAGAATTCAATAGCGGCTGCGAAGGCTATCAGATCAAAAAACTGACTTTTACCGGCGTGGGATTTGATGTGAAAGATGAAAACGGATATTACAAAATTATATTCCAGTAAATTTCCTTTTACTTGTTGAAAATTTCTATTAACTACAAAAGATTTAAATACTTTCAATTAAAGTTCATCAACATGAAGAATAAAGAACATAATACAATAGTTTTTAAAATCTTTGATTTTTATTCTTTTGAGAACTTTGTTTCTCCAGTAACAACTTTAAAATAGCCCTGCCTCTTTTGTGGTTAACTTTAAAATAGTTTAACAGCTTTTTTGCTAAATTAAAAAAATAACAGAATGAAAGTATTATTTCCGGTTGTATTGCTGTGTTCAGGTTTGGTTTTCAGCCAGAAAACTATTCCGGCAGGTTACCAAAAAATCCCTGAAATTCTTGACAATCCGGAACTACTCTACCCTTTTATCGTTCCGGACAAAAAATATGACTACTGGAGTGTTCTCAGAAACAATCCGGATCCCGACAAAGCGGTTATCTATGAAAGCCAGGCACCGGATTTCATGACTTTAAATGATCCTACTCCTGAGAAAGGATTTTTTCAGAAATGCCTCGGAGAAGATTGTTTTTCTTACCTTCTGGCCTGTGAAAAAGGTAAAACGAAATACTTTTCAACTGAACAGCAACTGAGAGATTTTATCGGAACTGTCGATAATCTTCCGGAAGCTATTTTAATAGCCAACACATACGGTTATACTGTTGACACAGGCAATGCACTAAGCAGCTCTTATAAAATGGATGATAAAAATATTTTTCTATATCTCACCAAGCTTACAAACAATACCGAAAACAAAGAGTCTTTTTTCATTAAGATCAACAGGAAAACGGGAAAACATGAGGTAAAAGCAATGGAACTTTTTAATATAAATATGTCTGTTCGATTTCTATAATATCCGCTATTTATTTCATACACAAAATTACTTTTTACGTTTAAAAAGCTCTGAATTCTATTGATACAGCGTACTTTTTTATTGATTCGCTCTTTTCAACAAAGCTATAAAGCATTGAAAAATAACAAATTGCACTTGATTGCCTCTTCGGACTGGTTGATTGCCTCTTCGGAATGCTTGATAGCTACTTCGGACTGGTTGGTTCCCTCTTCAGAGCAGTTGATCGCTTATTCGAAACACTTGATTCCTTTATCGAACTGATTGATCCGCCATTCGAAGTACTTGACGATCTCATCAAAGTAGTTGATGGCCTCAACTGAATGGCTGAATTTCACTTTACATACAAAAATACTTTAATCCGTCAGTTCAGGCAGGTTTTTCGCAAGGCAATAAAGAAAAGCACATCGAGAACTTTTTATAATTAAGACATCTGTTCTCGATACAAAATTCTTTCAGAATTTTTACTCGAACTGACGTGATGAAAAATATAAATCTTCTTTAATATACGTCTTTCAATTAATCGTCAGTTCGAGTGATTTTCCGTAATGAAATGGAGGAAAATTGTATCGAGAACTCTTAGTTAATATGTTCTCGATACAAAATTCTTTTCAGAATTTTTACTCGAACTGACGTGATGAAAAATATAAATCTTCTTTAATATACGTCTTTCAATTAATCGTCAGTTCGAGTGATTTTCCGTAATGAAATGGAGGAAAATTGTATCGAGAACTCTTAGTTAATATGTTCTCGATATAAAATTCTTTTCAGAATTTTCACTCGAACTGACGAAACGTCTATTATAATAAACCCGATAGTTTTAATAAAACTGAATCATTAAAATTTTAAAACTTTATTAACCCGGATTTCATCAAGCATTGCGTACATTTGAATTTAAATAAATTTAAGGACTATGCTTAATTTCGAGTTTAAAAATCCAACTAAAATACTTTTCGGTAAAGGGGAAATTGCCAAAATATCTAAAGAAGTTCCGGCCAATGCTAAAGTTTTAATGATTTATGGCGGCGGAAGCATTAAAAACAATGGTGTTTACGACCAGGTAAAAGAGGCGTTGAAAGATCATGAAATCTATGAGTTCGGCGGCGTTCCTGCCAATCCCGAATATGAAGTTCTGGTCAATGCACTCCAATTTATCAAAGAAAAAGATATCGATTTCCTTCTGGCCGTTGGCGGAGGTTCGGTGATTGACGGAACAAAATTTCTCTCTGCAGCAGCAAATTATGATGGTGAGCCGTGGGAAATCCTTACCAAATCCGTAAGAACTTTCGAAGGAGAAGGATTGCCTTTCGGAACGGTTCTTACCTTGCCCGCAACCGGATCTGAAATGAATTCCGGCTATGTGATTTCAAGAAGAGAGACCAATGAAAAATTGTCTTCCGGAGGGCCGGGCCTTTTCCCGCAATTTTCAGTCCTGGATCCTGAAGTCGTAAGATCAATACCGGCAAGACAAATTGTAAATGGTTTAACAGATGCTTATACACACGTTTTGGAACAGTATATGACTGCTCCGTCGTCAGCAGATTTGCAGGAGAGAATTGCAGAAAGCATCCTGATCAGCCTTCAGGAAACTGCTCCGAAAGTTCTTGCAGATGATTTCGACTATGAAGCAGCCGGAAATTTCATGTGGTGCTGCACAATGGCCTTAAACGGGCTTATTCAGAAAGGTGTGATTACCGACTGGGCCGTTCACGCAATGGGCCATGAACTGACCGCATATTTCGGAATTGATCATGCAAGAACACTGGCTATCATTGCTCCTTCCCATTACCGCTATAATTTTGAAGCTAAAAAAGGAAAGCTCGCTCAGTATGCAGAAAGAGTGTGGGGAATTAAAGAGGGAACTCTTGAAGAACGAGCAGAAGCCGGAATCAGAAAGCTGGAAGACTTTTTCCACAGCCTGCACATCCAGACTAAGCTTTCGGAATACACCGAAGATTTCCAGGGAACAGCAGAACGAGTAGAAAAAGCATTCACGGAAAGAAAATGGACAGGTCTTGGTGAATATAAAAAACTTACGCCTCAGGATGCAAAGAAGATCGTAGAAATGAGCTATTAAAAAACAGGAAGCGTGAAGATGGAAGATGGAGGTTATAAAATTCAGAAATTAATTATGAACCTGCCATTACCATCTTCAAACTTCCGGTCAAATTATTTTGTTTACAAACATTCGTTTAAAAAACCTTAATTTCATTAGAGATATTTCAAATTTATTTATATTTTAGCATATTCTTAAATTTGTAAAAATGAAAAAACAATTACTTTTATTTGCCTTTTCAGCATTCGTGCTTAGTTCATGTGAAGATGATGATATCCAAGCGTATGAAATGGATATGATGAAAGGTGAATGGAAAATCAGTAAAACAGAAGTAATTTCAGGAAAAGACGATAAGACAGCACTTAGTACTTATGTGCCGACCGGATGTGAAACCAACAATACGATGGAATACAGAACGGATTTTTACACCTCTTTTACAGCATATACCGGAACAGGAACAGACTGTCAGATCGCTTACAAATCGGAAGGAACGTATGATTATGATACGGAGACTAAGAATCTCACCATAAAATATACGAATGACAGCTCAAGACCATATCAGGTAGTTATTCTTACAAGTTCTGAGATGAGGCTTAAACAGATGTTCGGAAACATAGACCAGAATGGAGATCAGGTGATCGATTACACCTACATTTCTTTAAAAAGATAAAATGAAACTCCCGAGATTCCGGGAGTTTTTTTATGAAACGGAATTTTTAAAATGATTATACAATGAAGAAGATGTTATCAGCATTTTTACTGCTGACTTTTGCCCTTTTCTTTTCGCAGGAAAAAAAACCGATGTTCTGGCAAGACATACAGAATTTCAAAAAACAGGATCAGGAAACACCGCCCCCCAAAGACGCTATCCTCCTGATTGGAAGCTCATCATTTACAAAATGGACGGATGTTGCCAATTATTTCCCGGATAAAACTATTATCAACAGAGGTTTTGGAGGGTCCAGATTAACAGATCTTAATTATTTTGCCAATGATCTATTACACTATCAACCCAAACAGATTATCATCTATTGCGGTGAAAATGATTTTGCCGATGATGATAAACTGAAGGCAGATGTTGTGGTAGAACGATTCAAAACTTTTTACAAAAAAATACGTGCTAAATTTCCTACCATTGAAGTAGATTATATCTCAATCAAATATTCTCCAAGCCGCGAAAAGCTTTGGCCCCAAATGAAAGAAGCCAATAAAAAAATTGCCGCTTTCATGAAAAAACAGCCGAATGCAGAGTTTATTGATATCACCAAAGTAATGGAAGATGCCAACGGAAATGTACGAAAAGACCTTTTTGTAGAAGATATGCTTCATATGACACCGGAAGGCTACAAATTGTGGACATCGGTAATGAATCCTTATATGAAATAAATGAGAGAATCGGTTAGAAATTTACCACTTTATCAAAAAGCCGAGGAAATCTAAGAAACGTTAAAGATCATTACTGATCTTTTCCCCGAAGATAATGACTATCTGCAACATCTAAAGATAAATCTTCTTGAAGACAGTATGATTATTCAGGCTAAAATATCTGGTGCTGAAGCCGTAAGACTTTATGACATCAAGATGGAGAACGCTGCAATTATCCGTAAAGCAGCGAGAGATATTATGGTAAGCGGAAATAACCTTGAAATGTTCGGGTTTACAGATTCAAAATATTACAAACTGATCAGAAGCCTTATAGAAGAATTACGCATTTTGTTTGTGGAATGGGTAGCCGGATTTGATCCGAAACATTTTATTGTAGATGATTGGGGATTATTTAATCCTCCTGGAATATCTCATGACTATATTCAGAGTGATGACGAACTCGATTTTCTTGACGAAGATGAAGACGATGAATTTTAATTGACTCAAACAAAAAACTCCCGAAATTCGGGAGTTTTTTGTTATTTCTTTTTCTTGGATTTTGAAATAGCTTTTTGCTGAGATCTGTTGGCACCAAATTTTTTCGGGGCCTTTCTTTTGGATGGTCCGCCCCAGTTTTCTTTTGTATTCTTGGCTTTCTTCTCGTGAAATGCGCCTCCGCCTTCATTCAGTTTTACCTGGGCAGGATTTTTCATGGAAATCTGCTCTTCTTCAGAGGCAATTTTCTTAGGATTTATTTTCACCTCTTCAGGGAAGTTGATAAATCTAAGCTCCTTATCCATCAGTAATTCGATGTCAAGGATCAGCGGTTCCTCTTTTTTAGTAACAAATGTTACCGCTTTTCCATCTTTATCTGCCCTACCCGTTCTACCGATCCTGTGAATATACTGTTCCGGAATATCCGGCGTTTCAAAATTGATAACATGGGTAATATCCGAAATATCAAGACCTCTTGCCATGACGTCTGTGGTTATAAGGCCTCTTATCTCTTCATTTTCAAAACTTTTCATGGCTTTCAGCCTGTAATTCTGTGATTTATTGGAATGAATCACATCAAACTGTTCCGGGAAGAGCTCATTAATTTTAGTAAAAAGAAGATCTGCGTTTTTCTTATTATTGTTAAAAATCAACACTTTAGACATCTCCTCATCCCGCTTTAACAGATATTCCAACAGGTTGATTTTGGTATTAAAATTCTCAACTTTGTAAGCAGTCTGTTCAATTTTTTCAAGCGGAGTACCGGATTTTGCAAGAGAAATCTCTACCGGACTTGCAAAATACTCATCCAGCATAACATCTACTGCTTCCGTCATGGTTGCAGAAAAAAGAATGTTCTGTCTCTTTTCCTTCATCATTTCGAAAATATGCGTCAGCTGCGGTCTGAAACCGAGATTCAACATTTCATCAAACTCATCGATGATCAGCTTCTGAACTTCTTTCAGTGATATAGCATTGTCGATCGCCAAATCCATCACCCGTCCAGGAGTTCCCACCAAAATATCACATCCTCCGTCGAATAAAAGTTTCTGTGTGTTAATATTTTTACCTCCATAAATACCGATCACTCTTGCCGTGATATTTTCTGTAAGCTTTTCAAGAATTTCCGTAACCTGTACTACCAGCTCTCTTGTAGGTACAAGAATAAGAACCGTAGGATTTCCGTTTTTATTGTACTTCCAGGTTTTAAGAACGGGTAAAAGATAAGCCAGGGTTTTCCCCGTACCGGTCTGTGCAATTCCCATTACATCGCGTCCTGAAAGTATCGGCCTAAGGCTCTTCTCCTGGATGGGAGTAGGTTCAAATAAATCCAGATCTGCCAAAACATCAAGAATTTTAACCGGAAGGTCAAAATCTGCAAAAGTGAGTTTTTCCATTTTGCAAAGATAGGCAATTAATTTTTGAAAGAATATGACCGATCCATTGACTATTTAAAGTGCCATTCTAAGTATTATCCGCTTATTTCCTGGTAATCCTTAATAAAATGATAATCGTTAATAAGACTGAAAATATAAATCCCAGAACAGCAATTAAGGACATTTCCCCAACTTTAGGTCCGGATTCCGAGACAAATACAATTGCTGTAGCAATGATATTCGCACCGAGAATCATGGTTAGAATCAGATTAACAACACTTGACTTGATCAGCTGATTGGTTTTCTCAATATTTTTAATTTCGCTGGTAACCGTGAACTTATTTTCATCGAGTTTCTGTAGGACGGAACGCAATTCTTTAGGGATTTCATCTACATTATCTGTAAAAGTCATCATTTTTTCCATCCCTGTTTTTAAAATATTCTGCGGACTTATCTTTTTAGCGAATATTTTTTTGGTGTACGGATGGAGGCTTTTCACTACATCCAGATCGGGATTAATGGTGCGCCCCACTCCTTCGATCAATCCAATTCCTTTGAATAAAAGATAAAAATAATCCGGCATGTACAGTCGGTTATCTTTCAATACATCTTTCATTTTGTTCATCACCGCATGCGGATCAATTTCTTTAAGTGAGGTATTGTGGACGAAATCCAGGATATCCTCCACATCTCCTTCAAATCTTCTTTCATTAGGAATCTGATAACTGACCGCCATCTTTTTAAGGTAACGCACAATCTTATGCGGATTTTTTGCAACGAAACTTACGATAAGATCTTCCAGGATTTCCTTGTCATTCGGCGGGATTTTACCTACTGCACCAAAATCGATGAATACAACTTTTCCGTCCTTTTTTACCAGGATATTTCCCGCATGAGGATCTGCATGAAAGAAGCCATAATCTAAAATCTGAGAGACAAAAAGCCGTAATCCGGCTTCCGAAATATGAACAGGATTGATTGAATTGGCCAATAACGCTGCTTTATCCGTAACTTTAATACCGTCGATAAATTCCATGCAGAGAATATTGTTATTAGAAAACTCTTCGTAAACCTTGGGAATATATGTTTCTTTACTGTTTTTAAAATTTCTTCTAAATTGAAGAATATTTTCTTTTTCATTAATCAGAGAGACTTCCTCCAATAAAGATTTTTCGAAAGTTGAAATTGCCTGTTTAAGATTAAGTTTTTCTCCGATTTCAGAATAGGACGAAATCAGTTTCTCAAGATCTTTGATCAACAGAAGATCATCTTCTATGATTTTCTGAACATCCGGCTTTTTAATTTTAAGAATAACCTGCGTTCCGTCAGTCAGTAAAGCTTTATATACCTGAGCAATGGAGGCTGTAGCCAGAGGTTCGCTTTGAATTTCTGAAAAGTGCTCCGAAGCAGAAATATTGCATTCATTTTCGAGGATTTCAGCAACATTCATTTCTATTTGATCTACTTTGTCCTGAAGTTTCTGCAGTTCCTGGATCAGTTCGGGCGGAAGAAGATCTTCCCGATTGCTGAATGTCTGTCCGAGTTTTACAAAAGTAGGTCCCAGCTCTTCCAGGGCCATTCTTATCCTTTCATAAACCGTTCCTTTTGAAATAATTTCTTCGAGATCGGAAGAAACTTCGGGTTGTTTATTTCCGACATTCATTCTTGCCAGAAGATCTTTAAAGCCATATTTGCTCAATACGGAAATGAGTTTTGCAGACCTTTTCAGTTTTCTTTGTTGCTTATCAAACATAATGCATAAAAGTAATAAAAACAAGCCACAAGCATTCAAAAAGTATTCCTAATATCCAAAAAAAACTTTGCCATAAAGGCAAAGCTGTTATATTATTTTATAAAGCTGTTATATTATTTTATACAATAAAAAGTTTTTTCCATCTCGAAACTGTATTGCGGCTCAGTTTATAATGCAGAGCGAGTTTGGTATTGTTCAGTCCGTGCTCTTTCTGGAACTCAAGGATTTTAATAATGGTAGACTTGCTGTACGACCGGTGCTGCTGATTGGATTTGATGATATCTTCTGAAACAGGAGTAAATATAATATTGTTAATTGCAATAACATCCAGTTCGGAAAGAGTCTTCTTGCTGAGAATTTTATCACAAAGTTCTTTTTTTTCCGGGAATTTCTTTTGCAGGATATCAGTATATATTCTTTTAAAATCCGGCTGTGAAGTTTTATTTTTTTTCATGTTATCCGTTATTAAGATTACCGTATTTTTTAGTCCACCGATGAAGCGTAGATTTCGGGATCCGGTATTCCTTCACAATCTGGGGCATTGTTTTTTCCTCGGTTTCTATCAGTTCAACAATAAAATCGATAACTTCCCGGGTGTAGATACTTTTGCGAAAACTGGGGAGCATGGATTTTTTTTCTACCTGTTTATCTACTTTGGAAGGAGGTGCATAGAGGATAAGATGCTGAGAATATATTCTGAAGAAATCATATTCCAGAAGTTTACTCCATCTCATAAGAATATCACTATCTAAGCTCTTGGAGCGATACATCTCTTCAATCTGGTCTTTTGTAGTTTTCAGGAATTTGCAAATTCTTTCAAGATCAGTTTCTGTATCTTCAACGCGAGTCTTTATGATACTTCCTATGTGTATTTCTTTGTAGTCAAATTTCATCCTTTTAGTATTATATGTGAAAAATAAAAATGGTGTTATTACTTTTGGGTAAATAAAATTCTCTATCTCCGGATAGAAAACGAAAAAAAACTATTGAAATTACCAGAAACCGAAGCTTACAATCCATGTGCAATGTATTATTCATTATCAGATAACTTTCATGTGTTTGCACTAATTTTCATGAGAAGCATTAATTATTTTAATACTTCGCAAAACAAAATCAATTTCAACAGTTTGCATTTTTAAGAATGGAGGGAATTTTAAGACGGTATTAAATCTTTGGTCATTACTTAAAGATTTATCCAGGTCCGAATTTTTCATGAATATTCTATAATCAGGTTTGTCAGGTTAAAGTTTTCAGTGGCAATTATTAGCTTTATTTAAACTAAACTATTTTTACAAATTTAGATAAAACCAAACAATAATACAATATATTTAAAGCATTTACATTTAAATATTATTATTAGAGTTATTTATTAATTTATATAAAAATATTAATTCCTATTTGTAAATTTTTACTAAACTTTATCTGCTAACGCTTATCCTGTTATTTTATTGTGTATTACAGTAATTTCAGTATAATTATTACTATGTAATACTCATCAATTTGTAAAAATTTCTTATCCAGCTTTTCATGTATAAATCTTTGTATATGTATAGAATTATTGACACTTATTTTTCGATGGCGTCTCGAAATATCGTTACAAAAAAACACCCCTTTTTCCTAAAGAGGTGTAAATTTTTATTATAAACAGATCATACTGAAAACTATTTTAAATATGTTTCATAAAGATCTTTTCTACGGTCTTTCATCACCTGTACGGAGCCATGGTGATGAAGGTCTTTCAGAAGATTTAAATCCACATCTACAATCAGTGTCATTTCCGTATTGGGTGTTGCTTCTCCTTTCACAGCATTCGATGGAAAAGCAAAATCGGAAGGAGTAAATACGGCTGCCTGACCAAACTGAATATCCATATTATTAACACCCGGAAGATTTCCTACGCAACCTGCAATCGCAACATAACACTCATTTTCAATAGCTCTTGCGGCCGCACAATGCCGAACACGCATATAGGCATTCTGCGTATCCGTAAGATAAGGCACAAAAAGAATTTTCATCCCCTGATCGGCTAAAATTCTTGGTAATTCCGGGAACTCCACATCGTAGCAGATTACCAGTCCGATTTTACCACAGTCCGTATCGAAAACACGGATTTCGTTTCCGCCTTTCATTCCGTAATATTTTTTCTCATTCGGCGTGATGTGAATTTTCCTGTATTCATCTATTCTTCCATCTCTGTGAAGAAGATAGCTTACATTATATAAATCATTATTTTCGAAAACAGGCATGCTTCCGGAAATGATATTAACATTGTAGCTGATGGCCAGATCCGAAATTTTCATTTTGATTTCTTCCGTTAATTTTGCAAGTTCAATCATACTGTCTCTTTCGGAAAGTTTGTTGAAGGGAGCCAGCAAAGGAGTGTTGAACAATTCCGGGAAAAGAACGAAATCGGCTTTATAGTCGCCCATCACATCTACAAAGAACTCAACCTGTTCGTAGAAGGCATCAATATCTTTGAAATGTCTCATCTGCCATTGCACCAGTCCCAGCCGGATAATGCTGTCCTGCATGGTATTGGGCTTCTTACTGTAATAGATATTATTCCATTGCAGGAGCACAGCATTTTCTTTTGAGGATTCGTCTTCGGGGAGATATTTCTTTAAAACTCTGATGGGCAAAAAATTATTGGAAAGCTGAAATGATAAAACCGGATCATAAATTTCTTTATCTCTAACTCTCCTGATATATTCCCTCGGTGATAGCTCGCTGTGTTTGTGATAGTTCGGAATTCTGCCTCCTAAAACAATCGATCTTAGATTTAACAGTTCACAAAGTTCTTTCCTGGCATCATATAATCTTCTTCCCAGCCGAAGTTCACGAAATTCCGGATCAACAAAAACTTCGATTCCATAGAGTACATTCCCTGTGGAAGTATGGGTATTGAAAGTATAATTTCCCGTAATATCGCTGTAAGTATGATCATCGCCGAATTCATCATAATTTACAATGATTGAAAGTGCTACGGCGGCGAGTTTTCCGTCAACCGTAATACAGATCTGTCCCTGAGGAAATATTCTTGTTAGTTTTTCGATGCTTCTTTTAGACCATACATATTCAGACATTTGAGGATAGGCCCGTTTCATAGTTTCTACCAATTCTGAGTAATCCTGAACGGTGAGCGTTCTTGTTTCAATTTGCATTTGATGTAATTTTACTTAAATTTAGGGAAAAACTGAGACTTATTTATAATGCATGAGTTTTTTAACCGCAAAAGACACAAAAGATTTTGTTTACTTAAGTTGAGCCTTGAAGACAAAAGCTAACAATAGGTTAATTTCATCATACATTCCAGCAATGTAAATCTAAATTTGAATTATTTGTATTTCTTAACTGTACAAACTGACTTGTAATTGTATGATTTTATAAACTGAAAGGGCGGCTGCAACCCTAGCCCAGATTGAAGCAGCATCCTTTTTGGTTGCGGCCGGAGCATAAACCGGAAGCTTACAAACATAGTTCAGGAGCCCATAACCAAAAAGATATAGTACTTCGACAGGCTCAGCATCAACTCAAAGCTGGAAAAAGCTCCAAATAATTTTAATAATTAAACGAAAAAATCCCGCCCAAAGGCAGGATTTATATCTTAACTCAAGTCAAAAATTATTCCCACTCGATCGTTGCAGGCGGTTTGCTTGAAATATCGTACGCTACTCTGTTGATTCCTCTTACTTCGTTGATGATTCTGCTTGAAACGGTATCTAAAAACTCGTAAGGAAGTCTGCTCCAGGTTGCCGTCATAAAGTCGATGGTGTTGGCAGAACGGACAACGGCTGTATATTCGTACGTTCTCTCATCGCCCATTACTCCAACCGATTTTACCGGAAGAAGCACAACAAATGCCTGAGAAACTTTTTCATATAAATCATTTTTATATAATTCTTCAATGAAAATATCATCCGCTTCCTGAAGGATTCTTACTTTTTCAGCATCAACAGCTCCCAAAATCCTGATTCCTAATCCCGGACCAGGGAAAGGGTGTCTGTGTACCAAATGATGAGGAATTCCCAGCTCTTCTCCAACTTTTCTTACTTCATCTTTAAATAATTCTCTTAAAGGCTCCAGCAATTCAAATTCCATTTCTTCTGGAAGTCCGCCAACGTTATGGTGAGATTTGATCACTGCAGAAGGACCGTTTACCGACTGACTTTCAATTACATCCGGATAAATTGTTCCCTGTGCTAAGAATTTAGCGCCTTCAATTTTATGAGATTCTTCATCAAAAACGTGAATAAACTCGTTTCCGATGATTTTTCTTTTTGCTTCAGGATCATCTACTCCGGCTAATTTTGATAAAAATCTTTCGGAAGCATCCACTAATTTAATGTTCATATGGAAATGCTCTCCATAATTGTCCATTACTTTTTTGCCTTCGTCTTTTCTCAGTAAACCTGTATCTACGAAGATACATGTCAACTGGTCACCAATTGCACGGTGAATTAACACTGCCGCTACAGAAGAATCTACCCCTCCTGAAAGTCCTAAGATAACCTTTTGGTCACCTACTCTTTCGCGGATTTCTGCAACTGTTTTATCAATATAATTAGTCAGTTTCCAGTTTTTCTCTGCATTACAGATTCCGAACACGAAATTCTCCAACATTTTCCCGCCTTCTTCGGTGTGGGAAACTTCAGGGTGAAACTGTACGCAATAGATTTTCTTATCCTCATTCGCCATGGAAGCAATTACGCCTGATTCAGCATTTAATTCAAAGCCTGGAGGCAATTGTCCTACTTCATCAAAGTGGCTCATCCAAACGATAGAATTATTGGTTACACCTTTTAGCAAGGAAGATTCTTTTACAATTTCCAGGTGTGCTTTTCCGTATTCTCCTTTTACGCCTTTATGTACTTTTCCGCCTAAAAGATGGGCTGTTAACTGCATTCCGTAACAGATTCCCAAAACAGGAATTCCCTGCTCATACAATTCTTTTTCAACCAGATGAGCATTTTCTGCATTTACAGAACTTGGTCCTCCTGAAAGGATAATTCCTTTCGGCCGTTTTTCTAAAATTGTTTCTAATGGTGTATTGAAAGGTAAGATTTCAGAATATACACCCATTTCACGGATTCTTCTTCCGATAAGCTGGTTGTACTGTGATCCGAAATCTAATATGATAATACCGTTGTTCATTTTTTATAATTGATGAATAATGATTGATAAATGATTTTGTAAAATTGTCTGAAATTATAGCCCCGATTGCAGCGGCATCCTTTTTTGTTATTGCGATTGCCAAAAAGTTCTAAATATTGCTTCTCTTTGTTCGCAATGACAAAAAAGATACAGCGGAAAGCGGGAAATAGCTTCTAACAAAAAAAGCCCCGAAAAATCAGGGCATTATTTTAAAACTTTCCGATGTCTTCTCTGTAGAAGCCGTAATCGAAATGTACATGACTTGCATCTTCGTACACTTTTTTGCGGGCATCATCGTAAGTTGCTCCGGTAGCTACAATGTTAAGCACTCTACCACCGTTGGAAACTACTTTGTCTCCTTTTCTGATGGCTCCTGCGTATAAAAGCTTGCTGTATTTCAGTTTATCTTCGCCCACGATTTCGAAACCTGTTTCGATGTTTCTCGGGTAGCCTCCTGAACACATCACAAGGCAAATTGCTTTTTCGTCTTTAAATTTAAGCTCGATGTCTTTTCCGTCCATACAATCCTGGATCACATCAAGAAGGTTATTTTCCATTAAAGCCATCAACACCTGAGTTTCAGGGTCTCCGAATCTCATATTGTATTCCAGAAGATACGTTCCGTTTTTGGTAACCATCAATCCAAAGAAAATAATTCCTTTGAAACCGAAGCCTTCCGCTTTAAGACCTTTTAAAGTAGGTTCAAGGATATTTTTTTCAAAGTCAGCATAGTGTTCCTGGGTAAATTCAGGGCTTGGAGCTACCGTTCCCATACCGCCGGTATTCGGTCCTGTATCTCCGTTTCCTGCTTTCTTATAATCTTTCGCCGCAATACACGGGAATAATTTTTCACCGTTTGAAAAAGCAATGATGGAGGCTTCAAATCCTTCTAAATATTCCTCAATAACCAAACGAATCCCTGCATCTCCATAGATTCTTCTGATCATAAAATCATGAATTGTTGCTTCAGCTTCTTCTAAGGTATCGCAGATCACAACACCTTTACCTCCTGCAAGTCCGCTTGCTTTGATCACTAATGGATATTGCTGAGTCTGAACATATTCTTTAGCTTCATTGTATGAATCAAATACTACTGCTTTTGCTGTTTTGATATCATAGGTCTGCATGAATTTTTTAGAGAAAGCCTTGCTTCCTTCCAAGCTTGCCACTTTCTGATTCGGGCCAAAAACTTTCAAATCGTGCTTTTTGAATTCGTCCTTCAAACCAGCTACAAGCGGCGCTTCCGGACCAACAATCGTTAAGTCTACCTTTTCTTTGATTGCAAAATCTCTAAGTTCTTTAATCTCTGATAAATGAACATTTTTTCCTATTACATCAGTGGTAGCATTTCCGTTGGCGAAAAACATCTTCGTAATTCTTGAATCGTTCTGAAGCTTGGCTGCCAAAGCAGATTCTCGTCCACCTTCACCTATGATTAATATTCTCATACTTTATTTAATTAACTAGTCTATAATTTACAAATATATAATTTTGAATGCTATAAATACAATCTCAAAATATAATTTCCGGATGTATGCATTTAATCTCAATAAAAATTTTTAACGCAAAGTCCGCTAAGATATCTTTAATAACTGACTGCTTTTTAAGTTCGTAAAGGTACTTCGACGAGCTCAGCATAAACTAACACTCAGCAAAGACCGGAAAGCAATCTATCCTAAATTACAGATTTTCATCTGTAATTTTAATCTAATTTTAATTAATGTAAAAAATGTCTTATTCCCGTAAACATCATTGGTATTTTGTGCTCATTGGCAGCATCAATACTGTCCTGATCTTTCACACTTCCACCCGGCTGGATGATTGCTGTGATACCTTCTTGAGCGCAGAAATCTACCACGTCACGGAAAGGGAAAAAGGCATCTGAAGCCAATACCAATTCCCCGGAGAACTTTTCTTTGGCTCTTTCAATTGCCTGTTGAGTTGCCCAGATTCTGTTTACCTGTCCGCCTCCGATTCCAAAAGCCTGGATTCCATTGGAAACTACAATTGCATTTGATTTTACATATTTTACTACTCTCTGGGAGAACAATAACGCTTTTTTCTGCTCTTCCGTAGGCTGAGTTTCAGTTACGACTTTGATGTCATCCGAGAAGATGCTGTCGTTATCCTGAACCAAAATACCCCCGTCGATCTTTACCCACGTCTGTTTGTCGGATACAGGATTTACAATTTTAATAATTCTCAGATTTTTTTTCTTTCTCAAAATTTCAATCGCTTCCTCATCAAATTTAGGAGCCATTACAATTTCAAGGAATGTTTTATTTAATTCTTCCGCGGTTGCCGCGTCGATTTTGTAGTTCATAGCAACAATTCCGCCAAAAATAGAAACCGGATCACATTCGAAAGTTTTCTGGTAGGTTTCCAAGGCTGAAGTTCCGATTGCTACTCCACAAGGTGTAGAGTGTTTTACGGCACAACAAGCCATTTCTTCTTTAAATTCAGTCACTACTTTCCAGCAAAGATCCATATCACGAAGGTTGTTGAAAGACAATTCTTTACCTCCCAGCTGTTCAAAATCTTTCATCGCGCCGTTTTCGAAAGTAGAAACGTAGTAAGCTGCTGTCTGATGAGGATTTTCACCATATCTCAGATCAGAAACTTTCTTGTAAGAGGCATTTAAATAAGTAGGATAATCTTCTTCTAAAAGCATTCTTGAAATCGCTGCATCGTAAGCAGAAGTAAGATTGAATACTTTTCCTGCCAATTTCTTACGGGTTTCAATATAGGTATCACCGTTTTGCTCCATTTCAATTTTTACCGCAGCATAATCTTCAACATCAGTAATTACCGTAACGGAATCAAAGTTTTTAGCCGCAGAGCGAAGCATCGAAGGTCCTCCGATATCGATGAATTCCACCTTTTCGTGAAGAGAAATGTTTTTGTTTACATTTTCGAAAAAAGGATAAAGATTTACAATTACCATGTCAATCAGACCAATTCCATGTTCCTGAACAGTACTCATGTGTTCTTCGTTGGAACGAACCGCCAACAATCCTCCGTGAACTTTCGGGTGTAATGTTTTCACTCTTCCGTCCAACATCTCAGGAAAATTGGTAACTTCATCAATCTGAATCGGATTTAAACCAGCATCTTTCAAATGTTTGAACGTTCCTCCCGTAGAGATCAGCTCATAATTTTGGGCTTCCAGAAACTGTGCAAATTCGATCAACCCGCTTTTGTCAGAAACACTGATTAAAACTCTTTTTTTGCTCATTTTACTTTCGATTTTTTCTTTGTAATAATTCTTATGTACAATCTGATAGGACTTCATCCTATCCTGATGTAGGTCGTCCTTTCAGGACTCCAACACTTAAAGAACTTTACTTTCAATTTTACTTTTTACAGTTATTTCAAACTGTCGACCGGTTCTTTCACCTCCGATCTTATTTATTTTTACTTAGATTTTTCTTGTTTTTCGAAATAATAAAATCTAAATGTGTTTTGTTTATTTTTTTAACGCAAAGGACGCTAAGTTTTTTATTTTTTGCTGAATATTTTTCGTTCGCAAAGGCGTTTCACTCAGCAAAGGGTGGATGTTTTTTAATATTTTATATTAACACCCCGTCAAAAATTCATTCTGAATTTTTACCATCCCTCCAGAGGAGGGGAATTTTTGTATTGCTAATAATTGCTTTTTAATTATTATTCAATACTTTATTTATCGCTATCGGGAAGATTTCATACTCAATCTGATGAACTTTTTCCGCTACGGTTTCGGGTGTGTCATTCTCAGTGATTTCAAATGACTTCTGAAGAATCGCTTCTCCTTCATCAATTCCCGAGGTTACAAAATGTACGGTTGCGCCGCTTTCTTTTTCTTTAGCTTCAATCACAGCATGATGAACATGATGCCCCCACATTCCTTTTCCTCCGAATTTAGGAAGCAGCGCCGGATGAATATTGATTATTTTTCCCCTCCAGGCTTCACAAAATTCAGGTTTAAGAATAGATAAAAATCCTGCTAAAACGATTAAGTCCATATTTTCAGGAATAATTTTAGCCAATTCGCCGCTGAAATTTTTTCCTCTCGGAATCAGAACGTTGTCTATATTATGATTTTTCGCTCTTTCCAGTCCGTAACATTCTCTGTCGGCAACAACCAAAGATATTTTTGCATTTTGGATTTCTCCATTATCAATAGTATCGATGATTCGCTGAAGATTGGTTCCTGACCCTGAAACGAGTATAACAATATTTTTCATTAATAAGTCAATTTGAAAATGAGTTAATTTGAAAATGAAATAGAAACATTATCTAATTGATCAATTTTCAAATTTTCAAATTAATCTTTTCGCTTCCTTCCGTAATTTCTCCGATTTCGTAAGCATCATCCAAAAGGTGCAGTACTTTTTCTGCGTGTTCCGCATCTACTACAACGATCATTCCTACTCCCATATTGAAGGTTCCGAACATTTCTTCACGGGCTACACCGCCTCTTTTTTCCAGTTCCAGCATGATGCTTGGAATCTTGATTTTTGAAGCATCGATGGAAGCACATAATCCTTCACCAATAATTCTCGGAATGTTTTCATATAATCCACCTCCGGTGATGTGGGCAATTCCGCATACTTTTACTTCTTCAAGAACTTTATGAATGTCTTTATAATACAATCTTGTAGGCACCAAAAGTGTTTCGTACAAAGGTTTTCCTTCGAATTCTTCGTTGAAATCAGGGAATACTTTTCTAACAAGGGAGAATCCATTTGAATGGAATCCCGAACTTGGCAGAGCAATAATTTTGTTTCCTGGTTTTATATCGGATCCGTCAATGATCTGGTCTTTTTCAACAATACCTACACAAAAACCGGCAACATCGTAATCTCCAGGCTGATACATTCCCGGCATTTCGGCAGTTTCTCCGCCAATCAGTGCACAGTTGTTATCTTTGCATGCTTCCACCATTCCTAAAACAATTTCTGCAGCAATTTCGGAATCAAGTTTTCCGCAAGCCAGGTAATCCAGGAAAAACAAAGGTTTTGCACCATGACAAAGGATATCATTGGCACACATTGCGAAGCAGTCTACACCAATAGAATCATATTTTTTTGAATCTAAAGCTACTTTAAGCTTTGTTCCCACCCCGTCGGTTCCCGAAACCAAGACAGGATTTTTGTATCCTCCGATTTCATAAAAAGCACCAAAACTTCCCAAATGATTCAGTACGTTGGAATTATGGGTTTCGCCAACCGCTTTCTTGATCTTGTCAACGGTTTTGTATCCTTCTTCTTTGTCTACTCCTGCGGATTTGTACGTGTTGCTCATATTATTAATGTAACAGTGTATCAGTTTAACAATTTAACAATGATTTTGATTGTTAATGTGCTAAATTGGCACAATTTATTTCTATGTTTAAGTTTTAATTTCGAAAATAAAAAAGCCGACAATCTTAGTAGATTATCGGCCGTTGTATTATCTCAGAATTTCAGAGTCCACAATATTCCCTTTCTTGGAGAAACATTCTTTAAAAGTGGTCTGAATATTCATCTTTTTTCTTTTTGCAAAGATATTAATTTTAAATTAATATTCAAATCTATTTTTCAAGGATAATCTCTACTGCCGAAATTTTTGCAATCTTTTCCTTCAATTCGCTGTCTTTCTCTTCATTAGAAATTGTCTGAGCCGATTTATCAAAATTGTCATTGAAGAAAGGAAGTGTAAAGGTATCCACAATATTTCCGCCGTGAAGTGGGAAACGTTTGGTTGCCGCTTCTAAAACGCCTAATCCGCCTCTTGCTCCCGGAGCTGTCGCCATTAACAGCATTGGTTTTTCATTCCACACTGCTCTGTCCTTGATTCTGGAAGTCCAGTCGAATACATTTTTGAAAGCCGAAGAATACGTTCCATTGTGTTCGGATAAAGAAACGATAAGTATATCTGCCGCATCAATTTTCGCAGCGAAATTTTTTGCTTCCTGCGGAAGTCCGCTTTCCACTTCGCGCTGGTGTTTGTAGATTGGCATTTCAAATTCGTTCATATCTACCACTTCCACTTCTGCATTCTGAATAAGTGAAGCTGCGTAAGAAACTAAAAGTTTATTGATTGATGTCTCGGAATTGCTTCCGGCTATGGCTAAAATTTTCATTGTTTATATTTAAGTTTACAAATTTAATATTATTTAAGGTAAGATGGCAAGTCCATGGGAACTTCCATTAGAAGAATTTCGGCATCTTCAATGGCTTCAATGTTGAAACTTTGGGTATCCCAGATTCCCAGACCGTCTCTTTCGTTTAAAACTCTGTCGCCAATTTTTGCGTTTCCTTTTAAAACAAATGCATAAACCCCGTTTCCTTTTTTATGAAGCATATAGTTTTTACCGTTTCCTTTGGTAAAGTTTGCCAGATTAAACCAGGCATCCTGATGAATCCAGACCCCTTCGTCGTTTTTATCCGGCGATAAAATCTGCTGAAATCCGTTTATTTTCTCACCTTCTTTGATACTTTTCTGATCATACCTCGGCTCAACATCAACCTCTCTTGGAAATACCCAAATCTGTAAAAATTTTACTTCTTCATCCTTATTTTTGTTGTATTCGCTGTGCATTACACCGGTTCCGGCACTCATCACCTGAATTTCTCCTTTTCTGATAACGGCTGTTGTCCCCATTGAATCCTTGTGTTCCAGATCACCTTCCAGCGGGATTGAAATAATTTCCATGTTTTTGTGCGGATGTGTTCCGAATCCCATCCCCTGGGAAACGGTGTCGTCATTCAACACTCTGAGAACTCCGAAATGGGTTCTTTCATGGTTTTGATAATTTGCAAAACTGAAAGTATGGTAAGAATTAAGCCATCCATGATTGGCGTGGCCTCTTGTATCTGCTTTATGATATACTGTTTTCATATTGTGATTATTTATGGTACAAATGTCGGAAGTCTTACGCACGGAAATGTTGATGTAAGGTAAGAAAGATTATTAATCAATAAAAAACGGATTCTTATGAACCCGTTCCGTTATTTTTGTTTGATTTTTAATTGATTAAACTGAAATTAAAAGTTATTAACTTTAAAAATGTACCTGCTTAATTTCTTCTTCAATTTCCTTTGGCGAATCATGTTCAGATTTAATAAAAACCATAGTTAAAACAGCTCCCAACAGCATACAGATTCCACCGACTACGATATAATCAATGGCCATTTTGCCGAAAATCCCACTTACAATCGGTCCCCCGAAAATCCCGTTAATGATCTGAGGAATCACGATAAAGAAGTTGAAAATCCCCATATAAACCCCCATTTTCTTTTGTGGAATTGAATCGATCAGCATCGCGTAAGGCATGGCTAAAATACTTGCCCAGGCAAATCCCAGTCCAACCATTGAAATCCACAGATAATGAATGTCTTTAATAAAATACATGGCAATCAGTCCCAGTCCTCCACAAGTCAGGGCTAACGCATGAGTCTGTTTTTTACCTATAAATTTTGCAATCGGTGTTAAAGCAAAAGCAAAGAAAATGGCATAGAAATTATAACTTCCGAATAAGCTTCCCGTTAAATCTCCGGCTTTGTTAAATTCCGCAGAATGGGTATCGTCCGGTGAAAGCCCGAAATGATGTGTTGCCAAAGCACTTGTTGTAAAAACCCACATGGTAAATAAGGCAAACCATGAAAAGAACTGTACAATTCCTAATTTTTTCATCTGGGAAGGTACATTGGCAAAATCTTTAAAGATATCCGAAAGTTTAGATTTTTCTTCTACAATTTCTTTTCCGCCTTCAAAAGAGGCAAACTCCTCCGGTGAGTATTCTTTTGTGGAAATAATGGTGTATAAAATTGATATCAAAAGAACAACTGCTCCAATGTAGAAAGAATAAATCACATTATCTGCTACGAATCCTTTGGGTGCCTCATTGGAAACGCCCAATTTAGTAAGCCATCCCGGCAGATCTGACCCAATAACCGCTCCGATTCCAATTAGAATTGTCTGAACTGAAAATCCAATGGTTGCCTGATGTTTCGGCAGCATATCTCCCACTAAAGCACGGAAAGGTTCCATAGCCACATTAATGGACGCATCCATCATGGCAAGAAAAATTACAGCCATCAGCAGGACATTTGCCGCCATCATCTGCGTTGCAGAAGCAGCATTAGGAAGCATTACCAGTCCGATTGCACATAAAACCGCTCCTATTAAAAAATAAGGTTTTCTTCTTCCCAGCGGGCTCCAGGTATTATCTCCCATGTGACCAATAATTGGCTGCACAATCAATCCCGTTATAGGAGCCACCAGCCAAAACCATGACAACTCGTGAACATCTGCTCCAAAATTTGCCAAAATCCGGCTTGCATTTCCGTTCTGTAATCCAAATGCCATCTGGATTCCTAAGAATCCCATGCTCATATTGATGATCTGAAGCATTGATAAGTTCGGCTTTTTCATTTTGCCAAATTCACCCTTATTGTATTTTCCTGTCATTTCTGCCATTATTGCTTCATTTTTTGAATTAATATATCTTCTATCGGAGCTTTTATTTCCACCACTTTATCTACAACATCATTTGGAACTGTTACGGAAAGTACATACTGTTTTACTTTCCACTGTCCGTTTATTTTTTCAACAACTCCTGAACCCCGGCAGATCTTCATTTGAGTATCCAAAAGTTCATCAAACCAAGCGATTTTTCCTTCTTTACTAAAATAGATATTTCTTTTCAGTGAAGTGAAGTTCCAGGTTTTGTTTTTATCAAAATAAGGTTTGGCCCAATTCATAAAGGCTTTTTTATCCCAGACTTCGGTAGCATCGGTTCCTATAAATGTTGATTCTTCAGCAAAATAATTGAAATAAGTGTTAAAATCAGCTTTTGCTGCAGCGACGTTGAATCCGTCTAACATTGTCCCGATTTCTGTTTTTTCTTTTTCAAATTTTTTCTGAGCTGAAATGGTCGTAAAGCTCAATATACATATGATTAATGTAAAGAATATTGTTGTTTTTTTCATATATAATTTTTGTTTTTAACGCAAAGAGCGCTAAGCATTTTTGTAATTTTACTTAATATTTTCGTTCGCAAAGGCGTTTCACTCAGCAAAGTGAATGAATATATTTTTAAGTTACTTTAATTCAATAATCATAGATGTTTTAGCGGGTATGGCCAAGTTGTTTTGCAATGAAAAGTCTTTGTCGGAGATGATGTCTTTTCCTTTTGAAAATCCTTTTAATGATTCAGCAAAATGCTTCAAATCCAATGTCTGCTCTGTTTCATTATTATTTAAAATAACCATCACACTTTCTTTTTCATTATATCTAAAATATACAAAAACATTATTCTGCGGAACGAAATTTTTGGTTTTTCCGGTATGGATGACTTCTTTTCCTTTTCTCCAGTTCAGGAGCTTTTGGGTAAACTGATAAAATTCTTTTTGCCCGGGCGTCTGCGACGAAGGATTAAAGGCATTTTGTTTATCAGACTTCCAGCCGCCGGGAAAGTCTCTTCTAATATCTGCATCACCGCCTTTGTTTTTGTCACCCCTCATTCCTACTTCCGAACCGTAATAAATCTGCGGAATTCCGCGAACGGTTGAAAGCAGGGTTAATCCCAATTGATATGCTTTCGGATCCTCGTTAAATATTTCGTTCCATCTTTCGGTATCGTGATTTTCAAAGAAAATCATTACATTGTTGATGTCAGGATAAAGAAAATCGCTGGATAACGTATTGTAAATCCTGTTCATTCCGCTGTCCCAGCCGTCTTTTTCTTTAAGTGCTTTCGGCAGATCTCCGTACAGCATAAAATCCATAACAGACGGGAGATATGAATTGTAATTTGCGGCCTCACCTGTTTTAGAATTTTTTTGCCATGCTGAAATATGACCAGCCGTACTTAGCCATGTTTCTCCTACGATATTAAAATTGGGATATTCATCGGTAATGGCTTTTGCCCATTTGGCCATGGCTTCTTTATCATTGTAAGGATAGGTATCTACACGAAAACCTCCCAGTTCGGCGTATTCTATCCACCAAATTGCGTTTTGTGTGAGATACTTCAGAACCAACGGATTCTTTTGATTGATGTCCGGCATTGTGGTATCAAACCAGCCGTCGAGAGCAATTTTTTTGTCAATATCAGAAGCATTGGTATCAAACTGGGTAGTCGTTTTGTAATTGGACCGTTTAAATCCGTTTTCACCATCTTCAAACCAGTGAATCCAATCCTTTGTCGGCAAATCTTTGATCATCCAATGCGAAACTCCCCAATGATTAGTGACGTAATCCATCACCAGTTTCATATTCCTTTTATTTAATTTTTGTGAAAGTTCTCGATATTCTTCATTGGTGCCATACCTTGCATCGATTTTATATAAATCGGTTTGTGCATAACCATGGTAAGAATACACTTTTTCGTTGTCTTCATTCACAGGGGTGAGCCATACTGCCGTTGCTCCCAGGTTTTGAATATAGTCGATATTATTGATGATTCCGCGCAAATCTCCGCCATGGCGTCCGCCGGGAAGACTTCGGTTTGCTTTTTCCGTTAATTGAGGATTCGAATCGTTTTTCTCATCACCGTTGGCAAAACGGTCGGGCATAATCAGGTACATTACATCTTTCGAGGTAAAGGATTCCCTTGTTGCGGAATTAGACTGTCTTTGTTTTAGTTCATAAGTGTAGGTACTGATGTTCTTTTTTCCTTTCTTAATATTAATATTGAATTTCGGAACGTTTATTTCAGCAGTATTTACTGTTACAAATACATAGTTCGGATTTTCAACCTTTTGAATATCCTTAATCTGAACTCCGTCTGAAAGCTCAATCTGATCATTGGCAATGTTTTTTCCATAAACCAAAATCTGAAGTTCAGGGTTTTTCATCCCTTTCCACCAAAAAGCAGGTTCTACTTTTTGAATTTGTGAAAAAAATAAAGATGAAGCAAAAAGTGAAGCTGTATATATAAATTTCTGATACATAATTATTTATTAAAAATTACATGAGTGATTTTAAATATTATTTTACCGGCTGATTAAAAACTGCATTGTAATATGTTATCCCCGAATTTTTAAATTCCACCCTCCGATTCGGCATATTTTGAAGTTCATATTCTCCATTCAATGTAAATTTTACTTCCGTGAATTTATAACCCGTTAAATAGGTTACTTTCGCCTGATATACATTATCGCCATTTATTTTTTCGAGTCTGGTGTCCTGCTCCCAGCTCAAGGGTTTATCGTTTCCTCTTATCCCAATGGATTTAACTTCTGTCTGGGCGGGAACTTTGAGGGTGTAAATTACAGTCTGCTTATATGCCTTCTGAACGCAGCCACTCATTATAAAACAAGAGATTATAAGAAGTACTATTTTATTCATCTGCTCATTTTTTTAGCAATTAGATAATCTAATCCCAATCTTCCTGAGCCTAAAATGATATAAAATAAGCTCAACCACATAATTCCCATTGCCGGCAACATATTCCAGACACCCTGACTGGCCTGCTGAAAAAATGCAGCTACGAACATGGTAATGAAAATAAGAACTGCAAAAGGTCTGGTAAACAGTCCCAATAATAAAAAAATCCCTCCCACTCCTTCACTGAATGCTCCCATCCACGCAAAGAATGCGGGAAACATTGCAAAAATCCCTCCGTATTCAGAAACATCATTTGGAAACCAGAAAGCTACCTCAAAAAATTTCAAATTGTTATCTTCCGGAGACCACGGCAAGCCAAATTTTGCGGCTCCAAAGTCGCTAGTCAGTAAATATCCACACACTATTCTGGGAATAGTAAACAGAAAATCCTGCCACCAAAACGGCATTTGAATGGGATTTATAATTCTTTTTATCATAGGAGTTTGTGTTAAAAAAACCCTACAGAATAATCTGTAAGGTTTTAATTATTTAAAATTATTTTACAGGCTTGATAGAGATTGCGAAACCGCCACTTCTCACCATTTTAAAATTGATTTTAGACTTACTTGTGATCTGTTTTTTGTAGATATTGTAACTCTGTGGATTGTTGATGTAATCCGCATCTTTTCCATCTTCATAAATCGTGGCTTCGTATTTTTTTCCTTTATCTAAAAATGAAAAATCTACCGTATATTCACGTTTGTTTTCGTCGGTGATCCCTCCTACGAACCAGTTTTCTGTGCCTTTTGCTTTTCTGGCCGTGATGATATAATCTCCCGGTTCTGCCGATAAAATCTTCGTATCATCCCAGTCTGCAGCGACATCTTTAATAAACTGGAAAGCATCCATATGTTTCTGGTAATTCTCCGGTAAATCTGCAGCCATCTGAAGCGGCATGTACATCACCACATACAAAGCGAGCTGTTTTACCAGTGTTGTTTTTACAAAACGATTGTCTCCTGGGAAGTAATAATCCAGTTTCGTCTGGAAAATCCCCGGCGTATAGTCCATTGGTCCTCCCATCCATCTCGTGAATGGTAGAATCGTCTGGTGATCCGGATTGTTTCCTGCAAAGGCTTCAAATTCTGTTCCTCTTGCTGCTTCTGCTGAAATCCAGTTCGGGTACGTTCTGCTCTCTCCTCCCGGTCTTACCGATTCGTGAGAATTCACCATGATTTTATATTCATTCGCTTTTTCTGCAATTCTATAGAAATGATTGATCGTCCACTGGGAATAATGATGTTCACCTCTTGGTATGATGTCTCCTACATAACCCGTTTTCACGGCATCATAACCATAGTCATTCATTAATTTGAAGGCTTTGTCTGCCCATCTTTCATAGTTCGTGGCCGAACCTGAAGTTTCATGGTGCATGATGAGCTTTATTCCTTTTGAATGCGCATAATCGTTAAGCATTTTGATATCAAAATCAGGATAAGGTGTGATGAAATCGAAAACAAATTCTTTTGAATGTCCAAACCAGTCTTCCCAGCCGGCATTCCATCCTTCGATAAGTAATCCGCCAAAACCGTTGGCTGCCGCAAAATCGATATATTCTTTTACCTTCGTATTATTCGCGGCATGTTTTCCGTTAGGTGTTAATTTGGAAAAGTCCGTGACTCCGATATGAACGTTTTCAGCTGTGGAATACGCCCACTGTGATTTTCCGATGATCATTTCCCACCAGACACCCATGTATTTTGTAGGGTGAATGTACGAGGTGTCTGTATATTTTGTAGGCTCATTCAGGTTGAACATCATTTTAGATGCTAAAACTTCTTCTGCTTTCGGGGACACAATAATGGTTCTCCACGGGGAAACGGAAGAGGTTTGGATATATCCTTTTGCACCCTGTCTGTCGGGAGTTAAGTGTGTTTTAAATTTAAAATTAACCGGATCTACTTCAAGATGTGAAGCAGGATAATTTAACACCGCAGCTTCACCAACATTTACATATAAAGGATCTTTACCTTCTTTTTTCAACATTAAAGGAGACTGTACGGCATTCGGCACCATTTGCTGCGACGCATTACTGTCGAATGAATTCGGCCATCTCGCCGGAATTTCAGAGATTTTTGTTGTCTGCGGCTGATATTCCTGGGAGTCGTAATCCGCTGCAATCCACCATGCTTTCATATCCGTTGGAAAATCAATTTCGGAATCTTCTTCACGGATGACAAAATAGTTAAGGTTTTTCTGCTGTGGAAATTCATACCTGAAACCCAATCCGTCATTGAACAATCTGAATTTAACCACAATATTTCTATCTGTATCGTCCTGATGAAGAGTTACCGCCAATTCATTGTATTGATTGATATAATTTTTTTTCTCTCCCAACACAGGCTGCCAGGTTTCGTTTTTAGAATCCCTTTTTTCTTCTGTTTTGGTAAAGCCGTTGTTGAGGTCAAATTTGGCATCTCCGGGTTTTGCAATTTCCGAAGCAAATTTAATGGCGGTATCTTTAAATAATCTCAGCCCCAATTTAGAATCCTCCACCACTACATTTCCGCTATATTTCAGATTGTAATACGGAATTCCCTGCTTTAGCTGAAAGTTCATCTCAAACTTTCCGTCAGGAGATTGTAAGGATTGGGCATTAATACCAACAAACATTGTTGAGAACAATAACGCTCCCACTGTAATTTTCTTCATAATGATTATTTATAAACTTTTAAAAATAAAGAAAGTGCTGCTTTTCAGCAACACTTTGCTATGTAAATTTAATATAATTTCACCCTACAAAGGCTGTATTTTATAAGTTCCTAATTTTATATCTACAGAAATCTTATAACTACCTCCTGTTCCGTCAAATTTAATATTTCCATTACTTCCTTTCGAACCCAAATAGCCGGTATTTCCATCAGCAGAAATATTTCCCCAGTCAAGATCTCCCCAGCTTTGCTGTCCTAAAAATTTAAATTCTGAAGCAGCCGGAAGAGCGATAGTATGCTCAAATTTCCCGTTTCCTAAATTTGTCATTGGAATAGCTGTTCCGGAATTCCATCCGTTCACTGTTCCTACAAGATACAAATTAGCAGGATTCCAATTATTGATCGGCGAAGCTGAAACAGTAATTGACTTTACAGTAGCGTCTGCATCTATAACGATTTTATACATTCCGGAAGCACCCGTAAATTGCATATTTTCAGGGGTTGAAGGCGATAAATTAGTAGACCATGTTTTAAAGTATCTGTTTCCTGCATTCATTCCCGCAACATCCATACTATAATTTAACGGTCCCCAATCCTGCTGTCCTAAAAATCTAAAGTATTTACCATTCTCCAGATAAGTGTAAATAGTTGACAAATTATCTTTCTTATAAAGCATTTGAGATCCTCCCGCATTCCATCCTACAGCTGAAGCATCACCAACAATGTAGAAAGATGGGTACTCCGTAATATAAGGTGTCACTTTAATAGTAACAACATTAGACTTGACAGCATCAAAACTTCCCAGCTTTGAAGATAATCTCACTTCTATATCAGTGGCAACACCAGGTGCTAATCCTGCGTCCAATAATACATTATTAAATTCAGCAACGGTATAAGAAACTTTTTTTGTTCCGTCTACCAAATCAACATTTTTTGGCGTTGCAAAGTTTGTTCCTTTAACTGCAATCTGGAGCTGATTTTTTTGTGCTACTGCAACACTATAATCAGGATTCGTCCAATCGAATGTAATACCTGTTTGAGATGCATTATCTTTTATTAAAACTAAAGTAGCTTTATCTGCTTTAAGGGTAGATGCAGAAGGTTTTTGCAAAACAGCCTGATCCTCATCTTTCTCACATGAAAAAAGCATAACTGCAATCAGCCCAAAAACTAAAAATTTAAATATATTTTTCATTTTTAAAGTGTTTAATATTAGTATCCAGGATTTTGAATCAAATTAGGATTTGCCACGATATCATTTGCAGGAATTGGAAATAGATTTCTATAATCCTCAACTGCTTTTCCATCTTTCACCCCTCCTTTCCATGGCCATAAATATGATGAAGATGTAAACTTGCCGTAACGGATTAAATCTGTTCTTCTAGTTGCTTCCCACGATAATTCTCTGGCTCTTTCATCCAAAAAGAAATCTGTGTTAATAGATCCAACTGTATTTGCCCCTGCTCTTGTTCTCAAAGCATTCACATAACCCAAGGCCGTAGCTGTACTACCACCGGAGCCCCCTCTTGCAACTGCCTCACCATACATTAAATATATATCTGCTAAACGGTATAAAGGAATATCTGCATCTACAAAATCACCGGAAGCATCTGAACCAGGAGCTCCGTTTGAGAATTTAATATTTTTATACTTTATGAATGCGTATCCATCTGTAAACGTACTTACATTATTTATTTCTAAATTCTGCCCGCTGGTGTAAAAATTACCCCTTTGGTCATTAGGAGTAAACAAATTAACAAATGCCTTTGTTGTTCTTAAACCACCCCATCCTCCGTTGATTCCAAACTGCGAAGCAGGCATTGACCCTCCAACTGCAGCATGCACCATGAAGGTTGATCCTCCATACGTTCTGGTACTCGTACCATCATAATTTACAGATAGAATAACTTCAGGATTGCTTACATTGTTATCAGCCATAAATAGTGATGCGTAGTTTGTTTTTAATGCATATCCTGCACTGATAACTTTATTACAATAAGTAATACAGTCTGTATATCTTGCAGTACCTGTATACACCTGAGCATTAAGATATAATCTTGCTAATAATGCCCATGCTGCGGCTTTATCCGCCCTGCCATATTCATTTGTTCTGGCATCTTTTAATTCGTTAGCACATGCTAAGAGTTCTGATTCTACATATTTGAATAACTCTGCTCTCACAATTCTTGGAGGCGGTGTATTAATAATATCGGTAGTTTCTGTTACATAAGGGACATTTCCAAATAGATCCAATGCGTGATAATATGATTGTGCTCTTAAAAAACGAGCTTCGGCACGCATATATTTTGCTTCTGTAAGATCATTACCTGCAATACCATTTGAAGAAAGTTTTTCGTCTGTGGTATTCTTAATAAATTCATTACTCACAGCAATTACATTGAATATTCTATAATAAATTGCAGCCACAAAAGGATTGGAAGCGTTCCAAGTCATGCTATGCATTTCCGGAAGACCAGCGTCTGCCCATGCTATAACTGCTTCATCAGTAGTTAAAACCTGCATACTGTACATCTGACGAAGATAGTTTGAAAACCCTCCATCAATACCTCCAATATCGGTATTTGCATCACCATTATTCTGGTCTCCCTGTCCCCCGATTGCAAGACCCGCGTAAATTTTAGCCAAAGCTGGTTTATAATTACTAAAATCTTTGTATAACACAGAAGAAGTTAATCCTAAGGTAGGTTCTCTTTCAAGATCTTGTGTACATGAACCTGTGAAAAACAGAGTTCCTAATGTAATAGATCCTAAAATAATCTTTTTATATAAATATTTATTGTTCATGATAAATTAAAATTGAAAGTTAAAGCCAACTGAATACACTTTAGGTCTTTGATAAAATCCGTTATCAACACCTCCGAAAACTTCAGGATCTATTCCTTTATATTTCGTAATGACAAATACGTTTTGTGCCATTGCATTTACTCTTAAATTCGTTCCTTTGCCCATAAATTCTCCTACATTGTAAGCAATTGAGAAATTATCCATTCTTAAAAACGAAGCATCTTCAATAAACATATCAGAGAAAAGTTGTGTTGTTGCAAACTGAGTACTTAGAACGCTCACATTCGTATTACTTAAAAAGTTGTTTGCCTGAATATTTGCAATGGAGCTGTTAGAAGCCGAATTGTTGTAAACATAATTTCCTAAAACCGCTCTCAAAGCAGTACTAAATTCCCATTTTTTAACACTAACTTTTGTAGAAAAACCTAATATTACATCAGGATTCGGAGATTTATAAAAATATTTATCATCTTCAGTAGATTTTCCATCGCCATTTCGGTCTACATAAATACCTTCCAACGGTTTCCCATTATTGTCATAAACCTGTTGATACACATAAAATGCATTTAAGGGTTGGCCCACTGTTATAGCCTGAATATAGTTATTAATTCCTGAAATACTCCCCGCAACAATTTTATATGATTCATCTACATATTGAGATAAACTTGTCACTTTTGGATTAAATCTGGTTGCATTAAGATTAACATCCCAGGTTATATTATCTTTCCTGACAGGAACTATATTTAAATTTACTTCAAAACCTTTGTTTGCAATAATTCCGACATTTTTAACATTGAAATTACTTAGATCGCCTGCCCAAGTAGGTACTTTGGAAATAAGATTTTCTGATTTTTTATCAAAATAGTCAAAAGAACCGCTGATTCTGTTATTGAAAATGGCAAAGTCTAATCCTAAATTTTTCGTAGTTGTGGTTTCCCAGACAAGATTGGGATTATAAACATCAGGTCGTAATAGTGTATAAAAATTATTCCCAAACTGATATTGTGCAGTACTACTGTTACTATAAGAATAAGAACCAAAGGCAGGATAGAAAGTTCCCGTTTCCTGCTGCCCGGTTTTACCCCAACCTGCTCTAACCTTTAATGAATTAATTGTTGAAATATCTCTCAAAAAGCTTTCTTCATTAACTTTCCAGGCAACCGAAACAGCCGGGAAATTACCCCATACATTATCTCTGTTTCCATTCCAGAATGTTGAAGATCCGTCTCTTCTTACTGAACCATTAATAACGTATCTATCTGCAATAGTAAAGATACCTCTTGCATAAAAAGAAACTAATGTTCTTCGTGTATCGCCAGGAGTCGAGAAATCCGTTTTCCTTCCGTTTCCATAGTAAGTGGGCGCCTCCGGAGTGATTGTATTAGTATCCTGATAAGAATAACCACCAATTACATCTACAGTAGTATTAATTGCCTGAATTTTTTTTACATAATTCAAATATGATTCAAATAGTTTACTTTTAATCTCTTGAGAATAAGATCTGTAAGATCCCAGCGTTCCTATTCCCTGAGCAAAATCTTTAGAGACATTTACAGAACCGTCACTTTTTGCATAATCATAAGATCCATTTAAATTCAAACGTAAATCAGGTAAGAAGTGGAATTTATAATCCAACTGCAAACTTGGAATAATTCTGAATACCGAAGAAAGATCTCTTTTACTATACAATAAACCAAGTGGGTTCTTGGTTCCGTTCACATTCAGTCCTGTTGCTGTGTTAGCAGGATCTAGCCATTCATAATACCCTCCATAGTTAGAATTTCCTGAATAAACAGGCTGTGTGGGATCAAAATAAATGGAAGCTCCGATAGCACCACCATCAGGAAACCTGTTTTCAGAGAAAGTTCCTTTAAAATTACCATTAACCGTTAAATGATTATCAAAAAATTTCGGTGAAAAATTTAATCCTAAAGATGTTCTTCTAAATTCATTTGTTTTTACAATCCCGTTTTGTTCATTATATCCTAACGAAACTCTGTATGGTAAACCTTTCACACCGCCTGAAAAAGCGACATTATTATCCGTTCCCCAAGCTTGCTGATAAATTTGATCCTGCCAGTTTGTATCTGCATTACCTAAATAAGATTTTTGTGCAGCAGTTCCATAAGCGTCTACAAAACTTCTGAATTGATCTGCACTCATAACATCAACATTGCCCATTTTCGTCGAAACCGAAAAGTTGGTATTAAAATTCACCTTAAACTTTCCTGTTGTTCCTTTTTTAGTAGTAATTAAAATTACCCCGTTTGAAGCCCTGTTTCCATAGATGGCTGCAGAAGATGCATCCTTAAGAATATCAAAAGTTTCGATATCATTAGGGTTAATTAAGGATAATGGATTTGTTGCTCCACTTAAACTGTTGAAATCAATAGGAACACCATCAATTACAATTAAAGGATCATTATTTATAAATGATGATCCTCCCCGTACTCTAATGGTTGAACCAGCTCCCGGAGCACCACTGTTTCCGGTAATTTGTACTCCCGGTGTTTTTCCGATAATCAACTGATCTGCAGTTGAAGCACCTGCGTTAAAATCTTTTGAAGTAATAGAAGATATCGATCCCGTAAGATCAGTTTTCTTTTGCTTTCCATAACCAATGAGCACTACTTCTTCAATTTTTTTTTCTTTAGTTGCAGTGTCACTGGTTTGTGCATGAATCATTGCACTTGCCAATAGAAATGCAGGTGCAATTTTTAATACCGTTGTAAAATTTCTCACAATATTATTTTTTATATAGTTACTTTTTTCATCATACCGGCCTGAGCCTGCTGCAATTTAAAAAAAAAACATAATTATCTTAAATTTTTAAAAAAAATTGTTAAAATTATGTAAATTAAACGATGAATTAATATTAATCCACTAGTTATCAATATATTAATACAAAATATGCATCGCATAGCACAACATTAAAATTAACAAAAAGTTAAACATGAGTTTAACTAAATGTAATATCCGATCGTATTAATAGACTATAAAACACTTTAAAAAGGACACCTTATACTATTCCGCAGATATTCGTTATCTTTGCACACTAAAACTTACTATAAATGTCGAACAGAAAGATGATTACGGCAGCCTTGCCTTACGCAAACGGCCCGGTTCATATAGGACATTTGGCAGGTGTGTATATTCCTGCAGATGTATATGCAAGATTTCAGAGAAGATTGGGAAAAGACGTAGCGTTTATCTGTGGTTCGGATGAACACGGAATCCCTATTACCATAAGAGCAAAAAAAGAAGGAGTCACTCCTCAGGATATTGTTGACAAATACCATGAAATCATTAAAAAGTCTTTTGCGGATTTAGGAATTTCATTTGACGAATATTCAAGGACTACCTCTAAAAATCATTATGAAACCAGTCAGGACTTTTTTAAGGTTCTTTATGAAAAAGGAAAGTTCACGGAAGAAATGTCTGAACAGTATTTTGATGAGCAGGCCGGGGAATTCCTAGCAGATCGTTATATTGTAGGAACATGCCCGAATTGCGGTAACGAAAATGCTTACGGTGATCAGTGCGAACGTTGCGGTTCTACGCTCTCTCCTTCAGAATTGATTAATCCTAAATCAATGCTGAGCGGAAATGTTCCTATCCTGAAAGAAACAAAAAACTGGTATCTCCCATTGAATGAATATGAAAATTTCCTGAATGAGTGGATCATCGAAGGCCATAAAGACGACTGGAAACCAAACGTTTACGGACAGGTAAAATCATGGCTGAATGACGGACTGAAACCGCGCGCCATGACCCGCGACCTCAACTGGGGCGTTCCTGTTCCGCTTCCCGGTGCAGAAGGCAAAGTATTATATGTATGGTTTGATGCACCGATCGGCTATATTTCTTTCACCAAAGAATGGGCGGAGAAAAACGGAAAAGACTGGAAAGACTACTGGCAGAGCGAAGATTCTGATCTGGTTCACTTTATCGGAAAGGATAATATCGTGTTTCACTGTATTATTTTCCCAAGTATGATGAAGGCGCATGGTGACTTTATCATGCCTGCCAATGTACCGGCATTTGAGTTTTTGAACCTTGAAAATGACAAAATTTCAACCTCAAGAAACTGGGCCGTCTGGGCACACGAATATGTTGAAGATTTTCCCGGACAACAGGATGTTTTGAGATATGCCCTTCTCTCATCAGCTCCGGAAACAAAGGATAATAATTTTACGTGGAAAGATTTCCAGACCAAAAATAATTCTGAGCTGGTAGGAATCTTCGGGAACTTTATCAACAGGGTTGCGGTTCTGATTCATAAATATTATGACGGCGTTATTCCGCAAGGTGATGTTAATGCACCTGAATTACAGGAAATCAGTAAATCGGCTAAAGAAATTTCAGGCTTCCTGGAAAATTATGAATTCAGAAATTCGTTAACAGCTTTAATGAATTTAGCACGTTTCGGAAACCAGTATCTTCAGACTGAAGAGCCATGGAAAACCATTAAGGATAACCCTGAAAAAGCAGCTCATTCATTATTTGTAGGCGCACAGATCGCCGTTGCTTTAGCACAGTTGTGTGAACCGTTTATGCCTTTCAGTTCTGATAAGTTACTGAATATGTTTAATGTTGAAAAGCAAAGCTGGAAGGATGTTGAAACAAAATCTGTTTTAATTGAAACCGGATATACCATCAACGAAGCATCTCTCCTTTTCTCAAAAATTGAAGATGATGTAATCGAAGCCCAGATCCAGAAATTAGAACAGACGAAACAGAATAATAAAAAAACCAATCCAAACGCCAACCCTATGAAAGAAGAGATCACTTTTGATGATTTTACAAAAATCGACCTGAGAACAGCCACGATCCTTGAAGCTGAAAAAGTGGAAAAAGCAGATAAATTATTAAAGCTGACTGTTGATACAGGGGTTGACGTAAGAACCGTTGTTTCAGGAATTGCAGAAAGCTTTACGCCGGAAGAGGTAATTGGAAAGCAGGTGATGATCTTATTAAATCTTGCTCCAAGAAAAATCAGAGGTATCGAGTCTCAGGGAATGTTATTATTAACAACGAAACCAGACGGGAAATTATCTTTTGTAACCCCTGACGACAGCAATGTAGAAAATGGGATTGAGATTGGGTAATCCATCATTCTTAAATAAACAGAATCCACATGAAAACTCATGTGGATTTTTTGTTTTATTGAATGCTTCGACAGTCTCACCATGACATGTCTAATACTTATTTGATTATTAAAATTAAACTTAACTTTTCTTAAAATCTTAATTGAATCTTAATGGTTAAAAAATTGAAACATTAAGGTTATTTAAGTGGTTAAGATTATTAAGAGATTGCTTCGTCGCTTTGCTCCTCGCAATGACTTATATTTTATTTAGTCAGCCTCGCCAGATAAGCATCTTCATCCTTAAGCAATTTTTCGATCTTAAAACCATTGTTTTCAGCAGCATTTTTCAGGGTATTAAAATCAAGATACAGCCATTTGATCGGGTCTTCCGATTCTCCTTTGTAATGAACGATATAATCCAGTTCACCATAATAGCCTTCCGCCGGAATATACACCCCTCCGTCTTCATCACGGTCAAACATATAGAGAATATCGGTACTGTCGATCAGGATCTGTCCGTTTTCATTCAGAAGTGAGTGCAGTTTTTTAAGATAGAGATCAATCACCTGGAGGCTTTGGAAAATTCCGGTTCCGTTCATTAATAAAAGGATCGTATCAAAAGTTTCACCGGAGAATTGCAGCATGTTCTCAGCTACTGCTTTTTTTATTCCCCTCAATCGGCAAACTTCTATGGATCTAGGAGAAATATCCAGGGCTGTTACATCAAGGTTTCTTTCATTTTGAAGATATAAAGAATGTGAACCCGCGCCGGCACCAATATCCAGGACTTTTCCCCGTGACAGTTCCAAAGCTCTCTGTTCGATTTCATTCATTTCTTCAAAATCCCGGAAGAGATATGCAACCGGAAGCTCATCCAGTTCGGAGATTGAAGTTTCAGTCTGCAGATCCTGAGGATTTTCCTGATGGTAATAATCCCGGATCGCCTTTCCCATAAGGTCTTTCATAATGCTAATTCTGACTGTAAATATAGCTGTTTTTGATGTATTTTCAGAATGCTGTTCAGGTAAGTTATGAACGCAATGGTCACAAGAAAATATTTATAATACGTCTGTTTAAACTTTTATAACCACAACAGGTAGTGTGCTAATATGCAATTAATTCTGATACTAATTTGCATATTAAGACTAAGGCAGTATCATCAAGATGATTGCATCGTACGTCACAAGCATCATGTTAGCCTCGACATAAGCATCTTGCTCCGTACGGTCAACGCTGCTTAGATCGGGCGATCAACGCATCTTCAAAGGTACGTTCAACACACCTTCAAAGGTACAGTCAACGCACCTTCAACAGTACGGTCAACACCGCATTGAAAAATAGCAATTTGCGTAAAACCTATTAAGACAATTCCGTAAAATGCAAAGCTCCATTCTATAAATAAAATGAAGCTTTGACTAAGTAAATGAAAAACAAGGTATCGTTATAGCGCAGGCCCTGCTGCGTCTTTTATTTCTTCTAAATTTTTTTTCTTTCACGGAGCCTTCTTCTGGCGATGACCGATTTACCCGTAAGCATTCTTATAAAACGCGTAGAGACAAAACGTTCTTTACCGAAATGATGGGTAAACACGTAGATCAACACACCGATTCCGGCCAGAATGATATATCCGAATATTTTTTTGGTAGCAATGATAATGGCATTCAGCTGAATAAGCTTCATATTGGCAGCCACATTCTGCGGCGATACGGTCATCCCATCCATATATACCGCCAGATCACCGACAGCCACTACCTGAAAACGGTACTGAAACCAGGAATACAGTGCTGAAAAAACACCTACTGCCAGAAATGTTCTCCAGACCAGCACCAGACCAATGGCAGCAAGCATTTCATCCATCTCAAGTTTGTCCAGCGTATAAAACCATACGGAAATAAAAAGTGCTCCCATTCCATATCCTTTCAGGAACATGGGAAGATACCAGTAGCCATAGCTGAACTCCAGCACCATGGAAAAGTACATGATGATCGCATATCCCAACATAGCGGCAAAACCCGAAAAGATGAACATTTTCAGCGGGATTTCTTTTTTAAACCAGAAAATAGCCGTTACACCTGCCAGGATCAAACCGGGAATCATTAAGAGATTCAGTTTCGCATTGGTCAGCTGATCATATCCCAGCACCCCTACTGCAAAAGTATTCTGTAACGAAGTCGTTCCTAAAAACATGCCCAGGCAAAAAAGCATGAATAGACCGTGCTGAACATTATTTTTGGTGAAAATTTTAAAAGACAAATATGGTCTCTTTAAAGTAAGCTGCCGTATCGCAAGCAACGCAAAACTTGCAAAAGCTGCAATTCCCGCATTGATAATTTTGTTTGAATGAAGCCAGTCCTGCTGTTTCCCGAACGAAAAAACATAGGCCGAAAACATAAAGGTTGCCACAAAAAGCAAAACACTCAGCCAGTCTATATAATGCAGCGGAACTTTTAAGGCAAAGTATCGATCATGCATAAAGATCCAATGCAGCAGCGCCAGTACGAAACATCCAACTGCCACAATGATATAAAACTGTTGCCAGTTGTACCGGATAGAAATGTCCACGGCATAGTAAGCTGCTACCTGATTGAGCACCAGAACGAAAGTATAAAATGCGCCATAAAACATTCCGCGGTTTCCAATCATCGCCATCAGCGGAAGAAACAGCTCTATCGTAACCATCATTTTTAAAAACCCGATTACCAGTGAACTGAACACAAAGATCATAGGATCATAGGTTGTGGAATTTAGGTAACTTAGCAATCCTAAAAGCACCAGCAAAACTGTCATTTTATCCCGGACCTTAAATCTCATTTTCATCCTGAGAACAATCGGCATACAGGCGCCCATTCCGATGGTTGTTGCATAATTGGCCCACATGAAATATTCTGTCATCGCACCGGTTCCATTTACGAGATAGCTGATGTTTCCGGTATACACTCCTCCCAACGGCATTACTACTGCAAGCAGCAATACGATAAGAAAAAGCTGTAGTGGCTTGGGAACCCAGTCGTTGTATAGTCCTTTGTTGTACATAGATTTTATATTATGGGAGACGTGAAAAAGTTAGAAGTTAGAAGTAAAATTATAAAGGCTCAAGAGTTTTATGAATTTACAATCTGCTATACTTGGTCTTTTCACTTCTCACTTCTCACCTCTCACTTTTTACTCACTAAATTCACATTCATTCCGGCGCTCAGTTTATCGAGATCAGTTTTCTTATTGGCTTCTGTAAATTCTATTCTCACAGGAATTCTCTGCTGAACTTTAATAAAGTTTCCGGTGGAATTATCGGTCGGCACACTGGAATATCTTGATCCGGTTGCCGCAGAAATTGCCGTTACCACACCTTCAAACTGTTTTCCGCCCAAGGCATCTACGGTCATCATCATTTTTTCGCCGATTTTCACATCAGGCATCTGACTTTCCAGAAAATTGGCAGTTAGCCATTTCTGTCCGTTTAATACAATGGTAGCGACCTGCTGTCCGGGCTGTATCAGCTGACCTTCCGAAATGGTTCTTCGCCCCATCACGCCGTCATAAGGAGCGATAATTACGGTGTACGAAAGATTGATCTTGGCCATATCGAGAGCTGCTTTTGTTCTTTTAATTTCAGCATCATTAATCCCAAGTTTACTTTTCACCTCTGTTGTGGAAAGGTTTGCAGATTGTTTTTGGTTGATTAAGGTTTCATAAGCTGCTTTCTGTGCGTCATATTCGGTTTTTACCTGGTCGTACTGTTGTCTGGTCACGGCTTCGGAATTCAGAAGATTTTTATACCGGTTGAGGTTCTGTTCTGCGTTCCATAATCTGGCTTTGGCACCGGCAATATTGGATTCCATAACATTGACATTATTGGATACTGTATTAACGGAAGAACTGGTTGCCGTTCTCTGGGCAAGAGCATTCTGGTAGGCAGCTTCCGCCTGTCCCAGCTGGGTAAGAATCTCGCGGTTATCCAGAATAACCAAAGTGTCACCTTTTTTTACAGGCTGATGTTCAATAAATTTAATATCTTTAATATAGGCCGAAACCCTGGTATTAATAGGATTAATAAACTCTTCCACCTGAGCTGCTTCCGTATACGTTTTATCGCCCACATGAAAATATTCACGGACCAGCCAGAATAATCCGAAACCAATGACCACAAATACGACGATATTGGAGATAATTGCTCGGAGTTTGTTCTTTTTATTTTCTTTTTTCTTCGCTGCAGCACTGGTCTGTACTGGTACCGAAGTTGTATTCTGGGTATTTTGTTCCTTGTTTTCCATTGTTTTATTTACCTTAAAAAATTATAATGTCCCTGTTGATTTCAGCAGATTGTAATATTGATACAGTACATTGATCTCTGCATTGGCATAATCTAATTCCGATTGTAATTTCTGATTCTGTGCATCGATCATTTCCGCCTGAACCGCAAGCTGATTCAGATATTTCGCTTCCGTAATCTTGTAGTTTTCTTCTGCTAATTTTTTAGCATCATTAAGAATTTCTGCCTGCTGAATGGATTCCTGATATTTAATGTAAGCGGCATTTACGGCCATATCTACATTCTGCTGTGTCAGGGTTACCGCATCATTGGCCTGATTTTTCTGAAGCTCACCCAATTTTACCCGTTCTTTAGTCTTATATAAATTATCAATATTATAGCTGAGGGAAATTCCGGTTTGCCATCCTCCGGAATACATATCCAGAACAGGATTTCTTGTCGTAATGGGTCTTTGCAGCGTATACCCGCCAAAACCTGAAATGGTTGGCATCTTATCGGTTTTAATGATTTCGATATTCTTATCGGCAACATTTACGTTGGTCTGTGCCGATTTTAGTAAAGGATTGTTATCGTGAGCAAGACTCAGATAATAGTCAATACCAATACCGGATTCTTTGTTCTCAAGACTTTCTACAGGAACTATTTCCGTATCCGGAGCTAATCCGAGGGCAACACTTAAATTATAATTGAGAATTTTTTTATTGTTGGCTAATGTCAGGATTCCCTGATCCAGGTTCTTGATCGCCAGCTCACCACGAATCACTTCATTACGGGTGACCATTCCCTGCTGATAGAATTTCTGAATATTTTTAAGCCTTTCCTGTGCCAGCTTTTTGTTATTCTGAAAAACTTTCTCCTGGTTTACAATTTTATAGATATCCAGATAATTGGAAATTACCAGAATTTTCACATCCTGTTTATTTTTCTCCAGATCAAGCTCGGAAAGCTGCTCGCGAAGTCCTGCCATTTCAATAGATTTGTTCACCAATCCTCCTTTAAAGATCAGCTGGGTTGCCTGAACAGCGTACGAGCTTCCATAATGAGGCATGGCAACATTTGTTGAATTTGAGAAATCCTTGTCAATTGCTACGGCGTCACCCAAATAGAATTGACTTGTAGATGCAGTGATATTCGGGAGTTTCTGCAACTTTACAACATTTGTATTCTGCTTTGCAATATCAATATTCTGTGCCGAAACTTTCAGCTGCTGATGGTTCTGCAGAGCAAGTTCCGCCACTTCATTCGCTGTCATCTGTTTTATTTCCTGTGAAAAAAACAGCGCAGGAAAGACTGCCATCATTAATGACAGCACTGTTTTTATATTCTGTACCATTTTACCTTGTTTTACGAATGCAAAGTTATGGCACCCATGAACTCAAACAAATGTTTGAATTTTGGAAAAAGATGTTCAAATGTAGGATTTCAGTTTTCGAACTGATTTCTATACCGGGTTGGACTTTCGTCCAGATGTTTTTTAAAAAAGTGAGAAAAAGAATACTGATCACTAAAACCAAGAAGTGCAGAAATTTCGGAAACAGGCTTATTAGACGAGTTCAATAACACCTTTGCTTCATTGATAACAATTAAAGCAATGATCTCACTGGCGGATTTCCCGGTAACATGCTTAACAACCGATGAAAGATGTCTGGTTGTAATCGACTGCCGTGCGGCATAAAACTCTACACTTCGCTCAGCATTATGATGTTTAGCCACATCATTCAGAAAAACAAAAACAATTTCTTCCTGCCTCGACATCTGGTTCATGGCACTGCTGTCTTCTTTGGAAATAATTCCGGCCATCTGATAGCAGAATACGGAAAACAGATGTTCCACAATCTCTTTTTTATAGGTCATTTCCGTTTCAGAATCCAAGATATATTTTAAGAAATTAACGCTTTTCCATACGACTTCCATTTCATCGGCATGAAAAGGAACGCCGATATTCATCTGCTGTCTGAAATACCGATATGTAATTAACCTGTTGAATTTTAATGATAATGCCGAGATAAATTCTCTTTTATAAGATACCATTCTGGATTGGAAATCATCGCTTACTGAGATCATTTCATAGACCGTCTGCGGGTCTGTTACCATAAACATATTGGCAGAAAGTTCCAGATCCCGGAAGTGCTGTTTCAGCTTTATCGTTCCTGATTTTATAAAGATAAACGCAGGATTTTCCGGACGGAAAGGTTTGTCGACAGCAATTCTCTCGAAAATATTATGTTGGGTAAAAATTTCAACCCCGAATTTTTCTAAGACAGACATAGAACAAATGTAAGCAATCTGCTGAGTGATTACAAAAATTTATTATTTTAGTGTTCCAAATTACAGCTATGAGAAAAATTGATTTGCTTTTTGCAGAATACAGTGAAAGCCACAGGAACTCTACCAACAAACTGATCCACTGGATTTGTGTCCCGCTGATTTTCTGGAGTATTTTAGGGTTTATTTCCCTTATTCCGTCAAAGTCAATCGGCTTTATCTATATTGGAGAGATCAGTTATGTAAGTTTTGCAGCAATTGCTTTAATTACCATTTTTTACATGCGGCTTTCGGTTGTTATAAGTATCATCATGTTTATCCTGATGGTGATCATGGAGAGCTTTGCATACGGAATCAATATTAGGTTTAAAGAAAATGCATGGATCGTTTACCTCTCGGTTTTTGTGGTTACCTGGATTTTCCAGTTTGTAGGTCATAAAATTGAAGGAAAAAAACCATCTTTTCTAAAAGACTTACAGTTTCTATTAGTCGGGCCGATATGGCTGCTAAGTTTTATTCTTAAAAAAACAGGAATCAGATATTAGAATTCTTATAAGGAAGACAGAAGCTGGATGATGGAAGTAAATTTTTTAGGATAGATAACTTAACTTCCCTCATCAGCATCACGCTTTAAATGGGATTAATCTTCTAAAGCATACACCGCAAAACTGGCCAGCCAATGATCACCTCCGTAATTTCCTTGGAAAAGCAGCGGAAGGCCGTTATTTAAAAATAATGCGGCTGTTCTCTGAAATTCTTTTTTCAGGGGATGACGGTCCGGAAGTGATTTTGCAATTCCCTTCATACACCATGCTTTTGAAAAAGATAGTCCTACCAGATGTACCGTTTGATAATCTGACAGATCACTTACAACAGGAATCTTTTCTATATTTTCGATACTGCGTTTCTCATAAAATGTATCCAGCCATTGTACAAATTCTTTCTGAGGCAGAACTCTTCTCATTAAATCTGCTATTTCGAGGCTCGGAGAAAAGAAATCCGATCCGTCCGGTTCAAGATAAGCAGGTGTTTTTTCATCTTTTAAATAAAAATATTTTGCCTTTTCGATCAGCTGATTTTCAAATTCCTTATCCCCGACCGACCTGGCCCAATCCAGCGCGAAAGCCATAGCAAAAGCACTGTTAGGGTGAACACCTGTTCTGTTCGGATAGGTCTGTTTTGGAATGTAGGCCTTCCAGGCTGCCAGAATCTTATCTGTTAACGGTTTAACGTTCTGATGCCAGATTTTTGCTTTAGGATGATTCCATGTCGTAAGTTCCTCATCAAGTTTCAACAGCCACGCCCAGCCGTAGGTTCTTTCAAAAGTACCGGTAAGCTGATACTTTGTAAAATAATCTGCTTCCACCTGCAGGTTTTCTTTGCTGAATGATTGATCCAGCGTCTTTTCAATTTCTTTTGCTATGGAAAGCCCCGGCTTTGTTTTCAATAAACGAACCAGCATCCAGTGTCCGTGTACCGAACTGTGCCAGTCGAAACAGCCATAAAAGCTGGGATGCAATACCTTCGGGCTTAAAGGAACTTCACTTTCATTATTGATGATATGTGCGGTTTTGTTGGGATATTCCTGAGTGATGCAGTGAAGCGGCTTTTCAGATAGTTTTATGGCCACCTCATCGGTAAGTTTCGGGACTTCCTGGGCAAATACTAAAAACGGTGAAAATACAATAGCTAAAAGACTTTTTTTCATTGACTAAAAATATAAAATTATTTCAATGTATCTTTAATATAAACCAGAGAAAAAACAGCATTGGAGTCTGATACAATTTTCAGTACACTTTTTGCTGTGCTCAATAAAACTTTTATTCATGAAAAAATTACTGATCCCTTTATTCTGTTTAATTCTTATCCATTGTAAAAAAAATGAAGCGCAGTCGCTCAATGCCAGTCTTGTTGATGTCATTCAGGAAGATAAAGTAGCTGCAGTGAGTACACCAACTTCTTTACCTGAAAAAATGATGCCTCCCAATCAAGAAGTTGATCCTGAAAACCCGTCTTCACAGATTATCACAATTACCAAGAAGATTATTAAAAATGGTGAAATGAGAATTCAGGTGGGTGATATCAAAAAGGCACAGGAGCATATTAATTCTATTCTTAAAAACAATAAAGCCTATGTTCAGAAAGAGGAGTTTCAGAATACGGATAACGATGAAAATTTAGATATTATCATAAGAGTTCCTCATCAGAACTTTGATGCTCTGATTAATTCTTTTTCTAGCGGAATAGGTTCAGTTTTGTCTAAAAATATTTCGTCAAATGACGTAACGGAAGAATATACCGATGTTTCCATTAAACTCGGCAACAAGAAAATTTATCTTGAAAAATACCGTGAGATGCTTAAAACAGCAAAAACAACGAAAGACATGCTGGAGATCCAGGAAAATATCCGTGCTCTGGAAGATGAAATTGACGTTGCGGAAGGCAGGCTCCGTTTTATTGATGACCGCGTGAATTACAGTACTCTGAATGTAAATTTATACAAAGAAAAAATCAGAAGTTCCGCTACTTCAAAAATAGGTTTCGGAAGCCGGTTTGGTGATTCTGTAACGGAAGGCTGGAACAGTTTTGTAGCTTTTTTATTAGGAGTTATTTCGCTTTGGCCTTTCTTTCTGCTGATTCCTGTTGTTGTATTTCTCTGGAGAAAATGGAGGAACAATAAGAAAAAATAAAGGATAAAGATATTTTCAATATATAAAATTGATCATTACACAGACTTCGACAGGCTCAGTCTGATACCATTACACAACAATAGTTTAGTATTAGAGATGTCATGCTGAGTTCGTCGAACCATCTTTTAACAGATTACGCAAATCAAAATTTGACAAAAAATCTGATTAATCTGGAAAATCAGCGCGAGATTATAAAATTTATTTCCCCAGTACAAATACCGCCGGAATTTTATGCAGTTCCGGTTTCTGTTTCTGCCACTCTTTTATGGTTTTGGTTTTGATAAACTCGTGCTCCGGATCATTAATATTAGCAGCAATACATAATTTTGTATTTGGTGACAAAAACTTGCAGAGATCTTCAAAAAGTTGATTGTTCCTGTAAGGCGTTTCCATAAAAATCTGTGAATAACCAGTCTTCTGAACCATCGTCTCGAGATGCAGAATCTGTTTTTTCTTTTCTCCTTTATCAATCGGCAAATATCCGTTGAATGTAAATTCCTGACCATTAAATCCGCTGGAAATTAGAGCCAGAATAATTGACGAAGGCCCGGAAATAGGAATCACCCGGATATTCTTTTCGTGGCACCATTTCACCATGAGATTTCCAGGATCTGCAATACATGGAAGTCCTGCCTCTGAAAGCAGTCCGAAATCCTGACCTTTCAGCATCAGTTCCTGTGCTTCTTTGATATCCGCATTTTCCGTATATTTATCTAAAAGAAAAAGTTTAAGATCCGATTGTTTTTTTTCAGGAGCAAAGAATTTCACCACTTTTCTTGCGGTTTTTTCATTTTCCACAAAAAAGTAGTCAGTCTGCATGATGTAATCTTTTATCACTGGTGAAAAATGCGTGATAGAAGTATTTTCGGAAAGGTAAGCCGGAAGTAAGAAAAGCATTTATATTATTTTTTAAGTCTCTCTTGTAAAGAAGGTTGTACGTAATATTCTGTCATATCCATTGAAAAAGAAACTGATGTTATTTTCCATAGACCGTTGATCTTCATCAGTGTCCATATTTCTTTTCCCCAATTTAGCATCTTGCCATCGTACCAAAAGCTGTAGTCAAAATTAGCAGAAGCAATTGATCCGTCTTCTATAATTTTAACATTATCAAACCGCTCTTCAGATTTATTGTTTTTAAAACTTTTGATAAATGCTTTATAATTATCTGTAAAAAAACTTTTTTCATTGGGATCTTTTTCTAAAACTTTTCTGTAAGTCCGATCAGTATATACACCTGTCCAGAGAACAGGTTCCTGAAAAAGAGAAATAAATTTAGCTTCATCCCTCGTTTTAATGCAATTCATAAAATCAGTCATTACTTGTCTGATAGCCTTTTCATCTTTAGTCTGTCCGAAAATAAAATTACAACTCAGCAAAAGTAAGATTAATATCTTTCTCATACTAAATTATTTGTTTTAAAATAGCTTCACAACCACGGTCCAGTAATTGGAAAACTTCTTCGAACTCTTTCATATCTCCCCAATACGGATCCGGAACTTCAGCATTCTGATGATCGCCGAGCACTTCCAGAAATAAAGAAACTTTTTTTCGTTGATCTTCATTCCTTGCTTTGGAAACAACATCTGCCAATACATCCACATCCATACAGTAAATTTTATCAAAATTTTCAAAATCCGCTTGTGTAATGGGTCTGGATCTTTGTTGGGAAATATCAATTCCGTGGCGGATTGCGGTTTGTATGGCTCTTTTATCGGGATTTTTCCCTTCATGGAGTGAAATGGTTCCTGCAGAATCTATATAAAAATCTTTGGGAGCTTTAGCTTTCATAATTCCTTCTGCTAAAGGACTTCTGCAAATATTTCCGAGACAGACCATCAGTATTTTCATGGCAATATTGATAATAATTAAATTCAGACAAAACTAAATAAAAAATGAAGAATAAAATTATTCTCCATTTTTAATATCTACATTGATTTTTTTTATTGCTTAATTCTTTCGGATAATTCCTTAACGTATTTTTTAACCTCTTTATCGATTTTAGAAACATCTTTAATCGTTTCGCAGGCATACATTACCGTAGAATGGTCTTTTCCACCCATTTCTTCACCGATTTTAGTAAAGGTTGCGTTTGTAAGCTCTTTCGCAAAATACATGGCCAGCTGTCTTGGCAGTGCAATTTCTCTTTTTCTTGTCTTGGATAAAAGCTGCTCTCTTTTGATTCCGAAGTAATCGCAAACCACTTCCTGGATATACGGAATATTGATGATTTTCTTCTGATTGGCTGCAATCTTATTGATGGTATCCTTTAACAATTCAAGACTTAAATCTGACTTATAAATGGTAGAATATGCAATTACAGAATTGATTACTCCAATAAGTTCTCTTACGTTTGTTTTGGCTTCTGAAGCTAAGAAATCGAGCATATCTTCAGTAAGGACGATACCGTCTCTGCTTAATTTATCAACGATAATCTGTTTACGGGTGCTGTAATCCGGAGATTTTATTTCTGCGGAAAGTCCCCATTTAAAACGGGAAACAATTCTGTCCTGAATATCCATAATATCCGCCGGAGCTTTATCAGATGTAAGGATAATCTGTTTTCCGTTCTGATGAAGATAATCGAAAATATGGAAGAAACTATCCTGCGTTGCAGATTTACCGGAAAGGAACTGAATATCATCAATAATCAAAACATCCACCATCTGGTAAAAATTGGCAAATTCTGTTTGCTTATGAGCTTTTGCAGCCGAAATAAACTGCTGGATGAACTTTTCGGAAGAAAGATACAAAACGACTTTATCCGGAAACTGGCTTTTTACTTCCAGTCCTACCGCTTGGCCGAGATGGGTTTTTCCAACTCCATAACCACCATATAAAAATAAAGGGTTGAAAGCTGTTGCTCCCGGTCTCTTTGCAATAGATCTTGCTACAGTTGCTGCAAATTTATTGCTTTCTCCTTCTACATAATTATCAAAAGAGAAATCCGATTTTAAGTTGGAATCAATATTTACTTTTTTGATTCCCGGCACTACAAAAGGATTGACGATATTTGATGAAAATCCCTGAGGCATTGTTTCCTGAACTTTAGGGGTAGGAACGGTTTTTCCTTTCATATTCATGGTAACCGGTTTTTCTAAACCTGAAGGCTTATTCTCCATTACCGAATACCATAATTTTACACCTTTTCCTATATTTTTCTTCAGGGCAGCAGAAAGCAAGGACAGGTAATTATCCTCAATATATTCCTTGTAAAAATCACTCGGGACCATTAATGTAAGATTGTTGTCAACCAAAGAAATTGGCTGTACTTTATCAAACAGTAAATCGAAAGATTTTTCAAGTTTTTTAAGATCAGAATTATCTTCAGCAGCGTTTAGATTATCGCGCATGAACTGAAGGCACTTCTGCCATGTCAACATTAAATTTTCATCCATAATTTATGCCCCGATTAGTTCTTAGTTAGTATTGTTTTTGGAAGGAAGACAAAGGTCCATATTTTTTATTTCAAAAAAAAATATTGTAGTTATTGATTATTTAAAAATATATTTGTATGTATATTTAAGCAGGAATAATGATACATACAAAACACTCATTACGAGTACGTTACGGAGAAACAGATCCCATGAAATACGTTTATTATGGTAATTATGCAGAGTACCTCGAAATTGGCCGGGTAGAACTTTTCCGCAGTATAGGAATGTCTTATAATGAGATTGAGAATCAAGGAATTTGGCTGCCTGTTTCGGAGTATAAAATTAAGTATTTGCGGCCTGCTTTTTACGATGAAAAACTGGAAATTCATACTTATGTTAAAAAAATTCCCGGTGTGAGAATTGAATTCGAGTATGAAATTTTTAACGAGGAAAATATTAAAATTACAGAGGCTTCTACCACACTGTTTTTTCTTGATGCTAAAACCAATAAAGTAGTGAAATGTCCGGATTACCTCATGGCACTGATTAAAGAAAACTGGAAAGAATAAATAAAGAATAATGAAGATTGCATTTTTGGGCCCGGAGGCCAGTTTTACACAGCTTGCAGCGATTCAGCTTTTCCCGGGAGAAGAGCTTATTCCTCAACCCAATATTCTCGACTGCTTTAAAGCGGTAGAAAAAGGCGAAGTGAATACAGCCGTTGTTCCCCTAGAAAATTCTATCGAAGGTACGGTTTCCATGACACTGGATTATTTATATAAAACAGCCGGAATAAAAATACTGGCTGAAGCAGTGATGCCGATTGCCCATCATCTGATGGTACATCCTGACTCAGATTCGGGATCTGTTGAGAAGATTTATTCCCATCCGCAGGCTTTGGCGCAGAGTTTCCACTTTTTGGATACGCATTTTAAGGAAGTTCAGAAACAGGACTTCTCTTCAACTGCTGCTGCCGCAAGATATGTTTCAGAAAATGCGGACAGGAATTTAGCAGCCGTTGCCAACCAGTTTGCAGCCAATCTGTACGGACTGAAGATTATTCATCACAATATCCATGACTTTGAGCAGAATCATACAAGATTTATTATCATTTCCAAAGATCCGTGGAGCTATGACAACGACAGCCTGAAAGTTTTAGGTGAAAAATCAGGATTGCTGGTAACTCTTCCGGAAGATCATGCAGGAGGCCTTCACCAGGTATTATCCGTATTTGCATGGCGAAAAATGAATCTCAGCAAAATAGAATCGAGAACGCTTAAAACAGGACTGGGAAATTATTTCTTTTTCATTAACGTGGTTGGAAAATGGGAATCTGCACTTCATCATAATGCTTTGGAAGAATTAAAAGCGCTGGATGCAGAAACGAACTTCCTGGGAAATTACAAAGAGTTTGGATTAGAAAGTTAAAAGTTAATTTATATCCGAAAGATTTTTTAATGTAAATCTTTTTGTCATAGAAATACAAATTGCAGTCAGCATACTTGTAAAACATTTAATTATATTTGATGTTACCAAATCCGAAGCAGATGTATATCCTGATCATCATTTTATTAATTATTATCATCCTTCTTTTCAGAAGTCTGAATAAAAGGATCAGGAATCTCGAGAACGAAATTTCGAAAATCAGGGAAGAACAAACCGCAAAACGCAAAGAGGAAATAAAAGATCTTCCGGAGAGACAACTGTTTCCATTATCAGAAGAAATTATTGAAGAAGATGAAAGATCTCACGATAATAAGAATACCGAAGAGCCTAACGTAAAAATCAGTCCAATATTTGATTTTTTAAAGCAGAATGCCCTTGCAATAGCCGGGATTTTCACATTGGTTCTCGGAATCGGGTATTTCGTGAAATATGCGATTGACAATAACTGGCTCGGTGAAGTTTCAAGAGCAGCAATAGGTTTTGCTGCAGGTGCGGGAATAATTACTGCCGGGCATTTTCTAAGAAAGAATTATACCGTTTTTGCTTCCATTATCACTGGTGGCGGTATTTCCGTACTGTATTTTACAACAACCATTGCATTTCGGGAGTACCATTTGTTTTCGCAGAATGCAGCATTTTCAATGACATGTTTTGTAACGCTGGTTTCCATATTTCTTTCTTATTATTACAAAAGTGAAATTCTCATTATTTTTTCGCTGTTCGGAGGATTTCTTGCTCCGTTGATGATCAGCACCGGACAAAGCAATTACCCTTTTCTTTTTATCTATATAACCGTCATTAATACCGGAATGCTTGCGATTGCATTCCTTAAAAAATGGAAGAGTATTGGCTGGATTTCATTTATTTTCACCTGTATCTACCTTTTTTACTGGACGCTGACAAAGACTGAAATCAACACAGTATATTTTTATGTAATAAGCTATATTATTTTCTACGCATTTGCATTACAGAACTATTTCACGCAAAAGAAATTGTTGCCCACTGATATTCTGATGCTTATTCTGGTGAACTTTACAGGAATTATCGGGACGGTATTTATTTTCAAACAATTACAATATGATCCCGTTATTATTTTCCCCGTTGCATTTGCTATAATCAATGGAATTCTGTTGTACAGAGAACATTCGGAAAAAAAATTCGGCAGCGCACATTCCATATTTTCGGGGATTGCAGTGAGTCTTATTACGGCAGCTTTTGCACTTCAATTCAGTACTCATTTAATTACCACGGTCTGGGCTATTGAAAGTACCCTTCTCCTTTTCATCTGGAGGAAAACCCGCCTTAGTATTTTCAGGAACTTTTTTTATATCCTCTTCCCTCTTGTGATTATTGCGCAAATAATGACCTGGGCAGAATATATAAATTCCCGGAATCTTAAAATCATTTTCAATCCTGTGTTTCTAACGAGTTTGGTAACTGTTATTACCGTTTTTATGAACCTTAGCCTGCTCAGAAAAATACACCAGAAACAAAAAGGCAGCAGCTTTTTTGAAAACCTGTTTTCGGCGGTAAGCTATGCGGTTATTTATATTGCCATTTTATCAGAAATCATTTATCATATTTCGGACGAACCGATGATCATTATTTTTATCATCGGAATGCTTTTCACTTTGTATTTTATTTTTATTATTCTGCTTTTCAGAAAAAAACTTGAGATCGCAAAAATACTTGAATACGGACTTTTGTATATTTTTTTCTCCCTGATTATTCTGAACACCATCATCGCCGGCTCCGGAATTATTACCCGTATTATTATGAAAAATGTTGATCTAAAGTATTATTTCATGTATGGGCTGTATCTGATTCCTTTGATCTTTACCATAATAAAAATCATTCCCCATTCATCTTTTTTCACAATAAAGCTTTCCTATTGGCTTTTAGTAACTGCTATTGTAACCGCTGTAAGCATGGAAACACATCACATTTATCTTTTAACCTTCTCGGAAAATATCGTCGGTATGAAAAAACTTCAGGAATACTTTACTCTACTTTACCTTCCGATTATATGGGCTATACTGGCAAGTATTTTTATTTATAAGGGGTTGAAAACCGATGCCAGAGAATATGCTAAGGCCGGCTTCGCTTTATTGGGCATCACGATTGCCAAGCTCTATCTGTATGATGTCTGGAAAATGGATAATGTTTCAAGGATCATTGCATTTATCATACTCGGTTTTATTTTACTGCTCAGCTCTTTTTTATTCCAGCGACTGAAAAATATAGTAGTAACGATGGTTGAGAAAAAGGAAGAACCGGACAAAACAACCTGAAAATGGTTTATTTTTAATGATTTGATTAAATTATTATAAAATTTTCTTTACGCTTTCTAAAAAATAACTATATTTATCAAGTTTTTAACAGATACTTATTCCAAAAACATTATGAAAAAATTGCTCTACTCCTTTTTATTATTGTCTTCTGTCACTTTATTTGCACAGAAGAATGCTTCTACAAAATTTGCAGTGGCTGATGATATTGTCGGAACAGTAGATATGTTTACTGCCAATCATAAAACCGCTATTCAGAATACACAGACTTACAAATCTGCAGCAGAACTTCCGCAAAACCTTAAAAAATACAGCTTCATCGCTGAAAACGGTTTGGTAGTATATAAATTAAAAAGCGACGAAGGAGCAATCGACAGGATTCCGCTTTCCGAACTTAACGTGCATTATGGCCTTGCCAAAGATACACCTGTATTCATTGACGGCTATGAATTTAAAAACAGTGATACAAAAGTTTTCGGTGATATCCTGAATAAAATGGAAGTTATAGACAACCATGGAGCAAAAGCCGTTTCCATCACCACTGCTATTAAGAAATAATTTTTTTAAACATTATATAAAAAAGGATACTTGTGTAAGTATCCTTTTTTTATTTATTCATTACAGCACAACATTAATATCTATTGTTCCATTTCTTTTTAAGTTCTTCATAGATTTTCTTTTCCGTTGCATTGTTGCCCGGCTGATACAATGTTACCTCCCGAATCTCTTCCGGAAGGAAATCCTGATCAACAAAATTACCATCATATGAATGTGCATATTTATATTCCTTCCCATAATCCAGATCTTTCATCAGTTTGGTAGGAGCATTTCTCAGGTGAAGGGGAACAGGAAGATTTCCGGTTTTTTTAACCAGTGCCAGCGCCTCATTGATAGCCATATAGGTCGAATTGCTCTTTGGAGAGACCGCCAGGTAAACTGCCGTTTCACTCAAGATAATCCTTGCCTCCGGATTCCCAATCACATTTACCGCCTGGAAACAGTTGTTGGCCATAATCAAAGCATTAGGATTTGCCAATCCGATATCTTCAGCAGCCAGTATCAGCATTCTCCGGGCTATGAACTTAATATCTTCTCCTCCCGCAATCATCCTTGCCAGCCAATACACCGCCCCATTTGGATCGCTTCCGCGCATTGATTTGATGAATGCTGAAATGATATCATAATGCTGTTCGCCGTTTTTATCATACAGTGCCATCGTTTCCTGCAGTACTTCCAGAACATCTTCATTACCGATCTCTTTTTTGGAAGAATTGATATATTGATTGAGCACCAGCTCCACAGAATTGATCAGTTTCCTTGCATCACCGCCGGAATATTGTATGAATGCTTCTTTTTCAACAACCTTAAAATCAGACTTTTCATCAGTATTAAATTTATCAAGAGCGATATCTATTAATTCCTCAAGTTTTTCATAGCTCAGTGCTTTCAGAATATAAACCTGACTTCTTGAGAGCAATGCGGAAACCACTTCAAAACTGGGATTTTCCGTGGTTGCCCCAATCAGGACGATCCATCCTTTCTCTACAGCATGCAACAGCGAATCCTGCTGTGATTTGTTGAATCTGTGAATTTCGTCAATAAATAAAATCGGAGATTTTCCCGAAAAAAGATTCTGTTTTTTAGCATCTTCAATAACATCACGGACATCTTTAACCCCCGAAGAAACTGCAGAAAGCTTATAGAATTTCCTTCCCGACTGTTCCGAAATAATTTCTGCCAGGGTTGTTTTTCCTGTTCCCGGCGGCCCCCAGAAAATTAAGGAATTCAGTGTATTATTCTGCAGCATTTTCCTTATGGTTCCCTTCTCACCTGTAAGGTGCTCCTGCCCGAGAACATCTTCCAGTGTCTTCGGTCTTAGTTTTTCTGCTAATGGAATATTTTGATTCAAGGTAGGTAAAAGTATTTGTTAAAGTTAAATATTGTGAACTGGTATTAATATGTAATGCAAAGTTAATAAAGTAATACAAATCTTATTCCTGTCACAGCATAAAAGAACCCGCCAATATATTGACGGGTTTTTTGGGCTAATTGATTTCTTATTCTCAAAGTAGCTCTTAATTTTTCCTCTACAGGCAAACATTTTTTTTATTCACCAGCAATATATTATACTGATCCGTAAGCGTATTCAGTTGCTGATTGATGACTGTTTCGTATGGTGATAGCGGCATTTCCACCAGAAGATGAATCGTATCAATGCTGTCACGCAATGCATAATAGGCGGCATCCACCTCTTCTCTTTTAGACTTAATAGCTTCTGTACTTGCATAACCATATTCCTGGGTGCGGGAAAGATAGGCAGTATTAAACAGGTCATTGGCTGTTTTCATCTCATTGATCCATACAGAAAGATTTAAGAAGGCAACCGCATTTGTAAGTTCGGGCTTATTTTCCCAATCTCTGATGAGATTATTAATCGTTGCGGTTTCTGCCTGATAATTTAAACGCGCAATACCGCTTCCATACAGAGCCATATTATCGAGAAGCAATTGTGCCTTCTGTTTTTTATCTGCTTCGAAATGATAAGAATGCCCCAGAAGAAAATAATAAATTCCTTTGACGGCATTATCTCTTCTTTCATCCAACTGCAAAAGGTCCTGCGTTTTCCCGTTGTCCAAGGTTTCTTTGTACAGGTTTTCAAGCTCATCAATCCTGGTGTTAAAGGTTGAAAGTTTGGCATCGATCTGTAAGGTTGAAGGATTGTTCAGGGCGATAATTCCTGAGAAGTCTTTTACGTATTGCAGGTATTCTGCATCGCGGAGTTTAGGTAAATCAATAAAATTCATTTGTGTATTATTTTTATTATTTAAACCGTACGATACGATTTTTTATTTATCTGTTCCGGTTAGCCCCCTTCATCAATAAGATTACCTTCCGGATATTTCCGAAAATCTCCTGCAGGCTGCAGGAAGCTTTCGGGGTTTCCCGAAAAGCTGTTGCGAGGGTGCGACAAACTTTCGGGTGTTCCCGAAAAGTCATTACAGGGATGCAACAGCTTTTCGGGAAAACAGGAAATTACTTGCGGCTTTCAGCCTGGGTTTTCCAGAATTCTACCTGTTCTTAACTTTTTATGTTCTTCTTTATTGCCGATAAGGTTTTGGGAAGAAGCATTTTATCAAAAATACATAATTTTCTTTTAGAAAATAACACGGATCGCAATAATTTAGGTTACAGCAATTTCACAAATCGATCAACACCAAAATATCTCCGATAAACACCCTCCTTTCCTGCTGAAACTTCCGGTATATTTCCGCCAACTTCCGATTTTTTACCCTATTTTTGCAATGTTTTGAAACGTACAGCCAACAAAATCATCACCTTTCCTTTGGTAATTCTCATCAGATTCTACCAATGGTTTATTTCTCCGCTGCTGCCTAAAAACTGCAGGTATGAACCTACCTGTTCGCATTATATGGTAAAAGCGTTACAGGTGCATGGGCCTTTGAAAGGATTCTGGCTGGGCATCAAAAGAATTTCAAGATGTCATCCCTGGGGAGGAAGCGGCTATGATCCCGTTCCGCCCCGACACAATAAAATTTAGAATATAACAAACTATAAAAGAATAGAAATGAGCAATATTTTTTTCAGAATGTACCTCGTTATTTTTGCGTTTATTACCCAGTGTTTATTTGCGCAGAATTATCCGGACGGAATGTCGGAAGGAACTTTAAAAATCAACAATGCAAATATTCCTGTAAAGATCTACAGTACTACGGAACTTGGAGACCTTAACGTGTTCCCGGACAGAAAAGTAGAAGGAAACATACTGATTATTCTGAACGAAGCTAATTTTGAACCTGCCTATTTCAACATCAGTGCTCTTACTCTGGATAAGCTTAAAACAGCTCACTACCAGTTTTTGGATAAAAATTTCAAGCTTATAGAAACACCGGCCACGAAAGATAATATCGCAGCTTTCAAGTACGCGGTAAAATCAAGTAAACCGATTGCTTCATCAGATCAGATAAACCTGGAGACTTCTTTTAAGATCTGGGATCCTACAAAAGGAATTGTACTGGGACCAATAACCCTGCATTTTTACAGCTTAATGTTCATTTTCGCATTCGGTTTCGGGTATGTTTTAATGAACAGGATCTTTAAAATCGACAATGTCAACCAGAAATACCTGGAGCCATTATTTACCTGGACTTTGGTAGGAACAATTCTGGGGGCACGTTTGGGACACGTCATCTTTTACCAGCCGGAATTATTCAAAGAAGATTTCTGGAGCGTATTTTTACCGATCAGTACTAAAAATGGCCTTAAATTTACCGGGTTTTCAGGATTGGCAAGTCATGGGGCAACCATCGCACTGATTTTTACCACCCTTTATTATTCATTCAAAATTATTAAGAAAAATCCTTTATGGGTGTACGACAGACTTGGAATTGTTGTAGCACTGGGGGGTGCGTTCGTAAGACTTGGAAATTTCTTTAACTCCGAAATTATCGGAAAGCCGGTGGACCCCAACTCACCCTTCGCTTTACTTTTCCCGCAACAAAGCAGCGAGTACGGCGTGACGGTGCCACGTTATCCATCACAGCTTTTTGAAGCATTCGGATATATCTGTCTGTTTGTACTGTTGTGGATTTTATACAGAAAAACCAATAAGAAATATCAGCAGGGATGGTTGTTCGGATTGTTTTTCATCATTCTTTGGGCAATAAGATTCTTTGTAGAATTCCTGAAAGAGCCACAGGGTGATGAATTCATTCAGTTCGGAGGACTGAATACCGGACAGGTATTATCAATTCCTTTTATGATTGCCGGCGTTGTAATCATGATTATATCTAAAAAGTTCAGAATCACACAGGCGGAAAATGAAAAACCTGAATAATTCTTAAGATATTTTATTACAAACAAGTAAAGCAAGTCGTGGAGGCTTGCTTTTTATTTGATTATCATTTTTTGATTAAGATTATTCAATTATCTTTTGTTTTAAAATCGAAGATATCTTCTTTTACTCGGTGAATGTTATGTCGGTGTAGTCAAACAAAGTTCAAGACTGGAATCTGACGTATTCTCTCGTCTATTATATTTAAAAGCTTCTCATAAAAGCTTCTCCACTTTACCATTCAATTCAGAAAATACATTCCCAAACTCATTAATTACATCAGATGGAAGCATGGATTCTTTGGAATGTTTCTCTGAAGCAAATTCAGCTGCTTTTCCATGAAACCATACGCCCAACACTGCTGCTTCCTGCTCTGTATACTGCTGTGCCAGGAATGAAGTGATAATTCCCGTAAGAATATCGCCGCTCCCGCCTTTGGCCAGCCCGGAATTGCCTGTGATATTATAGAAAACCTTGCCTTCCGGGGTAATAATCTGGGTATGATGATCTTTTAAAACAATATAAATCTGCAGCTCCCGGCTTTTACTTTTAGCCAGCTCCGTTCTTTCAAAAGAATTTTTCGTTTTTCCGAAAAGCCTTTCAAATTCTTTGGGATGGGGAGTGATAATCGATTTCTTAGGAATTAAATTTAAACTGGCAGGATCCTGAGCTATAATATTTAAAGCATCTGCATCAAGAATCAACGGTTTTGAATAGCTTTTTAAAAACTTAAGAAGACTTGTCGCTGTTTTTTCATCGGTTCCGATTCCGGGACCTATTCCGCAAACAGCTGTTTCATCAATATCGAAACTTTCAATACAATCTTTTCCGCCTTCGATAAACATGGCCTCCGGATCAGAAGTCTGCAAAATTTCGTATCCGCATTTTGGAGCCAGTGTAAAAGTGAGACCTGCACCTGTCTTCAGAGCAGACCTGGTAGAAAGTACTGCCGCTCCCATTTTCCCATAGCTTCCGGCGATAATATTTACCTTTCCATAAGTTCCTTTATGCGAAAATTCACTTCTTATTTTAAAAATAGTTTTAATGATCTCATCATCAATTACAAAATCTTCCGTTTCAGTTTCATCAATATAATCCTGACTTAAATGAATATCCAATACCTGAACTCTTCCTGCAAACTTTCCGGTTTCGGCATGGAGAAAAGATTTTTTCCAGAACTGGAAACTTAACGTATAGTCTGCCATAAAAACAACCGAATCAGAATCTGAAACAGCATCAGCCAGAAGACCAGAAGGCAGATCAATGGAAATTTTTATGTTTTTTTTCTGATTTAAAAACTCTACCAGGTTTTTCATATCACCGTCCAGACTTCTTGAAAGTCCGGTGCCGAAGAGCGCATCAATAATCACTGTTCTGCTGTCAAAACGATAATTGAATACTTCTTTAAACTCCCTGACTGTTATTCCTGAAATTTCTTTGATGTGCCTGAAATTTTCCTGAGCATCGGAAGAAAACTTAGCTTTTGTATGAGTAAATACATCTATATCGAATCCTTTCTGGTAAAGCATTCTGGCAATAGCAAAACCGTCGCCCCCATTATTTCCGCTTCCACAGAAAACAACAAAATTACGGTGATGATTACAGTTTTCAGAGATCCATTCCACGCATGATTCTGCAGCTCTTTCCATAAGCTGTACAGAAGAAACCGGCTCATTTTTTATAGTGTATTGATCACAGTCGCGAATCTGCTCTGCTGTAAAAATTTTCATTGATTGATAATTAATAATGTGTTATCAGCAATTTACAAAAAAGTAATTTTAAAAAAACCGGTACATATAAAATTTATAATAAAATATTAGAAAGCAGTCCTTATCTATGCAAATTATTCGCTAAAGAAGGAATTAAAATGAAACAATTACATATTTTTTTGTAAATTAACCTGATTTTAGACAATAATTAAAAATATAAATATGGGATTTGTTAAAGAATTTAAAGAATTTGCGTTCAAAGGGAACGTGCTTGATCTTGCAGTCGGTGTCATCATTGGTGCTGCGTTCAGTGCCATTGTAAAGTCATTTGTTGATGACATCATTACACCACTTCTTCTGAATCCGGCTTTGGAAAAGGCTAATGTTAAAAATATTGCAGAACTTTCCTGGGGAGGGGTAAAATATGGTAATTTTTTATCTTCGGTTATCAGCTTCCTTATAGTTGCTTTTGTTCTATTTCTTCTTATTAAAGGTGTAAACAGTCTTAATAAAAAACCGGAAACAGCACCTCCGCCACCGGTACTTACGGAAGACCAGAAATTACTTACAGAAATAAGAGATTTACTTAAAACTAAAAATAATATATAAAGAAAAGCACTTCGTATGAAGTGCTTTATTATTGTGATTAATATTGTACTACTGAATCTGTAAAATACTGGATATCTGCTCTGCCAATGAAAGCCCGATTCTGTCCTGAGCTTCCAGTGTTGAAGCACCGGTGTGTGGTGTCATGGAAATTTTCGGATGATTGAGGATTTCTTTTGAAGGTGTAGGCTCATTGATGAAAACATCCAGTCCTGCGAATTTCACTTTTCCTGAATTTAAGGCTTCGATCAATGCTGTTTCATCGATAACACCACCTCTTGAGCAGTTTACGATGGCAACTCCGTCTTTCATCATTTCAAATTCATTTTTACCGATCATATATCCGTCTTTTTGCGCCGGCACATGAAGCGTTATAAAATCTGAATGTTTAAGAACATCCTGCAGCGGTTCCGTTTCGATATCAACATTGATGAACTGGTTGTTATAGAAAGTTACTTTAATACTTGCTCTTCCCACATTGCTATCTGCTGCTACCACTCTCATTCCAAGGCCGAGTGCAATTTTAGCAACCTCCTGCCCGATTCTTCCCATTCCTACAATACCGATTGTTTTTCCTTTCAGTTCAATACCGGCTGCATATGCTTTTTTCAGGGCTGCAAATTCGGAATCACCTACCAAAGGCATTTTTCTGTTGGAATCCTGCAAAAATCTTGCTCCGGAAAACAAATGGGCAAAAACCAGTTCTGCCACCGATTCTGAAGAAGCTGAAGGCGTATTGATTACATGAATACCTTTTTCTCTGGCATAATCCACATCAATATTATCCATTCCTACACCACCTCTCCCGATGATTTCGAGAGACGGACAATTGTCAATAATATCTTTTCTAACCTGTGTGGCACTTCGTACCAGCAATGTGCGGATCTTATGCTCATTAATATAATCCATCAAAAACTCCTGAGGAACTTTTGCAGTGATTACTTCAAAACCTTTTTCAGTGAGTGCATCAATACCGGATTGATCCAGGCCGTCGTTTGCTAAAACTTTCATAAACTTTGTAGATTAAAGTAAAGACTAGCGATTAACTCAAACATTAATCGTTTAATCTTTGAATTAAATTTTTATTCTCCGTCTTCTTTAAAAACTTCAATGGTAACCTGTTTTTCAACAAGATCAGTAAATTTACCTTTATACCGTGTTGCTCTTACCAGGTGATTGTCGATCCAGTGGTAATTTCCCCCTCTTGGCTTTCCGCATAATACACTGTGGTATTTGAAACCGTGTTTATCCAGCCAGTCAATGGTAATCTGTTTCAGGTTTTCTGTTCTCGATGTGAAAAAACAGATCTGGTGACCTTCATCATACCATTTGTTGATGGTTTCCAATGCATCGGGAAAAGGCTCGCAGGTAACCATTCTTTCTGGTTCTTCGTTCGGAACGTCCTCTGTAATGGTTCCATCGATATCAATGAGGTAGTTTTTTACGCCGTCTTTCAGGATAGGGCTAATGTGATCTTTGTACTCTAATTCCATCATAAAAAATTGAATGCCAAAGTTACGTTTTTTACATCAATAAGCCCTGCTAAACTTGTTAAATGTAAAATTTTTAAACTAAAATTTGATAATTAGCGAATAATTTTAACTACAATAACTCTTTTATATAATTTAAGTTAAAAATTTTCTTTTTTTGATAACGTCCATTTACAGATATCTTTAAATATCAAAATCATGATGTTTTACCAAAAATTTTCAGAATACATATATTACGCTTACATTTGTAGAAATGGAAGAATTCGTAGTTTTAGTAAACCCCGAAGATCAAGTTCTCGGTTTAATGGAAAAGCAGCAGGCACACGTCAACGGCCTTCTGCACCGTGCTTTCTCTGTATTTTTGTTCAACAGTAACGGTGAAATGCTTTTACAAAAAAGAGCTTCCGGAAAATATCATTCCCCATTAAAGTGGACCAACGCGGTCTGCTCTCATCCCAGAATTGAAGAAACATATCTAGAGGGAGCCAGACGCCGAATGAAAGAGGAGCTGGGAATTGACGCTGAACTTTCAGAAAAATTCAGCTTTATTTACAAGGCTGATGTAGGAAACGGGCTATGGGAACATGAACTTGATCACGTTTTTACAGGGATTTTTGAAGAAGAATTTCACCTTAATAAAGATGAAGTAGAAGAAATACGATATATTTCAATGGAGGATCTCGACAAAGAAATAGCCGGAAATCCTGAAAATTTTACAGAGTGGTTCAAGATTATCCTTGATGAATACAAACACCATTTTAATTCATGAAAAAAATTTTTCTCGCATTTGTTCTGTTGAAAGGAACTTTATTGATGGCACAATCAATTCCAACAGAGGTATATGATCATGAAAACTACTCTATCATTTATCCTCAAGGCTGGAAAGTCACCAATGACAGCGAGATAGTCAATATATTTCCTCCAAGCCAGATAGGAGCCATTACCATTTCGGAATATCATGGCCTGAATCTGCCGAAATCCGAAACTAAAAAATTCATCCTTGCCCTTTACAAATCGTCCGATGACGAAAAGAAAGTAATTTCTAAAAGCGGCAAAAAAGGATATACAGAATATTTTTACGAATACCTTGACGAAAAAGAAAAGCTCGTTTGGCTTACCAAAGTCTACCAGAAAGATAAAGACCTGTACCTGATTTCCATCAACTGCGGACAGAAATACTGGAACGGCAATTTTATGAAGCTTTTCAATGAAGCTTTTGACAGTTTTAAAATAAAGAAATAGAAATAAAAATTAACTATGAAGAAAACAGCATTGTACGACAAGCACGTATCTTTAGGCGCTAAAATCGTACCTTTTGCAGGTTTTGAAATGCCTGTACAATATTCCGGAGTTACTGAAGAACACTTTGCCGTAAGAGAAAAGGCAGGTTTGTTCGATGTTTCTCACATGGGACAGTTTTTCATTGAAGGAACGGGTTCCAAAGAACTATTGCAGTACGTTACAACCAATAATGTAGATGCATTGGAAAATGGAAAAGCCCAGTATTCATGCCTTCCTAACGAAAACGGAGGAATCGTGGACGATCTTATCGTTTACAAAATGGAAGACGACAAATATTTCGTGGTTGTTAATGCTTCAAACATTGATAAAGACTGGGATCACATCTCAAAATATAATACTTTCGGAGCGAAAATGACGAACGCTTCAGACGATATGTCCTTACTGGCAGTTCAGGGTCCGAAAGCTACCGGGATTCTTCAGAAATTAACGGAAACCAATCTTTCAGAAATTCCTTATTATCACTTTACCGTAGGTTCCGTAGCAGGAGTAAATGATGTCATCATATCCAATACTGGTTACACCGGAAGCGGCGGTTTTGAAATTTATTTTAAAAATGAAGATGCGGTAACGCTTTGGGATGCTATTATTGAAGCAGGTGCAGAAGAAGGTATCATTCCTTGCGGACTGGCATCCAGAGATACACTGCGTCTTGAAAAAGGGTTTTGCCTGTATGGAAACGACATTGATGATGCGACATCGCCTATTGAAGCAGGATTGGGATGGATCACCAAATTTGACAAAGATTTTCTTTCGAAAGAAACATTTGCCAAGCAAAAAGAAGAAGGCGTTACCAGAAAACTGGTTGGTTTCGAATTGACCGACAAGGGAGTTCCGAGACACGATTACCCTGTTGTAGACGCAGAAGGCAACGTGATCGGGAAAGTAACTTCCGGAACACAATCTCCAATGAAAAAAGTAGGGTTAGGTCTTGCGTATGTTGACAAACCTCATTTTAAAATCGGTTCTGAGATCTTCATCCAGGTAAGAAATAAAAATATTCCTGCCAAAGTAGTGAAAGCGCCTTTTGTATAATTTTTGACATTACTTTGTCAAAACCGAAATTTTGACTACGTTCAAAACATACCATAAAACCTGCCTTTTAGCGGGTTTTTGTTTTTTAGGAGCTTAATCCGGCTATCCACTTTATCTTTTTCTTGGTCGGCGGGAGCTTTGCTCCCGCCGACCAAGAAAAAGGATGCCGTTTCTATCCGGGCTGGAATTTGGTCAACCAAATTATGATTCTGCAACTGCAGTTTGTTTCCCACAACCTGTTTGAGACTTCCGTCAATTGCATTTTGTTTCCCGCAACCTGTTTGAGACTTCCGTCAATTGCATTTTGTTTCCCACAACCTGTTTGAGACTTCCGGCAATTGCATTTTGTTTCCCGCAACCTTGTTTGAGACTTCCGGCAGAATATTTTGGTTATAAGTTATTTTTAAAGATAAAACCTCACAGGTTTTGAAAACCTGTGAGGTTTGGATATCTTACAAAAAATATTTTAAAATTCGCGAATTGGTGCAAAGCTATTTCACTCCAAAAAACTCCTGCAACGCTTCTACATTTTTCTTATCATTTCCCACGAAAATTTTATCATTGGTAATAAAAACCGGACGCTTCAAAAACGTATAATGATCCAATAACAATTCTTTAAAATCCTTTTCTGTTAAAGACTTTACATCCAGGCCTCTCAATTTAATCTGCGTAGACTTTTTACCGAATAATGTTTCATAAGATTGGGTTTTCTCATACATTTCGGCTAATTCCTCTTCCGTAACCGGTTCTTTTCTGATCTCGCGCAATTCCCAGTCTGATAAATCAAATTGCGCTAAAATCTTTCTGCAGGTATCACACGTATTCAGGTGAAAAACTTTTTTCATTTAAATAATATTCTAATCGTTAACAGAAAATATTCATTTTCATTCTTCAAAAGTAAGATTTAATCTAAAATTTTAAAAATTATAAATACCTTTATTCAAATTTTAAAAGAATGGAGAACAAACCTGTGACTTTTCAGTTTATTTCTGAGCCTTCAGACGTAAATTACGGAGGAAATGTGCATGGAGGAAGCGTGATGAAATGGATTGACCAGGCCGGCTACGCATGTGCCACCACCTGGAGCGGGAATTATTCGGTTACTGTATACGTGGGCGGAATCCGGTTTTATGAACCTATAAAAATAGGGGAAATTGTAAAAGTGGAAGCGCAGGTGATCTACACCGGTTCTTCAAGCATGCATATCGCCATCAATGTCTTCTCCAGAAACCTTAAGCAGCCTAAATTCGATAAGAAAACACACTGTATCATTGTATTTGTGGCAGTTGATGAGAACGGAAAAAAACTTCCGGTCCCGAAATGGATTCCCGAAACCGAAGAAGACAGACAGAAAGAACAGTACGCTATACGGCTAATGCAGCTGCGTACACAGATTGAAGATGAAATGAAACCCTTTCTGTAATGCATAGAAAAGATTTTATCAAGCTTTCATCCTTGGGATTCTTAGGTTTATATTCCTGTGGAATTTCTCCATTTAAAAAAAGACAAAATACATTGGCAATTCAGTTATACACCGTACGGGATGCAATGTCGACAGACCCTGAAAAAACACTCGAAAGACTGGCAGCCATGGGCTTTACCGGACTGGAAATCTATGCGTACAACAGTACTTTTTTCGGAAAAACCCCTCAGGAATTTCAGCGCATTCTTAAAAATACAGGATTGAGAGTCATCAGCTCACATCATATAACAGGAAATTTTAATAAAGGACAGGGAACTTTACTCTATAACTGGGAAAAATCTGTGGAAGATCTTCATTTTATCGGTTCAGAATATATGGTTTGTTCTTACCTTTTTCCGGAAGAACGAACTTTGGAAAACTATAAGAAACTTCCTGAACTGCTTGAAAATTCAGGAAAAGCTACAAAAGAAGCCGGAATTCAGTTTGCGTACCATAATCACGATTTTGAATTTGAAAAGTTTGATGATAACCGAAATGTTTATGATTTTATTTTAGAAAATTCTTCACCGGAACTGGTTAAAATGGAGCTTGATCTTTACTGGATTTCAAAGGCAGGAATTGATCCTCTGATGTATTTCGAGAAATATCCCGGAAGATTTCCGCTGTGGCACGTAAAAGATATGAAAGCCGGGACGAAAGATTTCACCGAGATCGGAAATGGTACCATCGATTTTGAGCGGATTTTTAAAGCCGGAAAGCAGGCGGGCCTTCAATACTGGTTCCTGGAGCAGGATTCCAGTGATAAAGATATTTTTGAAAGCATCTGCATCAGCAACGAATTTATTGCTAAAAACCGTTTCTTTTTAAAATAATTTTTATCTTTGTACAACAAAAAGGAAATGGTGTTCTTCCTTACCCAACCGCTTTCAAAAAGCTGATGACGCCTGATTAAGAAAGATTATTAACAATAATTTGATCAGGAAAATTATGTCTCCAAAACAAAGAACCCATACTCACATAATACAACTTCAACTTCGTTTATTTTCACGTAAATACCCGGCATTGTTATATGTCATTAAATGGCTTTTCATTAGCTTAATCATTGGAATCACTGCAGGAACCGCTTCCGCAGGCTTTCTGGAATCATTGTCGTGGGCCACCCGTTTCAGGGAAAGCCATGCCTGGCTGATTACCTTTCTTCCGCTTGCCGGACTTGCTGTTGGAATGCTGTATTATTACTTTGGAAAAGATGTGGAAGCGGGAAACAACCTTCTCATCGAAACCATTCATGAACCGGCGAAAAAAATCATTCCTTTTAAAATGGCCCCGTTTGTTTATATCGGAACTATTGCCACCCATTTTTTCGGGGGCTCGGCAGGGCGTGAAGGAACAGCGTTACAAATGGCAGGTGCTATTTCAGACCAATTTACAAAACTTTTAAAGCTGAATGAGCAGGATCGAAAAGTGCTTATCATCTCAGCAATTGCTGCCGGATTCGGTTCTGTGTTCGGAACTCCATTGGCAGGAGCGGTTTTCGGGCTTGAAGTTTTTCTCATAGGAAAAATTCGATACAATGGTATTTTTCCGGCTTTTGCATCCGCTATTCTGGCAGATCAGGTTACCCGATTGTGGCATGTTCATCATACAGAATATCTTATCGGAGTAATCCCTAAAAATGATTTTCTGCCTTTTATTTATTCTGTGATAGCAGGAATTGTTTTCGGGATCTGTGCTGCTGCTTTCAGCAGGCTGATGCATTATGGAGGTTTTATCTTTAAATCAAAATTTGCATATCCGCCTTTACGCTCTTTTGTTGGAGGAATTATTATTGCCGCAGCGGTTTTTGCAATGGGAACAACACGATATATCGGATTGGGAATTCCCGTTATTGAAGAAGCTTTCGGAGAACAGCTTCCTTTGTATGATTTTGTGCTGAAAATGTTATTTACAGTCGTAACGCTTTCAGCGGGATTTAAAGGAGGTGAGGTTACCCCATTATTTTTCATCGGAGCCACTTTGGGAAGCGCTTTGTCTATATTCATTCCGCTTCCCTATGGATTACTGGCGGGAATGGGGTTTGTAGCAGTCTTTGCAGGTGCTACCAATACTCCCCTTGCCTGCACTCTGATGGGAATTGAGCTTTTTGGTGCAGAATGTGGAATATATGTTGCCATTGCCTGTATTGTAGCTTATTTATTTTCAGGAAATAACAGTATTTACACAAAACAAAAAATCGGGGAAGCTAAAAACAGCAGGTTCAGGTATTTTAACAATAAGAATTTTGAAGATTTGTAAAATGATCGCAGAATTTCCAAATTCAGGGTGCATTATAATTCCATAATTCAATTCGGAAAGATACTTCCTGAAACTTTATACTTATAGTTTAATTTAAATATCTCTTTGATGTCTGCAACTTTAGCCCCGATTGCAGCAATTGTCTGAGCTCATTTTTATAATTTTCGGCGCGGCGGGTGCGCCGCCGCGCCGAAAATTATAAAAATAGCGAGTGCGGAAAGCGGGAACAGCTCCTGAAAATTAATTTTTAAAACCTGCATGCGGAATAACAGTTTCAATAATTACAAAAACCTTTTGGTAATCCCAAAAGGCTTCTGCGTATTAAATGTGGAAATGTTTATTTCTAATGAAATAATTCTCTTTTATACAAAATCCTTACAAGTATATACTTGTGGACATGCTATGTATTGGATGCAATATTTAGGGCCTGTTACAGATCCTGCGCAGTCGCATCCGCAAAGGGAAAGATCAGGCGTTCCGCTAATACCACCCGTAATGTTTTTAAGATCAGCTTTTTTTAATTTTGTGGCGTTTTTCAAAAAATTTTTCATTGTGATTTGGTTTTGGTGATTAATTACAGTTTCAAAGTTAAACAAATATTAATTATTCACAGCATAATTTAATATTAAATTTTATAATTAATTTATTTTGTTCAACTTAATATTTTTATAACGGTAAACTATACTAATTTATTTCTTAAACAGCTGAATTTATTCTGTAAATTCCAGATCCCTGTTGTGAGTTTCGGAAATCGTAAGCGATGAGTAGAAAGCAAGTGTAAAAACGATAAGACCTACTAATGCGGCACTTACAATTACCGTAAAATCATTTTTAAAAAAATCAAAAGCCAGGATCATTACCGGAACTAAACCACGAACCATATTGGGAACAGTGGTAGTTGCCGTATTCCTGATATTTGTTCCGAACTGTTCTGCTGCCAGTGTGACAAACATAGCCCAATATCCGGTGCCCAAACCAAGCCAGATACAGAAAATATAGTATTTTGTTTCCGTATCCGTATTGCCAAACAGCATGAGGGCAACACCTATAATGGTAAAAATCAGCATATAAAAAATAGCCATTTTCCGGGATTTCAGAAGATGCGAAATAAACCCGCTTGCCAGATCACCTACGGAAATTCCTACATATGCCCACATAATAGCTTTACCTGGACTCAGATCTTTAATTCCCAGTTCAGGAGCAAACTGATTGGCAAGTACCGCCAGAATCCCGATACAATACCAGGTCGGTAATCCGATTGCAATGCATTTCAAATATCTTATCAGACGATCTTTATGGGTAAAAAATGTAAGAAAGTTACCTTTGGAAACAGATTTGTGTTCAATATTTTTATAAATCCCGGATTCCGAAACACTTATTCTCAGGAATAATAATAAAATACCGAGTACTCCTCCTATGATGTAAGAAATATTCCAGCCACCAGCCAGCTCTACCGTAAGCTGCGCGACTACTGCGCCCATCAGTCCGAAACCGGCAACAACAGAAGTTCCAATGGCTCTCAGATTTTTCGGCAGGCTTTCGGAAACAAGGGTAATTCCGGCTCCAAGTTCTCCGGCAAGACCTATCCCTGCCAAAAATCTTAATCCTGCATACTGATACACTAAATGTTCTTTTGGAAAATAAGGTAAAAAACCACAGGCAATATTTGCTAAAGAATAAACCAATATGGATCCGAATAAAACCGACAACCTGCCTTTCTTATCGCCGAAAACTCCCCAAAATATGCCGCCTATCAGTAATCCTACCATTTGTGCATTGAGAATAAAGGTTCCATCCGTATCCGGATTTAGGCCTAAAGCTTTTAAACTGGGAATTCGTACAATGCCGAACAGAAGCAAATCATAAATATCAACAAAGTATCCCAAAGCGGAAATGATAACAGGAATCGAAAAAATGTACTTCAGTTTCGAAGAAGTGGAAAGTTCTTGCATCTCGGAGTTTTAATTTTGCTAAAAATAAAAAACCTTTCAATTTCTTGAAAGGTTTTTATGAAATATCTTTGTATATCGATTATCTCGCAATATTTACAGCTCTTGTTTCCCTGATTACGGTTACTTTTACCTGTCCAGGATATGTAAGCTCGTTTTGGATTTTTTCTGAAATATCATAAGACAGCTGGGAAGCGACTTCGTCATTCACTTTGCCGCTTTCTACCATTACTCTTAGTTCTCTACCCGCCTGAATTGCATACGCTGATGAAACCCCATCAAAACTTAACGCTGCAGATTCAAGATCTTTCAATCTCTGAATGTAGGATTCCAACACCTGTCTTCTTGCTCCCGGTCTTGCTCCTGAGATCGCATCGGCAACCTGGATAATCGGGGACAATAACGATGTCATTTCCACTTCATCGTGGTGAGCACCGATAGCGTTTACCACTTCTGCATTTTCGCCGTATTTTTCAGCCCACTGCATTCCCAGTAAAGCGTGAGGAAGTTCAGATTCCTGTTCAGGAACTTTACCGATATCGTGTAACAGACCTGCTCTTTTTGCTAGTTTCACATTTAATCCTAATTCAGCAGCCATGGTTGCGGCAATGTTTGCCACTTCTCTTGAGTGTTGCAGTAAGTTTTGACCGTAAGAAGAACGGTATTTCATTCTACCAACGATTTTGATCAGTTCAGGATGTAATCCGTGGATCCCTAAATCAATGATCGTTCTTTTTCCTACTTCAATGATTTCTTCTTCAATCTGTTTTCTGGTTTTCTCTACCACTTCTTCAATTCTCGCAGGGTGAATTCTACCGTCTGTTACCAATCGGTGAAGGGATAATCTGGCGATTTCTCTTCTAACCGGATCGAAACATGAAAGAAGAATTGCTTCAGGAGTATCGTCTACAATAATTTCCACGCCTGTTACTGCTTCCAAAGCACGGATATTTCTCCCTTCTCTACCGATAATTCTACCTTTAACCTCATCTGATTCAATATTGAAAACTGATACGGAATTTTCAATAGCCTGCTCGGTTCCGATTCTCTGAATCGTTTGGATTACGATTTTTCTTGCTTCACTTTTAGCATTAAGCTGAGCTTCTTCCATGATGCTCTGCACGTGTGCCTGAGCTCTTGTTTTGGCTTCTGCTTTCATGGTTTCCACCAATTCTGCTCTTGCTTCTTCTGCCGTATAGTTAGAAATTTTTTCAAGAATTTCAACTTTTTTAGCGGTTGCAAGATCAAGTTCCTGCTGTTTCCTATCTAAAATTTCGTTTTTCTTGGCATAATCCGCGATTTGTTTATCGAGGTCCTTTTCCAGTTTACCGGCCTTGCTAAGCTCATCGTTCAGTTTGTGTTCCTTATCCTTAATCCTTTTTTCAACCTCCTGCATTTTCTTTTCTCTTACCTGAATATCAGCATCATGCTGTGATTTCAGCTCCAGGAATTTTTCTTTTGCCTGAAGGTTTTTTTCTTTCTTTATGGACTCGGCCTGTACGTTGGCTTTTTCTATAAGGTTTTCGGCATTTTTCTTTGCATCATCTATAATAAATTTTGCTTTAGTATTGAGTGAACTTTTGGAGAAAAACACTCCTACTGCCGCTCCGATTACTAAACAAACAACGCCGACTATAACTTCTATCATAATGTATATTGAGTTTTAATTGTATTACATAAAAAAAGCCCACAATAATCCAGAGATTGAGAGTAAACTCCTAATCAACACGATTTGAACTGATTTCCACTGTCTGTAATCCGGACGAACCGGCACGCCATTCAATGGACATTTGTTCGGTAATTGTTTAGCGTTGAGTTTACCTTTAATGTGTTAGAATTATTGTAGGCAGCACTTTCCGGGAAAAAAAATCTATTTCCCTATTTCATTCAACGATTGATTAATGTTTGTTAATCTTTCGTTGGTAGATTGTATTGTTTTTTCGTAGTTCATAGACACTACTTCCGCATTGGTTCCTAATTTCAGGGCACACATTGCCAAAGCATCCTGTTTGTCTCTCACATCGAAATTCTGTTCAAAATCTTTAATCATATTTTCAATCTGCTTCCCAACTTTGCGCAACGTTTCTTCTTCTGCTGCGGGTACGTTCAGCGGATATACTCTTCCTGCAATATTAATGGTTATTCTTCTTACTTCCATTATAATCCACTGTTTTGAAGCTGTGCAATACAGAAATCTATTTCTTTCACCAACCTGTTGATGTGATTTTTCATCAATCTGTTGTGTTCAGGATTTCCTGATATTGCTGAATAAAGTTTTATATTTTTTTGTTCTTCTGCTAATACCTGATTTTTTTTCCTTTCTTCATCATACCTTTTTTTCAGGTCTTCATGCTCCATGCTTAATTCCGAGAATTTTTCAGTAAGACTTTTGTAATTCTTTTGTAATAGCAAAATCTTTTTCTCTAATTCTGAAAAATTGTTTTCTAAATCTTGAAGCATTTCAGGTTTTGTATATTCTAACTAGTAGCAAAAATAACAAAATATTAACACTAACAAAAATAAAAGTCTTTATATTTTGATTTCAAACATAAAAGGAGACACAAATGCGCCTCCTTTTTATCTCTTATTCTATTTTCTTATTCAAATTTCAGTACGAAGAAAACAGCTCTTGTCTGTAAGGTAGACATTGCTGCAGTCCAGTAAGGAGGTGTTGTCGCATTATCTGCCACAATCTCGTTATTCATAATGAATGTTCCTCTGATTGCTGGTGTAAGCTTAAATTTATTAAAGTAAAACTGGATGCCCATTTCTGCAGACCATGCAAAATTGTGTGTTGTAGATCTGAAAACCTGCTGTAGGTTATCATCAGTAGAGTCTGAATTTGACTGTAGATTAACAATATAATTAACCCCTGCTGCAACATATGGTCTTGAATTGTACCATCTCTGCCCATGGAATTCCAGCAACACAGGAACGTCAACCAAAGTTGTTTTAACTTCTCTTACTCTGTCTTTTTCAGCCAAAGGAATAGGAATAAAAGGATCGTTTGTCAAAGTACCTGCTGCATACTGATCGTTAGACTGTGTATTGAAAGTTAATTGTCTCTGACCGAATTGTAACCCTGGTTCTAATCTTAAATCCAAATAATCGTTCAGTCTCCATTTTGCAATTAATCCGGCACCAAAACTGTAACTCTCTTTAGAGGTAACAAGATTCTGGTTATTACTTGAGCCATATCTTGGATTCAGAACGATACGGTAGTCTAGTCTGTTACCATTCAGATAAAAACCCCAGCTGAACTTTTGCTCATCAAAGTCTTCCAACTTATCCATTCTGTTTCGGGTTCTGAATTGCGCGTTTGCTAACAACGCAACATTTACTGAGGCTAAAACCAGTGCTTTTAATAAAAATTTATTCATAGGTTACTTTGTTGCTTTATAAATTGTGGCTATACCTAAACTTAGTTTTTTATATTCAACTTTTTTAAATCCTGTATCTAAAAGAATTTGTCTCATCTTTTCCCCGAAAGGAAAAGCATTTACAGAATCCGGAAGGTATGTGTATGCCCTATTATCCTTGGAAACCAGTCTGCCAATAGCAGGTAATATATTTTTAAAATAAAACATATAGAATGGCGCCATGAAACCCTCAACCTTTGAAAACTCCAGTATATAAACACTCTTGTTATCTTTAACAACTCTTCTCAACTCTGCCAAACCTTTGGTAAGGTTTTCAAAATTCCTCACTCCAAACGCAATGGATACCGCATCAAATCTGTTATCCTCGAAAGGTAAGTTTTCCGCATCTCCTTTTTGCATGGAAATTTTGCCGTCTAATTTAAGTTTTTTTATTTTAATAACGCCAACATTTAACATTTGTTGCGATAAATCCAATCCGATCACTTTTGAGCCTGTGCCTTTTTCAACAGCAATGGCCAGATCTCCCGTGCCGGTAGCGACATCCAGCACTTCCTGCGGGCTATCTTTTTTCATCCAGTTCACTAAAGTATTTCTCCATAAAACATCAATTTTCATGGACAGCACATGATTGAGCAGATCATACTTCGGTGCAATATTGTCGAACATATCCTCTACCTGGCTTTTTTTAGTAGCTTCAGAGTTGTAGGGCGTAATTTTGGTAATATCTTTTGTCAAAACTTAAAACTTGTAATATTCTTTATAATAATTAAGGTAATCCTGTTTTCTGAAGATCTTTGATCTTGACTCTACCTTCTGAACGTTTTTGATTACTTTATCATAATCCTCATCTACGTTATAGTAAAAATCGTCGGTAAACAGTTTGTTGAAGCGTCTTGCTCCTCCAAAATAGGCTTTTCCGTCGATTATGGTTTTATCCAATGCCAAAAGTAGTGAATCTTTCTTAAGATTGTAGCCATAATACTGCTCATTGATATAATAATCCTGATGTGCAATATTAATAAGCCCTCTTATTTTATTAACTTCGAAAGCAGAATCAAACAACAATTTTTTATTCTGGTCAAACACTTTAATGGAATTTTTCCCTTTATTAAGGTCAACGTGAACGGTCTGCCCTCCTGCGATAGTTCCTTCTGAACCGTTGTTTATTTTATAATAGAATGTATTTGCCGTAGGATTGTCCACTACATAATAATTCCTTTTGGCCAGAAAGAGAAAGTAAATCCCAAAGGCAAAGATAAATGCCGCAATTGCAATAAGTAAGCCTTTTAAGGATGCATTATTTTTCATAGGATTGTAAAGTACAATTTTTGCAAATTTAATAATATTTTTAATTCTCTGTTATTAATATTAATTATTAACTTTGCATCTTTAAAAAATCATTTAAACGAATGCCGAATACGATCATAATTGGTTCTGGATCTTACCTTCCCGGCAGAATTATCGGGAGAGACTATTTCTTAGGTTCAGATTTTTATTCAGAAGACGGGGTGAAAATTGATAAACCTGCTGAAGAAACGATTGCAAAATTTGTAGAAATTACAGAAATTGAGAACAGAAGATTCATAGAAGAAGATCTATCCAATTCACAAATCGGGTACGAGGCTGCCAAAATTGCGATTGAAGACGCGAAAATAGATCAGGAAGAACTTGATTATATTATTTATGCCAGCAATTTCGGAGAAGTCACGGTACACGGATATGCGGATTTCATGCCAACCATGGCGGCAAGAGTAAAGAATAAGCTCGGCATTAAAAACAGAAAATGTGTAACATATGATATGCTTTTCGGGTGTCCGGGATGGGTGGAAGCGATGATTTTGGCCGACAACTTAATTAAAGCTAAAGTAGCTAAAACCATTCTTGTAATCGGCGCAGAAACATTAAGCAGGGTAACTGATCCTCACGACAGAAACAGAATGATTTTTGCCGACGGTGCAGGTGCTGTTGTTGTAAAAGCAACAGACGATGAAAATGTAGGAATCATTGCCCACAACACCATTTGTGACAACGGCCCGGAACTGGATTATTTAGCAAATGGCCCTTCCATTAATAAAGAATCTGACCAGACGCGTATTTTTGTAAGAATGCAGGGAAGAAAAATATATGAGTATGCGTTGAAAAACGTACCTGCTGCGATAAAAGAAACTATTGAAGACGCGGGACTTTCTATAGAAGACATCAATAAAATTCTGATTCACCAGGCTAATGCCAAGATGGATTATGCCATGATCGAAAGACTTCACAAGCTTTATAATGTGAAAGATTATGATCATTCTATTTCACCAATGACGATTCAGGAATTCGGAAATTCTTCTGTGGCAACCATTCCTACCATGTTTGATTTAATAATTAAAGGAAAAATGGAAGGTCAATCGTTTAAAGATAAAGGTAACATTGTGATGACTTCGGTAGGTGCCGGAATGAATATCAATGCTATCGTTTACAGATTTCCTTAATAATATTTAATTAAAATAACAAAAAGCACAGGGAAATTATTCTTTGTGCTTTTTTTAAACGATTATGCAAAGAAACTTTTTAATTATTGCTGCCGTCTTCCTCCTGCTGGAAGCATACATTTATCAGGCGATCAGAACCCTTACAGATAATTCCTGGATCAGGATCGGCTATTGGGTTATTACCCTAGTAGTATACGGTTTTTTCGCATACGAAATTTCTAACTTCAGCAGAGCCGACAGAAGTATGATGAGGGCCCAGATCATGATATCACTATTTTTGATCTTCATTCTGCCTAAAATTTTTGTCGTTTTATTTCTTTTAATTGATGATATCCTGAGAACCGGAGGCTACCTGATCGGACTTGCAGGATCTTCAGAGAATTTCTTTCCTGAAAGAAGAAAATTTTTAAGCATCTTAGGATTAGGACTCGGAGGTGTACTTTCCGCTCTTTTTATTGATGGAATCACCTTTGGAAAATACCGTCACAAAGTAAGAAAAGTAAGGATTAATTTTGCCAATCTTCCGAAAAGTTTCAAAGGGTATAAAATTGTACAGATTTCGGATGTCCACAGCGGAAGTTTTTCGGATCCTTCCAAGCTGGAACATGCCATCAACCTTATCAATGAACAAAATCCTGATCTTGTACTATTCACAGGAGATATGGTGAATAATGTGGCTGAAGAATTTAAGCCATTTATCCCGTTGTTTTCAAAGATTAAAGCAAAAGATGGCAAATTTGCCGTTCTTGGCAATCATGATTATGGCGATTATGTACAATGGAACTCACCGGATGAAAAGAGAAAAAACCTTGATACATTGATTGATTATGAGAGACAAGCCGGTTTTGATATGCTTCGGAATGAGCACCGCATTATTGAGAAAAACGGTGAAAAGCTCTACATTCTGGGGGTTGAAAACTGGGGATTGAAACCTTTTCCGCAATTCGGGAGAATTGATGATGCGTTGAAAGGAGTTCCGGAATCGGCTACAAAAATCCTGATGAGCCACGATCCTACACATTTCGATTATGTCGTAAAAAAACACCCGGGAAACATTCATCTGACCCTTTCCGGGCACACGCACGGAATGCAGTTTGGGCTCGACCTTAAAAATATCAAATGGTCTCCGGTACAGTACAAATATCCGAAATGGGCAGATTTATATGAAAGTGAAGGAAAAATGCTGTATGTAAACAGAGGTTTTGGAGTATTGGCCTATCCGGGAAGAGTGGGTGTTTTGCCCGAAATCACGCTTTTCGAACTGGCATAATTATCCATCTAATTAAGACATTAAAATGAAAGATACGGGAGAAAGACATATTATACATCAGCAATTTACCAATAAATCTGAATTGTATCTGCACTTAATGCATATTGCAACCTATGAATACGCCAAAAAACTTGTAAAAGACAAAAAAGTCTTAGACTACGGATGCGGTTCGGGGTATGGTTCACACATGCTTTCTTTGACTGCTGCAAGCGTCACTGGTGTTGATATCAGCAAGGAAGCGGTAGACTTTGCAAATAATGAATATAAAGCTCCCAATCTGAATTTCAAAACAATTGCTGAATTAGGAAATGAAAAATTTGATGTTATTACTTCCTTTCAGGTTATTGAACATGTTCCTGATGATAAAAAATATACTTCTGCGCTAAAACAGCTTTTAAATCCCGGCGGAATCCTGATTATTTCCACACCGGATAAAAAATACAGGTTATTTAACTATATTCAGCAACCCTGGAATATTTTTCATCTGAAAGAATATACACCGGAAAGCCTGGAAAAATTGCTTAAAAAGTATTTTAAACAGGTTGAAATTTTAAAAATAGGTTCAGATTCAGATTTAATTTTAGAAGAAATAAAAAGAACAAAAAAACAGCGAATAGCAGTTCTTCCATCCACTTTATCAATCTATCCTTACTCATTGAGAGTTTTCCTTTTAAATGTTCAGAAAAAGATATTTGAGCTTTTAAGAAAAATCAGGACCGGGAATAAAAATCCACTCCGGTCAGAGGACAATACTTCAGCTGATTTTGCATCGCAGTATTCCCATGAAGATATTGTATTTAAAAAAGAAATGCAATATTCTACAGATCTTCTGGCCATTTGTAAAAACGAAGAATAGAACTTTAAAAAATGTAATCTTTCATACGGGAAGTAGCCATTTCTTTCTCGTTGATCCAGTTGAGGAGATTATCCAGTTTGTCCTCCATTTTTTTGCCAGAATTTAGCCTTCTGTAAAAAGGAACATCAAAATGATATCTTGCGAAATCGGTAAACTGCCAGGAATTTAAATAGATCAGCACAAAGTCATCATTCTTTAATGTTTCAAAAACCATATTCCGGTAATACTTCATCGGCAGAACCTGAAACACAAAATCATTATATGGGAGCTGGCTATAAGGTGAGATACTCTCCGGAACAATACTCAATCCGTCCTGCTCAATAATCTCCGTATCTCTTTTAAGTCTTTTGAAAGGAAAAAGTATACCGGCATTATCAATATTTGAAATATAACTGAACTCCATCAATTTCAACCTTTGATAAGAAATTTTATTGTCCTTTTGGCGGATTCCCTTGATCTGCTTTTCCAAAAAATCCTGAGTCATTCTTTTTGTATCTTCTATTTCTTCAGGACTTGAATTCTGATTGTAAAAAGCAATTTCATGCCCTTGGGATGAAATTGCTTTTAGTAAATTCTGCAGCTTTTCTGCTAAGGAAATTTCCACAAAAAAGCTTGCCTTTATATCATGTATATCTAAAATTCTTAAAATAGCTTTCGTATTATTTTCTGAAATTTTCAGCCTTTCCTCATCGGAAACTTCAGCGCCATCTTTACATTTTGCTACAATATTTACGATGTTAAAAGTTAATAATACCATTTAAAGTTAATTTTAAATAAAAAATATAAGCAATTAAAAATCAGATGTTAAATAAATTTATATTTAAAGCTATACTTTATCTATTTATTTTTATTAAGTTTTACTCTTAAATTTTTAATCATATCTTTTGTCATTTCAGAAATTCCGTATTCATAAGACAATCCCCAGTCTTTTTTCGCAACAGAATCATCAATTGATGCCGGCCAGGAATCAGCAATCTGCTGTCTGAAATCAGGCTTATAATCGATTTCAAAACGCGGTATTTCTTTCTTAATTTCTTCAGCCAATTCTTTTGGAGTAAAAGACATTCCGCCTAAATTATATGAAGAACGTACGCTGAGATTTTCTTTCGGAGCTTCCATAAGTTTAAGCGTTGCATTGATCGCATCATCCATATACAGCATTGGCATTCCAGTATTTTCAGAAATGAAGCTTGTGTATTTTCCTTCTTCAATCGCTTCGTAAAAAATCTCTACGGCATAATCTGTAGTTCCTCCGCCGGCAGGAGTTTTCCAGGAAATAAGACCCGGATAACGAATACTTCTCACGTCTACTCCATGCTTATCAAAATAATATTCGCACCATTTTTCTCCCGCCATTTTGGAGATTCCGTAAACGGTAGTCGGGTTTAACACTACGTCCTGACCTACATTTTCTTTTGGAATTCCTTTTCCAAATACAGCAATTGAACTTGGCCAGAAAATCTTCTGAATAAGTCCTTCTTTTGCCATTTCACAGAAGTGAAGAAGAGGTTCAAGATTCAGCTTCCAGGCAAAAATTGGCTGTTTTTCTGAAGTTCCGGATAATAATGAAGCCAGATGATACACTGTGGTGATTTCATAATCTTTAATGATCTGTCTCACCAGCTGGGTATTGGTTACATCCATTCTCTCATAATATCCTGCTGAAGTAATACCTTTCTGCCATCTGTCAAGACCTGAAGCAACTACGTTTTCTGCTCCATGAATTTCAACAAGTCTGTTAGTAAGTTCGGTACCGATTTGCCCTAAGGCACCCGTAATGAGTATTTTTTCCGTGTGGGATTCCATTTTATTTTTATTAGTTGATAAAAGCAAAAGTAATATTTTAAAGTCTATCTTAAAACAAAATCGTAAATTCGGTTGTAAAATTTGTAAATGAAAAAGATTATTATTTCTTTTATTTTATTTACTTCCACAGTATCAGCGCAATATACTGACATTAACATTTTAAAGGAAGTAAAGGTAAAAAATAAAGGTGTTGTTGTTTCGGCGCATCCTCTTGCAAGTGAGGCAGGTGCCAAAATATTGAAGATGGGGGGAAATGCTTATGATGCCATTGTTGCCACTCAGTATGCGCTTGCAGTGGTTTATCCGCAGGCCGGAAATATCGGAGGAGGCGGTTTTTTGGTAGGTGTAAAAAATAACGGTGAAAAATTTACACTTGATTATCGTGAGACTGCACCTTCAAGTGCTTCCCACGATATGTATCTTGATAAAAAAGGAAAGGCAGATACAGACCTTTCCCAAAACGGAAGGCTTGCAGTAGGAGTCCCGGGAAGTATAGCCGGTTTTTTTGCAACACTGAAGCATTGCAGACTACCCATGGAACAACTTATTCAGCCGGCAATAGATTTGGCCGAAAAAGGATTTGCCATTACCCGCCAGGAAGCTGATCTTTTAAACGCCAATAAAGAAAAATTTGAGCGTTATAACAAAACAGGTATTGCTTTTGTAAAAAATATTCCCTGGAAAACCGGCGACCTGCTTATTCAGAAAGAGCTGGCAGAAACTTTAAAACGCATCCAGAAATCCGGGCAAAAAGGATTTTATGAAGGCAAAACCGCTGAACTTCTGGTTGCTGAAATGAAAAAGGGAAACGGAATTATTACATCTGAAGATCTTATAAACTATAAAGTTATTGAAAGAAAAGCATTGGATTTTGATTATAAAGGAAACCAGATTGTATCTATGCCACTGCCATCAAGCGGCGGTATTCTTCTGGCACAAATGCTGAAAATGGCATCTTATGAAAATCTGGAAAAATACCAGCAGAATTCTACAAAAGCTGTTCAGATTATGGTGGAAGCAGAAAGAAGAGCTTATGCTGACAGGGCAGAATATATGGGAGATCCCGCTTTCATCCAGGATAAAACTTCATATCTTATTTCAGATGAATACTTAAAAAACAGGTGGAAAAATTTTAGTTTTAGCAAAGCCACCCCAAGTGCAGAAGTCGGAAAAATCATAAAGCAGCCTAAAGAATCAACAGAGACTACGCATATTTCAGTAATTGATAAAGATGGTAATGCAGCTGCTGTAACCACTACTCTGAATGGCTTATATGGAAGTAAAGTTGTTGTTTCCGGCGCAGGTTTTTTTCTAAATAATGAAATGGATGATTTTTCCATTAAGCCTGGTGTTCCGAATATGTTCGGAGCCGTGGGCGGAGAAGCAAATTCCATACAGCCTAATAAAAGAATGCTGTCTTCAATGACTCCCACAATTATTCTGAAAAACGGAAAACCTTATATGATTGTAGGCACACCAGGAGGAACAACAATTCCCACTTCTGTTTATCAGTCTATTGTAAATGTAGTAGATTTTAAACTCAGTGCCAATTTGTCTGTCAATGCTCCAAAATTCCATCATCAATGGCTTCCGGAAACGGTTGCTTTTGAAAAGAACTTTCCTGAAAGCACTATTAATGATATGGAAAAACTTGGATATAAAGCTGAAAAATGGGGACAAATAGGGAGAACAGAAATGATTATGATTGACGATGAAGGGAATATTCATGCTGTTGCGGATGGCAGAGGTGATGATTCCGTAGCAGTGGAATAACAATTACGTTTTTTATTCTCCAGGACTTTATATAATTAGTTTCGGCGGGGCTAAAAGCCCCGCCGAAACTTTTACTGATATTTGTCATCAGAAACAGTAATTTTTTCATAATTTTCGTTCTTTAAAACAATTTCATTGAAAGCAAAAAAACTTTATCAGCAGCTTTATTTTCAGGTGGTGATCGCTATAATTGCCGGAATCCTTTTAGGAAAATTTCACCCTGAACTGGGAGAGAAGATGAAACCTTTGGGTGACGGCTTTATTAAACTGGTAAAAATGATTATTGCTCCGGTAATCTTCATCACCCTTACCTTGGGAATCGCTCACATGACAGACCTGAAAAAAGTAGGAAGAATTGCCGTTAAAGCGATGATCTATTTTTTAACCTTTTCAACATTAGCACTGATTATCGGACTTGTGGTTGGAAATATTTTACAGCCTGGCGATGGACTGAATATAGATCCTACTACCCTGTCCGGAGATGTGTCACAATACCAACAAAAAGCACATGAATCTACCCTTACCGGGTTTATCATGAATATTATCCCCGAAACACTTTTTAGTCCGCTGGTGGGCGAAAATATTCTTCAGGTTCTGCTGGTAGCCATTCTGATGGGTGTTGCTTTGGTTTTAACAAAAGAAAAGAGCGCGAAAGTAACCGAATTTCTGCAGGATCTTTCCACACCGGTTTTCAAAATTGTTCATATGCTGATGAAGCTGGCACCGATTGGAGCTTTTGGAGCGATGGCTTTTACAATTGGTAAATATGGACTTCATTCTGTTTTGAACCTCATATTTCTGGTGGGAACTTTCTACATTACTTCTGCATTGTTTGTAGTGCTGGTGCTAGTTGCTGTAGCGTGGTACAATGGGTTTAATATTTTCAAACTGATGTATTACCTTAAAGAAGAATTACTGTTAGTTTTAGGAACAAGTTCGTCTGAATCTGCACTTCCCGGAATTATGGAAAAATTGGAAAAAGCAGGCTGTTCAAGAGCTATCGTAGGTTTGGTGGTTCCAACGGGATATTCTTTCAATCTTGACGGAACCAATATTTATATGACACTGGCCTCATTATTTATTGCTCAGGCTCTTAATATTCATCTTCCGATTGAAAAGCAGATGATGCTGCTGTTAGTAGCCATGCTGAGTTCAAAGGGCGCTGCAGGTGTTACAGGAGCGGGGTTCGTGACATTAGCTGCAACGTTGGCCGTTGTTCCTGAAATTCCTATTGCGGGAATGACGCTGATTTTGGGAATTGATAAATTCATGAGTGAATGCCGTGCCTTAACCAATGTAATCGGGAATTCCGTAGCAACAGTTGTGGTTGCCAACTGGGAAAAACAACTGGATAAGGATCAACTGCAGTATTCTCTGAATCATCCCCGTGATATAGAAAAGAAATTAGAAATTTAATTGATGAAAAAATTATTCTATATTAAGCTTTTGGCCTCTTTATGCATATTAATTCCTTTTTCTGGAAATTCACAAATCAGCAATGACAAAATTCAGCAAATAGTCTTATCAAAAAGATTAATTGGAAAAAAAATAATCTTTGGAAAATGGACAGAAACGAGAGGAACAGAAACACATCTTACTTATCTTGGAAGAGTTAAAACAAATGAAGGCAAAACTTATAAAATAATGAATTCAACGTGGATTTGGGGATTATCTCGACGATCAACAAATAGAATACTTATTTTTAACGGAGAGAATCAATATTTAGGAAATTACACTGTTGGCGTAGATACAGATTTACCCACCAAGCTGATAAATAAAATTTTAATCTTTCAAAATACAAATTTGCATTGTAATAAAAATATTGTATCAAAAATCAGTCTTAAAAACGGTTTACCTAAAGAATTTTTCAGGGAATGCACCAATGGATATGGAGACATTTATAAATTTAACTGAATTAATAATTTAAATTAAAATATTCAAACTCGAAGGCTGCACTTTTACATGAATAGGTGACTTTATCTTGTTGAACTCACCGTCAATATGCCAATTTTTGGTGTTTACCTTAAATTCCACTTCTGATACAGGTAGATAAGTAATATAGTTATCATCTTTCAGTTTTTTGGTAAACATTCTGAATGCAAATAACGGAGAATAAGTGATTGGAAATTTCTTTACCAGAACCATATCCACCAGTCCGTCACTTTTGCTTGCATGTGGTGCTATGTATGCATTATTTCCAAACTGGCGCGTATTGGCAATATTCACCATAAGGTATTTACCATCGTATTCTTTATACTTTTCATCCAAAAATTTAACTTTTTTCGGCTTGTATTTGAAGAATGTTTTAAGGGAAACTTTAATATAATTTTTAAAACCCCGCGTTGTTTTTTCAAATTCTTTCACCACTTTACCATCGAAACCGGTCCCAGAAACGTTGATGGACAGTCTTCCATTGATGGTAAAAGTGTCAATTTTTCTGGATTTCTTTCGTTTGAGTTTTTCAAGAAGTTCATCAAGATTCTTGCTGAAATTGGTCTCGTTGGAAAATCCGTTTCCGGAACCTGCCGGAAAAATAGCCAGAATTTTTTGTGTACTGATGAGATTACGGGCTACCGTTGAAATAGTTCCGTCTCCTCCTATCGCTACAAAAATATCAACTTCATCAAAATGATTATGAATAAAATCGTCGGTTCCCAAAATGGATTCTGAAATATAATACAAAGGATTTTTCACCTTGGCATGCAGTTCAGTAAGAAACGGCTGATAGTTTCTTTTGGCCGAAAAGGGATTGATAATGAAGGCTACTTTTTCCATTGATGCAAAAATAAAAAATGCTTTCAGATTAGAAAGCATTAAATTCAGTTAATTTTCATTCTTCTGGCAAAATCCGGCTTAATATATCCGTTCAGATCTTCCCATGAAATGGTGAGAATAATATCTCCGATATCATAATTATGGCTGATCTCATTCATATTGTAATGAAAATACAGGTTGGAATCATCAAAATAAAAATTCCTGGTCACCGGAAAAGTAATAGCAGAAAGAGCTGCATAAGCTTCCCGATCATAGGTTTTAATCTGCTGCATCATGGTTGTTTTTTCCAGGCTCAGTTTTAATATCCTGCGGATGGTTTCTTCGGAAAGAACTAATACGTCTGATAATTCAAGTTTCTTGTGATTTTTAAAGTCGAAAACTTTCTCTTCATAATGATATTGAACTTTATTCTCATTCAGAAACTGACTGCTGTAATATTGAACAGCTACATAATTATTTCTGTTCATACGCACATTCATCTGGGAGATATAAGACCATTGTTGCTGCTGTTTTACATCCGGCAGGCCACGAAAATTTTTCGTTCTGTCAAAAACAGATTCTTTTTCTTTATCAATATAAACCTGAAGTCCGTTTTTGGAGTAATCTGATATTTCTTCGCCGGAATAAATTTCCGAAAGAAATTTTTTATTGTCAAGACCGGGGAACCATAACAGCTTAGATGAATAACGCAATACAACAGAATCAGAAATTTTCAGGGTATCTTCTTCTATGACAGAATCTACAGTAGTTCTACCAAATCCGTTTTTTTCTGAATTTTTATTCTCATTTCCAAATTCTTTGCAGGCAAAGATGACTGAAAGGAAAGACAATATCCATATGAAATAGATTTTTTTCATCATTTTGTATCGATCTTGGTATCGGCTTAATAGGTTATGCCCATTCTTTTTTCGAATTCAGGACTAATAGTACCTTTCAGCTCTGTCCATGAAATAGGAATGGTAATATCTCCTGCAGCAAAAGCGGCAATTTCGTAAGGACTGTAGTGAAAATACAGGTTTTTTTCGTCAAAATAGAAATTTTCCGTTGCGGGAATCACATCTACCAAAAGCATCTCCGAATTATTAACTGCTCCGGTATTATCTGTAGTTCCGCTGTTTATTTTATTAATATTTTTCAGAAGCAGGGCTTCAATTTTCGAGGTCGACATGCTGGTGATATCTTTTAACTGAAGCTTTTTACCGTTTTTTACATCAAAAACTCTTTCCGAAAAACCATAATTGTCATGAGCACCTCCTTCATAAGAACCCCAGATATATTGAATATGCAGATAATCATTCAGCTTTGATTTAAGTTTCATAGCTTTATCAGAATACCACTCCTGAGAAAAATTCATATCTGAAATCCAGTCTTTAGAATTTTTTTTAATGCTGTTGAAGTATTCGTTTTTATCTTTTTCAAGCCAATCCTGAATGCCGTTTTTCGAAAAATCACGGATATTTTTTTCTTCGAAATAAATACTGTCCAGAAGTGCATTGTTTTTAATGTCAGGAAATACCAGCATTGTAGCTGAATATTTAACTTTAAGAGAATCATTCAATTTTAAAGAATCACTCACCTTTAAAGAATCTACCATAAATGTATTTGCGTGTACAGAGTCATTCTTAATAATTTCCGTGCTGCTGTTTTCGTTTTTTTTACATGAAATGATAAAAAGTGCCGAAAGAGCAAGAGCGGCTATAGTGTTTTTCATAATTCTTTTTCTATATACATGCAAAAACCATTCAAAAAATGAATGGTTTTAAACTTATTTTAAAAATTATGTGGTTTTATTTTTTCACCAGGCTGATTACCTGATTCTCCTGTTTGGATGCTACCCCCCAAATCTGTTTGAATGCAGGATAATATTCTTTCGGATAGTTCGGGCTCAAAACTTTTGTGGTGGAAATCACTTCCAAAGTATTGCCTTTTTGCTCTGCGATATAGCTATACTCAATTTCTTTATCTTCGGTAACAATTTTTTTATTTTTCGGCATTTCTTCAATCGCATATCCTTCCGGAATCTGAAGAATGATCTTTTTCACTCTTGTAAAAGGTGTGATAAAATCAATCATGTATTTTCTTTCTTCCGTCTGATCAAATTCATTGGAGTTTTTATTCAGGAAAAGCATCGGATTGATGATGATCTTTTTGCCGACTTTATCAATAAGGTTTTCGGACGAAAACTTCATCGTGCTTTCAAAGTCACCGTTTTCAATAACTTTTGAATCGATATCTGTAAAGTCTATGGAGAAATTCTCTTTATACTGTTTTTTATATTTATCAGCATTATCGTCATAGCTTTCCTTGGCAAACATGGCATATGTCCCGGTATCTCTGTCTGAATAACTTCCGGAAATACTTCCGTCTTCATTAATTTTAGCCGTTGCCGTGAGATAGGTAAAGCTTGCTTTGGCATTGCTCATTGTAACCTGCTGAACTTTATCTTTAGATATAAGGATTCCGAACTGATTCCAGTCTCTGGGAGGAAGCTGATCGATAGATGACTGCTTTACCGTAGCATCAAACAAATGAATACCATCTTTCGTCTGGATTGCTGCAATTACAAAATTCATCTTAGAAACATTGGGAGACGCAAGATTGATCAATCCGTTACCTATTGTAGAAATAACAAGAGGATCTGCTTTAATACCCGCTTCCCGAAGCAACATTACCAGGAAAAGATTCATCTCAGCGGCATTTCCGGTTTTAGTTTCGAGCATTTTTTTAATCCCGTCTTCCACATACAGACCCGCATCTTTGTTCCAGGTAAAAGTATTTTTCACATAATTAAAAATAGCATTGGCCTTCTCCAATTCATTGGAAATACCTGCAATATTGGCAGGCATATTATCTTTGGCCAGTCTTGTTTTCTTGAGCTCTCCTCCAAAATCTTCACTTTCATAAAGACGTTCTTTAATCTGCTCCCAGGATGATGAGTAGAGTTTCAGTTCTCTAAAATTTGTAGAGTGAAGCTCTGCACCAATTTTTGTCCTGTAATTTCTGTCATTGTTTACAAACTTTTCCGTTTTGAAAGATTTCAGGTTTTCATAAGCAAAGCGGTAGGTTCTATAGTTTGCTCCATACAATAGTCTTTCATCAACTTCTTTATATTTTGGCAGCAGAGAACCTGTATAATTAAGATTGTATGCAATATTGGCAGGACTGTCCAAAACGTATTCCGTATAAAGGGAAGGGGTATCCGTTTCAATCAAAATTTCGGGAATAATAAAAAGAAAGGGAGACACTACCTCATACTGATATTCAATAACAGAACCGTTTTTCACATTAGGAAATGCAAGCTTGCTGATAGAAATATTTTTGCTTTCTTTACTTTTATATTTTGATGTTTTGTCAACTTTGGTGGCAACCGCAGCTCCGTTTTCAAGATTATAAGTAAACGCCTTCATTTTGGCAAGTGATTCCTGATCACTTCCGTTCTGATAAAGCGGTATTTCAACATTCAACCAATCTTCAGCCTTATCTTTATCATAAATTTTTACTCTATAGAATGTATTTTTAATAAGATTACCGGTTGTATTATCAATACTGAAATGTAATGATCTGTAAAGAATTTCCGCCGGAGCATTTTCATCCAGAGTTGATTTCTGTTTAGATAAATCTGCATCATTGAATTTTGGCGGATCGAGAAATTTATGTTTTTGAGCATTCACAAAAATAAATTGAGCTGAGCAAAGAGCGATGAATACTATTTTTTTCATGTTAAATTTTAGATATTAAAACTTTTGAGTTGTCTATGTTAATTGTTTTTTTTCTGAAATTGATATAATCGTTATATTTCTCTTTCGGGTAAATACCTTTATTAATTCTGATGGATCTTGTGACCTTCAGCGATTCTCCGTTTTTCACAAAACTCAGCTTGTACGTTCCGAATTCCGAATTCAGTACAACATTTTCCGGAAGTTCTTCCACTTTGTATTGCTGCGGAAGGATAAAGCTTACTTCATATTCATCTTCAAAAGACTGTCTCAATTCGAATGGCAATTCTCTGTTTTCTTCATTTTTATAAACATTGTTAGAAAAAATAGGAACTGCTCTGAAAATAATACTGTTTCCCGCATTTTTAGAATAATTGTTGGCTTTAAAATCCAGGTCGTATTTCGCAACTGCATTATCTTTATCATTCAGGAAATTTTTCATCTCGATTTTTTCAAAATGCAAAACATCCAACATATTTTTTACGGCTTCGGTTCGTTCTTTTGAAGACATGGAAGCAAGAACAAGATTGTTATCATACTGAATTCCGGTATAAGAAAAACTTCCTTCACCCGAAATACTGTTATCTTCATTAATTTTGATTGTGAGCTTCTGCTTTTCTTTACTTTGTTCAGCGGTATAATCCGGAGTATTAATCAGTTCAATTCCTTCTTTTCTGATCGAAAGAACATTTCTTGCCGTTGTATTGTAACTTAAATGATTAAATGCTACTTGCTGGGAAGTATTTTCCAGCCAGATATTCCCTTTTTCTGTCGGCACCATTAAAATAACGTGATTGCCACCCATCTTTGGGAAATCTTTATCAAAAGATACAGGCGAAGTACCTGAATTAACTACTGAATAATACGATGGAATACCGGCTTCATCCAGCAAAGTTTTCATATAATTGGTAAGTCCTTTACAGTCACCATACCCTTTTTTCTGCACTTCATCAGGAAGCATAGGCTGCCATCCTCCTATTCCAAGCGCTACAAAAATATATCTTGTTTTAGCCTGCATATGCTGGTACAGCTTTTTTACTTTTTCTTCTGTTGTTCCTTTAAGATCAAGGCTCATCACCTCAGCTTTAATAGCAGGTGTAGATACAGAAACCGGCTGTAAAATGCTATTATAATACCAGCTTCCGAAATCTCCCCAGTTATTGATACTTCCCTGTTTTCCTTCGAGATTGAATTTTGTTAAAGCAAAGCTTACTTTAGGCAAAATTTTCACAGGTTGAGGCAGTAAAAACACATCATCAATAGCCGGAACATTTTTATAAGTATAGTTTTTTTCGCCGGCATTTTCACTTTCAGTTACCGAAGTATAATTATAGGGCGACGGATAAATTTTTGTTTTAAGATCTATTCCGGATTTATTGACAATTTTCATTTGCGCTTCTTCCAATGATACTTTCGTTGATCTGAAAGGTGTAAAATCAGGTAAGAATACCGTATTTTCATCACCGATCTGATAAGAAAATTCAACGGTGTAAGGATATTGTGTCGCCATATAAGGTAAAACCATTACCCTGTTATCCGAATAAAATGTTCCCTGATTATTATTTGCAAAATCATTGAAATCAGATTTGGAAAAAGACTTTATTTTTTTCCCGGCTTCATCATAGATATTCACCTTTACATCGGAAATACTGTTTCCTTTTTCATAAGGAATGAATACCTGGGCATCCGAATCTCCATCTTTATTGAGAACTGTTGTTACGGTATAATACTGGTATTTGATATCATCGATCTTATTGATCTGGACAGTAGTGAAATCTTTTCTGATAACTGCGTCTGCATTCTTCTTCAAATTTTCAGGAATTGCCGAAGCAGGAAAGCTCTGTGCATAATACAATGATGCTGTGGAAAGAGCTACGGTACAAAGTATTTTAATCATGGTTATTAAAATTTAGCAAAAATAAGAAAATCCCTTTAAGTGTTTATAATTATTTTTTTATGTTAAACAGGATTTAAAATAAAAGGAAAAGACCTCATTACTGAGGCCTTTATTATGTTAAATGCTATTATATTATGCATCAATTTTTGCATATTTTGCATTCTTCTCAATAAATTCCCTTCTCGGAGGAACCTCATCTCCCATAAGCATAGAGAAGACACTGTCTGCTTCTACTGCATTATCAATAGTTACCTGCTTAAGAATTCTGTGTTCAGGATTAAGGGTTGTTTCCCAAAGCTGTTCAGGATTCATTTCTCCAAGACCTTTGTAACGCTGTACTTCCACTCCTTTTCCGTCCGGAGACATTTCGAGGGTAAATTCTTCACGCTCCTTCTCATTATAGGCATAGACCTTTTTATTTCCTTTTTTCAGTAAATATAAAGGCGGCTGAGCAATATAAATATATCCGTTTTCAATCAGTTCTTTCATATATCTAAAGAAGAACGTCAGGATCAGGGTAGAAATGTGGGAACCATCGATATCGGCATCTGTCATGATAACAATCTTGTGGTATCTCAGCTTAGCCATGTTTAAAGCTTTGCTGTCTTCTTCTGTTCCAACGGAAACACCAAGAGCGGTATAGATATTTTTTATTTCCTCATTATCATACACTTTATGAAGCATTGATTTTTCAACGTTAAGAATTTTACCTCTTAATGGAAGAATCGCCTGGAAAAACCTGTCTCTTCCCTGTTTTGCCGTTCCGCCTGCGGAATCTCCCTCTACAAGGAAAATTTCAGATTCTGCAGGATCCTTTGAAGAACAGTCTGAAAGTTTTCCCGGAAGCCCGGAACCTCCCATCGGAGATTTTCTCTGAACCATTTCACGGGCTTTCTTTGCCGCCTGTCTAGCTTTTGCAGCTAAAACCACTTTCTGTACGATTAATTTCGCTTCGTTAGGGTTTTCTTCAAGGAAGTTTGTCAGCATTTCACCAACAATTTTGTCTACGGCACCGGAAACTTCAGAGTTCCCTAATTTTGTTTTCGTCTGCCCTTCAAACTGAGGTTCCATTACTTTTACAGAAATCACGGCTGTTAATCCTTCACGGAAGTCATCTCCTGTGACCTCTACTTTTTCCTTTTGAGGAATACCCAGATCATCGGCATATTTTTTAAGGGTTCTCGTCAAAGCACGTCTGAAACCTGCTAAGTGAGTTCCTCCTTCATGTGTATTGATATTATTAACATACGAGTGAAGATTTTCGGTAAATGATGTGTTATAACGCATGGCTACTTCCACCGGAATATCATCTCTTTCGCCTTCCATGAAAATCACATTTTCCATAATGGATTCACGGTTTCCGTCAATGTATGCAACAAATTCTTTTAGCCCGCCTTCGGAATGAAAAACTTCAGACCTGAAAGACCCGTCTTCAAGTTTTTCTCTTTCGTCAGTTAAGGTAATTGTAATTCCTTTATTAAGGTAAGAAAGTTCTCTTAAACGGCTCGCTAAGGTATCATAGTTATAAACCAGTTCGGTAAAAATAGTATCATCCGGCTGGAAGAACTGTTTGGTTCCTCGCTTGTCGCTGTTCCCGATTTCTTCAACACCGGTCTGTGCTTTTCCTCTGGAATAGATCTGCTGATAAATGTTTCCGTCTCTATAAACGGTGGTTACCATTTCATTGGAAAGTGCATTTACACAAGACACCCCAACTCCGTGAAGACCTCCGGAAACCTTATAAGAATCTTTATCGAACTTACCTCCGGCCCCGATTTTTGTCATTACAACCTCAAGAGCAGATTTTTGTTCTTTTTCATGGAAGTCTACCGGAATACCTCTACCATTGTCACTTACTTCAATTCCGTTTCCTTCTTTAATGCTGACAAAGATGGTATCGCAGTATCCTGCCAAAGCCTCGTCAATAGAATTATCCACTACTTCATAAACCAAATGATGTAGACCTCTTACTCCTACATCACCAATGTACATTGAAGGACGCATACGAACGTGCTCCATCCCTTCCAATGCCTGAATACTACTAGCTGTATATTGTTTCTGACTCATATAAAATATTAAAAATCCTGCTAAATGCAAAGACCCACAAATATCGTGATTTTTTTCGAGTTATGAAAGTTAAAATATGTCAAAAACCAGGAGACTTTTCCACAGAAACCGAATAGAATTTACTCATAAAAAATACAAAGTTAAAATCTTCAATCTGAATAATAACTGTCGGAAATCATATTCGTATATAGGCAATTTATCCTTACATTTATTTACTTAAAATTTAGTATTTATGGACGATTTCCTTGCAGCTCGTGCCCAAATGGCAATGTCCCTCGGTTTTCATATTATTTTTTCATGTGTGGGAATGGTTATGCCTTTTCTGATGGCGTTTGCCCACTGGAAATATTTAAAAACAAATAATGAAATCTACAAAGGTCTCACCAAAGCATGGAGCAAAGGCGTCGCCATACTTTTTGCCACCGGAGCTGTTTCCGGAACGATGCTTTCTTTTGAACTCGGACTTCTCTGGCCACAATTCATGAAACATGCAGGCCCTATTTTCGGGATGCCATTTTCCCTGGAAGGAACAGCCTTTTTTATAGAAGCTATTGCCATAGGATTTTTTCTTTACGGCTGGGACAGATTCAACAAATGGTTTCACTGGTTCTGTGGCTTTCTGGTAGGTATAAGCGGTTTAGCGTCCGGAATTTTAGTCGTTGCAGCCAATGCATGGATGAATTCTCCTGCCGGTTTTGATTATATTAACGGACAGTACCTGGATATAGACCCTATTAAAGCAATGTTTAATGATGCGTGGTTTCCGCAGGCGCTACATATGACAGTCGCTGCATTTTGCGCCACAGGATTCGCCGTTGCAGGACTTCATGCCTATATGATTCTTCGCAAAAAGAATATTGAATTTCATACCAAAGCTTTTAAAATTGCTGCCGGATTCGCATTAATAGGAGCGTTTGGGGCACCTCTTAGTGGTGATGTTGCCGCGAAATCTGTTGCGGAAAGACAACCTATCAAATTAGCAGCAATGGAAGCACATTTTGAAACGGAAAAAGGTGCAGCTTTTGTGATTGGCGGAATTCCGGATGAAGAAAAAGCAGAAATAAAATATGCCATAAAAATCCCTAAAGTCTTAAGCTATCTCGTAAGCAATGATTTTAATTCTGAAGTAAAAGGACTGAAAGATTTCCCAAGGGATGAATGGCCACCTGTTGCTGTAGTACATTTTGCCTTTCAGATTATGATTTTCTTCGGAGTGGTGATGATTATTATAGGAATTATTTATTTATATGCTGCGTTTTTCAAAAAAGAGTGGCTGAAAAAGAAGTGGCTGCTGAAAACATTCTTAATAGCAACACCTTTTGGATATATCGCACTGGAAGCCGGATGGACCGTAACGGAAGTGGGGAGGCAGCCTTGGATTATTTACGGAATTATGAAAACTGTTGATGCCGTAACACCGATGCCCGGAATTCAGTATTCATTCTATTTCTTTACCGCTGTTTTTGTTTCACTGTCTTTCGTTATTATTTTCCTTCTGACAAGACAGATCAAAATGGTCCCGAAACTTTACGATCCTACGGATCCTCAGTTTAACGATAAACAAAAAAAATTATGATATACGTAGTTATAGGTTTCCTCTGGCTGTCGATCTGTCTTTATGTGATTTTGGGCGGAGCAGATTTTGGTGCAGGAATCGTAGAGCTTTTTACGAGAAAAAAGAACCGTCCTAAAACCCAAGTGATCATGTATGAATCGATTGCTCCGGTGTGGGAAGCCAACCATATGTGGCTGATCATCGCTATTGTTATTCTTTTTGTAGGGTTTCCTGAAATCTATACCACATTATCAACTTATCTGCATATTCCTCTGGTTTTAATGCTTATCGGGATCATTGCGCGAGGAACGGCATTTACATTCAGGCATTATGATGCCGTGAAAGATGAATGGCAGAGGCTATATACGCAGATTTTTTATTTTTCAAGTCTTCTGACACCTTTTTTTCTGGGATTAATTGCTGCTGCAACTATTTCGCATTCTATTAATCCTGATGCCAAAGGGTTTTTAGATCTCTATATTTTCAGCTGGCTGAACTGGTTCGGGGTTGCTGTAGGACTTTTCACAGTTTCCATCTGTGCTTATCTGGCTTCTGTTTTTGCTTTGAGAGAAACAGTTGACCGCCTCGAACTTAATTTAATGATTAAAAAATCGAAACAAACGATGATTTTTGTTGTCATTACAGGAGCACTGGTTTTCTTAACAGCATATCTGTCTGATATTCCCTTGATCATGTGGGTTTTTTCAAAGCCACTGGGAATGATGGCAACGGCTTTTGCAACCGTTTGTCTCCTGTTGATTCTCAGAGCTATGAATACCAAAAAACTTCTTCCTGTAAGGGCATTAGCCGGGTTTCAGGTGATTATGATTTTAGTTGCAGCAACCTACCAGCATAATCCCAATATTATTCTTTTCGGAAACGGGCAGCACCTTTCTTTACTGGAGCATGTTGCAGCTCCGAAAACCATTTCCGCTTTAGGGTGGGCGCTGATTTTAGGGTCTATTTTTATTTTACCGTTTTTATTTTACCTGATGGCTTCGTTCAGCAAACTAAGAAGATAATATTAAATAACAACATTCAATAAAAACTTTGTTATGGTGGAATTTGATCTGAAAAATTTTAAACTCATTTCATTGAGCCCGTATATTTACAGATTATTTAAAAATCATCATGACACTTATCTGATGGAAGTAACCTGCGGAACTCACGGTGTATGGGAAGTCTGGATACAACTTACTCAAGATGAAATTTTACTTTATAAAAACGAAGGAAATAAAGGATTGAAAAAAACAGCAAATTTGATTTCTTATCACTGTTATAATCCCGATTACCAGAAAAGATATTTGAAAATAACAGATTAATAAATTTTTACTTTTTACGCACTACAATTTCCACCCGCCTGTTTTTTATCATATCTTCTTCAGTACGTTCAGGATAAACGACGGGATTGAGATGTCCCATTCCGGTAACTTTTATCCGCCGCGAATCGATTCCCTGCTTTTCGAGAAATTCTCTGATCGCATGAGCTCTTGTCCAAGAAAGATTAAAAGTTTTCAGATCGAGATCTTCACCATCGAAATTATCATAATCACAACAGATATGTCCCTGAAGCTCCACTTCAAGAGATGGGTTATTTTTCAGCACATCAGCCAGCTGAATCAGAACTTTATTTCCTTTTGGAAACCAGACATGGCGCCCTCCGATAAAATTGACATTCGGTAAAGAATAAGTCTCTCCAACTTTCATATCAGCAACCTTCCTGCTGAAAAAGCTTTCAAATGTTCTGCCTGATTTTATTTCGCCCGCCCTCAGCACCTGATCAATAAAAATATCTACTCTCCTGTTTTTACGGCGCAATTCTTCGGTACTGTTGTCATTGATCTGCTTTTCTTTTCCCAACCCAACAACGCTTTCCAGAGCAATCGTATTTCCGATTCTTGCCTGAAGATATTTATTCACTGCATTAGCTCTACTTTCAGATAGCTTTTTATTGTACTCTGAACTTCCGGAAATATCACAGTTTCCAAAAATCCTGAATTTCAGATTGCTTTTCAGGTTTACCAGACTATCTAATTTTCTTCGGGATTCTTTCGTGAGTGTATAACTGTCATAATCGAAATAGACAGAAGTGAGCATCTGTGAATGGATGCTTATACAACAGAAAACCAGCAATACGAGAGTTTTCATCTGATAGTTTTTAATGGAAACGGAGAATTAATAGAAATAGTCTGTCTATTTTTTTAAAAAATTATGGGGAAGCGCGAACTACCCCATAAATTAAATTATAAACTTTTTATATTATTAAGATTCTTCAAATTCTTTTAATATTTCTATCATTTCGTCTTCCCCACCTTTCAATTCTTTAATTTTATTTATTAGTTCAGGTTTAGATTCTGTAATTCTTAATAAAATTTTCTCATTATTTTCAAATAAGCCAACTTTAATAGGTTCCCTTTTAGAATCTAAAAACAAATAATAAATTGCAGTATAATGCATTTGAGGGATAAATTGCTTATACAATTTAATATTTCCATCATATAAAAGCTGCATTAAACGATTTCTGGAAATTTCTTTATGATAAATCTTTTTTTTACCATCTAAGTCTGAAAAAGATAGTTCTTTAATATCTTGGGGCTGAACTGTATATAATTTTTTACCATTATCATCAACAACTTTTACTTTACGAAAAAAGCTGTCTTCGTCGATATTTACTCGTGATGATTCTTTAATCATTGGTATATCAACTTTTACTCTTAAAGAGTCATTATTTTCTTTGACAATTAAAACAGCTGTTAAATGTCTTTGGCTAAAAGTAAAAATGTAAAAAAAACAAAAAAAGAATGCCGTACTAGTTTTCATAAATGAGTTTTATGCTAACTTTATCAACAAAACCTCATCAATCTTTTCAACTTTCACCAGATTATTCTTTGTCAGAGTTTTTGAAGCTTTATCCCATTTTTTACCGGAAAGCTGGCTTCTTTCTTTCACTTCTGCCAAAGTAAACGGTTCTTCCTGGGAATTTAAAATTTCAAGAATCACTTTTTCGTCTTCACCTAATTCTATTTGCGGAACTGCTTTTTCAGGTCTCATCTGCGGGAAGAACAATACTTCCTGAATGGATGCATTATTCGTTAAGAACATGATCAGACGGTCCATTCCGATTCCTAAACCTGATGTTGGCGGCATTCCGTATTCCAGGGCTCTTAAGAAATCTTCGTCGATAAACTGACCTGCTTCATCATCCCCTTTTTCAGACAATTTTAACTGATCCTCAAAACGTTCTCTCTGATCAATCGGATCATTCAGCTCCGAGTAAGCATTCGCTATTTCTTTTCCGCAAACCATCAGCTCAAAACGTTCCGTAAGACCTTCTTTGCTTCTGTGTTTCTTCGTCAAAGGAGACATTTCGATAGGATAATCGGTAATGAAAGTTGGCTGGATGAAGTTTCCTTCACATTTCTCCCCGAAAATTTCATCAATAATTTTCCCTTTACCCATTGTTTCGTTCACCTCAATTCCGATAGACTTTGCGAAATCAAACAATTCCTGCTCTGTTTTCCCTGTAATATCAAAACCTGTGAATTTCAGGATTGCATCCGTCATTGAAATTCTTTGGTAAGGTGCTTTAAAATCTACTTCATATTCACCAAATGTAGCCTTTGTCGTACCATTTACCTGAATAGCACAGAATTCCAGTAATTTTTCCGTGAAATCCATCATCCAGTTGTAATCTTTATAAGCTACATAGATTTCCATGGCTGTAAACTCAGGATTATGAGTTCTGTCCATCCCTTCGTTTCTGAAGTTTTTGGAGAATTCGTACACCCCGTCGAAACCGCCCACGATCAATCTTTTCAGGTATAATTCATTGGCAATTCTTAAATATAATGGAATGTCTAAAGCATTATGATGTGTAATGAAAGGTCTTGCCGCTGCTCCTCCCGGAATAGACTGTAAGATCGGAGTTTCCACCTCAAAATATCCGGCATCATTAAAGAATGTCCTCATCGCATTGAACAATTTGGTTCTTTTCACGAAAACTTCCTTTATCTGAGGATTTACCGTTAAATCTACGTAACGCTGTCTGTATCTTAGTTCCGGATCATTGAATGCATCATGCACCACTCCGTTTTCATCAGTTTTTGCCTGAGGGAGCGGTCTAAGTGATTTTGTAAGAAGGGTAAAGTTTTTTACCAAAACCGTTTTTTCGCCAACCTGCGTTGTGAACAATTCTCCTTCAACCCCGATAATATCTCCTATATCTAAAAGATGTTTGTACACCTCATTGTATAAAGTTTTGTCTTCACCGGTACAGATTTCATCCCTGTTGAAATAAACCTGGATTCTGCCTGTAGAATCCTGCAATTCAGCGAAAGATGCCTTTCCCTGAATTCTTCTTGACATTAATCTTCCTGCAATCTTAACCTGTTTATTATCAGCGAAATCCTGTTTTATAGATTCTGTAGTATCTGTAATTACATATTCATCTGCCGGGAATGCGTTAATCCCCATTTCAACAAGCTTGTTCAGCTTTTCTCTTCTGATAATTTCCTGTTCTGATAATTGCATTATTTCTATATTTCAATAACGCGCAAAGATAAGGGTTTTTGTCCTTAAAATTCAAAATTTTGTCTCATTTCGGAGTAAATTGGGTAAGATTATTGCTAAATAAGGATAAAAAAAACTGTCTCCCGTAATGAGAAACAGCTTTATTATTTTTCAGGATGAAATTATTTTTTCTTTAATGTTAAAATATATTCCACCATTTTTTTTGCCTCTTCTTTTGATACCTGAGGATGAGGTGCCATCGGCACACTGCCCCAGACTCCACTGCCGCCTTCTATAATTTTGGAAGCAAGCAGTTCAATATCTTTTTCAGCATATTTATCTGCAATTTCCTGGTAAGAAGGTCCTATCATTCTTTCATTAACCGCATGACATCCGGAACAGTCCAGACTTTCGATCATCTGTTCTCCGGAAAGACTGCTTTTTGCAGATCCCGCATCAACCCTTTTTTCCGGAGATGCTGTATCAACCGGTACATTTTCTTTTTTGGAACAGGAAATCAGGAATAAGCCCATGATCCCTGTAAGAAAAAGTCTTTTCATTATTTCGTAAGCGTATCAGCTTTTGCGTCTTTGGCAGGAACTGACATCGCAGCATTCACATCAGCTTCCGGTGTATCTCTTGTGGTTGCGCTGGAATCCTGCTGTACTGCAGTTGGTGCGTCCGGCTCAGGCAACATTGTGTTGCTGTCTTGTAAGTCATGATTTGGCTTTTTAGAACAGTTAGCCACTAATAAACCTCCGATAAATGCGATTGCTAATACTTTTTTCATTTTCTATAAAATTATTAAGCAAAAATATAAAAAATAAAGTTTTAAACTCATGATAATTATCCGATTTAAAAATATTTCTGAGAAATAAATTACTTCTTTAAGACTTTATGCAGCAGGTTTGTCATCATTAGAATGATAATGGATGGGAATTAATTTTTCTGGATTTTATTTTTTGTATTGAAAAAAATATTTACATTTGTAGCATGTTTAATATCAACAACAATAAAAATTGGTGGTGGCTTCCAAACTCTTCGTCGGGTCTGAAGTTATTGTCGTGTTGGTGATTCTTGTACAGCGATTATAATTTAAAATTATATAATAAAGACTTTGACGTATTCCGTTGAAGTCTTTTTTTTGTTTAAATCATTTAAAGAAACTGCAATGTTCAGTAAAAAAATAAAAATAAAAACCGTTTCCAGAAAAAGTCTCGGAGATCTTCAGACTCCGATGAATATTTACCTGCAAGTGCGTGACAAATTCAGGGATACCATTCTGCTGGAAAGTTCGGACTCTAAAAATATCGAAAATAATTTTTCGTTTATTGCCATTAATGCCATCGCCGGTATTGAAGTTAAAAATATCCATGAATATGAGGTTAAACTTCCAGGACAACAGCCCATAAAATGTGATTTAGATAAAGATATTGCCGGTATTTTTAACGAATTTTCAAATGTGTTTGAATGTGAAAAAACACATGATCCAATTGCAGAAACCGCTCAAAGTCTTTTCGGATATACCAGTTTTGAAGCCGTACAGTTCTTTGCAAAACTTGAATTTAAGCCGCAGAGTCCGGAAGTAGAAATTCCTCTTATGCGCTACCGGCTCTACCAATATGTGATTGCCATTAACCATTATAATGATGAAATGCACCTTATTGAAAATCAAATTGAAGGAATAAGATCTGACATATACACACTGGAAAGCTTTATTAAAAACAAAAACCCCGCAATTTATCCGTTTGAAAAAAACGGAGAAGAAACCTCTAATATTACGGATGAAGAATATATTGACTTGGTAAAAACGGCACAGAAACATTGTATGAGAGGCGATGTATTCCAGCTGGTTTTGAGCAGAAGATTTGAGCAGAAATTTAAAGGTGACGAGTTCAATGTGTATCGCGCTTTGAGAAATATCAATCCTTCACCCTATTTATTTTTCTTTGATTACGGAAACTATAAATTATTCGGTTCAAGTCCTGAAAGCCAATTGATTATTAAAGATAACAAAGCGATTATCCATCCTATAGCGGGAACTTTCAAAAGAACCGGCGACTTTGAAACCGATTTACAGTCGGCTGAATCTTTGAAAAAAGATCCTAAGGAAAATGCAGAACATACCATGCTCGTTGACCTGGCGAGAAATGATCTCGGAAAGCTGGGAAAAAATGTAACCGTAACAAAGCTCAAGGAAATACAGTTATTTTCACATGTTATTCATATGGTAAGTGAAGTTACAGCAGATTTACCGGAAAATACAAAGCCTTTTGAAATGATGGCGGCAACCTTTCCACAGGGAACTTTAAGCGGAGCCCCAAAACATAAAGCTTTACAGCTTATCAATACCTACGAAAAAAATTCCCGTGGCTATTATGGCGGGTGCATCGGTTTTTTCGGATTGAACGGAAGCTGCAACCAGGCCATCATGATCCGTACCTTTTTAAGCAAAAACAATACGTTGTATTATCAGGCAGGAGCCGGACTGGTCGCGAAATCAAGTCCTGAAAGTGAACTGCAGGAAGTCAATAATAAGCTTAATGCGTTGAAAAAAGCAGTGGAAAAGGCAGAAAAGCTGGCAGAATAATTAATGAAAAAATAAAATGAAATATAACCCAACAACCAACAACCAACAACCAGCAACTAAAGTTCTTGTCTTCGATAATTACGACAGCTTCACCTATAATCTGGTTCAGATGATCGAAAGAATACTTCAGATTAAAGTAGATGTAGTGAAGAACGACGAAATTACGCTGGAAGAGATTGATCAATACGATAAAATTGTACTTTCACCCGGACCCGGAATTCCTGAAGAAGCCGGAATTTTACTGGAATTAATTAAAAAATATGCTTCCACAAAAAGTATTTTAGGAGTTTGCCTCGGGCAGCAGGCTATTGCAGAAGCTTTTGGAGGAAGTCTTATTAATCTTTCGGAAATTTTCCACGGTGTTGCAACATCCGCAGAAATTATAAAACAGGAGACGAAAATTTTCAAAGATCTCAACAGCGGAATGGAAGTGGGAAGATACCACAGCTGGGTAGTGAATCCCAAAGATTTTCCTGAAGAGCTTGAAGTAACAGCAGTAGACAAAGACGGAATGATCATGGCATTGCAGCATAAAACCTATGATGTTCATGGCGTACAGTTTCACCCTGAAAGCATTCTGACACCGGAAGGAGAAGTGATTATCAGAAACTTTCTGCTGGATTAATAATTTATCTAAATCAAAATCAATGAAAGAGATTCTTGAATACCTTTTCAATCATCATACGTTGTCTAAATCGCAGGCAAAAGCCATTATGATTGAAATTGCACAAAATAAGTTCAACGCTACTGAAGTAACCGCTTTTGTAACCATTTTCCTGATGCGGAATATTACGCTGCCTGAACTTCAGGGATTTCGTGAAGCTCTTCTGCAAATGGCTGTTCCGGTAGAAATTAATGCAGATGATGCGATTGACATTGTGGGAACAGGTGGCGACGGAAAAAATACCATAAACATTTCAACATTAGCGAGCTTTGTTGTCGCTGGTGCCGGACAAAAAGTAATAAAACACGGAAATTACGGAGCATCAACCCTCACAGGTTCTTCAAATGTTCTGGAACAAACAGGATATGTCTTCAAAAAAACCTCGGAAGAACTGCAAAAAGAACTGGATCAATCCAATATTTGTTTTCTTCACGCACCTTACTTTCACCCTGCCCTTCAATCCGTAGGCGCGTTGAGAAAGTCACTCGGACTAAGAACATTTTTTAATCTTCTGGGTCCGTTGGTGAATCCTGCCAAGCCCCGGTTTTCAGTAATAGGTGTTTATAATCTTGAGATTGCAAGAATTTATCAATATCTGCTGCAAAAAGATGAGCGTGAACTTATGATCGTTCACGGAATGGACGGTTACGATGAAATCAGCCTCACCCATGACACGAAAATCATTACCAAAGAGGGCGAGAAAGTATATTCTACATCGGATCTGGACTTCGAACCTGTAACTGCTGAAAGCATTCAGGCGGGATCATCTATTCAGGAAACAGCGGAAATATTTAAAAACATTTTACAAGGAAAAGGAACGTCACAGCAAAATGCAGTGGTTTTGGTTAATGCTGCCATTGCGCTTTTTCATACAAAAAAATTCGGGGATTATAACAATTGTCTAACCCTTGCTAAAGAAAGTCTTTATAGCGGAGAAGCACTGAACAGCTTCGAACTGTTATTAAAATAATACCTTATGAATATACTTGATCAAATCGTGCAGAGAAAAAAGGAGGAAATTGAGTTTTCAAAGTCGAAAATTTCTGTTCAGCAACTTAAAGATTCAGCATTCTTTGAGAGAAAAACCTATTCTTTAAAGAAAACCATCAAAACCAAAAGCGGAATCATTGCCGAATTCAAAAGGCAGTCTCCGTCAAAAGGAATTATAAATAATACTATTTCTCCACTGGAGATCACTTCAGCGTATGAAAAATCAGGAGCAAGCGCAATTTCGGTATTAACAGATCAGGATTTTTTTGGAGGAAGCTTTGATGATATCATTCAAATACGGCAACAGATCAGTATTCCTATTTTAAGAAAAGATTTTATGGTGGATGAATATCAGTTTTATGAAGCTAAAAATATGGGAGCCGATATTGTATTGCTTATTGCTGCCTGCCTTTCCATTTCTCAGGTTGATGAATTTACAGATCTCGCTCATCAGCTCGGCTTAGAGGTTTTGCTGGAAATTCATACCGAAGAAGAATTAAAACATTACAACAAAAATATTGACCTGGTTGGAATCAACAACCGGAATTTAAAAGATTTCCGTGTAGATCTCGAACATTCCGTTCAGTTAAAAAACCTGCTTCCAAAAGAGACCTTTTCCGTTGCCGAAAGCGGAATTTACAGCATTGAAGATTTCTTGTATTTGAAAGAAAAAGGGTTTGACGGTTTCCTTATGGGAGAATACTTTATGAAAGATGAAAATCCGGGAAATAAGTTCAGAGAATTTGTTTTGAATGTAACAATGTAACAGTCTAAAAATTTAACAATGATGGAGCGGCAAAAACTACTACCCGGAAATGATCTGTTGAAACTGAAAGTTTGCGGTTTAACACAACTGGAACAAATCGAAGAGCTGACTGCAATGAAAACGGATTTTCTTGGTTTTATTTTTTATGAAAAATCACCCAGATATATTTTAAATCATTTGAGTTTAAAACAAATTGGAGAAATCAAACATCGGGGAAAAGTCGGGGTTTTTGTCAATGAAAGTTTAGAAAGAATAGCGGAAACCGCAGAAAAAGCAAAATTGAATTTTATCCAGCTCCACGGCGATGAAAGCAAAGATTTTACCATTGAATTAAGAAAAAAAATACATCCGGAAACCGGAATTATTAAAGTCATAAGAATGGTAAATCAAATATCAGATGAATTACAACAAATTATCCATGAAAACCAATCAGCAGATTATCTTCTTTTTGATACCGATTCTACAGCCTTTGGAGGAACCGGAACAACTTTCGACTGGAACATTTTGAACTCTATTGAAATCTCACTTCCCTACTTTCTAAGCGGCGGCATTTCATCAGAGAATATTGAAAAAGTAAAGCACTTAAAACAAAAACCCTTTGCCATCGATATCAATTCGCGCTTTGAAATAAAACCCGGTGTCAAAGATTTGGAAAAAATAAAAATTTTAAAAAATAATATCAAATGAAAACGAAGTCCCGAAGGGACGACCTGCAACAAAATCGGATGTGAATCCGATATAAAATAATAATTTTTAAAATCCAAACAGAGTCCCGAAGGGACGACCTATAACAGAATCGGATGTAAGTCCGATTTAAATTACATCAAAACAATTTAAAAACACAAACAGATGTCACAATCATTAGTAAAAAATTATGTACACATTGTTTTCAGTACAAAGTACAGAGAAGATTTCATCGATGAAAAAATAGAAAAGGAATTATTTTCATACATCGCGGTCATTTGTAAAAATTTAGAAAGTACAGCACTGCAAATTGGAGGAACAGATAACCATATTCATATACTCTGTGTACTTTCAAAGAAAATTGCATTAATGAAACTCGTTCAGGAAATTAAAGCCAATTCATCAAAATGGATAAAAACAAAAGGAAAAGAATATGAAAATTTCTTCTGGCAGGATGGCTACGGAGCTTTTTCAGTGACTGAAGAAAATGTATTTGTTGTCAGAAAATATATCAGAAACCAAAGACAGCACCATCAAAAAAACCACTACAAGGAAGAACTGATAGACATTCTCGAAAAACACAAAATGAAATATGATGAAAAATATTTATGGGATTAGTTTAATTGGACTGCATCCAATCCTGACATATGCCGTCCCTTCGGGACTCGCCCAATCAAAATAATATAACTTTAAAAACCAAAATATGAATTACAAAAATCCCGATAAACACGGATATTACGGCGAATTCGGAGGAGCTTTCATCCCCGAAATGCTCTATCCCAATGTAGAAGAATTACAATCCGGTTATCTTGAAATCATTGAATCTGAAAGTTTTCAACGAGAATATCAGAGCTTATTAAAAAATTACGTTGGGCGTGCAACCCCTTTGTATTTTGCAAAAAATTTAAGTGAGAAATACAATACCAAAATATACCTCAAAAGAGAAGACCTTAACCATACCGGAGCCCACAAAATCAACAATGCAATCGGCCAAGTTTTATTGGCAAAACGACTCGGGAAAAACAGGATTATTGCAGAAACCGGGGCAGGTCAACATGGAGTAGCTACTGCAACAGCATGTGCTTTATTAGGTCTTGAATGTATTGTTTACATGGGAGAAATTGACATTCAACGACAGGCCCCGAACGTTGCCCGAATGAAAATGCTTGGCGCAGAAGTCATTCCCGCAACTTCAGGTTCCAAGACATTAAAAGATGCGGTGAATGAAGCCTTGCGCGACTGGATCAACAATCCCTCAACCACACATTATGTCATTGGAAGTGTGGTGGGACCACACCCTTTTCCGGATCTCGTAGCCCGATTTCAGAGTATTATTTCAAAAGAAATCAAAGAACAGCTGCTGGAACAGACGGGGCGTGAAAATCCTGATTACGTCATTGCCTGCGTTGGCGGTGGAAGCAATGCTGCAGGGGCTTTTTACCATTTTGTAGAGGAAAAAAATGTACAACTGATCGCAGCCGAAGCCGGAGGTTTCGGAGTAGATTCGGGAAAATCTGCTGCCACAACTTTTCTGGGAACTTTAGGCATTCTTCATGGAAGCAAAAGCCTGGTGATGCAGACAGTTGACGGACAGGTCATTGAACCCCACTCCATTTCCGCAGGCCTGGATTATCCGGGAATTGGGCCGTTCCATGCTAATTTATTTAAAGAAAACCGGGCAGAATTTTTCAGCATTAATGATGAGGAAGCCTTGCAGTCGGCGTTTCAGCTCACCAGGATCGAAGGCATTATTCCGGCTCTGGAAAGTGCTCATGCTTTAGCCGTTTTGGATAAAAAAAGATTCGAAAAAGATGATCTTGTGGTGATCTGCCTCAGCGGCCGCGGGGATAAAGATATGGAAACATATCTGAAACATCTATAAAATAAATCGTATTACGTTTTTATCAACCCGTAAAAGAAGTAAATTATTAAAGAAAACATAATCAAAGATTTTACACTTTTGAAAGCTGTTGGTTTTGATTAATATTTACAAATATCTTTTGTCTCTTTTGCGGTTAAAACAACAACATTAAAAAAGGTTTAAAATGAAAAAACTAAACATATACTTCACCGCAGGAATTCCTCAACTGGAAGACACCGGAGAAATTATAAAACTTATTCAGGATTCCGGTGCGGATATGATTGAAATCGGAATGCCTTATTCCGACCCGGTTGCCGACGGACCTGTTATTCAGAAGGCTCACGAATTGGCACTGAAAAACGGAATGACCATCGACAAGCTTTTCTCACAATTAAAATCCATTAAAAATGAACTCAAAATTCCTTTGATTTTAATGGGTTACATCAACCCCGTCTTAAGTTTCGGCTTTGAAAGGTTTTGTAAAGAATGTTCCGAAAGTGGTGTTTCAGGACTTATTATTCCTGACCTGCCCCCCATTGAATTTGAAAAAAACTATCATTCAATTATTAAAAAATTCAACTTGAATTTTACTTTCCTGATCACTCCTGAAACATCAAGTGAAAGGATCTTGTATCTGGATTCTTTAAGTTCCGGGTTTCTGTACGCCGTAAGCTCCTCATCGACCACCGGAAATCAAAATGCAGATTTAAACAATGAAGACTATTTTTCAAGAATCTCCTCTTTAGCTTTAAAAAATCCGATAATGATCGGCTTCGGGATTAAAACAAAACAGGATTTTGAAAATGTTAATGAAAAGGCCGCCGGCGGAATTATAGGAACTGCCTTTGTCGATATTTTACTCAGTCATAGAAATTGGAAGAACGAGGCTATAGATTTCATCCATTCGATCAAAGCGTAAAAATCACTAAATTTGTGTCATCAAAAAATAAAATGAATACACATCAGAATAAAGTTGTAGAATTTGAAGATTTGGGAACAAGAGATTACCAGTCAGCGTGGGATTATCAGGAGTCTCTGATGAAAAACATCATTGATCTTAAAATCAAAAACCGAGATCTGCCTGCAGAAGAGCATTCTACTACACCTAACCACTTCCTTTTAGTAGAACATCCGCATGTTTACACCTTAGGAAAAAGCGGACATGAAGAAAATATGCTCGCCGGAATCGACAAATTAAAGGAAATCGATGCGACTTTTGTAAAGGTAAACCGCGGCGGTGACATTACCTATCACGGATACGGACAAATTGTGGGCTATCCAATTTTAGATCTTGAAAACTTTTTCACCGATATTCATAAATATATGCGGAATCTGGAGGAAGTGATCATCAGAACCATTGCAGAATACGGACTGAAAGGCGAACGTTCCGAAGGGGAAACCGGAGTCTGGCTGGATGTAGGAAAACCTTACGCCAGGAAAATCTGCGCAATGGGCGTGAAAGCTTCTCGATGGGTTACGCTGCACGGTTTTGCACTAAATGTAAATACTGATATGCGCTATTTCGAATACATCATTCCGTGCGGAATCAAAGACAAACAGGTAACTTCCTTAAAAAGAGAGCTGGAAAGAGAACTTACACCTGAAGAAATGGAAGATCTCAAATCAAAGATCAGAAACCATTTTGAGGAGGTTTTTGAAGCGGAAATAAAATTTTAACTAATAACCACAAACAAATTAAAGTATGAGAGCTTATTTAATTATATGCCTTATTTTCCTTTTAACATCATGTTCTGAAAAAATAGAAAAACAAGGGCTTAAAGTGATTGATAAGTCTATAGGCTTGTCAATGATTGTTCCGGATAGTTTTTCAAAACTTGACGAAGAAACAAAACTTGAAAAAGTTCAAAAAGGTAAAAAGGTCATTGAGGATTTGCATGATTCTGTATTTGTTTTAAATGACATACAAAAAGCTAATATTTTTAGTCATGACGACAATAATATGTTTGTTTTAAATACACAGAATTACGATTTTGAGACACAAGGAGAATATAGATCTGCCATTAATAATATAAATAAGCTGATATACGAAACTCAAGTTAAAAACTATCCGGAAACAAAAATTGATTCTTCTACGACCACCGAAATTATTGATGGAATTGAGTTTATGAAATTTACCTTAAATGCAACAATTTCCAAAAATGCAACCATGCATATGGTAAATTACAACCATTTGTTTGATAATAAAAAAGATCTTAAAGCTGCAGTTATTTTTACCGATGAAGCATTGGGAAAAGCAGTATTAAAAAGCTTCAAAGCAGCCAAATTCAAAAAATAGATTCACTTACGATTATAATTATAGCGTAGCCAGGAAACAATAAACTTCAAATTTATAAAGAACATTTTGTCGCAAAAAAATCAAAATATTAAATTAAATTGCACACAATTTAATTTGGCAACATTTTTGCATAGACTAATTCAAATAAAATAATTAGCAAAATGTCATTAATAGAAGATTTAAATTGGAGACATGCTGTAAAAGCATATGATCCTACAAAAAAACTCAAAGAAGAAGATTTAAATAAAATTTTAGAAGCAGCAAGGCTTGCTCCCACTTCATCGGGTTTACAGCCATTTCGTGTTATTGTTGTTGAAAATCAGGAATTAAAAGAGAAAATGGTTCAGGGAGCCTTGAATCCGGAAGTGATGAGAGATTCTTCCCACGTATTGGTATTCGCCGCATGGGACAGCTATTCCGATCAAAAAATCGATAAAGTATATGATTATCATACTGATGTGAGAGATCTGTCTAAAGGCCGTTTTTCAAGCTACACTGATAAACTTAAAGAAATATACGGAGCGCAAACTCCTGAACAGCATTTCGCGCATACGGCAAGACAAACCTATATTGCTCTGGGACTTGCCATGGCTCAGGCAGCAGAACTGAAAATCGACAGCACCCCTGCAGAAGGGTTCAGCAATGAAGTAGTGGATGAAATTTTAGGCCTGAAAGAGTTGGGATTAAAGAGCGTAAGTTTACTGTATCTGGGATACCGGGACGAAAAAAACGACTGGCTTTCGCACATGAAAAAAGTGAGAATTCCAATGGAGGAATTTATTATTAAAAAATAATCAACACCTTAATTTTTTCAAATCATGGAACAACAGGAATCTTTAAAACTGCAAAACCAACTCTGCTTTCCGCTGTATGTAATCGCAAAAGAGATCACCGGCCTTTACCGCCCGTTCCTTGATGAGCTGGATATTACCTATCCCCAGTATCTTGTAATGATGGTATTATGGGAAAATGATGGCCTCTCTGTAAACCATATCGGCGAAAAGCTGTATCTCGACAGCGGGACACTGACGCCCTTACTGAAAAGGCTGGAAACCAAAGGTTTCATCCAGAGGAAAAGGAAAAAGGAAGATGAAAGGGTGGTTGAAGTATTCACCACGGAAACAGGGAAAGCTTTAAAAGCAAAAGCCTGTGAAATTCCGGAAAAAATATATAAAAAGATCGATGTATCCGAGCAGGACTGGATTGATCTTAAAACAAGTGTATTAAAAATATTAAATAAAATAGAAAAATAAATGAAAACCTTATATACAACAAAAGTAACAGCAACAGGAGGAAGAAATGGACATGTAAAAAGCGACAACGGAGTCCTTGATTTAGATGTTAAAATGCCGAAAGCTCTCGGAGGAGCCAACGATGATTTCGCCAACCCGGAAATGCTTTTCGCAGCGGGATATTCAGCGTGTTTTGACAGTGCACTGAACAGGGTTATCTCTTTATCAAAAGTCCAGACAGGAGAGACAACTGTTACTGCGGAAGTGAGCATCGGACAAATTGAAAACGGAGGTTTCGGACTGGCTGTTCAGCTTGATGTCAATATTCCAGGAGTTTCCCTGGAAGAAGCACAGTCTTTAACAGAAAAAGCACACCAGATCTGTCCTTACTCCAACGCTACAAGAAATAATATCGAGGTGAAACTTTCGGTAACGAATAATTAGAAATTAGCTTGTTACCTGTAATAAAGTTTAAACCTTCGGTTTGCGGTTAAAATAAAATCTGTTTCTCAGGAAGCAGATTTTTTCATATCACAGAAACTATCTGGTCACAGAATCTGCTTTTTTAAAAGCGTCCACTTTCTGGTACGCATTATTCTTTTCTTTCTCTTTTTTATCAGAAATTAAAATTCCGAAAAGATGGTCGATCTCATGCTGGAAGATCACGGCAGTAAAACCTTCCACAATTTCTGAATACTTTTGCCCTTTTAAGTCAACATATTCCAGCTGGATCACTTTGCTTCTGTAAAACTGATCCCTGAAATCAGGAATTGAGAGGTCGCCTTCCGGACCGAGATTCTGCAGCTCAGATCTCCAGACAATGACAGGATTGATGAAGTATTCTAACGGTTCACCTACCTTATCAAAACGCTGTACCCAGATCACTTTTCGGTTGATTCCCACTTGCGGTGCCGCGATTCCTACTCCGCCATCCGTTGACAGCAGGGATTCTTTCATCCTTTTAACTAAAACTGCGGTATTTTTATCCAACGGATCAATTTCCGTAGAAAGACTTAGTAAAGTTTTATGCTGATGTTCATCAGTAGTCTGGTAAATCGGCAGTGCAGTATTGGTATCTCCCTGATTAATAATAAAAATCTCATCAGAAGAAAGTTTCTGTGCGTTCAAAAGACTCATTAAAAAGATGAAGAGAAATGATATTTTTTTCATATTACCGGAATATCAGACAAAAATAAAAGATGTTTTAAATTTTTCAAAGCCGATTCGTATTATTTAAAGATCATAGCAGCTTTTTGGTATCTCTGACCACAGATTTTATAGATTCTCAGATGATCGTGAATAACTTTATTGATTTTTTTAAGTTTTATTTAAATTCTAAAATTAAAACACTTCTCACTTCTCACTTCTTACATCTTACATCTTACATATTACGTTTCACTTACTACCTTCAATACGTTTTCGTCATATCCGCAGGCAATATCAGGTTAAAATCTGTTGGCACATACCCTTTTTCCGGAACTTTCAGCTCAGGATCTTCCGATTCAAAAACGGAGATTACAGCCATTTTAAGATCAGGATTCTTTTGTCTGATGTACCAATAAATTCCACCAAACTCTTTGCTATGGTAATTTCCGTTGTAATGAATGAATGTTTTTCCGGACTGAATATTTTTAAGAATCGATTCCGCCATGGTGGCATCTTTAATGGCTTGTGCGGAGACAAAATTCATTACTTTCATTTCTTCCGCATGGTCGCCCATCATTTTTTTCATTTCCTGATAACCTGGCGTTTCCAGAGTGACTGTTATCGGAAGCTGTGCAATATAGGTTTTATCTTTCGCCGGTAAACTATTCAAAGATTCCAGTCCTTCCTTTGAAGTCTGGGAAGCATATCTTCTGGGAACATTGGTGGCAATGAAAGGCAGTTTTTTGGCTTTTGCAAAATCAACCAAAGGTTTATAATCTGTTGAAAAATTATTCCACAAACGGGCAGAATCTTTCAATCCTTTGGAATCGAATATTCCGGAAAAATACTTATTAAGCTGTTCCTGATTGTCTCTTTCAAACATTTCGGCACCCAGGATCAGCTGTCCGTTTTTCTTTTGGTAAAGCGCCTCGGTAACTTTCAGCTGAAGCCAGTGATTGATGGAGTTATTATGATTTTCACCAAAGAAAACAATATTGTAATCAGCAAGTTCCTTCACCATTTTTTCGGTGCTGATTTTTTTTCCTTTTTTATTATAGAACTGATAAGCTTTGAAATTCTGGGCATTCAATGAGCAAAAAAGAGCAAGCAATATTATTGAGAAAATGTTTTTCATTTTATTTATTTTTTAACACAAATAATTTTCACAAATATCACAATACTTTTTGATTTTTCAGGTCCATGATAATTTAATAAAAGGATTTGGGTTATTTATGAAATATTTTTGCAAATTGTGTTTAGATCAAAAAAGCCGCCCTGCACAAAACAAAACGGCTAAAAAAAACGATCTAACTATTTATTTTTCAAGGTCTGCAACAAGGTTTTTCCATTCCTGCAGTTCCGGAATTCCCGGCTTTCTTTTTCCAAAAAACTGTACGATGAAATCTCCTTCTTTGTTGAATACTTCAATAGCCGTAACCTCTCCGTCTTCCGTAGGTTTCTTCACGATCCATGCTTCAGCGATTTTTGTGACATCAAGGTGAAGGTTAAAGTCCGGATCCATCACATTGAACCATTGCTGGTGCCAAAGTGTTTTTTTCACATTCCCTGTATGAATCTGGATAATTCCTCTGTTTCCAACAAAAATCATGATTGGCAGCTGTTTTTCAGAAGCGTCTTCCAAAACGTTAACTACTTTCGAGCTGTCGATTTTTTTGGTAAAACCTTCCGGAGCCAGTCGTAATGCCTGCGTTCTGCTCACCCCGAATTTTCTGGTCATCATAAAGAAATCATGCGTATCTTTCAGGTCCGTCCAGGCTTTTCGGAAACCTTCCACATCAATTTCGGAATCCGGCTTTTCTTCCGCTTTAGGAGCTACCGCTTCGCATTCTATGATTGAATGCTGTTCATCTGCTTTAAATTTTTCCACTATTGCATCAAAAGCAGCTTCATTACTGTCTTTGGTTAAATAGATTTTATGTAATGCCAGTCCGTCTTTTCCGAAGAACTGCAGGCTTTTTTTATCACCTTCCACCACTGCAAAAGCGAACTTCCAGTGGTTAAGAAAAATTCTGAGGTCAATATCCTCTCCCACGAAAAGCTGTGCATGAGGACTGCTGAAATCACCATTCAGGTAGGTTCCTTTTCTTTCATGAACACATTCGTCATTACGGGTAAGCGCCATTACTTTTCCCAGCTGTTCCGCTTCCGTCAGAATATCTTTAAATTCCGGCTTTAAAACCGTTACACCTTCGCCAACATTCGTAGCCAGCAGTTCTGCTTCGCTTACACCCAGCTCTGCCGCTGCATTGCGAATTCTCAAATGAGGATTATCTGCTTTAAGAGCTTCCCATTTTTCTTTAAGATCGTGTACTAATGTGCTCATTATTTTATTTTTTAATGGTTAAAATTGTATAATTTCTTGTTATTGTTTCTTCTGATGTTTTGCTTTTGATCTGCTCTTCCCGTTCTGAAATTTTCATTCTTTTAAAATGGCTTTTCGAGATTATTTCTTCCATTTCAGTGTTGCTGTACAATTTGAAATCAAACTGTGTGAAAGGCAGTTTTTCCATAAATTCTCGTTGTCCGAATGTTAATACAAAGGTTCCGTTGTCCTTCAGAACCCGGTATATTTCATTTAAATATTCAACAGGCTGCTCCCAGAAATACACGGTGTTTACCGTAAATATCTTGTCGAAAGTTTTATCCTGAAATGGTAATTTCCTTCCCTCATACAAAACAAAATCCACCTGACCTTCAAAATGCTTATTCAGTCTTTTTGCCTCGTTGTGCATGGTTTCGGAAATATCAATTCCGGTATATTTTATATTTGTAGCTTTGTTTAAAATGCTTTTTACGTGGTCAGCATTTCCGTGCCCGATTTCAAGGATGTGTTCATCGTCTTCTATTAAAAGCGTCTGAATACTTTCCAGTGTCATTCCGATATTGGTGTCATTCATTATCTCACCAATTTCAATTCCCTTCTTTCCCTGCGGATTGGCAAGGTTTTGTGCTAATATTTTTAAATCCTGTTTTTCCATTTTATCCGAAAATAATCATTGGCCTGCCCGTAATCGGATGATCACAGATCGTGCAGGGAAAATTGTAGGCTTCACTGATATTTTCAGCGGTAAAAACTTCTGTCGGTGTTCCACAGGCCGTCACACGTCCAGATTTCATTAGTAAGATTTTATCCGCGTACTGCGCAGCAAGATTCAGATCATGGAGTACAACAATGGCTGAATTCGTTTTTCCCGTAAATTTTTTGATGATTTCCAATGCTTTGTACTGATGTTTTACGTCCAGATTATTCAAAGGTTCATCGAGAAAAAGAACTTTGTGGGCAATTTCATTTTGGAGCTGTGCCATGACCCTGGATAAGTGCACTCTTTGTTTTTCGCCTCCTGATAACGTGTTATATTCTCTTTCTTTAAGATGGAAAATATCGGTCTCGTACATCATCGTATTCATGGCTTCATAATCTTCCTGAGCCGGTTGTGCATCGAAATACGGGTAGCGTCCCATCATCACAACATCTTTCACCTCAAGCGGAATATCATTGCTGTTATGCTGTGAAAATTTTGCCTTATGTTTTGAAAGCTCATCGACTTTCCAGTCGCTGATATTTTTATCTTTAAATAAAACCCGTTGTTTTGACTTTACTTCATTTGCCAGGATACTCAACAAACTTGATTTTCCGGCTCCGTTCGGGCCTACGATAGCCAAAAATTCACCATATCCGAGGTGAACATCCACCGAATCCAGAATATGAAATTCTTTATGTCTGTAACTGATCTGATGTGCCTTTATCATGACAGTGATTTTTTGAATTTAATTAAAATGGCAATGAAAATCGGACCTCCCATTAATGCTGTTAAAATCCCGACAGGAAGCTCCGAAGGTTCAACAATGCTCCTGCTGAATGTATCCGCCGTTAATAATAAAATACTTCCGCAGATTGCTGATAAAGGCAGGATAAAAGCATAATCTGATTTAAATAAAAGCCTTAAAATATACGGCACAATAAGTCCGACAAACCCAATTGTTCCCGAAAAAGCCACACAGCTTCCGATCATTAATGCCGTAATAATGATAATCTGTTTTTTCAAGGCTTCGACGTTGATTCCCAAGTGTTGCGCATCTTTTTCACCTAGCATCATTGCATTCAGTGCTTTACCTTTAGGCAACAGAATGCTGTAGGAAATCAGAAGAACAATTCCTAAAATGATGTTCTTCGTCCAGGTCGCAGCGGCTAAACTTCCTAAATTCCAGAATGTTAAATCTCTCAATTGCTCGTCTTTTGAAATATAAATCAGGAATCCGGTGATAGAAAATCCGATGGCTGTTATGGCAACTCCGGACAACAGCATCATAACCACATTGGTTTTTCCTCCACTTGTTGAGATTTTATACACCAACAACATTGATAATAATGAACCGGCAAAAGCGGCAATACCCACCAGCGAAAATTGTACAGCTTCAGGAAGATACTGTCTGAAATGTCCTCCTAAAACAATCGTAATTGCGGCAAGTAACGTTGCTCCCGATGTCAGTCCGATTAAATCTCCTGTTGCCAGCGGATTTTTAAACAATCCCTGAAGGCTCGTTCCGGAAACGGCAAGCATACTTCCGATAAGTATGGCCATTATAATCCTGGCAGCCCTTACGTCCCAGACTACATATTGATCACTTAAAGACAAGTCCGGATCATCTTTTATAACTTTTCCCAACACTTCAAAAGCAGATTTGCCGGCGAAATCATAAACTCCGGTATTAAGTGACCATACTACTATGATGAGAAGCAGTATGGCACTTATGGTAAGGTAAACGTATAATTTACTTTGCGTTTTCAATGAGAAGTTTGTTTAATTCCACAGCAGCCTCACCCAGCCTTGGTCCGAAACCGGAAACCAGTCCGCCATCCATTGCGATGATCTTTTTATTTTTTCCGGCGTTGGTTTGGGCAACACCCGGCATTTTAAGCGCGCCTTCATTTCCTCCGGCACCCTGCAGTCCGCTGGTGAAGAAGAATAAAACATCAGGGTTTGCTTTTACCACAGCCTCCGGTGTTAAAGGTTTAAAATCTTCAAAGTCATTAACTGCATTTTCGCCTCCTGCAATTTCAATTAAAGAAGCCATGGGTGTATTTTTTCCTGAAACCATCAGCATATTTCCTCTGGCGTAGATGAATAGTACTTTCGGCTTTTTAGCGATAGGCTGAATCTGCTTCAAATCCGCATCAATTTTATCGTTGAGCTTTTGATAATCTGTATTTCCGATGGCTTTTGCAACATCTGCAATTAGCTTTTTGGTTCCGTCTACGGTAAATTCCTGCTTAAAAATTTCAGTTTTAATTCCTGAAGATTTGATTTTACCCATCAGTTCAGGATTAATGTCTTTATCTGAAGCTAAAATCAATGTCGGAGATACGGCCATGATCGGCTCAATTGTCATTGATCGTACATGCCCTAAATCTTTCGCTGTCGCTTTAAGAGATTCCGGATAAGTACTGGTAACATCTGTTCCCACGATTTCTTTTTCGTGGCCTAAAGCTGCTACAATTTCCGTGATTCCACCATTAAGCGTTACTATTTTATTACTTGATTTCGGTGTTTCGGCTTTTGTTTCCGTTTTAGTTTCCGTTTTAGCACCTTCCTCCTTTTTACAGGAAAATACTGCCATCAGTACAGAAGCTGCAAGGATGAATTTTTTCATAGATATACTTATTATTTGTTTATTTTAATTTGATGTAACGCAACGTCCACAAAGGATTTGTTAAAAATAATTGTGAATATTTCCGTTCGCAAAGGCGTTGCGCTCAGCTAAGCACACTGATATTAAATATTATTAATTTACAAAGGTTTATATTCGAAAGAAGGGAAACCTCTTTCATCTTTAACTCCCTGATCGTCCGTATTGGCTTTGGTAAGTCTGGTAAATCTCAGCTTGAAATAATACCCGTTGGGATCTTTGAGAATATAAAACCGGTCCCCGTAAACTTCCAGGCCATTGGTACCTACAGGATTTCTCCAGTTGGAACCGATTACGCGCTGATCGTTGTAGATGAATTTGGAAGAATTAATATCAGAAGTTTTAAAATTATTATACGCTTCCACTCCTGAAGTTCCTGCAGAAACAAGTACCTCGTAAGCGCCTGTTCCACCAACATTATTGATCGTTACAAAGTCGGCATAAATATAGCTTCCTGCTCCGGCAATCGTGTTGGTAAATACTGTGAAGCACAGGTCCCATTTTTTCTTTTCAGGCTGAATGGATACTTCATTTTTATTTTTTAAGCTGATAAAATTGTAGTTATAAGCCGTATTCTTGGCTACCATTATTTCAAAATAATTGTTTCCGTCTATATCGGCAGATTTTACTTTATATCCTTCTCCTGAACGAACAATCTGTACTTTTTTCCATCCGCGGCTGTCACCTCCCGTAGCTACGGAACCAACGGGTACGGAACCATTATAGATTTCTTTACCCATATTAACAAGATAAACCGCATTCTCAGAATCATTGGCTTTAATTTCTTCAATAGCAGTATATCCGGAAGGAAAATTTCCTTTAACATCATCGATATAAACCTCGTTGGCAGGATTGAAGTTGGCTACCTGAACCTGATTTTTCAAGGTGGAAACGGTAGCTTCCGTGACCTGACTGAAATCTGTAACATTAGGGATTTTAGCTGCAGCCATCATGATGGAAGAATTCAACACGACTTTAAATTCCGGTCCTGAATATAGGGCGAGATCCCAATCGGTTCTTCTGGTAAGTTTTTGTACAGGTCCTTTCGTTATCGGATCAGTTTCGCTGAGATCAATCCACACCTGATTGGGTTGTGTTGCCCCACCTACCCTTGGATCTGCAATGGCTCCTTCTATTTTGGCTACCGATACAGGATCTTCATTATCATTAATACAGGATTGAGAAATAAAGGAAGCTCCTACAAGCAAACAATAGAGTATTTTTTTCATTTTTAATGTATTTAAAAATTATAATTTAACCTCATGAAATAACTTCGTCCATAGAACAGATTCTGCAGTCCGGAAGAGGCATTGTGGGTATCCCCAGACTGAATGGTATTTTTCACACTCGTCACGTCGAAGATATTTTTGATCCCTGCGCTTATTTCAAAATGATTATTAAAGAAAGGCTGGCTCACCGTGAAATTCAACATACTGAAATCCCCGATTTCCCCTAAAATATATTGCCCCGGATCTCCCGGATCGTTTTCTTTTCCCTGATAAGTGTAGCGTCGCTGAGTTCCGGTGTATTTATAATACAGTGCAAACAAAGTTTTTGACAACGGCAAAGTGTAGTTGGCAGCAAGATTTGCTTCAGCATAATAATTATAATCATCAGGTGAAGTGATGTTTCCTGTATTTAAAATCTGTGAAACACCCATAACCGAAACTCCTGCATTTAAAGAAAGATCTCCTTTTCTTACGTTAATTCCCCCTCCGAATAAGATTGATCTGTAATCGTCTACATTCAGGAAAGTTATTTGCAGCGGGCTATTGTTGATGATCACATCTTGTATTCTGTTTTGCACGTCTAGGTACATTCCTGATAAGCTAAAATTAAATTTCCAGTTGCTGGAGTTGGTTAAAGCATAGTCCCAGAAAACGGAAGCAGAATAACCGGTTTCAGGTTTTAAATTTTCATTTCCTCTGATGTCGTGATTGTTATCTACTACAAAAGTGTATAATTCATCGTAAGTTGGAAATCTGTTGGCTGAACCGAAAACGGCACGGATGTCCGAATTTTCAGAGGTTGTAAATCTTAATGTTCCCGAGTAATTATATTGCGAACTGAACCTGTCGCTCAGGGCCAGCCTTACTCCGGGACGGAATGAAAACCAGTCATTTACTTTCCATTCAGCTGATAAGAAATTAGCATAATTGAATATAGCGCGTTCAATACTTTTTCCATTGTTATTGCTTTCAAAAGTAGTTGCATCGGCAAAACCCTTCGTACGGTCTAATTCGTATCCAAGCTGGAAATTAATTTTTTCGTTATCTAAAAAATTACTGAACATTCCCCTTGAGTACAATACGTCGGATTTGTAGAATGTAATTTCAGAATCTCTGGAGATTTCCTGTCGGTTGGGAACATCATACGCATAAACCTGTGATTTTCTTTCCTGGCTTTGATAAGAGAAGTCTCCGTTATAGTTAATTCTTCCGAATTTTGTCTGAATATTAAACTGGTGAATCCAACGGTTGGTACGATAATCTTTGTCGTTTGCGGTATATGTTCTGTTTCCTCCACCCAGAGGAAGGTCTGTGACTAAGGGGTTATAATAATTAATTTCTTCCGTAAGAAAGTTCAGCTTATAAAAGAAACTTGTATTGTCTTTATTGTAGCGGATTGTTCCGTTTGTGGTGAGCTGATCTTTCGGCTGCCAGTCGTACCCGCGCTTTCCGTCGTTATTTTCACTAAAATATTTATATCCGTTAAGCGAACCTTTATAACCCTGGAAATCATTATGATTGATATCTGCAGAAAGAGACCAGTTGTCATTAAACCTGTACCCAAGATTCAGTGACTGGATATGGCGTCCATTTCCTTTTTTGAACCAGTCGTAGTCTTTTCCCACCGTTTCTTCCTGTATGGATGCCAGCGCGGTAAACTTTTTACTATAATTTTTTTTCGTAATGATATTGATGACTCCGGCTACCGCATTATTTCCGTATTCCACGCCCATTGAACCTTTTACTACCTCAATTCTTTCGATATTGTTGACATTGATTTTGGTAAGATCTACCAGATTTCCCATGCCTTCATCGCTTACAACCGGAATATTATCAATAAGTATCTTGGTATATTCACCGCTGAGCCCCATAATATTCGCACTGGAGTTTCCTGAACTTTTACTGGGTTCTATTAAAATATTAAGATTTTGATTAAGCACTTCGGCAACATTGGTTACCGCCATATTTTTGATCTGCTGCGCATCAATTACTTCAACTTTATAGATCGATTTGTCAATAGATTGCTGCATAAATTGCCCGGTAATAATTACCTCATCTATTGTTTTCTGCTTAAGAGAATCTTTTTCCTGTGCATTCACCCATAAAACAACGGATAAGGATAGTATGGAAAGCACTTTCTTTTTCATAGACGAAAAATTTTTGACAAATATATAATTTTATTTAGAATAGTTAAAAATAAATATTATAATTTTGTGGAATAATTCTAAATAAAAATAATGTTATGAAACTAAGACTACTTTTAGGAACTTTACTTTTTACAACAATGGCTGCACATGCGCAGGTAGCAACACTTAATGAAAACTTTGACGGCTTTACCGCAGGGAACACTACTTTCCCACAAGGCGGCTGGTCGGCCATAACGGCTTCTCCAACCCAGGAATTCCCACCGGTATCTCCCAGAATGATCGTTGCTATAGACAATAATAATTCTGCTAATAAGTTCGTACAGTCTTATGCCGGAAACAACGGTTCTGCACCGTCTTACCTCATTTCTCCTCAAATTACAGCTCCTGCAGGCGACAAAACATTATCTTTCCAGACTACTCTGGTTTCTCCGTCGCCAGGTCCGGGAACGATACAGATCGGACTGGCTTCGAATCCTGCGGATATGTCTACCTTTGTTGCCGTTGGAAATCCAATCACTGTATCAACAATCGGAGCCGTTCAGAATATCAGCCTTACCATTCCGGCTTCTTCTTCACAGTATATTGTATTCCGCTTTACCCCTTCGGCAACGCACGTGGCAGTACAGATTGATAATGTAGTATATAACACTGCTTCAAATCTTGCTGTTTCCGATCATATCAAATCTCAGGAATCTGTAAGATTTGCAGTGAATGCAGAAAATACTGTGTTACAGTTTATCACTAAAAAAGATCCGGAAAACATCAGTATTTATTCTGCATCCGGACAAAAAGTGGCGGGCGGCAAATTAGCCGGAAGATCTTTCGATATCAGTACATTGCAGGCAGGAGTATATTATATCATTATTGAAACTACAGAAGGTTCTGCAGTAAAATCCAAGTTTATAAAGAAATAAGATTAATTAGACAGCCTTACAGCGGGAGACTGATTTATGATTTCATAGATCGGTCTTTTTTATGTTTTAATAGAAGGCTGAACCTTATTATTTTCTTAAATAATTAAAATCATATTTTAACACACGACAAAAATCATATTTTATTTAGAACAAATAAAAATAAATAACATATTTTTGTAGAATAATTCTAAATAATAATTTACATCTGATATTATGAAAACAAAACTACTTTTCGCTTCAATGTTCGCATTAGGGGTACAGCAGACTGTTCTTTCACAGGTTGATGCCAACGGATATACTACAGTAAATATGTCTATGGGTGCCAGTTACCAGAACCGTTTATTTTTCGATCTTAGTTCCAATACTATACAATCCCAGCCTGCCAATACCTGGGATATTGCGTTTTTCAGAAATTCGAGCATGAATTTCGGGACAAGAATCAATGATGCACAAAATATAGAAGTCTATCAGGCCTCCGCTAATCCGAACGACTGGAATTCCATTACCACAAACGTTGTTTCTTCATATGGATCACCATTATATAATCTTGACAATACAACATCTATCCAGGAAGGCGCTTTTGAACAGGGAACGGCTACTTACGGCTGGGGTGAATATAATCCGGGAAATCATCATATTGAAGGAAAAGTAATTTTTATACTGAAGTATGTTTCGAGCAATACTTATTATAAATTTATGATTGACGACTATTTCGGAGGGTATACTTTTAAATATGCCAAATGGAATGCCACCACTTCCTCGTGGGATACTACGGTTTCAAAAACCATTGCCAACGGAACTGACGATGCTTATTTTAATTATTTCTCTTTTGCAACCGGAGATAAGGTGACCAATCTTGAGCCATCAAAGACTAATTGGGACTTTATGTTCACCAGGTACTGGACCGATTATCCATACATCGATCCAAATACAGGCCAGCCCGCTACCATGAAGTACAGGATGTCCGGTGTGATTCAGAATTCTAATATTAGCGTAGCGAAAGTACAGCCGGAAACACAGGCAACCACCACCACTATTCTTCCTTCATCTGCTGCATTTTCAAACAATATTACAGCAATCGGCCATTCGTGGAAACCGACGATGGGCGTATACAATGATGTGGTGTATTATATCAAACAGGGATCTGAATACTATAGAATGTATTTCACATCAAATGAAGGTTCACAGACCGGAAATATGTATTTTAAGTATAAAAATATCACTTCTGTTTTAGGGACAACCGATATTGCCGGTAAAAAAGCTTCTTTCGGAATTTATCCTAACCCGACAACGGCAGATAAACAAGTAACTATTTTATTTGATGTTAAAGAAAAGCTCAGCAAAAAAGGGAATGTGGAAGTGTATGATCTATCAGGCAAAAAAGTGTATTCTGCTGAACTGACCAACCAGGAAGGTTTTTACAAACAGGATCTGAATCTTTCCCACCTATCTTCAGGACATTATCTTGTGAAGATAACGTTCGGCGGACAAACGGAAACGAAAAAGCTGATCGTGAAATAGGCAATTGTGAATATCAATTGAGAATTTTAAAATTAACGATTCACAATTCACTTTCAAAATAATACTTTCTATTTTTTCTATAATAAAAGGCTGCCCGCATAGTGGACAGCCTTTTAGATTTCACGGAATTGATTCTTATTTTTTTAAAGTGTTTTAAAACCTTTATACACTTCAGTAGAACTTTCCAGCATTTTGGATACTTCTTTTCTGAAGTTCAGCAGATGATCCTGTCCGCTGTGACGGTTCAGATGGTCTTCGGTTTCCCATAATTCCACCATAAAGAATGTTCCTTTATTGTTTTTATCTTCTATGAGGTCATATTGAAGGCAGCCTTCTTCTTTTCGGGTTTCTCTTACCAGCGTCTGAAAAAGCTCAACAGCTTCCATTAAATAGTTTTCATTGAATTTAAAAACAGCAACAACATGTATGTTCATAGTATTTTTTTAATGATGTAAAAGTAAAATATTTTCAAATCAAAAATATTTTTTATTACCGTTATTTTTCAACACAGAAGCTTTCTATACTAAAAAACAGATTTATAAATCGTTATGGAACTCATAATGATTACGAGAAGCCCAATAACCACAAACATGCTTTTTACAGGAAGTTTCGCCGTAAGCATCGCAGAAAAAGGTGCGGTAAAGATCCCGCCGATCAAAAGTCCGAGAATGATATTCCAGTGCTGAATGCCCAATGTAAGCATAAACGTAATGGCTGCAGTAAGCGTTAAAATAAACTTGGCAACCGTAGAACTTCCCACTGCAAACCTTGGCGTGAAGGAATTTTTGATTAACGTTCCTGTTACCAAAGGTCCCCATCCTCCGCCGGCGAAAGAATCTATAAATCCTCCTGCTAAACCAAGTCTCGTAAGATTTGTTTTTCTTTTTAATTTTTTATCCTGTTTTTTCTTAAAGGCATTTGAGAAAATCCGAATTCCCAGATACAGTGTATAAAAAGAGATAACCGTTTTGGTTATTTTTGAATAATATTCGCCAAGATATGTCAATGAAATGGCACCGATCACAGCACCGATCACAGCCGGAACCGCAAGCCTTTTCACCAGATTTTTACTCACATTTTTCAGCCTTATATGACTAATGCTTCCTGCCGCAGTGGTAAAACTTTCTGCAGAGTGAATACTTGCACTTACCGCATGCGGCGGAATACCCAAAAACAACAGGGTGGTAGTACAGATTACGCCATAGCCCATTCCCATGGATCCGGCTACAATTTCAGCTAAAACCCCCACCAGCAGCATCCAGTAAAAAATATAGTTATCTTTAGCAAGGATCGTGAAAAGCTCATCCAGATATCCGAGTTCGAACATGGTGAAAACAGTAAGAGACAACACAGCGGCCGTTACAAAAAATACATTAAGCCTGAACTGAACTTTCCTGGAGATGATCATTTCTGTTTATTTTATGTTGATAAAACAAGTATGTATTTACATTACAAGATCATGACAGCGCCAACTGTAGAATTGCTTGTTTCGTCGATCAGGATGGCATTTCCTGTATTTTGGCTTTCCTCAAAACTATCGAAGACAAGAGGCGAAGCCGTTTTCAATCGGACTTTTACCACTTCATTAAGCCTGATATTTTCCGTAACCGGTATCTTTTCTAACGTATTGACGTCAATTTTATATTCAATTTCTTTTACAAGGGTCTTCAGAAGTTTACTTTTATGTTGAATAAAATACTTACTCCCCTCTGTTAATTCCTTTTTATCCAACCAGCAGACAACCGCTTCAATTTCATTTTCCGTTTTTGGAAGGCTGTCCGGTTTAACGAGGAAATCACCGCGGCTGATATCAATATCATCTTCAATGTGAATAACGGCAGGCTGTCCGGCAAAAACGGCATCAACTGGTTTTCCGCCGGTTTCAATTGCTGATATTTTTGACTTGATATTTTGCGGAAGTACCGTAACTTCATCACCCTTTTTATAGACTCCTGAAATTATTTCTCCGGCATAACCTCTATAATCATGAAGCGCATCGGTTTGTGGGCGGATCACATACTGAACCTGGAATCTTGGACTTTCAAATTCATCACTACTGTGTACCTGAACGGTTTCCAGAAACTCAAGCAGTGAAGAACCATCATACCAGCTCATATTTTCTGATTGAGTAACAATATTGTCGCCATAAAATGCTGAAATAGGAAAATAACTCACATTTTCAAGTCCTAATTTTGCAGCTACTTCTTCATACTGGATTTTAATATCATTAAAAACTCTTTGCGAATAATCAACAAGATCCATTTTATTGATAGCAACCGCTACATTTTTGATTTTCAGCAATGAAGCAATAATAGAATGCCTTTTAGTCTGCTCGATAACCCCTTGCCTTGCATCGATAAGAATAACAATCAATTGTGAGTTTGAAGCTCCGGTAATCATATTTCTGGTGTACTGAATATGTCCGGGAGCATCGGCAATAATAAATTTTCTTTTGGGCGTCGAAAAATAGCGGTAAGCCACATCAATAGTAATTCCCTGCTCTCTTTCAGCCCGTAATCCGTCTGTCAAAATCGCAAGATCTATTCCGTTTTCATTCTTATTTTTTGATTGCTTTTCCAGTGCTTCCAGCTGGTCGACCAATATATTTTTACTGTCATAAAGAAGCCTTCCGATGAGGGTACTTTTACCGTCATCCACGCTTCCTGCAGTGATAAATCGTAATATGTCCATGTTTAGTTTATTAATAATGAGTAATAGGTAATAAGTAATTTCTGAGCTCATCAAATTACATTACCTATCATTCGTGTTAGAAATTATATTAAATTTAAAAACAAATTTGAAGCACAATTGGCATTGCTTATTAAAAATATCCGCCCTTTTTCCTGTCTTCCATGGCAGCTTCCGTCACTTTATCGTCGATTCTGGTTTCACCGCGTTCTGAAATTCTGGAAGCCGTGATTTCGCTCACAACCTCATCAAGAGTTTCCGCATAGCTTTCTACGGCTGCCGTGCAGGTCATGTCTCCTACTGTTCGGTACCTGACTTTTTTATTGACAATCGTATCGTGCTCATCAATCCGGATAAAATCCGAAACGGCAATCAGCTGCCCCTCGTGTTCAATCACATCACGATCATGCGCAAAATAAATGGATGGAAGCTGAATATTTTCTTTCTTGATATAATTCCATACATCCAGTTCGGTCCAGTTGGAAATCGGGAAAACCCTCACATTCTCACCTTTACTGATTCTTCCGTTGTAAATATTCCAGAGTTCGGGGCGCTGTAATTTTGGGTCCCATTGCCCGAATTCATCCCGAACGGAGAAAAAACGTTCTTTCGCTCTTGCTTTTTCTTCGTCTCTTCTTGCTCCTCCGATACATGCATCAAACCCGAATTCTTCAATCGTATCGAGCAAAGTATGCGTCTGCAGCCAGTTTCGAGAGGCGAATTTCCCTTTAGGTTCTGCTAATTTTTTAGTGTTAATGGTATCTTCTACACTCCTCACGATGAGTTCTGCGTCAATCGTTTCTGCAAGATAATCCCTGAACTGCAAAGCTTCCGGGAAATTGTGCCCTGTATCGATATGAACCAACGGAAAAGGGATTTTCATGGGTGCAAAAGCTTTCCTGGCCAGATGAACCAATGTGATGGAATCTTTTCCGCCGCTAAAAAGCAAAGCCGGTTTTTCAAACTGTGCGGCAATTTCCCGCATGATATAAATACTTTCAGCCTCCAGCTGTTCCAGGTAGTCTAGTTTATATGTATTCATTTTGAAAGTAATATTTGAATTAATGCGAATGAAGACCGCATTCTTTTTGTGAATTTTCCCACCACCAGCGTCCTGCACGCGGATTTTCTCCTTCAACAACAGCTCTCGTGCATGGCTCACAGCCGACACTGATGAATCCTTTTTTATGCAAAGGCAGCTCCTGAACCTTATTCTGTTGCAGATAAACGAGAACCTGCTGGTAATTCCAGTCAATTAGCGGATTGTATTTACAAAGTTTCCGCTCTTCATCCCATTCGATAACCGGCATATTCTCCCGGTTTTCCGACTGTTCCGAACGCAGACCTGTGATCCAGATTTCTGCATTTTCAAGAGCACGATTTAAAGGTTTAACCTTTCTTATAAAACAACATTCTTTTCTGTTTTCTACAGAATGATAAAACGCATTGATCCCTTTTTCATTCACATATTTTTCCACATCCGAAGGTTCCGGGAAATAGACTTGCGTTTTTATTTTGTACCTCGAGTTGTTTTTTGAAAGCAATTCATAGTGTTCATAAAAAAGCCTGCCTGTATCCAGTGTAAAAACCTTTATCGGAAGTTCATTTCTGAAAATAATATCGGTGATAACCTGATCTTCCTGACCAAGTGATGTTGAAAAAACAGCTGTTTCCGGAAATCGTGAAGAAATAAATTTCAATCCCTCCTCTGCTGAAAGCTGTTTGAGTGTTTCTGCATCTTCTTTTGAAATCATAATTTATTCATTTGAAGTAATGCAAATATCTAATAAAATTATTATCCCACCAAAAAAGTAGACTAATAATTCAAAAAAAGGATCGGGTCAGTCGACAAGATCCATTAAAGTTTTTCTTTCAAGAATGTTAAGCGAAGCATCTCTAACTTCAATCAGCACATCATGCAGGCCACAGTGATCTTCCGTACAGTCTTCACATTTCTCGTAAAAATTCAGGCTTACACAGGGAAGCAGGGCAATTGGCCCGTTGACAAGGCGGATAATTTTAGCAAGCTTTACATTTTCTGGATTTTCTTTAAAAAAATAGCCTCCTCCTTTTCCTTTTTTACTATCAAGGATGCCGGCTTTTTTCAATTCGAGCAGGATATTTTCAAGAAACTTCAAAGGGATCTTCTTATGATCTGCAATTTCGGAAATAAGAATAGGCCCGTCGTTTCTTTTTTCTACAAGGTACGACAGCGCTTTAAACGCATATTGGGATTTTTTAGACAGCATTACTACAAAAATAAGAAAATAGTTTTAAATGCATTAATAACCTGATAAGTTGAAAGATCCGGATATAAACCACATGTATTTTGCAGAACTAATTAATTTTATTTGATTAGGCTAAATACTGCTGACATCCAGTTGTCACAAGGTCGGATTAATTTTGGCATATAATTAAATATTAAAAAATGAATTTATCATCAATCCGCATTATTACTGCAGAAATAGAACGATTAATCAAGTTTTATGAAGATATCACAGGATTGTCCGTTGTACGATATACTCCTGATTTTGTTGAATTACGGACATCAACAACGACATTAGCCATCGGAAGTACAAAAACATTACAGTTTTTTGGCGGTAATGATATAGCTCAACCGGGACAAAACCGCAGCATTATCATTGAATTTAAGGTAGATGATGTTGATCAAGATTATGAAAGATTATCTGCTTATCTTCAGGGAAGCATCGTACAGCAACCAACAATAATGCCTTGGGGAAATAAATCACTTTTATTTCGTGATCCTGACGGAAATCTTGTTAACTTTTTCACCCCTGTCACGCCAGAAGCGGCAGGAAGAACTGAGCGAAATTAATACTGCCCCATCAACCAATCAAAGTCCCGTGAAGAATATTTCAGGGACTTTCACTTCTTACTTTATTCTATTAAGGTCAAAATAGCTACTTTTGCTATATGTTCAGCAAACAGGAAGCACAACAGTTAAAAAAAGAGTTTTGGACGGCCTTTGGAAAATCTTTCCCGAGAAAGTGGATTTTATACGATACCAAGATTAAGGATATGTCGTTCAAGTTTTACGCAGATAATAAAAAGGCGGAGGTCTCTCTTGATATCGAAATGAAAGATGAAGTTTTCAGGGATGCCTATTATAATAAAATATGGTCGCTGGAAGATATTCTGAAAGATTTTATCGGCGATTTTCATAAAGAAGAATTTTACACGCTGGAAAACGGAAAAGTCATCAGCAGGATCTGGATTGAAAAGCATGGCGTTTCTATTTTCAATAAAAATACATGGCAGGAAACTTTTCAGTTTTTTGTTGATAAAATGGATGCCTTTGAAAGATTTTATTATGAATATGAGGACTTTATAAAAGATGTTTAATTCTATAACAACCGATTTTTTATTTGCCAAATGGCAAATGCCACTATATTCTCTTTCCTTATCTTGCATCCATGAAAGAATTATTTGACTTTATCCTCAGATTCGGGAATCTCAACCAGCAGCAGATGGATTTTATTGCAGCAAAAGCAACAGAGATCAGTCTGCCCAAAGAAGAATATTTTTCTGAAGCAGGAAAAATTTCAAAACAGGTGGGATTTATCATTGACGGCATTTTAAGGGTATGTTATTATAACAATAAAAGCGAGGAAATTACCAAATATTTTATCGAAGAAAATAATCTGGTGGTGGATCTTGAAAGTTTTGACAATCAGATTTGTTCAAGCTCCTATGTTCAGGCCGTAACAGACTGTAAGCTTGTTGTTTTTGAAAGAAAAGACTGGATGGAACTCCTGCAGACCATCGTAGGTTTTGATGCCATCGTTCATAAAATCATTTCCAGAGCTTTGATGCAGAAGGTGGAAAGAAGAAGCCCACTCGTGACAGAAGATGCGACCACCCGTTACCTGAAGTTTCTGGAAATCTATCCTACGGCAGTCAACAGAATTCCGCTTTCTTACGTGGCTTCTTATCTTGGGGTGACCCAGTCTTCTCTAAGCAGGATCAGGAAGAATATCACTTTGTAAATTTGTAATCTGGAAAATTAATTATAAGGTGTTTAAAGAGTTTTTCTTAAACCACCCGTCAAAAATTCTTTGAATTTTTAACATCCCTCTAAGTGAGGGGTATGCATGCGCTTAAAACACCAAGTGTTCTTTAAGTTTTATCATTTTTTCTCTTTTTGCCAAATGGCAAATGTCATCCTGTTTTATTATCGGAATTTTACATCAGTTAAAATATAAAAAATGAAAACAGTATTAATTACAGGCGCCAACAGAAGTATTGGCCTTGAAACCGCAAAACAACTTTCAGAAAAAGGACTATTTGTGTATTTAGGAAGCAGAAATCTCGCAAAAGGAGAAGAAACTGTAAAAGGATTAATAGAGCAGGGATTTCAGAATATCAAAGCAATTGAAATCGATGTTATCAATCCTGAATCAATAGCCAAAGCAAAGAACGTGGTTGAAAACGAACAGGGAAAACTGGATATCCTGATTAATAACGCCGGAATTTTGGGCGTAAATCCCCAGACCGCTGCCGAAACATCCGTTAATGACATCCGGGAAGTTTTTGATACGAATTTTTTTGGTGTAATCAATGTTACCCAGGCATTTTTAGATTTGCTTAAAAAATCAGACAGCCCAAGAATCAGCAATATTACTTCCGGATTAGGCTCACTTACTTTACATACTGATCCTGAATGGAAATATTATCACATAAAAACCGCCGCGTATGGCCCTTCCAAATCGGCTCTTAATGCGTATACTATTGCCTTAGCTTATGAGCTGAGAGAACTTCCATTCAAGGTTAATGTAATTGATCCGGGTTATACAGCAACCGATTTTAATGGCCACAGCGGTCCCGGTTCTGTCGAAAGCGCAGCTTCGTTCATTATTAAACATACAATAACGGATGAAAATGGGCCGACCGGACAATATTTCAGTAATGATATTGAAGATGAAACCGGAATCAGTCCGTGGTAGATTTTCAATAATAATTAAAAGAGTGACTTAAAGCCTAAATTATATTGTAGATGGAAGCCGGATTGTTTACCTTAGCTTTAACCTCATTCTTTCAATTCAAACTGTATCACTATTATAATAAAATGCGGATTATTGAATCATTCACGATTTGGATACATCATTCGTGGATCAGGCTACTTTTAAAAACCATCTTCTTATCACCTTTGTACCATCATTTAAAACAATAAAAAATATTAAAAATGGAATCAAAAAAAGTATGGTTCGTGACAGGAGCGTCTAAAGGTCTTGGGTTTGAACTGGTAAAAAAATTATTATCTGATGGCTATAAAGTAGCTGCAACAAGCCGTACGGTAACATCTTTAACAGATGCATTCGGAGAAGTTTCCGAAAGTTTTCTCCCGTTGAGTATGAATATTACGGATAACAATGATGTAAAATCTGCTTTGGATAAAACGGTAGGACATTTTGGCAATATTGATGTGATCGTTAACAATGCAGGATACGGACAATTGGGTACCCTGGAAGAATTAAGTGATGCTGAGGCAAGAGCAAATTTTGACGTTAATGTTTTCGGAACATTGAATGTAATCAGGAATGCAATGCCTTATCTCAGAGGACAAAAATCCGGGAATATTTTCAACATTTCATCTGTTGGAGGATATTACGGAGGTTTTCCGGGCTGGGGAGTTTACTGTTCCTCCAAATTTGCGGTAGCCGGTTTTACAGAGGCTCTGGCCGAAGAAGCGAGAGATTTCGGAATTCACGCAACGGTTGTTTATCCTGCTTATTTCCGTACGGACTTCCTGACAAAAGATTCGGTAAAAACGCCTGAAAATTCTATTGAAGCCTATGAAGCCGCAAGAAATTCAGAGAAAGCACATTTGGATGAGATTAACGGTAATCAGCCGAATGATCCTGAAAAAGCAGCTGATGTTTTAATACAAATCAGTAAAGAGGAAAATCCGCCGGTACATTTGCTGTTGGGAGTAGGAGCTCCGGAATTCCTGAACAATAAGATTGAAGCGATTACAAAAGATGCCAGAGATTGGGAAAGCTTAACCTTATCCACAGCAATTTAAAAAATCAGTATCCAACATTCAAACAAAAGCTTTATACTGAAAAGTATAAGGCTTTTTTATTTTGTTAAAACAGAGAAAGCTGGATCGGTTTTGGTGGTGAAGGCTTCTGAGCATCACCAAAAACCGTTTTCCCGCCAAACCGCCATGAATTCTGTCTCTCTTCTTCAATCACTTCCTGAATATCAAAATCAGGGGTAAAATCCTGTTCGGTTTTTACAACAATATCGTGAAGTTTATTTAATGTTTTTAATTTATCGGAATTACCGAGCTTTGATTTTTCGATTCCTTTTCTGATGATACTGATGCTTTCATCATATACTTTAGTGGGAACAGGAAAAGGATGACCGTCTTTTCCGCCGTGGGCAAATGAAAATCTTGCCGGATCATTAAACCTTGATGGCGCCCCGTGAATTACTTCACTTACCAAAGCCAGCGACTGCATCGTTCTTGGCCCTACTCCTTCCAGCATCAGTAAATCTTCAAAATTTTGAGGCTGCTGTTCTTGGGTCACATACAACAGTGCTCCGAGACGTTTCAAGTCAACATCGGAAGCCTGTACATCATGATGAGCGGGAAGAATTAACCTTGCAAAATCGCTCATGATTTCTGCGGAATCGGTATGGGAAATTTCCAGGATGCCTTTTCTGCTTTGCGAAGCATAGGAATCAGTAAGATTTAAAATTTTACCTCTCGAAATTCCGTTAATTCCCGTGTGTGGTTCTTCTACAAATGACTTAATATTTTCAGAATGCCAGTGATATCTTCTTGCCGTACTGTCGGATTCATGCATTCCCTGCTGAACGACACTCCAGTTTCCGTTATCTGCCAGGATAAAATTATGCAGGTATAACTGATAACCATCCTGAATGGCCGTATTATCTACTTTTGCCGAAAGCTTGCTGGCTCTTACCAGTTCGTTTCCATTCAAACCTGTTTTGTCAGCAATTTGAATCAGTTCCGAAGGAGTTTCTCGTGAAAACTTTCCTTTTCCGCCGCAGATATACAATCCGAGAGTCTGGGAATTTGGGTTGATGGAACGTTTCAACGCTCCCATAACGGAAGTGGTAATCCCTGAAGAATGCCAGTCCATCCCCATCACAGCACCAAAACTCTGAAACCAAAACGGATCTGCGAGTCTTCTCAGCACCTCATCTTTTCCATAATCTGCGAGAATCACCTCAATAATGGAAAGGCCGAGAACAGACATGCGTTCATACAACCACGGCGGTACTTTGCCATAGTGAAGCGGTAAATCTGCTGTTCCGGAACGTTTCATGATGTAAAGGTAGGACTATTAGAATTAAATTTTGATGATTGAGCTCAATATTTTTAAGCATGAATCAGCAAGAATATTGTTGATGAATAGTACAGTATTATTGAATATTAGAGAAAAATTTGTGTTTAAATAAACAAAAAAGCCCTGCGAAAATTCCACAAGGCAATTATTAAAATATGATCTTTAATTATTTCAATGCAGCTAAAGCGGCTTCATAATTTGGTTCGTCGGCGATTTCCGAAACCTGTTCTGTATACACTACTTTATTGTCGGCATCAGTAACGATTACGGCACGACTCAGGAGTCCTTTCATTGGAGAATCCGTGATAGTTACTTCATAATCGTCCCCAAAGTTGCTTCTGAAGTCTGAAAGGGTTTCAACATTATTCAGGCCTTCCGCAGCGCAGAATCTTCCCAAAGCAAAAGGTAAATCTTTAGAAACATTAATAACAACAGTATCTTCCAATGCAGAAGCTTCTTCATTGAATTTTCTTGCAGATGATGCACACGTAGGCGTATCAATACTCGGGAAGATATTGAATACTTTTTTCTTTCCGCTGAAGTTTTCAAGCGTTTTCACCTGCAAACCTGAATCTACCAGTGCAAAATCCCTGATGGTGGAGCCTATTTCCGGTAATTTCCCGATCGTATGCACTTCATTTCCTTTTAAAGTAATTGTTGTTGACATAATTCTTTTTTTAGTTCCTCAAATTTAATTAAAAAACAGTGCTTTTTATCCGGTTTGAGGTTAAATTAATCTTAAAGTGGAAAATATTGGCTTATAATCATCTAAAAAATTAATTTTTACCTAAATTTGTGAGTCTTAAAAAATCAAATAATAAATAACAGTATAATGTCAGACAAATCAAAAATCTATTACACCCTTACAGATGAGGCTCCGATGTTGGCTACACACTCGTTTTTACCGATTGTAAAAGCTTTCACAAAATCAGCAAACATTGAGATTGCAGTACCGGATATTTCTTTGGCAGGAAGAATTTTAGCAAACTTCCCGGAATTTCTGAAAGAAGATCAGAAAATCGGTGATGCTTTGGCTGAACTGGGTCAATTGGCTACACAACCTGACGCTAATATTATCAAATTACCTAATATATCTGCTTCGGCACCTCAGCTTGATGCAGCAATCGCTGAACTGCAGGCTAAAGGTTTTGCAGTTCCTGATTATCCGGCTGAGCCTAAAAATGATGAAGAAAAAGCCATTAAAGCGAAGTATGCAAAAGTTCTCGGAAGTGCTGTAAATCCTGTGCTAAGGGAAGGAAATTCTGACAGACGTGCTCCTAAAGCTGTTAAAAACTATGCCAAGGCAAATCCTCACAGAATGGGCGACTGGGCTTCTGACAGCAAAACAGATGTTGCTCACATGGAAAGCGGGGACTTCTACGGAACGGAAACTTCAACCACTTTAGAAAATGCAACAAAATATAAAATTGTATTTAAAGGAAATGACGGTTCTGAAACTCAGCTGAAAGATTTCGCCAATCTTCAGGCTGGAGAAGTTATTGATTCATCCATAATGAACCTTAAAGCCCTGAAAGCATTTGTTCAGCAGGCAATTCAAGAGGCTAAAAACAGAAATGTACTTCTTTCCGCACACCTTAAGGCTACGATGATGAAAATCTCCGATCCTATTATTTTCGGAGCTATTGTGGAAACTTTCTTTAAGGATGTATTCACTAAATATGCTGAAACATTTAAGTCTTTAGATATTAATCCTAATAACGGTCTTGCTGATCTTTTCGATAAAATTAAAGGAATTGCTCAGGAAGCTGAAATCAAGGCTGATATTGAAGCGGCTTTGGCGAACGGACCAAGAGTGGCCATGGTAAATTCAGACAAAGGAATTACCAATTTCCACGTTCCTTCTGATATCATCGTTGATGCTTCTATGGCGGCTTTGGTAAGAGGTGGAGGAAAGATGTGGAACAAAGACGGAAAAGAAGAAGATACGGTTTGTATTATTCCGGATCGTTCGTATGCCGGTTTCTATCAGTCTGTTATTGATGATATGAAAGCGCACGGAAAATTAGATCCAACGACAATGGGCTCTGTTCCGAATGTTGGTTTAATGGCTCAGAAAGCAGAAGAATATGGTTCTCACGATAAAACATTCCAGGCTTCTGCTGAAGGAACAATTGAAGTTCAGGACGAAAACGGTAACGTTCTTCTTTCTCAGAAAGTAGAAAAAGGAGATATTTTCAGAATGTGCCAGACAAAAGATGCGCCTATCCAGGATTGGGTGAAATTAGCCGTAAACAGATCAAGATTATCCGATACACCTGCTATTTTCTGGCTGGATAAAGGAAGAGCACACGACAGGGAAATCATCAAAAAAGTTGAAAAATATTTAGCGGATCATGATACCAACGGCCTTGACATCAGAATTATGGATGTAAAAGATGCGATGACCGAAACTTTAAAGAGAGCAAGAGAAGGAAAAGATACGATTTCCGTTTCAGGAAATGTATTGAGAGATTATCTTACTGACCTCTTCCCTATTCTTGAGCTTGGAACTTCTGCAAAAATGCTTTCTATCGTTCCATTAATGAACGGTGGCGGTCTTTTTGAAACGGGAGCCGGAGGTTCTGCACCAAAACACGTTGAACAGTTTGTGGAAGAAGGCTATTTAAGATGGGATTCTCTAGGTGAATTCCTTGCATTACAGGCTTCTTTAGAGCATTTAGCACAAACTCAGGGGAACACAAAATCTCAGGTTTTGGCGGATGCATTGGATGAAGCAAATGCTAAATTCTTAGCGACTGATAAATCTCCTGCCAGAAAAGTGGGACAGATCGATAACAGAGGTTCTCATTTCTATCTTGCCATGTATTGGGCTGAAGCATTAGCGAACCAAACTTCCGATACAGAACTTGCTGCTGAGTTTGCTCCGGTTGCACAGGCTATGAAAGAGAACGAAGAAGTAATCAACGCTGAGCTGATTGGTGCTCAGGGTAAACCTCAGGATATCGGAGGATACTACAAAACGGATACGTACAAAACGTATACTGCAATGAGGCCAAGCACGGTTTTAAATGAAATCATTGACGGAATTTAATTTGTCAAAAATAATATAAATGAAAGCTCCTTTTTAGGGGCTTTTTTTAGCTAAGCCAATTTTGATTATAATTAACCTGTAAACGGATATGCCCGTTTATATTGATAAAAAATCATAATAAATCCTCCCGGTAATGAGAGGATTTATTGTTGATGTCGTAGAAAATTAAAAAGATGCCCTACGCATGTGCCTTTCTCATTTTAATCATGCTTAAAATAAACAGTCCTAAGATTCCCAACACGAAATATCCTTCTGCAACTTCCAGCTGAACCTGTGGTTTTATAACCGCCACAATCCCGTAGCTGATGGCCGAGGTGATGATAAAAGCAACACCGCCGGTAAGACCTCCCGCAACGCCTGCAGAATTCGGGAACCTTCCGATACAGTAGGAGAAGTAATTATTAAAGATAAACCCTGCAGTAACGTGTATCAAAAATGCAAAAGCAACCAGACTGTAAATATTATTGGAAAAATACGAGGCAATAAACATCAGAACGATTAATAGCAGCTGAATAAAATTGGCATTCCGTATTTTCGGCAAAAATGCTTTATTAATGAGTGCTTTTCCTAAAAATCCTCCTGCCATCCAGGCAAATCCCAGAATCAGCGAAACGTAGCCCGCAACGACTTCGGAGTAGCCCATTTTATGCTCAATAATGAAAGACCCGCAGAGATTAAAAAACATAATCATCGAATAACTCAGTCCACACATAATCATTCCGTAAAAAAAATCTTTAGCTTTGAACATCGTATTGTATTCTTTAATGAGAAATTCCAGATGGAACGGATTTCTTTTTTTCAATGTTTCGCCTGAAAAAATAAATTCCAGAATTAAAACCAACAAGCTGTAGCCTGCCAATACATAGAAGTTGGACTGCCATCCGAAATTTTTCTGTAAATATCCTCCGATAAAAGGCGCAATAATAGGACCTACCGACCAGACAATTGTCATAATGCTCAGGTAATGTTTCCGTTTCTCTCCTTCGTAGACATCGACAAAGAAAGCTCTTTTGGCAACAACAGCAAATCCCGACAACATTCCCTGCAGAACTCGCATGGCATAAATTACAAAAATATTATGGGTGGTTGCTGTAATTAGAAAAGATACTACAAACAGACCGAGGGACAGCATGGAAATTCTGTACCTTCCGAATGAATCTACAATACTTCCCGCAAAAAACTGGGTTAATCCATAACTTATTAAAAATATGGAAAGCGTCAGTTGAATATTGCTTTCCGGCTGGTGCAGCTCTGTTGCCATACTGGGCATGGACGGCAGATAAATGTCTGTTGCAAGACCCGACATCGGAATGACAGCGAATGCCAGGATCGTTGCAATAAACTTATTTTTTTCTTTAAGTGTAATCATTTTAGACTCTGTAAAACTCAGACTTTGAATTAATAAATCTGATGGTAATGTTTAGTTATTAACCAATTTCATTGCGCCTTCGCTATATCGTGCACCAACGTTTGGATATTTATTTAAAATTAAATCAATCTTCTGCAGGTCAGATGCAGAAAGTTCAATATTTGATGCTTCGATATTTTCTACTAAATATTGGATACGTTTTGTGCCCGGAATAGGAATAATGTCCTCCCCTTGATTCAGAACCCAGGCTAAAGCTATTTGCGTTCCTTTAACACCTTTGGATTGAGCAAATTCATTGATTTCTTTCGCCAGATTTCTGTTATTTTCCAGATATTCTTCCTGATAGCGAGGCAGCGATTTTCTGAAATCATCGTCCCCGAAATTTGCAGTTTCATTAATATTCGAAAAAAGCCCTCTGGCCAACGGAGAATAAGGTACTAAGGTAATTCCCAGTTCTCTGATCGTTGGAAGAATTTCTTTTTCGATATCTCTTGTCAGTAAAGAATATTCAGACTGCAATGCGGTGATCGGATGAATTGTATGCGCTTTCCTGATAGATTCTGCAGATGCCTCAGACAATCCTAAATATTTTACTTTTCCCGCTTTTACCAGGTCAGCCATGGCTCCGACAGTTTCTTCAACAGGAATATTAGGGTCTATCCTGTGTGCGTAATATAAGTCGATCTCATCAATTTTCAGCCGTTGAAGACTCAGATCTACAGCTTTTTTAATCCACTCCGGTGAACCGTCAAAATACGTTCCGGGAACTCCACTATGGCCGGCTTTTCCGTCTTTAAAGCGAAATCCGAATTTGGTAGCAATAAAAATTTTATCGCGGTTTGGAACCAACACTTTTGAAATCAGTTTCTCATTTTCGCCATTGGCATACATATCTGCCGTATCCCAAAAGTTTATACCCGAATCCAACGCCTTATGCAATGTATCTATGCTCTGTTGTTCGTCAGTTGGTCCATATGCTGTGCTCATTCCCATACATCCTAATCCAATGGCAGACAATCGTTCTCCTGTTTTTCCTAATGTTCTAAATTTCATGATAACTGTGATTTAAAATTTACAGTACAAAATTATAACAGCCCTACTTTGTATTCAATATAGAATTCAAACAAAGAATTATAAAAATCAAACAACAGCAGTTCTTACTGCATTGGGTGATATTCCGGTCTGCCTTTTAAAATAATTGGTAAAATAAGAAGGTTCTTCAAATCCCAAACCATAGGCTATTTCGGCAATGTTCCAATCTGTATGTTTCAGCAATGCATTGGCTTCCTGAATAATCCTTGCTGCAATCTGCTGACTGGTGGTTTTTCCGGTAATCTCCTTTACAGACCGGTTTAAAGAATTAACATGAATAGAAAGGCTTTCAGCATAATCAACAGGACTTTTTAACTTTAAAAACCTTTCCGGGCTGTCAATAGGAAACTGTCTTTCCAGTAATTCCATGAACAAAGAAGCTATTCTCTGTGAAGCATTCTGGTAAGATTCGAAATTTTCCGCAGGATGTATTTTCATGGCTTCATGGATCAGCAGATGCAAATAAGCCCTAAGCATATCATATTTATGCAGATAATCCGACTGAATTTCGGTCATCATCTTTATAAAGATGTCCGCAACAGTTTTCTGTTGTTCCTCATTAATAAAGAAAACCGGAGTTCCACCGATTTTAAAAAGGCTGGAATCCTGAAGATTTCCCAAACGGTTCCCGTCATGCACAAAATGATCGGTAAAAAGGCAGAAATATCCTTTCTGGTTATTATCTTCTGCTTCCCAGGAATAAGGAATTAAAGGATTTGAAAATAATATAGCAGGGCGATCTACGTAAATCCATTTATCCGCGTAATGCAATTTACCCTTTCCTATGATCAATGAAATTTTATAATAATCTCTTCTGCTATAAGGTGTTATTAAAGAACAATTCTCACGTGAAAATACATTGAAATGACCTACTCCCGGTGTTTTAATGCATTGCAGTCCTACACGTTTGTAAAAACCTTTTATTGTTTCGTTAAATTCCATTCATCAAAATTATAAAAATCAAACAACACTTAATATAAAAATAACAGTAATAGATAAAATAAAAATAACCGGTCTCGTGACCGGTTATTAAAAAATTGAATGTATAGTTGGATGATGAATAAGTTCTGTTTCCGTTCGTATATCATTTTTAATTTGTAATTTTAAGAGGGTAAATTTTCAAAATTATTTCATTAACACTGAAAATATAAATATTATGGAAAATATAAAATTTGAAATATCTCCCTATGAGGATGAGTTGCAGATACTGATAGACGGTAAAAAATCCGGATATATGTCTATCGAGGTTGATGGCAGACTGTTAATTGTATATTACACCAAACTTAACGAAAACCATGAAGGAAAGGGATATGCTAAAATGCTACTGGATGAACTCGTACGCTATGCAGAAGAAAAAGATCTCCTGATAGATCCTGAATGCGATTTTGTACGGCAGCAGTTTGAAAATCATCCTTCACGCTATAAAAATATCTGGCACACCTAATTATTCGAATTCCCACCATTTTTCAAAATGATGTTCTGCTGTATTAAGATCGACAGGCTGACCGATCATTGGTATTACAACAGAAAGGTTCTTACTTTCTGCCAGGCTTGTCACTTTTTTTAAAGGTTCATTCCAGGAATGCAGAGCAAGGGCAAACTTGGAAGAATGTACGGGGATAATATTTCTGGCCTTTACATCAATACTCGCCTGAATAACATCTTCCGGTAAAGCATGAATATATTTCCAGGCTTCATTATACTGTCCGTTTTCGATGATTGCGTAATCAAACGGCCCGTAAGTTTCTCCAATTTTTTTAAAATGGGTATCATAGCCGCTGTCGCCACCAAGAAATAGTTTTTTAGTAGGCGTATTCAGAACATATGAAGTCCATAAAGTAGCATTTCTTCTCATCTTACGGCCCGAAAAATGCCTGGCCGGAGTAAATATGATTTTAATCTCATTTTTCAGATCAACTTCAGTTCCCCATTCTTCTTCAATCAGCTGCTGCGGTGCATAGCCCCATCGTTCAAGATGTGCACCTACTCCCAAAGGGAGAATAACTTTCCCAACTCTGTTTTTAATCGCTTTTACCGTAGGATAATCAAGGTGATCATAATGATCGTGAGTGATGACCAGATAATCAATGGCAGGAATATCTTCAGGTTTAAAAACATCTGCCCCCGGAAATGCTTTATTGAAAAACTTAAAAGGAGAGCCGTACGAACTGAGCACAGGATCAATAAGAAAAGAAATTCCGTCGGTCTGGATATAATAAGAGGAATGCCCAAGCCATATAAAAACGTCCTGATCTTTTGGCAGACTTTTCAGGTCTGTATGTATTGAGGGAATTCTTGATAAAGGTTTGAGATGAGGATCTTTTTTGTCAAACAGAAAATTAAACATTACTTTGGGCATGGAATAACCTTCTGCCAACGCCGGAGTATAAGAAATATTCTGGAACTGCTTATTTTTATAATATCGGGAACGTTGCATTTTAATCAACCGCTCTCCTTTTGCTTCTGAACCAAAAACCTCTTGTCCGGTAATGATAAAATACACCAAGACAAGTAAAACAGCAAGACTAATAACTATGTAAATCATTTTTTTAGATAAATGTTAATAGATGACAATATCATATATGACGGTTACAGAAAATAAAACCTTTAATTTATATGAAAAAAGTAAGCCTTTTTTCTAAACATAATAACTAAAATTTTAATTTTGAAATAAAAAAAGTGCAGAAAAATTATTTCATCCTGTTATTTCTTCTGTTGATTACAGCCTGCGGATCTGTCCGGAAACACAACGAACTGCAGAAAATATCTATTCCGCCTGAAAAGCTGAAACAGGATGTGGATTTTGCTTACTCCAAGATCAAAGAAATGCACCCCCAGCTTTTCTTGTATATTTCACAGCAGGAATTTGATCATAAATTTGACAGTGTAAAAAAGACCATTAATTCACCACTTACACCGCTTCAGTTTTATTTTAAGCTGCAGCCGGTAATTTCAGATATCCGTGAAGGTCATCTTTCGCTGAGAATTCCGTCCAAAAGGATCAGTAAAAAAGAAATCAGAGACCTGGAAAATAAAAAAGGAATGTTCAGCCGCTTTGATTATTACATTCAGGGGAACCGTCTTTTTATTATCCGAAATAAAGATTCTATTGAAAATATCAAACCCGGAACAGAAATCCTGGCCATTGATCATACACCTGTCTCTTATTATATCGACAGATACAGAAGGCTCATCAGCACCGACGGATTTAACACTACCTTTAAGCCGTATTTTCTGAAAGACCTCTTTTTCAATTATTACGTGGCAGAAAAAGGCTTCCAAAATAAAGCCCTTATTGAAACGGTTTATAATGGCAAGAAAAAAAACTATCAGCTGACACGAGAATCAAAAACCGAGAGTGATTTAAAAAAAGAAAAAGAAAACAAAAAAAGAACGGATGAGAAAAAAATCAATGATTACGTTGCTTTTAATGATTCTTACAACAGAAATTTTAGGTTTCTTGGTAAAGACAGTACCATTGCTTACATTCAGGTGAAGAGTTTTTCGGGAGTATATTCAGGAAAGTTTTACAAAAATGCTTTTGAAAACATAAAGAATGCACAATCAAAATATCTTATTATTGATATAAGAAACAATTACGGAGGTTCGCTGGAAGAAATTCACAAGTTGTATTCCTATCTTTCTCCCGAACCGTATATTTTGATTAAACCTTCCGAGGTAAACTCTGCAACAACACCATTAAAAACCAATTATTTCAGGAAAAGCAATGCTTTGCAATACACTTTCAAAACTCTCGCTTACCCTGCTTTTTTCTTTGCACAGACTTTCAGCACTTACAAAAAGGACGGGAAATTTTACTATAAAATAAAAGCTGACAAACTCTCAAAACCCGATAAAAATGTTTTTACCGGAAAAGTTTTCGTGTTGATTAACGGAGCCAGTTTTTCAGCATCATCCATTCTTACTTCTAAACTTAAAAATGATAAAAGAGCTGTTCTCGTCGGCGAAGAAACCGGCGGTGCCAATGACGGAACAGTAGCCGGATTTTATTCATACCAGACTCTGCCCAATTCAAAGATAGATCTGCCGATCGGGCTTGTTTTTGTACAACCTGATATTACGCCTACGCATACAAAAAAAGGAGTAACTCCGGATATTCAGGTTAAGGAAACAATGGATGATATTATCCATAAAAAAGATCCTCAGCTCAACTGGATTCTTAAAGAAATTGAAAAAGAAAAAACGATAAAATAATCATATTAACTGATGATTAAAAACACATTGAAGGTATTTAAAATACTTGCTTTTATAATACTTACATGGTTTCTCGGACATTCAATCTTCATTGTTTATGATGGACTTTCTGACAATGGTACAAAAGCAGATCTTGCCGTTATATTAGGAAATAAGGTTAATGAAGACGGAACTTTGTCCAAATGACTGGAAATGCGACTGAGAACCGGAGTGCAATTATTTAAAGCAGGACGTGTAAAACAAATTCTGGTAAGTGGCGGACTGGGAAAAGAAGGCTTTTATGAAGGAGATAAAATGAAAGAGTTTCTGAAAACCCATGATGTTCCCGATTCCGTAATTATCGTCGATAATCTCGGAAATAATACCAGAGCCAGTGTGGATAATACTTTAACCCTAACAAAGCGGATGTCTTTCGATAGCCTTATTGTTGTTTCCCAGTACTTTCATGTTTCCAGAACGAAAAAACTGTTCAGGGATCGGGGCTTTAAAAATGTAAGCAGTGCAAGTCCGGATTATTTCGAATGGCGGGATATATATGCCATAATAAGAGAATTTCCGGCTTATTATACACAATAAAAGGTTTCGGCGGGCTTTCAGCCCGCCGAAACTGCTAGGTAAGCTCGTTGACAAGAGATTCAATCTGCCGGATGTGTTTCCCGTATAGTCGGCTAAACCACCATTTACCGATAAAAAACAGCAAAGGCATCACGATAAGAATACTGCCGATAAGAATGCCGGCGATTTTCAGATGGGAAAGGGGCACCGGCCTTGGAATAAACTCAAGGACAATAATAATTTCGCACACTAAAAACGGGACAAAACAAAGATAGAAAGAAAGATAATACTGCTTATTGAGATCAAACTGGTGAAGCAGGTCTTTCAGGCTGTCGTAGGTCTTCATCATCGGGCTGCTCATATTGTTATACAGTTTAAAAAACTGACTGAAAAAAAAGAAAGTCACGAAAACCATCGAAGCAATAAGAATGGTAATATAAAATTTAAACTTAAAAGGGCCGGAAGATAAAGCGATCACAGTGAACGCAAAAATAAAAATCCCTATCGTAGACCAGAATTCCATGCGCATATTGCTTCGGATTTTTTCAAGAGGAAGATTAATTTTATTCTTCTGCTCCATGCTGATTCCCGGTATTCCGTCAAAAGAATCGTCCTGATTCCATGTATTTTTTAATTCATCTATATTCATGACATTTGATTTTACTATTGTGATTTATTAGAGTTTAAAATATCTTTAAGTTTGTTTTTAGCACGGTTCATCTTTACCCGCACATTTCCTTCAGAGATTCCCATCTGTTCGGCAATTTCTTTTCCGGAAAAATCTTCGAGATAATAGAAAATAAAGGCTTTGTCGATAGAATTCAACTGATTGATGGCTTTGTACATATCACTCAGCTTTTCTTCTTTTTCATTATTAAATTCTTCATGTGCAATTTTATATTCGGTGTAAGATCCGCCGCTGATAAAACTTCTTTTTTTCTCATTCTTAAGAAAAATAATGGCGGTATTAAGAGCGATACGATACAGCCAGGTAGAAAATTCACTCTGTCCTCTAAAATTAGGATATGCCTTCCAGACTTGATAGGTAATTTCCTGAAAAAGATCGTCCCGGTCGTCCTTATCGTCCATGTACATTTTAGAAATCTTGAAAATGATTCCTTTATGTTTTTCAATTTTATCTAAAAAATCCTGTTCTGTTGAGGCCATAATTTCTTACTCTCTGTGAGGTTAGTTATCCCCCTTAAAAAATGTTACAATAAATACTATTTTTTTTAATAATTCCGGATAAAAAATGACTAACCTGAGCTTAACTAATTTATACAAATGATGCAAAAATTTAAAATTATTATTTTAAAAAAAGAATTTTTCACAACTAAATAGATCATTTCTGTCCAATTAATAAAAAACTGACAATAAAAGTTATTATTTGATTTTTATGGCTTAATATTTGTGATTCCTGAGTACACCAAAAAATATAAATATGCCTTTTATTACAAAACAGGACGATCAAAACGTCCAGCTTTATTATGAAGATTTAGGATCGGGACAGCCTATTATTTTGATTCACGGATGGCCGCTGAGCGGAAAATCATGGGAAATGCAGATTCCTGTTCTTCTCAATCTAGGATACCGCGTTATTTCTTATGATAGAAAAGGTTTTGGGAAATCATCCCCAAGCCTTGATGGCTATGATTACGACGGATTGGCAAAAGATCTTCATGAAATTATCACACAGCTCGAACTTAAAAATGTGATCCTTTTCGGATTCTCAATGGGTGGCGGCGAAGTAGTGCGTTACCTTACGAATTACGGAACCGAAAACATCGATAAAGTAGCATTAATTTCATCCATCATCCCGCTGGTAAAAAAGAAAGATGATAATCCGGATGGTGTGCCGCAGGAAAAGCTGGATGAGATTATGAATGCTTTAAAAACAGATCGCATTACGTTCCTGGAATCATTCCACAAAGATTTTTACAATGTCGGACTGCTTTCAAAAACAGTCAGCCAAAAACAGCTAGACTATGATTGGGCCATTGCTTCATTCGCCAATCCTATCGCGACGATCAAATGTGCAGAAAGTTGGGCCAATACGGATTTCCGTCCCGAATTGAAAAACGTAACGGTAAAAACACTCATCGTACATGGAGATTCAGACAATATCGTTCCTATTGACACTGCAGGAAAACAGGCTGCTCAGGGAATTATCAACAACGATTTCATGATCATAGAAGGAGCGCCGCATGGTCTTAATGTAACCCACGCGGAAGAACTGAACGGTATTATCAGCAGATTCCTTACGTCACAATAACAATTCTCTTCAATACATGTTTTGATTTCATTTAATCAAAATTCGCAGCACCTTTGGTGCTGCGAATTTATTTTATATTATAAACTACATAATTTTTCAGCAATTCCCCTCCTTTGGAGGGTTGGCGGAAATTCAAAGAATTTACGACGGGGTGATTTAAAACGCTCTTCACAATTATTCACCATATCATTAAAACAAGCATTCATTGCTTCAACAAATCCCTCCTTGTGTCATCCGGTAAGAATTTAAACCAATTAATAAAATGCACAATAAATCAGTGTTGAGATGCTTTGACTCCGTCGAACCTAAAGGTTTCAGCATGACAAGCTTAATGAATAGAAAAGATTCTTCACGCCGCTCCACTCTGTTCAGAATGACAACAGCCCATCCTTTATTTACAATCTAAAAAATATAATCCGTACTCAGGAAATTAGAATCATGATCCCGTACAATTGTATTCAGAAGGTTTTTATTAGATTCCGTTACTTTCGCGGCCACCAAAGAGCGGATTGAGAATGAACGCAATGCATCAAAAACCGAAAGCGTACCTTCAGCACTGTCTTTTCTTCCCGTGAAAGGAAAAACATCCGGACCACGCTGTGCCTGACAATTGATATTCACCCGGCTTACGAGATTAACAAACGGATCAATCAGTTTCGATACTTCCATCGGGTCTTCACTGAAAATGCTTACCTGCATCCCGTGATCCGCATTCACCTGGTAATCGATCGGTTCATCAATGCTCTCAAAAGGAACGACCGGAATTACCGGACCAAACTGTTCTTCATGATACAGCTTCATATCGCTGTTAACAGGATAAACAACGGCCGGAAAAAAGAAAGATTCTTCACCGAAACCACCGTTTTCATTGAGAACTTTTGCTCCTTTCGACTTTGCATCTTCAATACATTCTTTCAGATAAGGTGGTTTATTCACTTCAGGGAGCGGTGTTATTTTAACATCTTTTTCCCACGGCAGCCCCGGTTTCATGGCAGCAACAGCAGCCGTAAGCTTTTGGGTAAATTCTTCAGCAACATCTTTCTGTACAAAGATCAGCTTAAGAGCCGTACAACGCTGACCGTTAAAAGATAACGACCCCAGGATACATTCGCTTACCGCAACATCCAGATTTGCATTTTTAGTAACAATGGCAGCATTTTTCGCATCCAGGCTCAAAATAGCACGTAAACGATTAACCTTCGGATGAAGCTTTTTCAGACCATTGGCCACTTTACTGGAACCGATAAAAGCCAGTACATTTACCTTTCCGCTTTCCATGATCGGGGTGATGATCTCAGCGCCTTTTCCGTAAAGCGTATTTACCGTTCCTTTAGGAAATGCTTCCTTAAATGCTTTTAACAGCGGATAATGTGCCAGAACACCATGTTTGGGAAGTTTAAACAAAATCGTATTTCCCATAATCAGTGCAGGAATAAGTGTGGTAAATATTTCATTTAAAGGATAATTGAACGGTCCCATGCTTAATACTACGCCAAGAGGAGCTCTTCTGATCTGTGCAATTGTACCTTCTTCCTGCTGGAAACGGGACGACTCGCGGTCAAGATCTTTCAGCGCATCAATAGTCTGGTTGATATAATCTACCGTTCTGTCAAATTCTTTTGTAGAATCGGCCAATGTCTTTCCGATTTCCCACATCAGCAGCCTTATGATCACGTCGCGCTCCCTGATCATAAGGTATACAAACTTTTGCATACATTTAATTCTCCCTTCCACAGACATCGTTGGCCACTCTCCCAGCCCGTTATCGTAGGCTTTTACGCAGGCATCCAGCACTTCCATTGCTTCTTTCGGTCCGATATTGGGAACGCTTCCCAACAGCTTTCGCTGCAGTCCGTTTTCCGTAGGAATGCAGACCGGCGAATAGATTTCCTGTACATCTCCGCTCCACACCACCAGTTCTCCATTCAGGAGATATTCGCGCTGATGGATTTCGGGAACTTTATATTCTTCCGGAATTTCGTTGTAGGATTTGAATATTTCGTGAAATGAAGGAGTGCTTGATGATTCCATAGATCTTTTTTATTGTATTATTATTTAGTGATATTATTTGAATAGAATAAAGGTAGACCTAAAAATTGATTTTAAAAAGAGCGAATTAATAGATTTGCTCTATTTGAAATAAATGTCATTCTGACGAAGGAAGAATCTCACCACAGCGATAAACACTCAATCATCCGTGCAAATCCGAGAAATCTGCGGTTAAAAAGATTCTTCACGCCGCTCCGCTCTGTTCAGAATGACAACAACCAACAAAAACAATTATTTTATTGTTTTAAAATCATTGTTTTACCTTCGTGGTCACAACAATAGCTCCGTTCTTCGCTTTCCTGCCATAAGCCGCAATTGCTTCTTCTCCTCTCACGACCCGGATGTTCTCAATCATCTTCGGATCAATATTTCTGAATTTCTTTTCGTTCATTCTTTTCCCGTCAACCACATACAGCGGAAGATTAGTTCTGATGCTTTCGGAATGAATTCCTCCGACAACAATACTTCTGGATTCAAAAGAATCCTCCTCTACAGGAGCTACAACTTTCCCATTTATGCTGCCCTCGTTCAGGCTGTCGCGTTTAGGCTCGCATTGCTGGGCTTTAACAGCCGTAAATCCTCCTGCAGTCAGGATAAAGCCTACCGCAAATTTTGCAAAAAGGGTATTGACTAGCGAAAACTGCAGGTCGCGGTTGAGCTGTGACGTTGTAAAACGGCCGCAGGTATCTTCAGAATTTTGCGAAAAGGCATCAACCATTTCTTCATCCGGAACGGCGGTAAAATCTTTTACGGTTTTTACACAAACAGAGCAGAATCTTCCCTGTTCAGCGGGAGCCATCTGATCCCAGTTTTCATGACATGGTGTCGGTATCGTTAATTTCATAGCAGATCTTTTTTTATAAAGATGCAGTATCCATTAAAAAGGTTGGAAATGGTAACATTTATTCCCATAATTCTTCCGTACAAATCATAAAAAAACTCAGCGGGGTGCTGAGTTAATTCCATTATTCGTTTTTAGGCTGATCGTTTTCTTTGTCTTTTCCGGATGAAGAATTTTTGGCCGCTTTTACCAGTTCATTCACATCGCTGTAGAAAAGCTCCCATCCCGACACTTCCTTCATGCCCGTGAGCAAATTGAAATACGATTTGAGGTTTTTCTCAAGATCCTTCCGGATGGCCGATGCGCTGGACATCTGCCGGAGATCTGCATTCGCTTCCGCCTGATCGGCAAAGATCAGTTCAAAAGCGTCATGCTTGGTTTTCATCTCGTTTAATGCTGCATCCAGGGAAAGTGCGGTGACTTTCTGTTTGTTTTCAGGACGTTCCAGTTCCTCAATCAGCTTTTTCATCTGGGCAGTCTGGGATGAATAACTCAGCCGGTCAAGATCCAGTCCGAACTGCTTGAATACCTGGTACAGATCTTCGGCCAGCTGATAATTAACCGCCGTGGAAAGCTTACGGTAACCGTTCAGAAACGCTTTGAGGTTTTTGTAAGCAACGTCGCGTTCATAATCGGCGGTAGCAACATCTGTTCCTTTTCCGCTGTAGATCTGCTTGGTATACACCTCATCGTACGCTGCATACGAAGTCTGTATCGCTGATACAAGAGGATGGTTGGAAATAACAGGGTATTTTTCCGATTGGGCATTCGAAATAATTCGTTGGGCAAGAGTAGCCAGATCTTTGGTACTCAATTTAGTAAGAGCAATTTTCATTTGTGTAAATTTTTAGATCACTGTTCCAAATATATAAAAAAGTTGTTAGGTTACAAACAACTTGTTGGAAACCTCCGGAGCTCTCCGGAAGTTCCCCGCACTTTGCGCAAGACCAAAGAAGTCCTCCGAAGGTTTCCCGCAACTTGCAGGAGACCTCCGGAGATGTGCGGAAGAGTCCCGCAGACTGTTGGAGACTTCCGGAGGTGTACGGAGATTTGTTTCAGGGTTGTTTCTAAATTACGTAGAAATACGGAATGGAATGTGATAGTGGTTTTTTATTTTTAACGGCTATTTGTTTGATAAATAAACAAGAAATTATGCTGCTACGGGAAACCGTAACGGGATATTATCTGTTCTTATTACATTTGAACATGATATTTAAAGAAATTAAAAAAACTAAACTATGGGATTTTTTGACTTTTTAAAAAACAAAGAATTAAATGAAATACAAGAATTAAAATCTGATTTGGATGCTTGTAATCAATCTAGAACTCAAAAAGAAAAAGATCTGGAAAAGTATTCTCCAATAATAGATCTGGAAAAAGAAAAAAAATCCATCATATCAGAAATCGCACAGGAACAGACTAAACTTATAAAATTAAATCAACAATATATAGATGCAATTACGGTCTACAAAAAACTGAAAAATGATATTTCAATATTTGAAAATAATTTAGAACTATCTGAATTCGGTGTTTATGAGCCTATATATGATTTTGAAAAATCAGATGATTACAGGATCGAACAGAATAAAATTATTGAGCTCCAAAAAGCAATGATCAAAGACGGAACAGCCGCAATATGTAGAACAAACTGGACAGTTGACGGAAGTCTTTCAAAAGGAAAAGCATCAACAAATAGATTCATAAAGCTGATCTTACGAGCTTTTAACGGTGAAGCGGATTCTCTTATTGCTAAAGTAAAATGGAATAATGTAAATCAGATCAAAGAGAGGTTGAATAAATCTTTTGAAACTTTAAATAAACTTGGTGAAAGCCAGACAGTAGAAATTACTCAAAAGTATTTTAAACTCAAAATGCAAGAGCTTATTCTTGAATATGAGTACAGAGCAAAAAAGCAGCAGGAAAAAGAAGAACTCAGAGCTTTGCAAGAAGAATTGCGAGAGGAAGAAAAAGCCAAAAAAGAATTTGAAAAAGCTCAAAGAGAAGCTGAGAAAGAAGAGGCCTATTATCTGAAAGTCCTTGAAAAGGTGAAGAAAGATTTTGCTGACAAAAACGGTAATCCGGAAGAATTACAAAATAAAATATCGGAATTAGAAAAAGAATTGGAGGAAGCTCAACTCAAGAAAGAAAGAGCTTTATCAATGGCTCAACAAACGAAAAGAGGTCACGTTTATGTCATTTCAAATATTGGTTCGTTCGGAGAAAATGTGTTTAAAATTGGAATGACCCGAAGGTTAGAGCCTATGGATAGAATTAAGGAATTAGGAGATGCCTCAGTTCCATTCAGGTTTGATGTCCATGCATTAATTTATAGTGATGAAGCAAGAACTTTAGAATATGAGTTGCATAAAGCATTTTCAGAAAAAGCCTTAAACTTGTTTAATTTCAGAAAAGAATTTTTCAATGTAACTCTTGAAGAAATTGAGAGGAAAATAAAAGAGCTTGGTTTCTCTGCCGAGTTTACTTCCGAGCCTGAGGCAATGGAATATAAAGAAACGTTAGCCATAAAGAATAAGGAAAATATTGAAGTTGTTGAAAGAGAAACACTGGAATCCGAATTTCCTCAATCCCTCATATAAGCAAACAATACATTATTAATAAAAAAAATTGAAAAAGCTTTATCTTATCTTGTTCCTTTTTCTATTTGAAATTTCATTTGGACAAAATGTTGATGAAATTTTAAATAAGCGAATTGCAAAAGCCGATTCTTTAACAATAGAATTGGAAAAGTACAATATTCACGACAATAAAATTATATACTTACAGAAAGCCAGAAAGGTTTTAAAATCAACGATAGAAAGCGTTTTACAATTAGAAAATTTCAATAATAAAACAATGCAGAGAATTCTTATGAAACCTCTTACAGAATATTACGATGCATTTAATGTCGAAAGCAATAAAAAGATCACCAACACTCTTAGTTACGGTTTTGAAAAAAAGGAAAATTTTATAAGTCATTATAAGATTGCTGAAGCTCTCTTGTTAAGTAAATTGATTGATCTTCAATATCAGGTACTGATTAATGATGCTCAAAGATTGATTAATGAAACTAATGCTTATATTAATCGAAATCTGAAAAGATTAGGGATTACTGTTGAAGAATATGAAAAACTAAGTGAGAACGATAAAAAATTGTTGGAGAAAAGCTTTAAGTAAAGAATCACCCGATCTCGCGGATTTGTAATCCGTGAGCATACAAAACCAAATATTATACTATGAAAAAACTAATATCAATTTTTCTTTTTCTTCCTGTATTTTCATTTGCTCAGACGGAATGGGAATACGTTGGAACAGATAATACAAAGAGTGAATATTATGTGAAAGATTATTATAAAAAAGATTATTCTGAATATATTTCTACTTGGTTGAAAATTGTACATGTCGATAAATTTGTAAAAACAAAAAAAGGCACAGTTAAAAAAAATGGAACTATTTCCATGCAAAAATGGAAATTCAACTGTTCCGAAAAAACTATGGCTTTAGTAACCTATGCTGAATACTTAGATGGAAATTTGATAAAATCAGGCGAAGGACTTGAAAACAATACAGATGTTGTTCCCGAATCCATTGGAGAAAGTCTATTAAACTATTTATGTTCAAAATTTTGATATAATCCACACTAATAAGAAAAACCTGCTTTTGGCAGGTTTTTCCATTAATAACACTCTGAAATTTTTATATTTGAACAATAATCTTGAAGGATAAGCAACATGGCTAACAGAATACAAAAAATTGAAAATAATGTTCAGGACATCCATTCTGTCGCCTGGGAAAAACTTTGCGAATATGTTGATAAAGTTGCCCAAGAAGAAAGAGAAGAGTTTTCGCCATTAGAGGAACTTGGACAGGAATTGTTCTCTCAAATTTTTACCCTTCCTGAAACTATTTCAAAACTGAAAAAAGTAAAAAAGGTCTGGCTGTATGGAAGTAATTTAAAACGTATTCCGCCGGAAATCGGGCAAATGGAATCTCTGGAATATTTCGACCCTTATACCTCGTACCACTTACATTGGTTTCCTTATGAAATCACCCGCTGCAAAAACCTAAAAGACAGCAGAGTCAGTACAAGAGCCTTGTACGGCAATTACAAAAACAGAATGGATTTTCCGGATCTCAGTAATAATCCTATACGTTATTTGGGTGATACCGTACAATGCAGCATTTGTAGCAAAGCGATGAGCTATGAAGAAACCAATCAGGTATGGATTTCACTAACAGTAGGAACCGATGTATTGCCGTTATTAGCAAATGTATGTTCAACCCAATGCTGGGAAAGATTGCCCCAACCGCCGGAGGGTTATATTCAATTTCCACACAAAGGAGGTTCAGCAGTAAAGCAGCTGCCAGATGAAGATGAAATGTTTGAATTGGAAATGATACAACAGGACAGAGAAAGTAACATCCCAACAGAATCCATTACAGAAGATGATAAAGCCTCCGGAAACGAAGTACCGGTACTGCTAAAGCTGATTAGGAAATTGTGGGAGAAATAAAACAAAAACCTGCCAACAGCAGATTTTCTTATTTTTAAACTTTGTCAAAGATCGGAACTTTGACAAAGCGGGGTCACTATACGGAAGTCGCTCCGTCAGTTCGAGTGTTTTTCGAAGCGTAGCGGAGAAAAACGTATCGAGAACCAGTGATTGAAAAGACTTTTAGCAGTAGCTTCTCGATATGATTTCTTCAAAATCTACTCGAAGTGACGGAACGCTTATTTAACATTAATTTTCTATAATTTCTATATTGTAATATAAAAAGGCGAGCATCACTAATACATGCCTGAAGTCAGGGTCTGCAATCTCCATGTGATATTTCCGGGTAAAAAACAGATTTTTGTATTTCACAGACATCAGCAGCCTGTCATCCCGATGATTTAGCAAATGGGTAGAAGTATGCCACCACCCTTCTGTTTTAAAGTCATAAATTTCAGTATGTGAATCACCGTAATAGAACATCCTGTTTTTTGAATGATCGATCATTACCTTCCCGCTATCATCAAGGAATTTCACCCGATTTCCAAACAAACCGGAGTACTTCATTTGATAAAGCTGGTGGTTTATTTTTACCCGTATATTCTTTCTTATCAGGTAATCGAAAAGAACTTCACCAACAAGAACTTGATGGTCATCAAACAGCTGATACGAAGTTTTTGTTCTGTTAATTGTATATATTTTCATGTAATAAATACCGCTGCTTCAATTTACGTTTCCGTCAGTTTGGGTTTATGATGTAATTCTATGTATTGAGAACTTCACCAACCTCTCGATACGCTTTTGCAAAGCTACTCGAAGTGACGACTTTCCCTGCAAAGAAATAACGGCTTCCGTCAGTTCGAGTGTTTTCGCAGCGCAGCGCAGAAAATGTATCGACAACGTATCACCGACTTCCCGATACGCTTTTGCAAAGCTACTCGAAGTGACGACTTTCCCTGCAAAGAAATAACGGCTTCCGTCAGTTCGAGTGTTTTTCGAAGCGTAGCGGAGAAAATGTATCGAGAACGTATCACCGACTTCTCGATATGCTTTTGCAAAGCTACTCGAAGTGACGGGATTTTTACCATCTAAAAAGATTTTTATCCTAAAACCCTATATTACCTAAATCTGATTTTTAAGAATCGTTTGTGATCAGGCAACCATTCAATCCTTTTTTCGTCTTGTATATAGAACGTACCATTTTTAAAGATGTGCAACCTTTAATAATATTACGGTCTAGCCTATGTAACAGTAAATTATATGCGTATGAAAAAAGTGATTTATATTTTGGGATTTCTATCAACCTGTAATCTGTTCTTTGCGCAAAAAGATCATATTGCCTTTTTTGCAGGATTAGAATTACAACCTGCCTTCAAAAAATACCTGCCAGCTTTTCAAATGAATGGAAGAATATATGTGAATGACCGTATTTCGCTGGGTGGCGAACTGGCGTATACCCAACAGAATCATTCGGAAGATTTTGGATATCAGGCGAACAGAACCAGATCTTATCATACTACCTTCAACGTCCTTGCCCAAAATGATCTGATCAAAAAAGAAAATTTCTCTTTAAGCGTTTATATTTCTACGGGGATCTATTTTCTAAGCCTGGTAAATCCTGATGAAACATATACGGAAATGTCTTACAATCAAATCAAGGGAGTATGGTTTGTGAATGAATATGAAGTACCACGAAGATTAAGCCGGGATTTGTTTTATAATATACAGCCGGGACTGGATCTTTCTTACAAACTGGGAAATATCACCAAAGAAAAGGTCGGGATCTATGTTACGTCTAGGATCGGTTATCAGTTTGTAATGGGAAACGGGAGTTTTATCAACGGAACGCAACTGACCAAGCCTGTTTTTTCTTTGGGAATAACGTTTAACGGACCCAAATAGAACGATAGATTAAAAACGAAAAACCTGCTTTTGAGCAGGTTTTTTTTATATTCCAGTATCAATTATCCTGTTGCAGTCGGATGTATCAAGAGCCTGTTACCCAACTTCTCGATACGCTTTTTCCAAAAGCTACTCGAAGTGACGACTGTCTCTGCAAAGAAGTAACGGCTTCCGGCAGTTCGAGTGTTTTTCGCAGCGCAGAAAAATGTATCGAGAACCACTGATTGAAGACTTTTAGCTTTAACTTCTCGATACGCTTTTGCAAAGCTACTTGATGGGACGACTTTCTTATTATAGATAAAAACCTGCCTTACAGCAGGTTTTATTATTGTCCGTGATTGCGAGCAAAGCAAAGCAATCCGTTCAAATAATTTTCAACCATTCAACAGATTGCTTCGTTATTCCTCCTCGCAATGACGTTAGAATAAACTTTCATCCACAAAATTAGGAAGCGTTATTTTGAGTTTCGGTTCTGCTTCCATCGCTCTTTTGATCGCGAAAACGGCCCCTTCATTTCGGGCCCAGCTTCTGCGGGAAATTCCGTTATTAACATCCCAGAACAACATGGATTTTAATCTTCGGTCGGCATCATCGCTTCCGTCCAACAGCATGCCGAAACCTCCGTTGATCACTTCGCCCCATCCTACTCCGCCTCCATTGTGAATAGAAACCCAGGTTGCCCCGCGGAAACTGTCGCCGATCACATTGTGAATCGCCATATCTGCGGTAAATCTTGATCCGTCATAAATATTGGAAGTCTCCCGATACGGTGAATCCGTTCCCGAAACATCATGGTGATCTCTTCCCAACACTACCGGTCCGATCTCCCCATTGCGAATAGCTTTGTTGAATGCTTCCGCAATCTTCATTCTTCCTTCCGCATCGGCATACAGAATCCTTGCCTGTGATCCCACGACCAGTTTGTTTTCCTGTGCCCCTTTGATCCACTGGATATTATCTTTCATCTGCTGCTGGATTTCCTCCGGAGAATTCTGCTGGATTTCCTCTAAAACGGCGCAGGCAATATCATCCGTTTTCTGAAGATCTTCCGGTTTTCCGCTGGTACAAACCCAACGGAACGGCCCGAAACCGTAATCGAAACACATCGGTCCCATAATATCCTGAACATAAGAAGGGAATTTAAATTCTCTTCCGAGTGTAGGATTTTCTGCCATTACATCGGCTCCTGCTCTGGAAGCTTCCAGTAAGAAAGCATTTCCATAGTCGAAGAAATAGGTTCCTTTGGCGGTATGTTTGTTGATCGCTTCTGCGTGTCGTCTTAACGTTTCCTGTACTTTTTCTTTGAATAATTCGGGATTTTCAGCCATCATTTTATTGGATTCTTCAAAGCTCTGCCCCGCAGGGTAATAGCCTCCCGCCCATGGATTGTGAAGCGATGTCTGGTCTGAACCGATATCAATTCTTATATTTTCCTGATCAAATTTTTCCCAAACCTCAACAATATTTCCCAGGTAAGCCAGGGAAACGGTTTCTTTGTTTTCCTGCGCTTTTCTTACTCTGAAAACGAGTTCATCCAGGTTTTCATGAATTTCGTTTACCCATTTCTGATCGTGGCGGATTTTGGTGATCTTCGGATTTACTTCCGCACACACTGTAACACAGCCTGCGATATTTCCTGCTTTCGGCTGTGCACCGCTCATTCCGCCCAATCCTGAGGTTACGAACAGTCCGCCTTTTGGTTGTTTATTAATTTTTCTGAATGCATTCAGTACCGTGATCGTTGTTCCGTGAACAATTCCCTGCGGCCCGATGTACATATAACTTCCCGCTGTCATCTGTCCGTACTGCGTAACGCCTAATGCATTAAACTTTTCCCAATCGTCCGGTTTGGAATAATTCGGGATCATCATTCCGTTGGTTACGACCACTCTCGGTGCATCTTTATGCGAAGGAAACAATCCCATCGGATGCCCGGAATACATGACCAGAGTCTGCTCATCCGTCATTTCGGACAGGTATTTCATCGTTAAAAGATACTGCGCCCAGTTTGAGAAAACCGCTCCGTTTCCACCATAGGTAATCAGCTCGTGCGGATGCTGCGCCACTGCATAATCCAGGTTGTTCTGAATCATCAGCATGATTGCTTTTGCCTGTTCCGATTTACCGGGATATTCTGAAATTGGCCTTGCCTTCATCTCATAATCCGGACGGAACCTATACATATAGATTCTTCCGTATTTTTCGAGCTCTTCCCTGAATTCAGGCAATAATTCTGCATGAAACTGAGGCTCGAAGTATCGCAAAGCATTCTTCAGGGCAAGCTTTTTTTCTTCTTCCCCTAAAATTTCTTTCCGTTTCGGAGCATGGTTGATATTGGTTTCGTAAGGTTTCGGCTGTGGCAGTTGGCTTGGGATGCCTTGCTGTATGTGTTCCTGGAAAGTCATATTACAGTTTAAAGTTCTATGTTTAACGTTTACAATTGGTTGAAAATTCAAAGTTTTAAAGATATTCAAATTCAAAAATTCCTGCAACTAATGTTTGAAATTTGGCACTCCTGAAATTCCCTTCTTGTGGAGGGTAGCGAAAATTCAAAGAATTTTTGACAGGGTGGTTTTATGCTGTGCTATTTATTATTTGTTGTTGTTCTTTTAACCACCCCGTCTTCTCCCGTTGGTCGAATCTACCAATGCCTCTTTCATTTTTATTTATAAATCGGAATCGGCGAATCTCGTTCCTCGATTTCCAAGGGAGGGGAATTTTGTTCGTTAAAATAATTCCACATAGGGAAATTTTTTGAGGGCATGAGGAGGGTTTTTCAAAAATAAAAAAACCTCACTGAGTATTCAATGAGGTTTCAATTATTTAATTAAGGTTTAATTATTATTCTTTACAAGGATCCAACCGGTGAAGGTTCTGCCGTCCGGAAGGGTAATGACGTACCAATAACTGGAAGTAGGGATTGCACGTCCCTTAATGGTTCCGTCCCAGAAAAACTGCGTGTTTGAACTCTGTTCGAAAACCTGATACTGGTACCGGTCGTAAATTTTAACCGTTGACATCCTGTTTCCGAATACCTGAAGGTCTTTAACAATCCACTGATCATTGATACCGTCTCCGTTCGGGGTAATGGCATTTTTAATATCCAGAACAACGCCCTGCTGTTTTACAATACAATCACTGTTTACGTATTTTACATAGAAAGTAGTAATTCCCGTCGGTAAATTATAAAACGTATTTCCGGCCTGCCATGTTACTCCGTCGATAGAATAAAGGATTGTCTGCAGACCTGTGGCATAAACAACTGCCGTATTTCCGTTGAACTCCAGTTTTTCTATTACGGGAACATCAAAATGCTTGACTTCAAATGTATCGGTGAAAGTACATCCATTTTGGGCTGTAACAGTAAGCGTATAGTTTCCTAATACAGTAATCCCGGTTATCGTATCTGTTGTAGAGATAATCTGTCCTGCCGGATTGGTCCACACATAGCTGGTGATGGTATATCCTTCAATATGTACTGTATAATCCAAAGAACCTTCCGGACAGAAATAAAGAGTAGGAATATCGAACACCGGAGTCGGCTTCAATGAAAGATTGATCTGTACAACATTCGGACAAGAGCCTGGAACACTTACTTTTACATATATGATGTTGGAACCTGCACTCTGAATGTAATTAAAGGCTGAAGGTGATGTAATCGCATTCGTCCCATTATTAAGATCAGCCAGAGAAGGATAATACGTGAAAGTAACATTCGCTCCTGTATAGATCTGGTTCTGGAATTGGGTGAGATCAATGCTTTCCGTTCCGTTATTTCCTATGTCGCAGACCGCAATCTGGAAAGGTCCGGGATTCTGTAAAACAAGTTTGTTTCCAAAATTGAAATTAACAGATGCAATATCGTCACAGCCAGGAATATTCTGAACTTTTACCCACAGCTGAGCAGGAAAAGGATTCGCTGTAAAATTTCCGGGATTGGCAATCGCATTCGTTCCGTTCTCCGCATCCTGCTGGGTAAGATAAAAAGAGAATGAATTGGCAGGATTTGGAATATCAACCATGAGATTCGTAAAATTCAGCAGATTTACTTCATAGTTTCCATCCAAATTTTCATCACAGACTGTTATCGTTGAATTAATGGCTTTAGGCGGAAAATAGGTTTTAAGCTGAATAGGAGCTACTGAATAACATCCGGTAGTCTGCGACTGAAATCTTGCCCACACCTGAACGGAAGAAACAGTTGTTATAACCGCCGGCCCGATCTGATTGGCTGAATTTCCTGCATTAGCCTGAGCTGCTGTATTGTAATAAGTAATTGTTATTGATGATAACGGATAGGTATTCTGTGATGCGATAAATAACTGAGGAACCGCATCACTGAGCTGGAAGGTTTCATTCAGATTAAATTCTTCGTCACATTTTTCCAGAATGGCAGGATTCAAAACAACCGGCGGTAAAAAAGTGATCTGAATATTGAGTTTTGATACAGAAAAACATTCACTGTTATTGAATTTTACTTTTACATACACTGTTGCATTTCCTGCAGAAACAGGAAACTGCGCAGGATTTGCAATCTGATTGGAGAATACATTGGTAGCAGGGTTATAATTCAGGTAATACGTAAAACTTACATTTGACCCTGAATAAATCTGGGCCTGGGCCTGGGTAAGATTGTAGTTTTCGCTGCCGTCATTGTTATTATCGCAAATCGTATTAAGTGTTAAAGTAACTTCAGGGTTTACCGTAGGTGTTGAAGTCAGACTTAGATTTACCGGATAAATCTGTTCACAATTATAGGATGTTATTTTTACAAAAATCTGCTGGGTTCCGCTCAGGGTAATATTTGTAATCGGATTTGTTCCTGCTATGGCATTTGCAGAAGTCTGATAAAAAATAGTTGTTGCATTCTGATTTCCTATAATTGCCGGAGAAAACTGGGAAAGCTGTACATTTTCCGAATTATCATTATTGAAATCACACACCGTAAATGCAGACTGTACAATTACCGGATGTACAAGATTTACCACCAACGGCCGCACCGTATAACAATCATCAGAATTTTCGAAACGAACAAAATAAGTCTGTGTTACGAGGTTTCCGTCTGTCGTAATCGTCTGGTTGGGACTGATAGGACTAATTCCGGCATTGGCATTTGCTGCTGTGGTATAAAATTCCGTCACGGGAACCGAAGTTGGAGAGACCAGCATTCCAGCAGAAAGTGTATTGAGATCTACTGCAATATCATCCGTACCGTTAAAACAAATGTAGATTTTCTTTTCATTAGCAACAATTTTAGTAAAAGTTACATTCATATTTACGGTGGCCACTGCAAAACATCCGTTTGGAATTTCCACCCTTATGAAAATAGTATAAATCCCGCTTTTAATAGTATTTAAAACCGTTCCGGTTCCGGTAAATGCTTCATTATAGGTATTATATGCTTCAAATACAACGCCGGTTTGGGTGGTAATAAGCGGACCAATAACCGTTGAATAATTGAATGGTTCCTGATTATCTGCATTGATATCACAGACTGTATAGGTAAAATTTACAGGGTTATTTAAGTTTACTCCCGGGCTGAGCTGAAAATTTACAGGTCCTAAAATATACGTGCAATTACCCTCCTGCAGCCTTATCCAGAGATTTGTAGCAGCTGTAATATTTACTGCAACAAGGGCATTGGTATTATTCTGGGCATCTGATTGTGACAAATAGTAAGAAATTCCGGTGGTTCCGGGAGGAAAAAGTTCTGTATTAAATGAGGCAACATCATAGTTGGACTCTATTCCATCATTATTGGTATCACAGATTTCAATCGTATTTTTAAGTAAACTTTTAGAAATAAGATTTAAAGTAAGTACCGCGATCCTGAAACAGGAAGGCGCAGCCGGATTCTGAATTCTGACATATAAAACGGTATTGGCTGTAAGCGTATAATTATTTGGCAGGGGATTCACGTTGTTTTGCGCATCCTGCTGGCTGGTATGAAAGCTAAACTGAAAACCTGCAGGATTCTGCGTTGTAAGATTCCCCTGAAAACTGCTTAACGTAAGATTTACAGAAGTATTTCCACAAAAATTCTGAGTATAGTTTTTTGCAATAGGATAAGTAGGATCAAACGTTACCGGAAAATCATCCGTTAATATAAGATCACTGTTTCCGCAGATATTAAATTTTACGTTGGCTGTAAAGGTATCATTTTGAGTAGGACAAACAGTTGTCTGAACTCCTGTACCGACACTCTGTCCTGCAGAATTTGTCCATGTAACCTCAGGTTCTATGACATTTCCCAGCGGACTGAATTTCCATCCTTCCTGGAGAGCCTGCCATACGCCGGTATTCCGGTTTGCAGGAGATGCGCCTTGTGTTCCGTCGCTGTTGAGAACGCCGATCAAAGCGTTTTCGAATTTTCTTGTAGGACAAGGAGTAGGCTTTTTTTCAACAAAAACTTCGATGATATTGGTTGTTTCGTGCAAAACAATTTGTGAGGAAGATCTGTCGGTACATCCGGACACGCGGCCCTCAAAAAAATTAATGACAAATTTTCTGTAAGGTGCGGTACCGATCGTAGAATAATAAATTTCCGATGCATCTCCTGCAGAAAATACCATATCGTGATACACCCCGAAAATAGAATTTTTAGGAAGATTTGGGCTTGGGTTTGCCCACTGTACATTTGGATAATTGATATTTCCAAGCTGAGCGAGGTCAAATGTCACCATTCCGTTGGATCCTACTACCAGCGATTGAAAATATTGATTGTAGAAGCAAAATTTAAAAGGCAGATCCAGTTTTACTGCAAAAAGGTCATCATAGTTTGCATTAAGTGATGTTCCCTGATTCATCGGAATCGCAGGACTGTATGGCTCCTGGCTGACCTGATAACTTGCTGTCTGCCTGAGTACGGGATATTCAACACTTAAGGCAATACATCCGTTTGGGTCCAGATTATTATTACAGGTAACATTAAAACTTTCATTTCCGGCGTTATCTTTTACCTTCACATTCACGGGAACCTGTGAAAATGTAAATACGCTTATAGAAACGAACAAAATTTGTAAATATTTCAGCATAATTTAATTATAATTAATCACTGTTTAATGATAAATTTAATAATTAAAACTGTTACATTTTCTTTAGTTATAAATATTTATACTAAATTAATATGTATAACATTTATATAATTTTCTTTCAGCATTAGTTTTGAATTAAAAAATTTAATTATTTCTTACATTCAGGAAATAAAAAAACCTTACCGGTTAAGGCAAGGTTAACGTATCAAGTCGTCGTTTTGTTCTTCGTGATCATCTTCATTATCACTATATCCCCAGTAGCTGTTTTCTTCATCCTCCCCGATATCATCGGTTCCGGCCTGATCATCAGCTCCGGGAATGTCAAGTCCTTTGTCTAATTTATCATCGTCGGAACTTTCATTAAACACTGGTTTTCCATCACCATCTAAGGGGATATGTTCTTCCTGATTAAATATATCTTCATTAGGTTGGTAATCTCTCTGTTCCAATCTTCTTTCCTGTTCCTGTTCGCTGTTTTCGGGTATCATAATATTATATATTTAGTGTTATTACAACATAAACAAAAATAATTCCAAGTCTAAAAACAGGTGGTTTGATTTAGCAATTAAATATTAATATTTGCATATTAAATTTACTAATAATTTAATTAGCTTTTCTATCTTTCTGAATAAATTTCAGGATTGGCCGCAGCAGGCATTTTTTCACCTTTTGAAACGGCAATGAGATTTTCTGCCGCTATTTTTGCCATTCCGTTTCTTGCTTCAACTGTTGCCGAACCGATATGCGGGAGAACACAAACATTTGAAAGTTCCAAAATCGGATCATCTTTGTATATAGGCTCCGGATTGGTTACATCAAGTCCGGCTCCCCAAATTTTATGTTCTGTAAGCGCTGCATAGAGGTCTTTTTGATTGTGAAATCCTCCTCTTGCGGTATTGATAAAAATGGCATTCTCTTTCATTTTCTCAAAAACCGATGCATTGAAAAGTTCCGTCTGTTCGGGTTTAAAATTCGCATGAATACTCAGTACATCCGACTGTGAGATGAGTTCTTCGAAGGAAACATATTTTGCATCCAGTTCAATTTCAGCTTCTTCATTTCTGTGACGATTGTGATATATAATGCCCATATCAAAAGCCGCCTTTGATTTTTTAGCCATTTCATAACCGATTCTTCCCAATCCGAAAATTCCCAGTGTCTTTCCGTAGAGCTCCTGACCAAGTGCATGAAGCGGATCAAAATCTCCCCAGTTTCCTGATTTTACCTTTTCATAATTGTAACTTGCCCTTCTTGCCACCGATTGCATGAGAAGAAATGCAATATCCGAAGTCGCTTTACTTAAGACATCAGGTGTATTTCCTACCGGAATTTTTCTGCGGTCTGCTTCCTGAATATCAACATGATCGAAACCTACTGAATATAAAGCAATTGCTTTTAAATCCGGACATTCATTGAAAAAGTCTTTGTCAAATTTGAATTCAGTTCCAACACTTAAAATCATATCGTGACTCTGGCAATACCCTATCCATTCTTCTCTTGATAGATTATCGTGGTCAGGAATAAAAATTTCAAAACCCGCATCCTTTAACATATGAATCCCTATTTCCGGAATTTGTTTATTGATAAATACCTTCATTGTAATGTATTGATTTTTTTTAGATGCTGATATTTCATCAAAAAACAAACCACCAAAGAAAAGTCCCATTAAAATTGATAAATGAGACACACTATTTTAACGCCAAATTTTATTGCAAAACTATAAATTCGTATTGCCGAGCATCGGAACAAATTTGTAAGCCCCGAATTCTTCTTTTTCAAATTCGGTTGGTGAAATTTTAGTAAACCTGTATAAAACCTGTTCATCTGTGGGACCTAAAGGAATCACCATTTTACCGCCGACTTTAAGCTGCTTCAGCAATTCCGTAGGTAAAACGGAAGCCCCACAGGTCACAATAATTTTGTCAAAAGGTGCAAAAGTAGGAAGCCCTGCAAAACCGTCACCAAAACTCTGAAATTTCGGATAAAGACCCATTTCTCGGAATTTCTTTTTGGAAAAATCAAAAAGATCTTTTTGCCTTTCAACGGTGAACACCAAGGCTTTCATGGCCAGTAAAACTGCCGTCTGATAACCACAACCCGTGCCGATTTCCAGTACTTTCTCACCTTCTTTTACCTGTAAAAGTTCGGACTGTTCCGCCACAGTAGAAGGATGAGAAATCGTCTGATGGGCAAGAATAGGGAAAGCTCTGTCTTCATAGGCAAAATCTTCAAAAATACTTTCTATAAAGAGGTGCCTTGGAACCTCATTCATTGCTGAAAGTACCTTTTCATCCGATATTCCGATCCTGTTCCTGAGATAATCCACCAAAATCTTTCTTTTACCTTTGTGTACAAACGAGTCTTGCGCCATTTAATTTAGTTTATATTTCAGGGATAATTTTTTTACAAAAGTAAAAAAACATTCAGTATTTATCAACCTAAAAATGATCATCCGCCTACCGTTCTTTAAAATTCTTATATTTACAAAAATTTAATAAACATATGTTAAAAGCAGGTTTGGTAGGTGCCGGACATTTAGGAAAGATTCATTTAAAGCTTCTGAATCAATCGGATAAATATGAATTTGTAGGTTTTCATGATAAAGATGTTGAAAATGGAAAAAAACTGGAAGCGGAATTCGGATATCCTTATTTTGAAAATTTTGCTGAATTGCTGGATAAAATCGATATGCTGGATATTGTGACACCAACCATTTATCATTATGATTATGCTTTACAGGCAATTGAAAAAGGCCTTCATTTTTTTATAGAAAAACCCGTTACCCAAACCCTTGAGCAGGCAGAAGAGCTTTTAAAACAATGCCGGGAAAAAGGAATCAAAGCGCAGGTGGGCCACGTTGAGAGATATAATCCTGCTTTCATTGCAACAAAAGAGTATATTAGAAACCCGATGTTCATTGAAATCCACAGACTTGCGGAATTTAATCCGCGCGGAACGGATGTTTCGGTAGTTCTGGATTTAATGATACACGATCTTGATATCCTGCTAAGCATCGTAAAATCTAAGGTAAAAAACATCCACGCAAGCGGTGTTTGTGTCGTGAGTAAAACTCCGGATATTGCCAATGCCAGAATTGAATTTGAAAATGGCTGCGTCGCTAACCTTACTACTTCCAGGATTTCCATGAAGGCCATGAGAAAGAGCCGCTTTTTCCAGAAAGATGCTTATATTTCCGTAGATTTTCTTGAGAAAAAAGCTGAAGTTATCCGAATGAAAGATGCACCGGAACATCCGACACCTTTTGATATGATTATTGAAAATGCAGAGGGTGAAAAAAATCAGATTTTATTTGAATATCCGGATATTCAGCCGAATAACGCAATTCTTGATGAACTGAATTCTTTTGCGGATTCCATTATTGAAAATAAAAATGTTGAAGTTCCTATTGAAGACGGAACAGAAGCTCTGAAAGTAGCTTTACGGATTATGGAACTCATTTCCTGATTTAAATGAATTTAAATAAAAATCGGCTGTCAATAATTTGCAGCCGAATTTTTTTGAGTTATCTGATAAAACCATAAAGCGCATTCCAGAACTTATCATACACTTCGATATGTGGTAAATGGCCTACATTTTCAAGTTCCACCAATTTTGAACCCCTGATTTCCTGCTGTGTTTTTTTTCCCAACAACTGATATTGCCCCATTTTAGGCTGCAGTTCCTTTGGCGTCCTGTCTTTTCCTATAGCGGTACGATCTCTTGTTCCGATAATCAAAAGTGTTGGAACTTTAATATTCTTAAATTCGTAGCAAACAGGCTGATTGTAAATCATATCCGAGGTTAAAGCAGCATCCCACGCTACTTTCGGATAATCAGGATGGAGAGTCCAGCCTGCAATTAAGTCCAGCCAGGGCTGATATTCAGGTTTCCATTTATTATCGTAATAAAATGTGAGCTGGTAATTTTTATAAGATTCAGCTGTGTTCTTCAGCTCTGACTGATATGCCTGATCGATGGTCTGATATGCTGCGAATGTTTTATAATCTTCCAGCCCAATCGGATTTTCAAGAATCAATTTTTCCACTCTTTCAGGATAAAGAAGAGTAAATCTTGTGGCTACCATTCCGCCCATGGAATGTCCTAAAACGATAGCCTTATCTATATTAAGATGGTCTAAAACTGCTTTTGTATTTTCGGCAAGCTGCGAAAAAGAGAATTGATAATTTTGTGGTTTAGATGATTTTCCGAATCCGATCTGATCCGGAATAACTACTCTGAAACCTTTATCAGAAAGGTCTTTTGCTGTCTTTCCCCAATAGGCTCCATTAAAGTTTTTGCCATGGAGAAGCATAATAGTCTTTCCATTCGACTCTTTAGGCTGTACATCCATATATGCCATTTTCAGATCGTTATTCTGGGATTTAACATCCAGAAAATACACTTTAAATGGGTACTGATAGTTGGTGAGTTCGGCATCAAGTGGTTTTATCTGTGAAAAAAGAAATTCAGGAACAAGAATCAGTACTACAATAGTTAGAATATTTTTAAGATATTTCATAGTGGTTTATTTACAATTACTTTTAAAACTGCTGAGAGAACAGTTTATTTTGATTCATGAATTGTTCAAACACTATACCACAGCAGATTCTTTTTTAGACGGGAGATTCATCAGAACAATCGCGAAAAGAATCAATGCAATTCCCAGCCACTGGACAGCCGCCACTTTTTCGCCCAACAATACGAAAGCCATTGTTACTGAAACCGGCAGCTCCAGAGATGAAACAATACTTCCTAAACCCAACCCTGCATTAGGAAAACCTATATTAAATAAAATCGGTGGAATAATCGTACCGAATAATGCCAGAATAAACCCGTATTTCCATAAAATTGAATACCTGAAAGCGTGAATATGGTCTGTATTTTCTGTAAAATTGAGATAGAAAGTCTTTAAACTGTCAATATGCAACGGACCAACTTGAGCAAATATCAAAAACAAAAAGATCACCAAAGAACCTCCCGCAAGCATAATGATGCTTTTCCTGAAAACCGGAAGGTGTGTTGCCAGTTTGTTTGAAGTAAACATGGTAAGAGTGTATGAGGCTGCTGCCATTAATCCCCAAAAAACACCTTTGAAATCAATTTCAATTTGTGTGTTGACCAGATCTGTAGCCAACACTGTTCCTGCCAGAACGATAAGTACCGATATAATTTTCCGCATCTGTGGCAGTTTTTTGGTTGTGAAACTTTCAACAATAACACTGAACCACACCGACTGCATCAGCAAAACAATCGCAACTGAAACATTAATATACTGAACGGCAATATAATAAAACAGACTTGTACAACCTAAAGATGTACCCGCCAACAGTAAGTTTCGTACTTCTCCGGAACTGGGTGACGAAAGTACTTTTTTTGAAGTAATGGTCTGGATAAAATTCAATATCAAAAGCCCGATTAAACCTAATACAAACTGCGATGTCGTAACTTCTGAAGTTGTATAACCATCCTGATAAGCAAGTTTTACAAAGGTTGCGAGCATTCCGTAAATGCTTGCTCCGATTCCTACAAACAAAACTCCTTTCAATACATTTTTCTTCTGCATGATTCATTTTTAAAAGCCCGCAAAGTTACGGCTTATAAATGGAATAATTCGATATGATGCGTATAGATAAATTCTCCGGCGCAAGCTACGCTTGCGCCGGGGAATTTTATTGTTATCTGACTTATTTTTTCACTATTAGTTTTGATGTTTTATCAATACCCATTCCTTTTACTTTTACCAGATAAGTTCCGTTTGTCAGCTTATCGGTAGAAATTGATTTTTTCATATCAGGAGAAATTTTATTTTCAGATAAAATCAGTTTTCCGGACATGTCATAAATCTCGACATTTACTTTGCCTAAAACGTTGTCTGGAAAATTAATGAAAAACTCATTTTTAGCGGGATTAGGATAAACCGTAATTGTATTATTGGAAGTATTAACCTCACCTGTTGCCAAAATACAGTCTGCCGGCGTGGTAAAATCTTCTATCTGATCATTAATATTTGTTTTGGATCCTGCTGATGCATTAACTCCAAGCCCTCTTTTCGCAAAAGCCCGCCAGATCATACATCGGTCCGCGCCTTGTGTAGTAGCAAGTTCGGCATTAAGAATTGCATTTCTTCCATCTATAAATGTAGGGTTACAAACCTGAAGTTTCAAAGCGTCTGTTACCAGCTGAAGTATTCTTGAGCTTCCGTTGGTTGTATTAGCAGTAACATCCGATGAATAGCCATATTTTGCTACATATTGCCAGTGAAGATCCCAAAGCACTGAAGCCCATACAAATCCTATTGAATGTACATCCGGAACTATCTGTCCGCTTGAATTTGTATATTCCATACCATTCGTATCACCATAAGTATAATCATTAATTGCGAAATCCGGTGAATATTTTGCCTGTCTGATTCCTCCTCCTGATATAGGCTGCCCTATGGCATAAGTACCGATTCCTCTCGCTACCGATGCATTGTCGCCCGGTTTATTGGTTAACATTAATGCAAAAAAATCCGACCAGCCTTCTCCCATTTGTTCTTTGCTTACAGTAGAACTTAAACAGCCGGAACCTGTCCCCGTTAATCTGTTTGAAATACCGTGTCCATATTCATGAACGACAATTCCATTATCAAAACTTCCATCAGGAGTTATACTGAGTGCAGGATCATTTTTTAAAGTTACATTAACAACGGTATTAACAGAAAGCTGATCTTTAATGTACTCTCCTTCAGTATTCGAGATTAAAACAGAAGGAATTATTATTGAAGCATCTGTACCAGACATGTTTCCAACCGTATTACCATTAGCTAAACTATTATAAATAATGACAGCAGACGCTCCGGCATTCTGGGCATTCTTTACCTTTTCAGTAAAACTGCAGGTTCCCCTTTCTATCAAGCCTATTTTTCCGGTAAGTGAACCTGCGGGTATCGCTGTACAACCATCCAGCACGGAGGACAATTGAACGTTACCGGTAACTCCTACAGCATCCAAAGCATTTCCAAATACCGCGGTTCCGGCTATAGGCTGTCGGTTTACAGCAGTACCCGGAGCATTATAGAAAAAGATCCTGTTTACAGTGGACCAAAGAAACATCTGCATTCTTGGCCTGCTTCCATCAGCCGGACTTGAAAAGTTTGCATTATTTGTACCGCCTCCATCCTGAGCTTCAGCCTGTACATAATCGTTTCCTATACCTCCTAATCCAAAATTCGTATTTTGAAAATTCCTTGCTGAAGGAGTAAATCCAAACGTGTAGAAAATATCATGGATTCTATTATTCAGATAAAATAAATTGGTAATAGAAGCACTTTGATTCGTAAAAGGATCATCATTAATACCAAAATAATAATTAAAATTTCTGGTTGCACCAGCATCCGGGGAAAATCCGGCAACATTTGCTGCGGCATTGTCTTCATAGGCATACACATTATTTCCTCTTGTTATAGTGTACCGGGTATTACCGTCGTAGTGCCACCCTTCCGGAGAAGCAGACAGAATCCACGGGTTACTTACAGTAGACCTTGAGCCGAAAGTAGGAGCTTCAATGGGTAAAGGAAAAATAGTATAACTTGCATTGTCAGGCGCTAATAGTGAAAAACTATTTTTATAAGGTTCGAATACCGGACCTATTAAATCTCGTTGAGAATTGACTGCATCATGAGAATATGCATCATGATGGAAATTGCATGACAGATTAAGATCTGTTTTGCTGATTATATTTCCATTATTAGCGTCAATAAGAATATCCCAATAATGTAAGGCACCAGGTTCCGGGAAAGAAAAATGATAGGCTAACGTTAAAATCCCATTGTCATAAACATAAGTTAGTTTTTGCTTTACCATTTTCCCATTTTCAGGTTCGGGATCTTTAAATTCTAATATTGAATAAGATTGTATTTCCGTTAGTTGAAGATATTCAGAAATTTTTTGTAGTGCTGTAGCTTTTGTTATTGCAGAATTGCCTGATATTGCTGAGCTGTAATCTTTCAGGAAAGTATCTGAATAATAAATAATTTTACGGTCTCTGATAAGCGCCGTTCCTTCAGCATTATAAACAGGATATCCATTATACATCTGCTGAAATTTCACAATTTCACCATTCATCGATTTTGAGTTATCAATATTGTCAATGACGAAGTTGATAAGATCAGATTTTTTGTATTCTCTGATTTTATTTTTAGAAATGTAATCTCTTATTAATGCCTGATTATCCTGTCCAAAAAAAATTGAGGGTAAAAATGCATAAAAAGCAACCAGTAATTGTAATTTATATTTTTTCATAACTTCAAATAAAGAGACCAAAATAAAAATAAAATACAATAAAAACAACAATAAATTAAATATAATTACAAAAATAGTCAAAAATATTATAATTTAATAAATTTTAATATTTTACAAATTACACTTATTTATTTAATTAAATTAAAATTATTCATAAAACGATATTAAAATAAAAAAGCCACTCAAAAGAGTGGCCTATTTCAAAAATATGTGAAGATTATTTACCTTCTTCCATTTTTCTTTTTAATTCTGCTAATGCATCGATATCTCCAAGAGTTGATCTTTCTTCATTGTTTGAAGATGAAGTGTTGTTAGATCTGTTGTTAGAAGCTTCTCTTGCATTCTTTTTCTCTTCATCTCTGAAGATACCTGTGTGAGAAACTACTACTCTTTTGAATTCTTTGTTGAATTCGATTACTTTGAAATCAGCTTCTTCTCCTTTCTTGATTTTAGATCCGTCTTCCTTCTCTAATAATCTTGACGGGCAGAAAGCCTCAACTTCAGCATCTTCGAACTGTACAGAAGCTCCTTTATCATGAACTTCTACTGCTTTACCAGCGTGGATTGTTCCTTCAGCATACTTTGTTTCAAACGCATCCCAAGGATTTTCTGTCAATTGCTTGTGACCTAGAGATAATCTTCTAGCCTGGATATCAAGTTCTAAAACTACAACATCCAGTTTATCACCAACTGCACAGAATTCAGATGGGTGCTTGATTTTCTTAGTCCAAGAAAGATCAGAGATGTAGATTAATCCGTCGATACCTTCTTCTAATTCTACGAATACACCGAAGTTAGTGAAGTTTCTTACTGTTCCTACATGCTTAGATCCTACAGGATATTTAGCTTCGATATTTTCCCATGGATCTTTGCTTAATTGCTTGATACCAAGAGAAATTTTTCTTTCTTCTCTGTCTAAAGTTAATACTTCTGCTTCTACCTCATCACCTACTTTCACGAAGTCACCTGCAGATCTTAAGTGAGTAGACCAAGACATTTCAGAAACGTGGATTAATCCTTCTACACCTGGAGCGATTTCTACAAATGCACCATAGTCAGCAAGAACCACTACTTTTCCTTTTACTCTGTCTCCAACTTTAAGGTCAGCAGAAAGAGCATCCCAAGGATGAGCTTCTAATTGCTTCATACCTAACTGGATTCTTGTTTTCTCATCATCGAAGTCAAGGATAACCACTTTCACAGTCTGTCCGTCTTCAAGGATTTCAGACGGGTGGTTCACTCTAGACCAAGAAAGGTCTGTAATGTGGATCAATCCGTCTACACCACCTAAGTCGATGAATACACCGTAAGAAGTAATATTCTTAACAGTACCTTCAAGAACCTGACCTTTTTCAAGCTGAGCGATGATTTCTTTTTTCTGACCTTCGATATCTGCTTCGATCAATGCTTTGTGAGATACTACAACGTTTTTGAACTCAGGGTTGATTTTCACAACTTTGAACTCCATTGTTTTACCTACGAACTGATCGTAATCTTTGATTGGCTTAACATCAATTTGAGAACCAGGTAAGAATGCTTCGATTCCGTGTACGTCTACGATCATACCACCTTTCGTTCTTGATTTTACAAAACCGTTTACGATTTCACCTGTTTCGTGAAGTTCGTTTACTTTATCCCAAGCTTTAAGCGTTCTTGCTTTTCTGTGAGATAACTGTAACTGACCGGTTTTGTCTTCTCTTCTGTCTACCATTACTTCTACCTCGTCTCCTACTTTAAGGCCTTGGTTGTAACGGAATTCGTTAAGAGAAATAACACCTTCAGATTTGAAGTTGATGTCTACGATAGCCTCTTTGTCAGTTAATCTAACTACTTTACCAACCAATACGTCATTATCGTCAAGGTTGTTTAAAGATCCGTTGTAGATTTCCTCAAGATCGCTTTTCTCTTTTCTAGCATCAGCATCAAGACCGGACTCGAAAGAATCCCAGTCAAATTGTTCAGGTGCTACGTTTTGGTTTAATAATAATTCTGCTGAATTTGTCTCTTTTGACATAATTCTAATAAAATTTGTATTCCTTCTCTTTCAACGGTTTGATAAATGTGAATTGAAAAATACGGAAGTAATTAATTTATAGTTATTTACTTTTCAAACCTTTTCGCCACAAAAGTGGTGCAAAGGTACGAGTTTTATTTTATAATAACAAGCAGATTTTCTTTCTGTTATGATTAAAAAAGTTATACTTAAAAAACAAGCGTAATTTATATTAAATTTTATTTAAGTATTTAACAACATTTATTTACAACAATCAAACAACCAATATAAAAACTATATATTATGAATAAAACTATTTTTTTAATGATGATGAGTATCCTTATGTACGGCTCAGGTACGGCAAAAGCATGCACTATTTTTTCCTGTTCCAGAGGCGGAGAAGTATATGCAGCAGCTAATGAAGATGATACTACACCTTTTAACAGAATATGGTATAACCCGGCTACCAAAGACCGCTATGCTTCTGTTTGTTTCGGAGCACCGGATATGCAAATTGCTTCAGCAATGAATGAACATGGGCTGTTTTTTGATTATGCCGCAGCCAATTATGATTTAAGTAAGCTCAACCTGACAAACCCTTATAAAGGCGATATCATGTGGGAGGTTTTAGGAAAATGTAAAAACGTAAAAGAGGCCCTCATAATCTTAAAAAAATATGATTACATCTCCCAGTCTCAGGTCTTATTAGCTGATAAGGAAGGAAACTCCGTACTGATCAATCCAAAAGGTATTATTGAAAAAAAAGGAGACTTTCAGATCAATTCAAATTGTAATATGATCAATGGAAAACTAGCATGCAGAAGACCTGAAATCGCCAATGAAATGCTCTCGGAATCTACGCAAAATAACATTAATTTTCTAAAAACCATTCTGGATAAAACCCATCAGGAAGGAGAACTGAATACTCTATATTCTACGATATGCGATCTGAAAAGAGGCATCATCTACGTATATCTTTTCCATGATTACAATACAGTATATAAAATTGATTTAAAAGCTGAGCTGAAAAAAGGATACAGAATAGAAAATCTGGCAGATCACTTTCCTGCTTCCTTTGCTTATGAAAGTTTCTCAAAAAATCACGCCCTCTACCTTAAAGAATCTATTTTCCAGGAAATGAAGGATAAAGGCATGGAGCCTACCATTGATCGTTATATTGGGGAAAGCAGAACATCTCCTTCAAAAAATAAAAATTTAGATCCTGCCTTACTGGAAGTCGCCTTACAACTTATAAAATATTCATGGAATGAGCACAATAACGGCAGCATGTGGGACTATTGGTTCAGCAAGCCTCTTGGATATGAAATTAAACAATATAAAGATCCCAAAATTGATGCAGCACAAAGGATTTTAACGTATTTATCTGCTCAGAACAATCCAGATATCAAACTGCAAAACTTTATATATGAAATCTTGGGATTCATTAATCTTGTGCAGGGAAATAATAATTTAGCCAGAGATTTATATGAAAAAGCAATACATAATCCCGAACAGACTTACAATGTTACTCTTGTTCGGGGGAAAGAGATTCTTAAACGGATGAATAATCTAAAACAATAAACAAAATCCCGTCTCTCAAACTCCTTCATTACCGCCATGTAAATTCACTACCTTTGCACCATGGAATTACAATCGATCTACCAAAAACTACAGATTCAGGAGATGAATCAGATGCAGAAATCTACATATAAAGCTACGGAAAATAATCAGGACGTTGTTTTGCTCTCTCCTACCGGATCGGGGAAAACATTGGCTTTTTTGTTTCCTGTTCTCCGAAATCTCAGCAAAAATGCATCAGGAATTCAGACTTTGATTTTGGTTCCGGCAAGAGAACTGGCCTTACAGATCGAACAGGTTTTCAAATCAATGGGAACAGATTTTAAAGTTTCGGTTTGTTATGGCGGTCATGATAAAAAAATTGAAGTCAACAACCTTATTGAAGCTCCGGCAGTGTTGATAGGAACTCCAGGAAGAGTAGTTTACCATATAAGAAATAACAATTTTGATCCGAAAACCATTCAGGTTCTGGTTCTGGATGAATTTGACAAAGCGCTGGAATTGGGATTCCATGATGATATGGAATTTATTTGTAATTCGTTAAAAGGTCTATCACAAAGAATATTAACGTCTGCAACGGCAATGGACGATATTCCTGCATTCACCAGACTTAAAGACGAAAAGATCATCAACTTTTTAAAATTAAATGAGGTAAAACCCGATATTCAATTAAAAAAAGTAATGACCACATCGGAAGAAAAGCTGGACACTTTATTTAATTTAATATGTAAGATAGGAAATAAGAGAACCCTGATTTTCTGTAATCACCGCGATGCTGTTGATAGAATTTCCGAGCTTTTGCATCAAAAAGGAATTGACAGGGAAACATTCCACGGAGGCATGGAACAGGATGAAAGAGAACGGGCACTTTTAAAGTTCAGAAATGATTCGGCAAGAATTTTAATTACGACAGATCTGGCGGCAAGAGGGTTAGACGTCCCAGAAGTTGAATCCATTGTACATTATCAGTTACCTCCGAAAGAAGATGCTTTTATCCACCGAAACGGTCGTACTGCAAGGATGAACGCGAAAGGTTTCGCTTATCTGATCATGACAGAGGAAGAAAATTTTCCTTTTATTAAAAATGATACCCCAGAAGAGAATGTTAGTGGTTTTGACAAAGTTCCTGAAAAAACGCCCTTTCAGACTATCTACATCAGTGCCGGAAAAAAAGATAAAGTAAACAAAGTGGATATTGTGGGATATCTTCTGAAAAAAGGCGAACTTCAAAAAGAAGATGTAGGCGTAATCGAAGTAAAAGATACAACTTCTTATGTTGCGGTTTCAAGAAATAAAGTGAATTCTGTTTTACGAAAGCTGGCCAACGAAAAGCTGAAAGGCAAAAAAGTGAAAATGGAAGTGGCTTATTAATTTATAAAAAAAGTTGCTTTCTCCTGAAAGCAACTTGAAACCAACATTCTATTAAATATGTATTATAAGATACCTATTTAAAATTTTATATTATATCCCAGCATAAACTGTGTTCCAAATATGCTGAAATGCTGCGCATCATAACTTGACTGCTGATACCTTCCGTTAAAGGTGACGGCATTATAAATTTCGTCATACGAGGTACCGGAAGGGAGGTTCATCAACTCCCATTTAGGAATAACATTAAAGATATTCATGACGCTCAGATTGATGGTATTTTTATCATTAATATTATAGTTGATTGCAAGATCTGATGTTACTCTGGGACTAAATTCCAGATATGATTGCGAAGCTGCAGAAGGGTCATTCCAGGCAAGGCTGGCTCCCGGCATTCCGCTATTCGCATAGACAGCTTTTCCAAACAGCGTATTGTTGAGTGAAAAATTCCATTTTTTAATGGCATAATCTATTCCAAATACTGCTTTTAAAGAAGGTCTTGATGTAGTTGCAAGCGCTTCTTCCGTTCTATTGAAAGGAGCTACAAGGTTTAATCCATCCAACTTGCTTGAATTCTTTGTAATTTCAGAGTGATTAATATTCATTGCCAGGTTGAGAGCCATCTTTCCTGTAGCTATATTAATATTTCTGTAATTTGCAACAAGGTCAACACCTAAAGTATTGGTATCTACTCCATTAATAAAGAAGCTTGCTGCCGTAACGTTGGAAATTCCAATTGCTGATAACGGGCTTAAAATAGTTGCCTGGTCACTCATTCTGGAGCTCAATAAAATTCTGTCATAAAGCTTAATCAGATAACCGTCTATGGTAATTGAGAAATTTTTATTGGGCTGAATACCAAGTCCAAAAGTGAAGTTTAGGGATTTTTCGGCATCAAGACTAGGAATTCCTACCGCTTTGGCCTCTTTTCCGACATTATTAAAAAGCCCTTCCGATACAATGGTTCCGTTTGAAAAAACATTCTGAATAGTTGACAGATAAACCTGTTGAAGGGACGGAGCCTTAAATCCTGTAGACGCAGAAGCTCTTGCTATCAATTTTTTTCCTATAATATTCTGTTTAGCACTTACCTTCCACACCAATGCATTTCCAAAATCACTGTAATTTTCAAAGCGTGCTGTAGCAATAAGCGAAGTAGCATCAGAAATATCAAATGCCGCATCTGCATATACACCAACATTATATCGTGAAAATATTCCAGCATCATCCTGAGAAATCCCCGGAAAAGATATGGCTCCCGTCTGATAATAGGAAGCATAATCCCCGGCATAGATTTCATACTCTTCTCTTCTTGCTTCCGTACCAAAAGCCAATGCCACACTTTCTGAAAACCTTTTTGAAACATCTATATTACCCACAATATTATTGAATCTAAAACCACCGGGCTTAAAATTAATAGGACTGGATGCTCCTAAAGAGGAGTTAAAAGTATTTCCAACCGTATATAAAATCTTATTGCCTCCAAAGGTAGCGCTCATATCTATATTCCAGTCATTTTCAGTTTTGTTTTTATACCCGAGCGTAGCTCCATAATCCGTGAGATCACCAATAAAAGTCGGAGTAAATCCATCCGGTGAATTAATCACATTATTAGGATTCACCCAATAAGGAGTTCTGTGATTAGCAAAGCTATTCACCTTTTTTACTGCCAGTGAAGCATTAGCATAAAGACTTGAATGTTCAGACAAGATTACGGATGAGTTTACAAGAAAACTTATATTGCTTTTTTTAGGGTAAGCATTCTTATTTTGCGCATCTGGATATTTTGCGAGGTATGCATTTACCACATTTTGATCAGCCCCGAAAGTTTGTGCCTCCCAATAAGGATTTACATTTCCGTTTCTGTAGGCATAATCATTATTTTGAATATTTGACGAAAAAGTGACAAATCCTCCGTTTTTAAATGTTGTTCCGGTAATGATATTAAAGTTTTGAGAAAATCCGTCGCCTTTGGAAAACATTCCGAAATTCGCGTTGGCCTCAGTAAAATCTATTTTATCCTTTAAGATAATATTGATAACACCTGCAATTGCATCAGAGCCATATTGTGCAGAAGCTCCATCGCGAAGAATCTCTATCTTTTTTATAGCAATACTGGGAATAGCGGAAAGATCGGTTCCCGTTTCACCTTTTCCAATTGTATTTTGAGTAAAAATTAAAGAAGACTGATTTTTTCTTTTTCCGTTTATAAGAACAAGTGTTCTGGAAGACCCCATGTTTCTTATTTCAAAAGGATCAAGCAATGAAGTAGCATCCTGCACTGCAGCACTTGTAGAATTAAAGGAAGGGATTCTATACTGTAGAGTCTGCCCTAACGGAGTATATCCGGACGACTTAATAATAGATGCATCAATATTATCAATCGGAAGGGGCGTAGTTACACTTGATCTTGGAGCGGCTCTCGTGCCGACCATAACAAGCTCATCAATTTTGGTGGTTGCCACCGAGTCTTTCTCCTGTGCTTTTAATAAGCCTACGGAGCATATCAAAAATGCAACCGCAACATAATTTTTTTTCATCATTCAGTTTTTTTAGTCAATTTAAAGTAATATATTGAATAATATTTAAATTTATACATAATAAATTATCAATTATACAATACGAAATTTTAATAAATTATTTAAAACTTAAAGAAAAATTTATTTTTTTTCCAATAATTCTATTTTAGTAAAATTATTATCACCATTTAATGATATATGATTAATCTTTTTTTTGATATGCCATGCATATAAATTTTATCAATAAATATATTTCTTGTTACATTTGCTCTTTTGGTGTTAAGAATATCCAATAAAAAAACCTTGTCATTCCGACAAGGTTGGTAATTTATTAAATGTATTAGCCAAAAATGATATCTATCTTACACCCGTTACTTTTGTAGGAAGAATGTATACTGATTTGGAAGCCGTTATAAATAATACATTATTATCCTTACCTCCGAATGTCACATTTCCTGTCCAGTCCTCATCAATAGGAATATGGTAAATCTTTTTTCCTTCATGATTGAAAACATGAACCCCATTTCCGGTAAGATAAAGGTTTCCGTGCTTATCGATCGTCATACCATCGGAGCCCATCTCACAGAAAAGTTTCTTTTCAGATAATTTTCCTTCACCCAGCATATCATAAACATATGTTTTTCCGGCATCAATATCTGATACATACAATTTTTTGAATTTTTCACTGCCAACAATTCCATTCGGCTGCGTAAAGGTTTCAATTTTTGTTACGGCACCATCTTTATTCCTGTAATACAAACTCTTATGAGGTGTTTCCTTCTTAAAACCGATCCAGTAATCTCTTTCATATAAAGGATCCGTAAAGTACATTCCACCGAATTTATCATTCCATACATCATTAGGACCATTCAGTCTTTTGCCTTCTACATTTGTCAGCAAGACTTCAATCTTTTTATCTTTTGAAATTTTCCAGATCTCTCCTTTATTATCCGAGCAGGTGATAAGATTATCATCTTTGTCGAAATGAGTACCATTGGCTCTTCCCGTATTATTTAGAAACTCAACAATCTGGTTGGTTTTCCAATCCCAGTAATAAATCTTATCGTTGGGCTGATCGGTAAAATAAACATTTCCTTCTTTATCCGAAGAAGGTCCTTCTGTAAAAGTAAACTGATCCGAAATTTTTTTCGGCTGTACGTCTTCATAAAACATAGTATTGGTATTTACTGATTTGCAGTTGAGTACTACTAAAACCAAACCAATAGGGACAAACCGCAGAATATTTTTCATACAACATTAATTTTAATGGCACAATTTACGATTTGTACAATCAGATTCAAAGTTATTTTCTCATTTGCAGACATTAATAACGGATCCATTGCAGTTATTTAGTTTTTTACTGGACTGAAAATAAAAACGCTGACTAAGAATGATTTTTACCCCGTGATCCAACTTTTCCGGAAGTGTTTTGCTGATGAGATTTAAAAAATTTTTATCTTTGAAAATTAGGATTCTAAAAATGAAGATAAATTTACCAGATAAGCTGTATTATTCCATAGGAGAAGTTGCGAAAGCATTTGATGTAAACACTTCATTAATAAGATACTGGGAACAGGAATTCCCTATCATTAAGCCTAAAAAGAACAAAAAGGGCAACCGTTATTTCACTCCCGAAGACATCAAAAATCTTCAGATCATCTATCATCTGGTTAAAGAAAAAGGTTACACGCTCGACGGCGCCAAAATTGCCCTTACCACCAACAGCAAAATCTCGGAAACAATTACATTAATCGACAGGCTTGAATTTGTAAAAGCTGAACTGTTGAAACTTAAAGATTCTTTGGTGGAAAAAGATTCGGAATAAGTAAAATTTGAAGTTGATTTTCTTTTTATCAGGATATTTTTCAATCATTTTCCTGAATTTATATTCTGAAATCATCCAATTGCAATCCGCTCATTGTTAATAACTGACAGAATTGTTAAGTTTGCGGCGATGAAAAAAAATTATTACCAACAGCTTGCATTCATGGGAATGCTGCTGATTATTTTGTTTGGATTTCAAAAATACAGGAGCAAAGAAAAGGAAAACTTCTCCGATGTGCATTTTATCGTCAATAATACAACTGCTCTACATTTGGCAGAATTTGATCCGAATGATCTTGATGAAAAGCAATGGCAACATTTAGGGTTCACTAAAAAGCAGACGGCAACCATTTTTAATTATAAAAAAATAGTAGGCGGAAAATTTCTTTCTAAAGAACAATTTAAAAAATGCTTTGCGGTCTCGGAAGAAAAATTTTCAGAACTGGAACCGTACATATTATTGCCTGAAAACAACAGGGAAGCAAACATGAACGGTTTTGCTCATTTTAAAAAGAAATCAATAACGGTTTCACAAAAATTTAATCCCGATTTTTATGCTGTAGCTGACTGGATAAAGCTTGGATTTTCAGAGCGGCAGGCGGAAGCTATTGTTAAATATAAAAACTATCTGGGAGGAAGTTTTGTAAGCAAAGAAAAATTCAAAGAGTGTTTTATTATTAGCGAAGAAAATTATCAAAAGTTATCATCTTATCTTATTCTTCCTGAAAAAACACCTGCCGGATTTAATTATTACAAGAATAATTCAATTTCCGGAAAAACTAAAATTCAATACCGTCCTTTCGATCCGAATCTATTAGACACCGACGGCTGGAAATTGCTGGGCTTTTCTGATAAGCAGTCACAGATTATTGTCAATTACCGTGAACGGAATTTAAAGGGAAGCTTTAAAAACCTCGAAGATATTCAGAAATGTTTTGTAATATCCACTGAGAAATTTGAGGAACTGAAGCCGTTTATCAGATTAAATCAAGAATCCATTGCAGCCCGGCACAATACTGTACCGTCTGAAATTAAACAGCAGGAAAAAACAGACTTTTCTAAAGTTGATCTGAATTCGATTACTTTCAGACAGCTTTTAGAATTTGGATTCGATGAAAAAGCAGCCGGCTCTATGATTGGTTTCAGGAAAAAACTGGGTGGATTTATGAATAAGGAGCAGATATTAACAACGTATAACATCGATATACCATTAATGGAGAAACTGCTTTCCACAGCTCAGCTTAACACATCGAATGTTATAAAATATACCTTGACCGAAGCGCCGGAAGAATGGCTTAAAAGCCATCCCTATTTTAAATATTCCGCAGATAAAATTATTTTCTACAGGCTTACCGAAAAAGATGAAAAGAAATTGTGGAAACTTTTAAAGATCAAACCGGAATATGAGGCTAAAATGAAACTTTATCTTAAATGAGTTAAAAACTACTAAGTTAAATTATGGAAATATATACACAGCGTCGGGCTTTAGTCCCGATGTTTCAATAGGGACAAAATAAAGGCTTAGCTAAAACTTAAAATAGTTAACCTTACAATTTAATCAAAAGTTTTACTGGAACCTTCAACCAGTTTTTGAAGTGATGATAATTCCTCTTCTGTCAGATCTCTCCATTTTCCAATAGGCAGATCCAGTTTAATATTCAAAACACGTATCCTTTTGAGTTTTTTCACTTCATACCCGAGGTATTCGCACATCCTTCGGATCTGGCGGTTTAGTCCCTGTGTAAGAACAATCCGGAAGTTCATTTCATCAATTTTTTCAACCTCACATTTTTTGGTTACCGTGTCTAAAATCGGTACACCATTTCTCATTTTTTCGAGAAATTTCGGCGTAATCGGCTTATCGACCCGTACGATATATTCTTTCCCGTGGTTATTTCTTGAACGCAGGATTTTATTAACAATATCGCCGTCACTCGTCAGAAGAATCAGGCCTTCACTTGGTTTATCAAGCCTTCCGATGGGAAAAATTCTTTTCGGGTGGCTGATGTAATCGATGATATTATTTTTCTCTCTTTTGGTATCTGTCGTACAAACGATTCCTACAGGCTTATTAAATGCAATATACACATGGTCTTCCTGCGGCTCACGGATCGGCTTTCCATCTACTTCAATCACGTCTTCATCGGAAACTTTCGTTCCCATCTCCGGAATTTTTCCGTTAATCTTGATTCTCCCTTCTTCCAGAAGCTTATCTGCTGCTCTTCTGGAGCAGTATCCAACTTCCGATAAATATTTATTAATGCGTGTTTTTTCCATTAATCTTCTCCGTATCCTGTATAATTTTTATTACTGAAAATCGTCACCCCATAGCTTATACCGATAAAAAATGGATTTGAATTCCCTAATTTATAACTCTCCAGGAAAATACCTCCTTCCTGGCTGATCCTTTTTGAATAAGAAACCTGTATTCCCAATCTTCCACCCCAAAATTCAGCATCGGAAACTGCCGAATGATTCAGTTGCTTTCCATAATTCAGTTCAATATAAAATGGCCTGTCGCCGGGATCAAAAATAAATTTCGGCTGTACCATCAGATAAATCAGATGATAGTTGTCCTGAATAAAACTATATCTGAACCCTGTTCCTAAAGCAAAGTTAGGAAGAAAATTATAACCGCCTATCGCCGTAATGCCATACATGATTTTCTGTGGCGGCTGTGAAGTGATATATTGCGTATTGTTGGGAATTTCTTTCTCTTTATTTAATTTAAAACCAAGATGCAGGGAGGGGTTAAAATAAAATCCCATCGTCTGTTTGGCAGCTTTGGTTTCCTGAGAAAAAGCTTTTAAAAAAGAAAGTAAGGCAAATGCTATTATTAATTTTTTCATGACAGATTAAATCTAAAATCATTTTCCAGAAAATCAGAAGTTGCGTCCTCAATCTTGTAATCCCCGATTTTGGTTCTTCTCAACTGTGTAAGATATGCTCCAACTCCCAGTTCCTGCCCAATGTCATGTGCAAGGCTTCTGATGTAAGTACCTTTTGAACAGCCTACGGTAAAACTCACCAGCGGAAGGTCAATTTTAATTTCATTGATATAAAAAATAGTTGTTTTCCGGGATTTCATTTCAACTTCCTCACCTGCTCTGGCCAGGTCATATGCTCTTTTCCCTTCAATTTTTATAGCGGAAAAAACCGGCGGAATCTGGTCTATTTCACCCATAAATTTTTCTAATGCGCTATGAATTTGTTCTTCCGTAATATGCGAAATATCCTGGTGAAGAATTTCCGGCTTTTCTGTATCGTAGGATTCGGTCTGAACACCTATCTTAATTTCCGTCCAGTATTCTTTCGGTGCGTCCTGGATTTCAGGAATTTTTTTCGTGAATTTTCCACAACATACAATCAGAAGTCCGGTCGCTCTCGGATCTAATGTTCCTGCGTGGCCGATCTTAAATTTTTTTGGGAGGTTAAATTCTCTTTTGAGTTTATATTTCATTTTATTGACCGCCTGAAAAGAGGTCCAATCCAAAGGTTTGTCCAATAAAAATAGATGTCCTGACTGTAAGTCTTCAGCTGTCATGGTCGATGGATAATAAGTAATGGGTAATGAGTAATGGGTAATGAGTAATGTTTGATTTATTCTAGCCTATTGAAAAAAATAAAAATAAATCAGCAAAGCTATTCCAACAAAAATACGATACCAGCCCCACGGCTTGAAACCATATTTATTCAAAACACCGATGAATGCTTTAATGGCAATCAATGCAACAATAAAAGCAACAATGTTTCCTATAATAAAAATAACTATATGATCCTGTGAAGACATAATCATCTCATATCCTTTCTGTGGATTTGCCGTTTCTTTTCCCCACGTTTTTACAAAAACAGAATATACCGTAACCGCCAACATTGTTGGAACGGCAAGAAAAAAGGAAAATTCTGCAGCAGCCTTTCTCGTTAAGCCCTGAGTCATCCCTCCAATAATAGAGGCTGCACTACGGCTGGTTCCCGGCATCATGGCCAGACATTGCCAAAAGCCGATGGTAACCGCTTTCTTTATGGTAATCCCTTTCTCGTCGTCAATTTTAGGATTTTTAAACCATCGATCTGCAAATAAAAGAACAACTCCACCCAATACTAAAACTGAAGAGATTGCAATCTGGTTGCCCAGTACAGCTTCAATTTTATCGTCAAACAGATAACCCAGCACAAGAGCAGGAATCACTGCAAAAGCGAGTTTAAAATAAAACTGTAAATTTTTCAGATCAAAAAATTTTTTCCAGTAAGCAACAACTACAGAAAGTATGGCTCCAAACTGAATAGAAACCTGGAACATTTTTAAAAATTCATCTTCCGGCATTCCCATTAAACTGGCCGTAAATCCCATGTGCGCCGTAGAAGAAATTGGGAGATATTCTGTTAATCCTTCAATGATTGCAATAATTATTGCTTTGATTAAATCCATATTTTTTTGTATTTATCAAAAAAAACTTTGTCAAAGTCCTGAACTCTGACAAAGTTTATATTCTAAAATATTGTTTATTTTCTTTTTAAAATAGCATACACCTCGATCACAAATCCTATGACTACAAACAGCGGTGCAATTCTGATTCTACGGATAGAAAAGATCCCGTCATTCCATGAATTCGGATCAAATTTTCCGTCTACGGTATTGGCATCGGCACCCATCATCAGAAGAAATCCAACGATGATAAATGCAAGACCTATCAGCATCCACTTAAAGTTTTCCTTTCCGAAATAAAAGTTTGTTTCCTGAGGTACTTCATTGGGTTCTTTTCCGAAGTCTTCTGCGGAAAATTTATTTGTTTTTTTGCTCATTTTAAGAATAATATAAATCGTCAACATTTGATCTTAAGAATCTCCAGGTAGCAACTACCGTACTCAGGACCGTGATAAAAATTCCTACTCCGAATACCAATAATACCAGCCAGAAATACTGATTATTGTCCTGTACGAAGGCTGAACCGATCTGGCTTGTAAAATAGTACCAGATCCCGAACAATGCCAAAAGCCCGATTACGGAACCAATTGCCCCAAGAACAACCGCTTCAATAATAAAAGGCTTAAGAATAAACCTTCTTTTTGCTCCTACAAGCTGCATGGTTTTAATGATAAATCTTTTGGAGAATATTTTCAAGCGGATTGAATTGTTGATTAATACAACCGCCAAAATTAAAAACAATATAGAAAAACCTAAGATCCACTTTAGAATCCTGCTCAGGTTATTATAGACATCCACCATCAGCGTACTGTCGTTTTTTACTTCAGCAATGCCCGGAACAGCTTTGATTACTTTCAGCGCCTCATCAATTTTGGCAGGATCTACATATTCCGGTTTTAATGCAATTTCTATAGATGATGGAAATATATTTTCTTCGAAAAGGGCATCCGTATCGATTCCCATGCTTTTTTTAGCTTCCTGAGATGCCATTTCACGGGTGATATAAGTTGCTTTTTTCACCGGAGCCAGCGTCTGAATTTCCTTGAAAACTTCGGCTTCCATTTTCGCAATCTTTACAGAATCTTTAGCATTATAATTTTCAGCGAAGTAGGCATTTACCACAAGCTGCTCTTTGATATAATCGGAATATTTCTGGGCATTGATTAAAATAAGTCCCATTAATCCCAATAAAAATAACACTAAGGCAATACTTATTACCACTGTAATATTGCTAGACCTAAGCCTTTTCTTATTAAATTCATCTACAGATTTAGCCATTAATATTAAAATTTTTGGCTAAAATAGAAAAAAACTTCCGAAATTTGGGAACGAAAAAGAGAAAATCACTGTTAATAAAATCATAAAAAACATTGAGTGTAAAAGCAAAAAAGCATCTTGGTCAGCACTTCCTGACAGATGAAAACATCGCAAGAAAAATCGTAGAAGGTCTGAGTTTTGATGGCTACAAAAATGTAATGGAAGTGGGCCCGGGAATGGGTGTTCTCACCAAATATCTACTGGAAAAAGATCAACATATTTATCTTGCTGAAATAGATAATGAATCCATTGAATATCTTAAAAATAATTATCCCAAAGTAACGGAAGAAACTTTTGTAGGTGATTTTCTGAAACAGGATTTTCAATTTACCAAAAACGAACAAATCGCTATTATCGGGAACTTCCCGTATAATATTTCATCCCAGATTTTGTTTCAGATCGTAGATCATTATGAGCTGATCCCCGAAATGGTGGGCATGTTTCAGAAAGAAGTTGCTGAAAGAACAGCCGCGGTTCCGAGAACGAAAGATTACGGAATCCTTACTGTTTTGATCCAGGCCTATTATGATACTTCATATTTGTTCACGGTTCATGAAAATGTGTTCAACCCGCCTCCCAAAGTAAAATCAGGGGTTATCCGACTTACAAGAAATCCCAAAGAAGGACTTTCCGGAAATGAAGTTTTGTTTAAACAGATCGTAAAAGCAGGGTTTAACCAGAGAAGAAAAAAACTTTCAAATGCTCTGAAAATTCTCAATATTCCGGAGGCTTTAAAAACCCATGAATTCATGGACAAAAGAGCGGAAGAGCTGAGCGTTGCAGATTTTATTTCATTTACTCAACTATGGAAAAATAATTTGTAATACATTTTAACTCATAAAAAACCCTCCTGAATAATGATTAGGAGGGTTTTTATTATTTCAAAGTATGATTAATTTTCTAATTTGTGCACTTTTTTAGTTCCTTCATACATTTCGTACTGTAAAAAACGGGTCTCCAGTTTTCCATTGAAAAGTTTGATTTTTCTTGAAGGCCGAAGTCCTATTTTCTTTACCGCTTCCAAATCCGAAGAAATAAGCCATGCCAGAGTATTAGGATAATTGGTCTTGAAGGTATCTCCTATTTTTTTGTAAAAATCATCATCATTAATAGAAATTCTCTCATCGTACGGAGGATTGAAAACCATCAATAGCGGGAAAAGTTCTTTTTTAGAATCGAAAAAATTCTGTTTCTTAACTTCTATAACGTCTTCCATTTCTGCAGCTTCGATGTTTATTCTGGCGGCATTCAGCATTCTGGCGTCAATATCATAGCCTATTATTTTTCCGGTGAATTCTTTTATTCGATTGACTCTGAATTCTTTTATTTTCGCAAATAAATCGGCATCATAATTTTTCCAGTTCTGGAAAGCAAATCTCTTTCTGAAAAGTTGTGCCGGAAGATCCATGGCAATCATGGCTGCCTCAATTAATAGTGTACCGGAGCCGCACATCGGATCAAGGAAATTTCCCTTTCCATCCCATCCCGCAAGCTGAAGCATTCCGCTTGCCAGAACTTCATTGATGGGTGCTTCCCCCTGCTCTCGTCTGTATCCTCTTTTAAACAAAGGATCTCCTGAAGAATCCAGGGAAATGGTAATTAATTCCCGGTCTATATGAAGATGGAATTTAATATCAGGATTTCGGGTTTCAACATTGGGGCGTCTTTTGAATTTTTCCTGAAAATAATCAACAATAGCATCTTTCATCTTCAGGGTTACGAATTGTGAATGCTTAAATGTTTCTGAATTTACCGTTGCGTCAATCGCAAATGATTGTTCAACATCCATAAATTCTTCCCAATTGAATTTGAAAAGCCTGTCGTAAAACTGATGTTGATTGAAGGCTTTGAATTCATGAATGGGAACCAGAATCTTTAAAGCCGTTCTTGCAGAATAATTTATTTTATACAAAAAACCGAGATCCCCTTCGCAGTTGACCGCCCTGTTTTTTACTTCCACCTTTCTTCCGCCGAGTTTTTTAATTTCTTCCGCTAAAATCTGTTCTAGCCCAAAAAATGTTTTTATCTGAATTTGTATATTTTCTGTATCCATATCTTATTATTAAAAGTTTAAATATTTAAGAATTAAAAGATTAGACATTCTGATTATTGCATGATTGAATATTTCGATCTTTCAATATTAAATACTTTTTCCTTTTACCGCACAAATTTAGTTATTTTTGCATTATGGAATGGTTTGAATCTTGGTTTGATACCCCTTATTATCATTTGCTTTACAGTAACAGAGATTACACGGAAGCAGAAAACTTCATTACAAAACTTACGGCAGACCTTCAACTGCCGCCAAATGCTAAGATTATCGACCTTGCCTGCGGAAAGGGAAGACATTCTGTTTTCCTTAATACATTAGGATATGATGTTTTGGGTCTGGACCTTTCCAGAAAAAGCATAGAATTTGATAAAAAATTTGAGAATCAGACATTATCATTTGACGTCCATGATATGAGGAATCCCATTGATGCGGATCCTATGGACGCCGTATTCAACCTCTTTACAAGCTTTGGATATTTTGATAATGAAAATGATGACAAAAAAGTTTTTCATTCGGTTTTTAACGCTCTTAAACCAGGAGGCTTTTTTGTGCTGGATTATCTGAATGAAGAATTCGTACGGAAGAATATTGTTCCTGAAGCTGTCGTAACGCGTGGAGATATCGAATTTAAGATTACAAAAAAAATAGAAGGAAGACATATAATTAAAGATATCCGGTTTGAAGATAAGGGAAAACCTTACCATTTTTTTGAAAAAGTAAAACTTCATACATTGGAAGCGATAAATAGTTACGCTGAAGAATGCGGTTTTGAACGAATTAAAATCTGGGGCGATTATCAGCTGAATGAATTTGATAAAGAAAAATCCCCCCGCTGCATTAATTTATTTAAGAAAAAATGATAACTGTTCTTTTACTGATTTTAAGTGTTGTTTCCGGAGTATTTTTAGGAAAATATTTTGGAAAAAAAGAAAAGCTGGCTAAAAACTTATTAATTTTAAGTGCCGGATTTTTGATTACCATCTGTCTTAACGAAGTCTTTCCTCAGGTATATACTGCGGAAACAGGAACCAGTCTGGGTATCTTCGTCATTATTGGTGTTTTACTACAGATGATTCTGGAAGCGCTCACCAAAGGTTTTGAACACGGCCATTTTCATCATCATAGCGAGCATAATATTCTTCCCGCGGCATTAATGGTAGGACTTTTTATTCATGCATTTATAGAAGGAATTCCTCTGGCAAATGATGAACATGAACTTTCTCCTTATCTATGGGGAATTGTTTTTCACAATCTACCTATATCCTTTATTTTGGGAGCTTTTCTATTTAACAGAAAAAATGAATCCAGATCTGCACCATCCTATCCTTCATTGCTGATTGTAGCTTTATTTGCGCTGGCTTCGCCGATGGGAATGCTGTTGGGTAATTACTTTGATCCGTATCTGCAGCCTTATTTTCTGGCTATTGTAGGAGGTATCTTTCTGCATATTTCTTCAGTCATTATATTTGAAAGCAACAAAAACCATAATATCGACTGGTTGAAAATTGGTTTGGTAATTCTGGGAGTTTCGTTGGCTTTGGTCATGCATCTTTTTCATGATCATGGGCATTTGGGACATCATCATTAGATTACATAACTTCCTGATTAATAAACAAAAGCTCCGAAATTATCGGAGCTTTTGTTTATATAATCTTATATTACATTAGAATTTCCATCCGAAGGTAATAAAGAAGTTATTTCTCACATTTTTCACATCCGATACTGCATATGCATCACTTGAGATCAAACGGCTCGGAGAATAATATCCTGCTTCATAAGCATTATCAACAACTCCATATAAAAACGGATTGCTATATTTTGAGGTCACATTCTGATACGATGCGTCAATATAAAATGATCTGAAATCATATCCCAAACCTACTGAAAGTGCATTCCTGTCATTTAAAATAAGATTATTGTAAGACTGACCTGTGATACCGCCATTATCCGTATATCTGTCAACATTTAGTGCATCAAAAGGACTTGAAGCATACGCATAACCTCCTCTTAATCTGAATTGCTTAATTCTGTATTCTGCTCCGATCTTTACTTCCGAAAGATTTTTGTAATTGTCTTTGAAGAAATCATTCAGTTCAGTCTCTGCATCTCCATATACTTTATATTTAGGCTTTGTTAAACCCAATGTATAATCGACGTTTAAAGCAAAACTTTTATTAGCAATAAATGCAGCACTCACGGTAGCTTTCATCGGCGAAGTAAGCTTTCTGTCTTCAACAGCATAATCATCACCGTAAATCGGGTCATTATAAAAACTATAGCTTCTGTCAATATTCCAGAAAGTAGGAGTTTCCAATGCAGCACCCAGTCTAAAATTTCGTCCAAATTTTCCAATTACCCCCAGTGATGCCGAAAAACCGTTTCCTCTTTCATAAAAAGGAGTGTTTTGCTTACTGAAGTATTCTGAGCTGCCATTTGATAAAGAATTAAAAATTGCAGTATCAGATTGGTCAATTGACGAATTGAAAAAATTAAGACCCGCTCCAAGATATAAATTATTGTTATAATTTGCACCTACACCAAAACTCGTTTTAGACATATAGCCATACCTGTCATATGCGTGTCTGCCTAATGAAGAACTCGTAGCATCAGGAAAATCATAAATTAAGTTACTATTTCCGGGAGTTTCAATATAATTATCGATCGATTGATTAGAGTAATTCACACCAATGTTGATGAATTTCCATGCACTTTCGGTCATCAATTGGAAGGTCATTACCGCTCCGACATTTCCAAGATCTCCTTTGTTGATCGTATATCCGTAAGACGATCCGGCATAAGAAGATGTGTTCTTATTGCTGGTAACAGAAAGCGTTCCCGAAACTTCTCCTGAAATGGCAACTCCAAGACCGGCAGGGTTGGTAAGAAGAGAATTGGCATCCCCTCCCAACGCACCGTTAGATCCTGCCATGGCATTAAATTTTGCTGAACCGATATTAGGTGCATTGGAATAAACATCCGTCGTATTCCTTATCACTGAAACATCTTGAGCCTGCGCAAAAAATGCAGCAGAAATACTCATTATTGCTAAAGATTTTTTTAACATTATTTTTTTGAATAGTTATTTAACTTAAATTATCTGCCACCACGGAAGCCGCCGCCTCCACCGCCGCCGGATCTAAAACCGCCGCCGCTTCCTCCGCCAAAGCCACCGCCTCCTGATCTGAAGCCACCGCCACTGTTGGAATTATTAAAGCTGCCATTATTTCTGAAACCGCCGTCATTTCTTGGTTGGGAAGGCTGCTGATAATTGTAATTTGGTCTTGGCTGACCCTGGTTACGGAACCCGCCCTGAGGTCTCACCCCATTTTGATTTCTGAAACCACCATTGGTAGTATTTCCTTGTCTGAAACCACCGCTGTTATTAGATCCTCTAAAGCCTCCATTATTTGCATTGTCTCTGAAACTTCCGGTACCGGTAGAACTTCTTCTGAAACCGTTTGAACTGGTAACTCCGTATTTATTGGCAAAACTTCCGTTATAAGTATTAAATCCTCTTCCGTTAACACCGCTTCTTCTGTAATAAGGAGCATAGTAATTACCTCCCCAGTAGCCACCGTAGCCCCAATATGGATTATAGCCTCCCCATCCCCAATAAGGATTATAGCCCCAATAAGGTGAATATCCCCAGCCCATATTCCAGCCGGCGCCCCAACCCCATGAGCCTCCCCATGAAAGTCCGATGCCCCAGCCACCGCCGTAGCCCCAATACGGATTATAGCCTCCGTACCAGCCGCCCCAGCCCCAAGGATTACCCCAACCCCAGCCCCACGAGTTATCGTAGTAGTTGGTTTCACTTCCTGCATACATTCCCCAGTCTGAGTCGGTTGCTGTATTATTCCAGTTATAGTTGTTCCAGTCTTCATAACGCCCTGTTCTGGAATTGATCTCTGCATTCTGAATAAGATTAGAATCATCCTGATAATAATTATAATCCTCTCCTACCCTGTTTCCTCTCTCGTTGATAATTACGCCTTCCGGTAAGGTGTCTTTATTCGGGTCGTAATAAACGCCATCTGTCTCACTGTATCCACCCATCTGGGCACCGCAGGACATAAGTAATAATCCGCCTGCCACCGCTAAAATCCCTTTGGATTTAATGGCGCCAAGCAAATTTTTATGTATATTTCTTTTCATGATAACGTAAAAATTTTTTTATTTAAATTATATTTGCAAAATGTACCAAAAATGTACCATTACCACAGGTACAAAAATCTATCAAAAATAGATTTTTATTTTTAGATAACAATAATAGCGAAAAGTTAAAAAAATTAAAAAAAAATTAATGGCAAAATTAACCTCAAGAAGCGAAGATTACAGCAAATGGTATAACGAGTTGGTAGTAAAAGCCGACTTAGCTGAAAACTCAGGAGTAAGAGGATGCATGGTAATTAAACCATATGGCTATGCAATCTGGGAGAAAATGCGTGACGAAATGGATAAAAAATTCAAGGAGACCGGTCACGTAAATGCATATTTCCCGCTTTTTGTGCCCAAGAGCTTATTTGAGGCTGAAGAAAAAAATGCAGAAGGTTTTGCTAAAGAATGTGCCGTTGTTACCCACTATCGATTAAAAACAGATCCTGATAACCCTTCTAAACTGATTGTGGATCCCGATGCAAAACTTGAGGAAGAACTAATCGTACGACCTACTTCAGAAGCCATTATCTGGAATACTTATAAAAACTGGATTCAGTCTTACAGGGATTTACCGATATTGATTAACCAATGGGCGAATGTTGTACGTTGGGAAATGAGAACACGTCTTTTCCTGAGAACTGCTGAGTTTCTTTGGCAGGAAGGGCACACCGCTCACGCCACAAAAGATGAGGCGATTGAAGAGGCTGAAAAAATGAATAAAGTCTATGCCGATTTTGCAGAAAACTTTATGGCAATGCCTGTCATTCAGGGATTAAAAACACCTTCCGAAAGATTTGCCGGAGCTGATGAAACCTACTGTATAGAAGCATTAATGCAGGATGGAAAAGCACTTCAGGCAGGAACATCTCACTTCTTAGGTCAGAATTTCGCCAAAGCTTTTGATGTAAAATTCACCAATAAAGAAGGAAAAATAGAACACGCATGGGCCACTTCGTGGGGAACTTCCACACGTCTCATGGGAGCGTTGATTATGACCCATTCTGATGATTTCGGATTGGTGCTTCCTCCAACACTGGCACCTATTCAGGTTGTAATTGTTCCGATCTTTAAAGGTGAAGAACAGCTTGCTGAAATCAGTGAAGTAGCATTGGATATTCAGGCTAAACTAAGAGCGAAAGGAATTTCCGTGAAATTTGATGATGACACTCAGAACAAACCGGGCTGGAAATTTGCAGAATACGAGTTAAAAGGTGTTCCTGTAAGAATTGCAATGGGTCCCAGAGATCTTGAGAACAAATCGGTAGAAATCGCACGAAGAGACAATCTTACGAAAGAAGTACGTTCTATTGAAGGACTGGATTCTTACATCGAAGATTTGCTGAAAACCATACAACAGGATATCTATAACAAAGCTTTCGAATTTAGAAAGAACAACATAACAAAAGTTGATTCATACGATGAATTCAAAAAAGTTCTTGAGGAAAAAGGAGGGTTCCTATATGCACATTGGGACGGAACTGCAGAAGAAGAAGAACAGATCAAGGAAGAGACTAAAGCAACCATAAGATGTATTCCTTTGGATGATGATATCGAGGAAGGCGTATCTCTTATTTCCGGAAAACCTTCAAAAAGAAGAGTTTTGTTTGCAAAAGCATATTAACTTATCTTAAATAAGATTTTGAATCTGCAAAAATCCGATGGATTTTTGCAGATTTTTTTTTATCACAGCCGTTTGGACGAGTTTTTGATAGCATTCTACAACATTAATCTCAAAATAATTTACTATGTCTCTAAACATTATTGATCTTATTAAAGGACAGCTGGGACCGGCTTTGGTATCGCAGGCTGCTTTACAGTATGGCGAAAGCGAATCGGGAATTTCAAAAGCGATCGGCGGATTATTGCCTGCTGTAGTAGGAGGACTGGCCAATAACTCTGATAATCCTTTAATATTGGATGCTATCATGAATTCCTCTTCACCAGATATCCTGAATAACCTTTCAGGAAATTCTTCAAATAATTCATCGATTGCCAGTGTACTTACGCAGATATTCGGCGATAAGATGAACGGACTTGTGAATTCTGTTGCTACTTACGCAGAAATCAGTAATAATTCTTCAAACTCTCTTTTACATTTGGTTACCGGCGCAACTGTCGGCACCATCAGCAAATACGCTGCAGATAATAATCTGGATAAAGCCGGAATTTCAGGTCTTCTTAATGACCAGAAAGGGATTGTTTCAACTTTATTGCCTGCAGGACTTTCCTTTGCTTCTCTTAATATGGGAGACTGGGATGCAAGATATAAATTTGACAATGATAGAGATAAGATCAACATGCCGGCTCAGGAGGAACCTAAAATTCAAGTTACCAGAAGTACAACCCTTAATGGAACTTTTCCCGATAAAAATAAAGATAAGGACGGGTCTATCTGGAAATGGCTTTTGCCTTTTTTATTGCTGATTGCCGCAGCTTATTTCATTTGGAGACAGTGTGAACAAAGAGAAACAACGACAACCACTATCGTAACTGATTCCGGCGAAGTGGTAACCGATACCGCAACTACTACCGGAAACAATACCGCGACAGGAATATCTACTACTCAGGCTGATGAAGATATTGATCTGAACGGCACTCCGTTAAAAGGCTACAAAGGAGGTATGGAAGACCGAATGATTGCTTTTCTGAAATCAGACGGTTATAAAAATGCACAAAATGATGACGCATTAAAAGATACGTGGTATAATTTTGACCATGTAAATTTTAAAATGGGAAGTGCCAACCAGCTTGAAGCAGGATCTGAAGGCCAACTTCAAAATCTGGCAGCTATTTTAAAAGCATATCCTGATGTTAAGGTTAAAATAGGAGGTTACACGGATAAAACCGGAGATGAAAACACTAACCAAAAATTATCTGACGATCGTGCAAAATTTATAAGATCATGGCTGGATAAACAAGGTGTTGGATCACAAATTACCGGAGCAGACGGATATGGAAGCGAGTTTGCAACGGTTGATGCCTCTGCTTCTGATGCTGAAAGAGCCGTTGACCGTAAAATGGCGGTGCGTTTTACAAAATAATTTTATTTAAATATATATATTACAGATCCCGAAATGTTTCGGGATCTTTTATTGATGATTTTGTAGTTTTCATTTATTTAATTACTTTTGTTAGTCATTTCTAACATTTTTATGAATCTGAATTTAAAGAACGCCTGGCGACGAGATAAGACCTCAAATTCACTATCCGAAGTATATTCTTCGGTGAAAGTTCCTCAGAACGGAAGTTTCTGGAGGAAATATCTTGCCTTTGCCGGCCCGGGACTGATGGTTGCCGTAGGTTATATGGATCCTGGGAACTGGGCTACTGATATTGCGGGAGGAGCACAATTCGGATATACGCTGCTTTCCGTAATACTGATCTCGAATATTTTCGCGATGGTGTTACAGCATTTATCTGTAAAACTTGGAGTAGTTGCCGAAAGAGATCTTGCTCAGGCCTGCAGGGATCATTTTAGTCCCACTACCAACTTTATATTATGGATATTTTGCGAAATTGCCATAGCTGCATGCGATCTTGCCGAAGTGATTGGATCAGCCATTGCACTCAATCTCCTTTTCCAGATTCCTCTTACCTGGGGAATTGTTATAACGACAATAGACGTGCTTTTCATTCTTCTGCTCCAGTCTAAAGGATTCCGGTGGATTGAAAGTATTGTAGGTGGGCTGATTTTTATTATCCTCGCTTGTTTTGTATATGAACTGGTGATTTCAGAGCCTGCCGTGAACGAAATTTTCGGAGGACTTGTGCCGAAAGCAGAAATCGTTCAGAATCCGGCGATGCTTTATATTGCTATAGGAATTTTGGGGGCAACCGTTATGCCGCATAATTTATACCTGCACAGCAGCATTGTTCAGACGAGGGATTATCCAAGAAATAGTGAGGGAAAAAAAGAAGCCATAAAATTTGCAACATTAGACAGCACTTTTTCTCTGATGCTTGCGTTTTTTATTAATGCCGCCATCCTTATTCTGGCTGCTGCTACGTTCCATGTTTCCGGAAATCACGATGTAGCGGATATTCATGATGCCTATAAATTACTAACTCCCATTTTAGGCGCTTCCATGGCAAGCATTGTTTTTGCCGTTGCTTTACTGGCCTCAGGACAAAATTCTACTTTAACAGGAACTCTTGCCGGGCAAATCGTAATGGAAGGTTTTCTGAATATTAAATTAAAACCCTGGCTGCGACGTCTTATAACAAGATTGATTGCCGTAATCCCGGCGTTGATTGTCGCCATTCTTTATGGTGAACAGGGCACTACGGATCTTCTCGTACTGAGCCAGGTCATATTATCCATGCAGCTGAGCTTTGCCGTTGTTCCTTTGGTGATGTTTACCAGTGATAAAGCGAAGATGGGAGAATTCGTGAATAAACCCTTTCTAAAAATCTGTGTCTGGATTATTTCTTTTATTATTATTGTTTTAAATGTTTATCTTCTGTATCAGACATTTTTTGGAGAAGGAATTTAAATAGATTTAATTATTTAGATTAAACTAATAAACCACGCCTTCAAAAATTCTTGAGTCTTCGCCACCCTTCTATGGAAGGGACTACCCTGTTCCAGTATATTTATATTGCAAACCGCGATTTCAATGATGGCTAAGGTTCCCGAAGTCACCAAGCCTACTACCCTAGCCGCGATAGTAACGGATACCCCACAGCACGCGTTGGCGGTGAAAGCATGCGGCTGCGCGAGGAGTATGAGTGGATAGCGCGAAAAAGCTCCTAAAAAATGATTGATGATTGATCGTTGATAGTTTTTCCGCAAACTTCTAACTTCTAACTTCTAACTTCTAACTTCCGTCTGCCTAATTGTCACCCTTTCTCCTTTGGCAGAATGTTTGTCAATACTAACCCAAATAAATATTGAATTATGGAAAATCAGGATATCAACGAAGAAAGCATCAATAATCAGGAAGAAACGAATATTCAGAATGAAGCGATATCAGAAGACAATGTGACAGCAAAACCTTCTGCGGAGGAACTTTTGGCAGAGGAAAAAGACCGTTATATCAGATTGTACGCTGAATTCGAAAACTATAAAAAAAGAACGTCTAAAGAAAAAATGGAATTTTTCCAGTATGCCAATCAGGATATGATGGTTTCTATGCTGGGCGTTCTGGATGATTTTGAGAGAGCTTTAAAGGAAATTGCCAAAAATGGTAATCCTTCGGATCTTCAGGGCGTTGAACTGATCTACAATAAATTTAAAAGCAAATTGACCGAAAAAGGACTGAAAGCAATGGAGGTAAATCCGGGAGACAGCTTTAATGTAGACTTCCATGAAGCCATTACTCAGATTCCTGCTCCGTCAGAAGATCTTAAAGGTAAAATTGTAGACGTGATTGAGACAGGATATACGCTGGGAGATAAAGTGATCCGTTTTGCAAAAGTAGTAACCGGAAATTAAAATTTATGAATGATAAATGATGAGTGATAATTGATGTATATTCATTTATTTACCCATTTTAAATATCTATTATCATTTATCAATAATCAATTATAGAAAAGAGATGTCAAAAAGAGATTATTACGAGGTTCTTGAGATCAGCAAATCTGCATCAGCCGACGAGATAAAGAAAGCATACCGTAAAATGGCCATCAAATATCACCCTGATAAAAATCCGGGCGATAAAGATGCTGAAGAAAAATTCAAGGAAGCTGCAGAAGCTTACGAAGTACTGAGCGACGAACAGAAACGTGCCAGATATGACCAATTCGGACATGCGGGAGTTGGCGGAAACGGTGGTTTCGGAGGCGGCGGCTTTGGCGGCGGAATGAACATGGAAGATATTTTCAGTCAGTTCGGAGATATTTTCGGGGGCGGTTTCGGAGGTTTTGGTGGCGGAGGCGGACGTCAGCAGGTTAAAGGTTCCAATTTACGAATCAGAATCAAGCTGAATCTTGATGAAATGGTGAACGGAACGCAGAAGACCATCAAAGTAAAGAAAATGAAGTTTGCTGAAGGGGCGACTTCAAAAACGTGTCCTACCTGCGGCGGTTCGGGAGTTCAGCTGAAAGTCATGAATACGATGTTCGGACAGATGCAGACGCAGACTACCTGCGGAACCTGTCAGGGAATCGGTAAAGTTGCTGATAAAATTCCGGCCGGTGCCAATGCACAGGGACTTATCAAGGACGAAGAAGAAGTTACCATTAATATCCCTGCCGGAGCGAGAGACGGTATCCAGCTTAATGTAAGAGGTAAAGGAAATGATGCGCCTTTCGGCGGTATTCCTGGTGATCTTTTGGTAATTATTGAAGAAGAGGTTGATAAAACCATCAAAAGAGAAGGTGATAATCTTCACCAGGAATTGTATATTTCTTTTGCTGAAGCAGCCTTGGGAACAAAAAAAGAAGTACCGACTGTTGGCGGAAAGGTGAAAATTACCATCGATGCCGGAACGCAATCCGGAAAAATCCTCAGATTAGCAGGAAAAGGCCTTCCAAGCATCGACAGTTACGGAAAGGGCGATATGTTTATCCATATCAATGTCTGGACTCCGCAAAAGCTTACTAAAGAACAGAAAGATTTCTTTGAAAAACAGATGAACAGCGGTGAAATGGTTGCTGAGCCATCCGGAAAAGAAAAAACTTTTTTTGATAAGGTGAAAGACTTGTTCAACTAATATATAATAAAAAAGAGGCTTTAAGCCTCTTTTTTAGTTTCTTTATCGGCGGCTTCGCAGAAGCCGCCGATAAAGAAAAATGAATTTTATTATAAACTATTTCCTTTTAAAAGCCAGCGAATAAATTCCTTTTCCGGCAGTAAAAAGAGCTACTGCAAGCAACCCGCCACCTAATCCGAAAACAAGTTCCTTAAGGATAGAAGGCCACGTTGGAAACAGATGGTGAAAATAATCGATTCTGTGTGCAAAAATTCCTCCGGCTACAAGAATCAGAGCAACAGTACCAATGATTCCCAATCCTTTGATGACAATTGGTAAAGCTTTTACCAAAAAATGTCCCAGCTTTCCAAAAAATCCTTTATCATTACTTTTCTTGATCAATTTGAATCCGGCATCGTCCATTCTTACAATTAAAGCAACAATTCCATACACCCCTACCGTAGCAATAAATGCAACCAGACTTGTTACAAGAATTTGCGTGATAAAAGGATGACTTTCTTCCAATACCGTTCCCAGCGCAATGATAACGATCTCAATGGATAAAATAAAATCTGTGGTTATGGCTGATTTTACTTTGGCTTTTTCAATTTCTTCCGGGCTCTGCCCTTTTGTGTCTTCAACTTCCTTCTCTACTTCATGACCTTTTTTATCACGGTGGAATAAAAATTCAATAATTTTTTCCATGCCTTCAAAAGAAAGATACAGCCCCCCGAGAATCAGCACATAGTTAATCGCCGGAGCGTATAACCAGTTCAGTAAAAATACAATCGGTAAAATGATTAACTTATTGACAAAAGAACCTTTAGTGATAGCCCACAATACCGGAAGTTCGCGGGATGAAAGAAATCCGGTTGCCTTTTCGGCATTTACTGCCAGGTCGTCCCCCAGAATTCCTGCTGTCTTTTGAGTCGCAATTTTACTCGTTACCGCTACATCGTCCATCAGAGCTGCGATGTCATCCAAAATAGCAAAAAAACCAGATGCCATAAATTTTAATATTTTTTTAATAATTGTTAAACAAAAATAATTATTTAATTTGACTTGTTATAGAATTGATCAAGGTTTTGGAAAGAATTTAAATATACATTTAAAACCATGCCGTTGAAAACGAACAATTGTCAAATTCATGAGTTAAATAATAAAACGAGCCTTTTAGGTTCAAATTTCAGGCAAAAAGGTTCAATGATGAGGCAAAAAGGTTCAAAGATCACCCTTTTATACTCGCGGATAAGCCTAAAAGCTTCAAATTCCAGGCAAAAAGGCTCAATGATGAAGCTAAAAGGTTCAACAACCAGTCTTTTATACTCAATGGTGAATCTAAAAGACCCAAATTCAAGACAGAAAGCTTTAACTGTGAGTAGAATCATGTTCTCCCTGCTGCTTATTAGTTTATTTTTTCCTTATTTTTAACCTATGAAAAAGCTGATTCTTAATTATCATTTTTTCGTTCTGGGATTAATCAGCTTTGTATTACAGTCATGCAATACAAAATTCAGAGTCTGGGTAGGAACCAATAATGAACAGAAAATATACAATCTCAAGTACGGTGAAAATAAAAGGCAAAAAATGGATGTTTTCCTTCCTTCGGATTATCCCAATGATGCTCCGGTTGTCTTATTGATTCACGGAGGGGCCTGGAAATATGGAAAAAAAGAGCATATGATCCACATTCAGAAAATGCTTTTTAATCATAATATTCCGAGCATCAATATGAATTACAGGCTGGTTTCAAAATCAAAAAAAATCACCTACCGGGAACAGCTGGAAGATATCAATACAGTTATCACCAAGTTCAATGAACTGGCGGAAAAAGCAGAGCTACAGCCAAACAATTATATTCTTTTGGGTGAAAGCGCGGGCGGCCATCTTGCTTTATTGTACGGATACAAGAATCCCGAACAGATCCGGAAAATTATTTCCATGAGTGCTCCTACCGATTTTTATTCTGCTGAATATCTGAATTCGTTCTATTCCAAATATTCTTCCCCTACGCTTCAGGCTGTTGTAGGAAAAAAATTTCACAGGAAAAATATGTCGGAGGAATTCAAAAAGGCCAGTCCGATAGCTAATGTTTCTGATGTTCCGACTCTGATTTTCCAGGGTAACCAGGACTTTCTGGTGAATAAAAAACAGGGACTTGCTCTTGATTCGGCTTTAACCGCCCGGAAAATTCTGCACAAACTGGTCTTTATGAAAAATACGGGACATGCCCCAAGATTTTTCAACAAGAAAAAAAGAGACACCCTAATTTATCCGAATATTCTGGAATGGATTCAACAAAAATGAGTAATGAGTAATGGGTAATAATCGATGAGTGATGATTGATAATGGTTGATAGTTGATGGTTGATGGTTGATGGTTAATTGATAAAAACAACGTTTCAATTGATTTAAATTTCTTCCACTTGCATTTTACTTGCATTTTATCTTATGCATAAAAAAGCCCGCTTTTTTGAGCAGGCTTGTATTATTTAATTTGAATGAAATTATTCTTCGTCTTCATCAAATTTATGATTTTCATATTTTGAAAAATCCTGTTTCTTGCCGAATAAAAATTTCAGGATTACCGGTACTGTTGTAATCAGAACAATAACAATAATAATGAGTTCAAGTTTTTTCTTCAAATCGATTCCGAACTGATCAATGAAAAGCTTATCAAGATAATGTCCTGCAAAGATCAGTAAGAAAGACCATAGTACTGCGCCAATGATATTATCTCTTAAGAAATCCTTTTTATCCATTTTTACGATTCCGGCAACAATGGGTGTAAACGTTCTCACTACCGGCAGGAATCTTGCCATGATGATGGCTAATGCTCCATTTTTCTCGAAAAAATCATGAGCCTGATACAGATATTTTTTTTTAAACAACCATGTGTCTTCCTTCTTATATAAGGCAGAACCTGCCTTTCTTCCAAAATAATAACCTACTTCATTTCCTATAATCGCGGCAAGTGCTACAGAAGAGGCCAGAATAAATGTATCTAAGAAATCATTTCCTGTAGATCCGAACGTTGCACTAATAATGTCAATTGAATAAATCCCCGAAACAAAAAGAAGTGAATCTCCCGGTAAGAAAAATCCTACAAAAAGACCTGTTTCAGCAAAAATAATAAACAGAATAAGCCAAAATCCGCCAAGCTTAATATAAAACTCAGGATTTAATAAATCTTTCCAATTAGTGAAGTCTTCCATACATTTTGATAAGTAACAAAAATAGGATTAATAAACGTCATTCCGAAATTTATTATAAGATTTTAACGAAATTTAAACATGACTTTTACAAGTCCATATCATCATCAGAAACTGCGGTTCCATCGGCCATGAGAAATGCTTTCAGGAATGGCGTAAGATTTCCGTTCATTACAGAATCCACATCCGAAGTTTCATATCCGGAACGCACATCTTTTACCAGTTTATAAGGATGCATCACATAATTCCGGATCTGGCTTCCCCACTCAATTTTCATTTTATTGGCTTCAATCTCATTTCTGGCTTTCATTCTTTCTTCAAGCTCCATTTCATATAATCTGGAACGAAGCAACTGCATCGCCTTCTCTTTGTTCTGAAGCTGAGAACGGGATTCGGAGTTTTCAATGATAATTCCTGTTGGTGCGTGACGGAGACGAACGGCTGTTTCCACCTTGTTTACGTTCTGTCCACCTGCTCCGGAAGACCTCATCGTTTCAAAGGAAATATCTGCAGGATTGATGTTGATTTCTATCGTATCATCTACCAAAGGATAAACATACACCGAAACGAAACTGGTATGTCTTTTAGCATTGGAATCGAAAGGTGAAATCCTTACCAGACGATGAACACCGTTTTCTCCTCGCAAATACCCGAAGGCAAATTCGCCGTCAATTTCAAGCGTTACCGTTTTTACACCTGCAACATCGCCCTCCTGAAAGTTCAGTTCACGGATTTTATAGCCCTGTTTTTCCGCCCACATGGTGTACATTCTCATCAGCATGGAAGCCCAGTCGCAGCTTTCGGTTCCTCCGGCTCCGGCTGTAATCTGTAGTACTGCAGAAAGCTCGTCGCCTTCATTAGAAAGCATATTTTTGAATTCAAGATCTTCGATTTTCTCCACTAATTGAGGAAAAGTTTCATCAAGCTCTTTTTCAGAATCGGGATCTTCTCTGGCAAAATCCATCAACACCTGCAGGTCTTCAAACTGAGTATTAATTTCTTCATAAGCCTCTACCCATTTTTTCTTGGAGCGGAGTTGCTTCAGGAATGCTTCGGCTTCTTTCGGGTTGTTCCAGAATTCAGGAGCTGCGGTTTTTTCGTCATCATTCGCAATTTCAATCTTCTTTTTATCGATCTGAAGATATTTATGGAGGTCGTCAATTCTTGACTGAATTTCTTTTATCTGGTCGTTGTTTATCACGATTTTTTTTTTTGCAAAAATAGGAAATTTTTATTCCTTGTTTATGAATTCATAAAATCGGAAATTTATTTTCAATTAATTCTAATCTTATTTTTTTAATAAAGATGAATTAAGAATTCCTAAATCTTTTTTGGGCCCGCATCTTTATCTTCCTCTTCATTATGAGCAAACCCGATGACTCTTCTAGGTTCTTCCACCACTCTGTATGCATCGAGCTCAGATTTAAGATCTTTAACTCTGTTCTGGAACTGGTCAAAATTATTAACAATAACATCTGTTAAAAATCTGGCGATCTGGTCCAGGTATTCTTCCGTCAGCTTTCCTGCTGAATCCCGGAGAGCAGCTTTCAGAAGATTCTGATCGATCTTAAGATTTTCATTTCTGGTTTTCTGGTAGAGATTTTTAATTCTTTTTTTAAGACTTTGTGTAAAATCGATCAGCATGGTATTGCTGAACACCTTCATTTGAGAGGAGATGGTATGCCAGAAAGGAATTTTATCGGCTTTGTTGTTTTTCAGGATTTTAAATAAAAGAGAATCTTTCTCGAGGTTTCTGGTCATCGCATACAGTATAATTTCTGACCTTTCCGCAAGATTTGGAGGAAAAACAGGAATCATCACATCAAATCTTCCGGGAGCCAGAATTTCTTCATCGATTTCGGAAACAGAATTGGCAGAACCTACCATCAGCAGTTCTTCCTGTTCAAATTTTGAAATATAATGCAGAATAATCTCCTGAGTTTCAAGATTACAGGAAGCAACGTTGTTTTCAGCTTTTCTGGCCATCATAATATTATCAAAATCTTCCATGAACAGGAGAACTTTTTCTTCCTTCATCATTGCTATGAGAAAGTCATTAAAATTGGTTTGATTTCCGTTCACAAAAGAAGTTCCGAGATAATGTTTTTTTACTTCCTTAAATTGATACCCGATAATTTCTGCAATTTTGTTGGCCCAGAAAATTTTTCCGCTTCCGGGAGGACCGTATAAAATAATCCCTGCGGGCTTATTGATTCCCCAGTCTTTGATCTGCTGCGGATTAAGGAAAGGTTCCAGAACAGTGGAAATATGGAAGAACAAATCCCTGTACCCGATAAAATCTCTTTTCTGCAGACTTGTTTTGTGCCCGAAATAATCATACACAAATTTGTAATTACCTCCCAATCTGTTATCAATGCCGTAGCTGGACACCGAAGATTTAAAAAAACCGTTATCAAAAATATTAGGATCTGCTTCTTTGATTACTTTCTCCACCTCTTCTTTAGGCTGATTGATCTTTTCAGCAATCTGCTCCAGGGTTTTGGTTTTGTCAAGGTCTTTTTCGTAAAGCCTTAGAAACTCGATGTTTTCACGGACAAACTTTTCAAAGTCTTTTTTTATTTCAAAATTGATACTGATACAATCTATGAGGTCAAGATCGAAATCCTGAATAAACTGTTTTATTGCTTCCGCGGAAACATTCAGTTCTTTTGCCAAATCAACTAATTTCATAAAGATTCAATTATTACTAAACTTTTTTAAACATTTATTTTTAACAACAAGAAATAAAGATTTGATGAAATACTAACGTCTGCACCAATGATAAAAAACTCATAAATCCGGATAACAGATTTTTAAACAGCTTTTGAATTTTAGTATAGCAGATTTCCATTTTGTTGTTAATTTTAAATTAATTTAAACAGATTTAATACCAAAAATAGCGTATTTGAAATTAAATTTAAATTGATTTAGGATAAAACTGTAACAAATGATTTTTTAAACAGACTACTACTATGTAAAACAAATTACATGGAAAAAATTCTGTCAGTAAAGAATCTTACTAAGAAATTCAAGAGAGTTGTGGTGAACAATATTTCTTTTGATGTAGAAAAGGGGAATGTGTACGGTTTACTCGGCCCCAACGGAAGCGGAAAGTCTACCACCTTCGGAATGCTTCTCTCCACTATTAACCCTACAAGCGGTGACTGGTATTGGTTTGCAAAAAAGGAACCGATCCGGACACGCTCAAAAAAATAGGTGCCATCATCGAACAGCCTAATTTTTATCCTTACCTGAGCGCGGAAACCAATCTGAAAATAGTGGCTGAAATTAAAGGCACTCCTTACAACAGAGTTGATGAGGTTCTTCAGACGGTAGGCCTTTTGGAGAGGAAAAAAGATACTTTCAAAACTTTTTCACTGGGAATGAAACAGCGTTTGGCTATTGCTTCTGCAATGCTGAATAATCCGGAAGTGATGATTCTGGACGAGCCTACGAATGGTCTCGATCCGGAAGGAATTATCCAGATCCGTGAGATCATCAGCAATATTGCAAAACAGGGAATTACCATTATTATTGCAAGTCATTTACTTGATGAAATTGAAAAAATCTGCAGCCACGTGATTGTACTGAAGGAAGGAAATTCCATCTACTGCGGAAGAGTGGATGAAATGACGGCCAACAATGGCTATTTTGAACTGAAAGCAGACAACAATACATTGCTTTTGAATGCATTGAATTCTTTAGGTTGGTTCACTTCTGTTAATCTGGATGGTGATATCCTGAAAGCCCAGATCCGCGATGATGCATCTATTTCAGCGTCCGCATTAAACCAGAAGCTGGCCGAACAGGGGATATTTCTTTCTCATTTAACGAAGAAAAAGCTTTCTCTTGAATCTCAATTCCTTGAACTTGTAAAAAACACCAAATAATCATGATAAAATTATTTAAACTAGAATATTATAAAAATCTGAACTACAGACCATTCAAGATTTTTACAATCCTGTATTTTGCGATCCTTATTGCTTTGCTTTTCATCGGACTGATCGATTTTGATCTTTTCGGAGGAACGATCAATCTGAAAGAACAGGGCATTTATAATTTCCCGGAAATCTGGAATTTCACAACATGGATTGTGGCTTTGCTGAAAATTTTCCTGGGATTGATCATTGTTTTTTCGATTTCGCAGGAGTTCAGCAACAGGATGTTTAAACAGAATACAATTGATGGATTGAGCAGGAAAGAATTTATCTCTTCAAAATTGCTGACCATCAGTATTTTCACTATAGTTTCTACGGTAGTTGTTTTTGCGATCACAATGTTTCTGGGATACAAATACTCCAATACGACGGAATCTGCGAAGGTTTTTGAAGAAATCTTCTTTATCGGAAATTATTTTGTGAAGCTGTTTACGTTCTTCTGTTTCCTTATGTTTCTTTCAATTTTGTTGAGGAAATCGGTTTTTGTTTTTCTTGCTCTTTTTGTCTTCTGGATCGGCGAAGGTATTTTATCCGGTGTGGAAGTATATATGAAAGTGCGCGGAATGCAGGGGCCTCAGAGAAATGAAGTGCTTCAGAATGATTTCTTTATTACGCATCTTTTACCATTGGAAAGTATGTCCAGCCTGATTCCTAATCCTATGATAAGGCTCAATATGGCAAAGATGATGGGCCTTAAATATGAATTCCACTACCCTACGGAAAGCATGATCGCATGTCTGGTCTGGTGTGCCATCTTCATTGTCGGATCGTACTGGATTTTAAGAAAAAGAGACTGGTAAATCCTGATTTAAAGTTCAAAAATTCAAAGTTTAGAATTTTATTCATTAAATAGTAAAGTGGTTCGTTTTTCGGATCACTTTTTTATTTTTATTGAAGTTTTATTTATATTTAATAAAAATTAATGGCATGAAGAGAATGTATTACGTTCCCGGGCTCATCAGCGCTTTACTTATTCCTATTTTATTTTGGTTTTACGGGAGCCAAAGAACCCATGAACCATACACCGTCATGGATTTGGGACTGCCTGCAAAAGTAAAGAAAGGGATGGAAAATTCACTGAATACTTTTGAACCCTACCGAAAATGGAATTATAAGAAAATCGTTGTACAGCCCAATACGGCCCTGCAAAATCAGCAATACTATGTTTCGGAATTAAAAAAGCTTCAGGCAAGAAATGAAAAGGAAACTGGAATTGAATTTGTGATCGGAGATAAAAATAATTATCAGGATTTTATTGCCTTAATTGATGCCATGAAGCTGGCAAAGCAGGAAACCTACGGAGTAGACGTGGAGAAAACCAATCATTTCTTTGCGGTCCATATGTACAAAGATCCGAACGCTGTAGAGAGAGAATATATTTGTGGAGGCGTTGTAGGGGGCGAGAATTATGAAGAGAAAATTGCATTGAATTTTCTTAAACCTGAGACCTTCATCAATCATGTTCCCAACCAAACTTATTACATCATCTTTGGGTTTTTGCTATTCTTAAATATTTCAATGTTTAGCATTAAAGAAAATCTTCAACTCAAAAAAAAATTTGCATGAAAAAGATATATTATTTCCCCGGGCTTATCAGCGCTTTGATTGTACCTGTTTTATTTTGGTACTATATTAATCCCTACATTGATAAAACTAAATATAATGTAGTTGATATTTGGCTTCCCCCAAAATTAACAGTAGATAAAATCAATAGTACTCTTAGTTTTGAATCCGTACGAAACTGGGATTATAAAAAAATAAAAGTTGATCCTTCAAAAGCTAAAGAAAATTCGAAATTTTATGTTTCGGAAATTAAGTCACTTCAAAAACGCAATGAAAAAGATACCGGAATAGAATTTATTTTAGATAAAAATAATACATACGGTGACTTTGTTTCTTTATTAAATGATATGGCCATTGCAAAACATGAAACGTATGCATTGGATCTGCAAAAAACAGGAAGTGTATTTGCCACTGTGAATTATAAAAGTCCAAAAACTGAAGAAGAAGAAATAGACTGCCTTTTATGCCATGACACGATTTATACTTTTGTTGAGGTAAAGCCCGATTTTAAACAATATTATCTTAGTATTTTTCAAAATCTCTCAAAACTTCCAAACGGAGCTTATTATATCTTTTTCGGATTTCTTTTATTTTTAAATATTTCCATGTTCAGTATTAAAGAAAGGTTGCAAATACATCCAAGGTAGATTCTTCACCATAAGCTCGCGGAAATAAAAAAGAAAGGACTGCCTTTCGGCAGCCCCCTCAATCACTTCACTTAAAACACTAGTTTTTATTTTTTGTCAAGGAGTGCGATATATTCGCCGTATCCTTTTTCTTTCATTTCCGCTTTCGGGATAAATTTCAAAGAAGCACTGTTGATACAGTAACGCAGTCCGCCTTTATCTTCAGGACCATCATTGAAAACGTGTCCCAAATGAGCATCTCCTGTTTTACTCCTTACCTCTACCCTTGTCATTCCGTGGGAACGGTCCAGCTTTTCTTCAACTAATTTTTTGGTAATCGGTTTTGAAAAACTTGGCCATCCACATCCGGATTCAAATTTATCAGTAGAGATAAACAAAGGCTCTCCGGTAGTGATATCCACATAAATTCCTTCACGCGTTTCATCCCAGTATTCATTCTGGAAAGCTCTTTCCGTACCGTTTTCCTGGGTTACATTATATTGTTCGGCAGTCAGTTTTTCTTTTAAAACTTTTTTATCCTGTTTCTGATATTTCACTTCTTTTTTCTTTGGAGGATTCGCATTTCTCGCCATTTCAAATAATCCCGGTTCAATGTGACAGTAACCGCCCGGATTTTTGTCCAGGTAATCCTGGTGGTAATCTTCGGCTTTATAGAAATTTTTAAGCGGAATAGTCTCTACAAGAACCGGTTTGCTATAATTTTTAGCCAATTTTGCCACTTCGGCTTTTACAATGGCTTCCGTTTCTTTATCAGTCGAATAAATTCCGGTTCTGTACTGGTCTCCCCTGTCGTTTCCCTGTTTGTTTAAACTCGTAGGATCAATGGTTTTGAAATAAAGGTCTATTAAAAGCGTAAGATCAACCTCTTCAGGATCATATTTCACTTTTACGGTTTCTGCAAAACCTGTAGTATGGCTTACAACTTCTTCATAAGTAGGATTTTCTTTATTTCCATTCGCGTATCCCACTTCAGTTCCAACGACACCTCTAATCTGTTGAAAAAAATGTTCAGTTCCCCAAAAGCATCCTCCTGCAAAATACACTTCTTTTAAATTTCTATTGTCCATAATGGTCCCATTTTCTTTTTTTGTTTCAGCAGACTTCATTTTTTTTGAATCTCCGCAGCTTGTTGCAAATACTGCTATTCCCAGCACAACGCCGAGTAAAATCAATATGTTCTTCATTTTTATATTTTTTTTCATTTTTTCAGATTTAAAATCATTAATCCAAATCCTAAAAGCATGATATCTTTTACGATAAAGAAGTCAGTTATCAAAATTCCGTCGACTGTTTTCCAGATTCCCGGAGTCGTAAACAGATAGCTCAGCGTTATCAGGAAGGTAATAATCATTCCGGTGGCGGCGTACTTTCTGAGTGATGCAAATTTCACACTAAACAGTAACAACAATGCAATGATAATTTCTATAACTCCGATAGTATCAGACACTGCCTGAATGCTTACAATATCATATACGAAAAAAGTAAGAAAATGGTTTTCCACCAAAGGTTTTATGGCATTTGCTTCCGTTGGCGTGAATTTGAAAATTCCGATCCACAGCAGAATAATGACGGTTCCGAAAAGGAAGAGATAGTACCCCGTTTTTCCGATAAGGTTTTCATTATCAATTTTTAGTACAGTTCCATTCATTTTTTAAGATTTTGATTGAATACTTTATTATTTTCAAAAGTATAGTCGGAACCATTTCAAAATCCTGACAAATTATTATGAAATATCTAAATTTTTCAGAGCTCTTTCTTTAACCTTATGAATATCAGAATCATTAATTTCAACATTACTTTCATCCGAAAGCTTTCTTTTCAACATTTTATCCAATATTTCCAGCTTTTCTTTGTAGGCTCTGCACCATTTACAAATGGCAAGATGCAGGGAAAGCTTACGGTTTTCTTTTGGGGAAATATTTTCCGCATTCTGTTTTTCCATGAGCATCGTCGCTTCGCTGCACGGTAAAAAAATAATATGAATCAGTTTTTTAAGCATTTTTAGATCAGTTTTGATTGGCAAACCAGTTCATTTCCAGGCATTCTCTCAATTGCATCCTGCCTCTTTGCAGAATCTTCCATAAATTAGTCGTGGAAATATCAAGTTCCTGACTCACTTCCGGCGCTTTTTTTTCTTCAAGGTAATACAATTTCATGGAAATTTTCCATCGGGAAGGCAGATCTTCCAGGCATTCCTCCAGGATTTTATTGAATTCTGCATTGTCTAACAATTGTGTTTCCTGATTGCCTGCATTCCAGTCATTCAAAATATCATTGTTTTTCCAGGCTCCGTCTTCATCAAAAAAATGATCCAGTTTAATATTGGGTTCAGATTTATATTTCTTACGGTAAAAATCAGCAACTTTTCTGTTTAAAATAGTCATCAGCCAGGTAAGCGGCCGGCTTTTCCCTTCAAAAGATTCATAGGACGAAAAAGCGGAAATAAAAACTTCCTGAACAATGTCTTCCGCCTCAACTTTATCGGACAACAGATACACTGCCCTTCTCATCAACGCTGCAGAATACTGTTCTATCCAGTCTTTGAACGTTTCGTTTTTTGTCATACTAACTTTTTGTTTTGAAGATTTAAAATCCCTGAGATATTTTAACAATAAACGAATATATAAAGTTAAGACGATACACTGCAACGTTTTTTATGGATTCATTTTAGCTTTTGTGATTGTCATCCTGTCAAGCATCTAAACAATTAAACCAACTATGCTGAGATGCTTCCAGCATGACAAGCTTTGTGGAAATTATTGAAAACAAGAATACATGATCTTAACATTTATGATTTAATTATCAACAGCTTACACACTCCAATTAATAGAATGACTACAGCCTAGCCCTGATTGCAGTGAAAATCCCGCAATGGAGCGGCGGAGCCTTGCCAGGCTTAAGACAGGCCAAGTCGGAGCCGCGCAATGAGGAATTGTAGCGGAAAGCGGGAAAAAGCTCCTGAAACGTTTCCTGCTCATTAAAAACAAATCTTCGCAAAAGTGTCAAATATTTCAACCTAAATCCCCTAAAAACCTTAAATTTGCATCTTATCAAAAAACTGTAAAAAGCAAAGCAATATAAATTATGACATCACAAGAGATTCGTCAAAAATTTTTAGATTATTTTAAAAGCAAAGGCCACCTCATTGTTCCTTCAGCACCCATTGTCCTGAAAGATGACCCTACACTTATGTTTTCCAATTCCGGGATGACGCAGTTCAAGGATTTTTTCCTGGGCTACAAGACTCCTACCGCACCGAGAATTGCCGATACCCAGAAGTGTCTGCGGGTTTCCGGGAAACATAATGACCTGGATGATGTGGGCCGTGATACGTACCACCACACCATGTTTGAAATGTTGGGAAACTGGTCTTTCGGAGATTATTTTAAAAAAGATGCTATTGCTTTTGCCTGGGAATTACTTACGGAAGTCTATGGAATTCCTAAAGAAAACCTATATGTAACCATTTTTGAAGGAGATGCTTCCGAAAACCTTGAAAGAGATCAGGATGCTTATGATTTCTGGAAATCCCACATTTCCGAAGACAGAATTATCAATGGAAATAAAAAAGACAATTTCTGGGAAATGGGAGAAAGCGGACCGTGCGGACCGTGCTCAGAAATCCATGTTGATTTGAGAAGTACTGAAGAAAAAGCGAAAGTTTCCGGATTAGAACTGGTGAACAACGACCATCCGCAGGTGGTGGAAGTATGGAATCTCGTTTTCATGGAATTCAACAGGAAAGCAGACAAAACCCTTGAAAAGCTTCCTGCACAACATGTGGATACGGGAATGGGCTTTGAACGTCTGTGTATGGCGCTTCAGGAAAAATCCTCCAATTACGATACTGATGTTTTCACTCCTTTAATTGCTAAAGTTGAAGAACTTTCAGGAAAAAAATACACCGGGATTTTAGAAGACGAAAAAGATATTGCGATCCGCGTGGTGGTAGACCATATCAGAGCGGTTTCGTTTGCGATTGCTGACGGACAGCTGCCTTCCAACGGAGGAGCAGGTTATGTGATCAGAAGAATCTTAAGAAGAGGAATTTCTTATTCTTACCGTTTCTTAGGAATGAAAGAACCTTTCCTTTATCAATTGGTTGCTGTTTTACAGGAGCAAATGGGAACTTTCTTTCCTGAACTTGAAAAACAGGGAAAACTGGTTTCTGAAGTTATCAAAAGTGAAGAAGAATCATTCTTAAGAACCATAGAAAACGGATTGATAAGAGTTGAAAAATTGATTCAGCAGACGATTGCTAATAATCAGAAGGTATTGCCAACTGAAGAAGTTTTTGAATTATATGATACTTATGGTTTCCCTGATGATTTAACGAGAATTATTGCGGAAGAAAAAGGTTTAACCATCGATGAGGAAGGCTTTAAACAAGCTTTAAATGAGCAAAAGAAACGTTCAAAAGCAGATTCTGCCCAAAAAGTATATGATTGGGTTACGTTGGAAGAAAAACCTGAAAATTTTGTAGGTTATGATCAATTTGAATCTGAAACCTATATTACAAGATACCGAAAAGTAGAAAATAAGGACGGAGAATTTTACCAGGTAGTTTTAAGCGAATCTCCTTTTTATCCTGAAGGCGGAGGCCAGGTAGGCGACAAAGGCGTTCTTGAAAATGCGACCGAAAGCTTTGAAGTTTTGGAAACCAAAAAGGAAAACGGATTGGTTATTTCTTTAATCAACGGTCTTCCGAAAGATGCAGGCGCTGTTTTCTATGCTAAAGTAAATGTTTCGGAAAGAAAAAATTCTCAGGCCAACCACTCGGTAACGCATTTACTGCATGAAGCATTAAGAGAAGTTCTGGGAACCCACGTAGAGCAGAAAGGCTCATTCGTTGGTCCTGATTATCTGCGTTTCGACTTTTCTCATTTTAATAAAATGACAGAGGAGGAATTAACCTTAGTAGAAGAAAAGGTTAATGCAAAGATTAAAGAAAATATTGCTTTACAGGAATTCAGAAACATTCCGATCCAGGAAGCTCTGGACAGAGGTGCCATGGCTTTGTTCGGGGAAAAGTATGGCGACAGTGTAAGAATGATTCAGTTTGGAACTTCTATGGAACTTTGCGGAGGAACCCATGTGAAAAGCACCAGCGAAATCGGACATTTTAAAATCATTTCCGAAAGTTCCGCAGCCGCAGGAATCAGAAGAATTGAAGCGATTTCCGGAGATAAAGCTGAAGAGTATTTCAAAAATATTGAAAAACAGATCGCCGAAATATCACAGTTGCTGAAATCAAAAGATGTTGTACGTTCTATTGAAAAATTAATTGAGGAAAATACCGTATTGAAGTCTGAAGTAGACTCAATGAAAAAGGAAAAAGCAAAAGGAGAAATCGGCGAATGGAAAGGAGCTTACGAGCAAAAAGGTGATAAATTACTTCTGGTAAAAAGAACTTCTTTGGACGCCGGTTCGGTAAAAGACATCGTCTTCCAGTTAAAGAAAGAAATCCCCACTTCCATTACGGTTATTCTGTCCGACGCAGACGGGAAACCAATGATTACCGTTGGCGTTTCTGATGATTTAGCAGGAATTTATCAGGCAGGAGCCTTGATTAAAGATTTGGCAAAAGAAATCCAGGGCGGCGGCGGCGGAAATCCGGGCTTTGCCACAGCAGGAGGAAAAAATCTTGACGGATTGGAAAATGCGTATCAGAAAGCGCTGAATCTTTAAGAAAATATTTTTAATAAAATTTAAATAATAATCATCCCTTTCAGTTTTGAAAGGGATGATTTTGTTATATGTCACTTCGAGGAGTTTTCGAAAAACATATCAAAAGTTTATGGCTAAAAGTCTTTTCAATCTGTGTTCTCGATACATTTTTCTTCGCCCTGCTGTGAAACACTCGAACTGACGAAGTACTCATTATTATTAAAATTATGCTCAGCGTCACTTCGAGTAGCTTTTGAAAAAAGCGTATCGAGAAGTTACTCGTAAATGTCTCGTGTTCAACGGTTCTCGATACATTTTTCTTCGCTTCGCTCTGAAAAACACTCGAACTGACGAAGTATTCATTATTATTAAAATTATGCTCAACGTCACTTCGAGTAGCTTTGAAAAAGCGTATCGAGAAGTGATTACCACAAGGCTACTACCTTCACCGGTTCGAGATACATTTTTCTCCGCTGCGCTGCGAAAAACACTCGAACTGACGAAAGAATCATTATTTCTTAGTGAATTTCTTTTTTGCAAGGTTAGGTAAGTCTTCATACCTTCCTTCAATCAGAGCTAATTTCTTAGCCTGTGACCATTTTTTTATCCTTTTCTCAAAAATAATAGCTTGTTGAATATCAGTAAATTGATTAAAATAAACCAATTGCAGCGGACGCCTTGAATAGGTATATGATCCGAAATACTTACCATCCTGATGTTCATCGAAACGTTTATAAACATTCTCTGTAACTCCCGTGTAATAGGTATTGTCTGAACAATGTAGAATGTAGACGAAAGATGTTTGCATGTTTAATAATAAATTTAAAGTTTTTTGATGCTTCGTCACTTCGAGTAGATTTTTGAAAAAAAATCGTATCGAGAAGTGATTGCTATAAGACCATTACATTCAACGGGTTCTCGATACATTTTTCTACGCTGCGCTGCGAAAAACACTCGAACTGACGAAGTACTCATTATGATTAAAATTCTGCTCAACGTCACTTCGAGTAGCTTTGAAAAAGCGTATCGAGAAGTTACTCTTAAGTGTCTCGTGTTCAACGGTTCTCGATACATTTTTCTACGCTGCGCTGCGAAAAACACTCGAACTGACGAAGTACTCATTATGATTAAAATTCTGCTCAACGTCACTTCGAGTAGCTTTGAAAAAGCGTATCGAGAAGTGATTACCACAAGGCTACTACCTTCACCGGTTCTCGATACATTTTTCTCCGCTGCGCTGCGAAAAACACTCGAACTGACGAGTGGCTTTTCATATAGGATTCACAGGTGGAACCTCAGGCAATCCGCTTGGGGTGTCATAGATAATATAGTCGTTATATTTGGCCTCATTCGTTTCATAGAAGATGTCCTGGCCTGTTCCTGCATATTTGGTAAGCAGCTGGTACAGTTTATTGAGAGCTTCAATACGTCCTTCGGCAGCGACATCCCTGTCTGAAATACCCTGAACCTGTGCATCAATCGCGAGATCCAGTGCCTCTCGTTGGGCAATAAGGGTATTGATTTTGTCTGAAGTAAGTCCTTCATCCGAAAGTTCGGTAAGATATTTCTGAGCCGTTGCAGTCATTATTTTAGCGGTACGAACGATTTCCGCATCACTTTGCTGACTGATTGCTGCATTGCCAAACTCCTTATATTTGGCAGCATACAGTCCGAAAACGTTCTCAGCCCTATTGAAAATACTGCGCATTGTTTTTTCAAGGGCATTTCTGGCAATATCTTTTTGTTCGGTGAGATTCATTTTGATGGCTTCCAGCTGTTCATCGTTGGGAAAACTATCTACGGCATTGCGCGCTGCGATCAATTCATTTCTTTTTGCGGCATTATAGCCACGCTCTGTAAATTCGACAATATCTCTTTCGATTAAAGCAATCAGCTCATCTGCTTTTTGTTTCAGGACAGCATCTGCCAGATTAAAATCACGTTTTACCTGATCTTTTTTCATAATGGTATAAATTATTTGTGTTTAAAAATATAATTGAAGTCTAATGTATATGGATTGCTGAATAAATTTATCTTTTTAAAAAGGCTGTAAATCATTATAAAATAACAAATTGTACTTGATTGCCTCTTCGGAGTGGTTGATTGCCTCTTCGGAACGCTTGATTTTCTCTTCGGAGTGCTTGACGGGCTCAACGGAACGGTTGATTGCCGTTACTAAACACTTGAACGTCTTAACAAAGTGGTTGCTGATCTCTACTGAATGCCTGAATACCGTTTCTAAACGATTGAAGCTGTCTTCAAACTTCCTGAACGATCTAACGCAATACTCTAAGGGCTTTTAAGTCGAGTAAGATGCTTATTAAAGTTGAAATTTTTGTGGAAATCGTTAGTGCCGGATGCCTTCGAATGAACTGCGGGATTATTTTTATAGATCATCATTTTATTTTTTGTTGTTCGTACAGCAAATATAAAAATATTTTTGAACGGGATGGGATTTGGATTTTATTTTTTTTGAAATGAAAAAGCCTCGCGGAAGGGCGAGATTAACTCTCGGAAATTTTATTCGAGTAAAAATTATTCTTCAAAAAATTTTTACTCGAACTGACGGAGTTGTTAATTTGATACAAATGATTTAATTTTTAACAAAACATTATATTTTCTTCTGTGGTATTGTAACTTTCTTATCAATAGTTTTGTCTAACTATTAAAAAGACTAATGACAAAACTTTTATTCCCGCTGTTTTTATTTTTTACAGCACTGGTATTCGGACAAACTCAGTTGAAAGTTTTCAGTAAGGCAACCAAGCAACCTATCTACAATGCAGCAGTGTACTGCGATGATGAGCTTCTCGGGAAAACCGATACCAACGGAACTTTATCCTTTAAAACCAAATGTAAGAAAGTTGAAATTCTGGCCAGCAATTTTGAGGATGTTCTTGCAGAGGTAAGAAATACCATGGAAGTTGCAATGCAGCCGTTATCCGAAAAAAGAGGGAATATTGACCGTGTTATTATTAACGACAAAAGTGATCCGCGTGCGCTGAAGATTCTTGATGAACTTAATAAAAGGGCGAAGGAGAATTCACCCAAATCTTTAGAGTCGTACAATTTTAAGTCTTACACCAAATTTTCTCTTGATTTGGATAAAGATTCCATTGATATTTATAAGAATTTTTTAGCTGCCAGGAAAGATTCCATTTCAAAGGTTGATCAAAAAGGTTTTAAGCAAAAAGAAAAGGAAAAGAAAGATTCCCTTATCGCTGAAGATTTTATTGATGCCTCTGCGGAAGGCCAGATGTTCCTTTGGGAAAAAGCTACAGAATATAAATATTCCAAAAAATACGGTGAAAAAACAAATATTATCGACAACAGGATGTCCGGTTTTAAAAACCCGATTTATGAGGCGATGGCCCTCAACATTTCGAATCTTGACAGAACACCCAGACAGCTGAGACCTGAAAACAGGGATCTTTTTCATTATTATCTTTCAGACACCATTCAGCTGGATGGAAGGCAGACCTATGTGATCAAATTCAAAGAAATTACCGATAAAAAGAAACAGAACCCGAGAAAATTCAACGGGAAAATATATGTTGACGCCGAAAGTTTTGCCCTGAAAAAATTTGAAAGCATCAGCAAAAAAATAAACGAGGGAAATATTGTTTCTGTCTGGAAACCCATCAATAATAAATGGTTCCTGGATTATGAAGATATCAGGCTTAAAATGGGCAATACCAGCTTCGATGTTTCAAAGAAAGACAGCCTGAAAGCAGGTGACACCAAAAAATACAACCAGAAAAAATTCGGAAATTACCTGTATGTAAAAAACAGGTTCTTCGATTTTGATATTAATGAACCTCAAAAAGCGTCTGATTTTAAAGGCTATTCGCTCGAAATGAAGAATTCAGACGGCAGCCTTTTGCAGCAATACAGAACCGACAGCCTTACCACAAGGGAAAGTAATACTTATACCAAGATCGACAGCTTTGTACAAAAGCATGATTTTGAAAAGAAATTGAATACGTTAACCCAGCTTTTAAGGGGAAACCTTCGTTATAAAATGATCGATTTTGATCTAACCAAATTCTTCAGTTATGATAAATACCAGGGAATCCGTTTGGGTGCCGGTATTAAGCTTAATGAAAACTTCAGTAAAACATTTTCTCCGGACGGCTATTTCGGATATGGTTTTAAGGACCATCGCTGGAAATACGGATTGGGGCTGGATGTAAAACTTTCCGACAGAAGAACATCCGTTTTCAGAATTGAATATCTTGACGATGTTTTTGCAGCAGGAAGATTCAGCAATTATATGTGGGATAAAATGATGAAGCTCTCTGATATTAACCTGGATCTTCACAATGCCGTTTTCTATAAAAACCGGAAATGGAGCGCTTCTTACCTTTATGATATTTCCAATTCATTAAGCATGAAAATCGCAGTGAATAAAGAGAAACAGGAGGCTCTTTTTGATTATCAATATAAAAACATGGGCAATAACTTCGATAATACCAGCGCGGTTCTCTCATTAAAATTTTCCCCGAATGACAAAAATATCATGACGCCTACCGGAAAATACACCTATGAAAAAAATTACCCTCAAGTCTTCCTGAATTATGAAAAAGGATTTAATGCATTGGGAGGAGATCTTGATTACAACAGGCTTGATGCGCTGTTCATTCATCAGTTCAGAACAAAATTGGGATCTACCAACATTAAAATTTTCGGAGGAATCTCATCCGGAAGCGCACCAATCTGGAAAAATTTTGAAATAGCCGGTCAGAACGATGCCAATATTGATAAGTGGTATTCCAACATCAGTACCCCTTCAAACCTTGGATTTGCAACGATGCCTTCGGGAACTTTCTTCGCAGACAAATTTGCAGGGTTTAAAATTTCACAATACCTGCCTTTTAAATTTAAAACATTGGGTAAAAAATATTCGGATATCGAGCTTGAATACCAGTCGGCCATCGGCGGTTTTAAAAACAGGCAGGACCACCAGTTTGAATTCACCGCTCTGGATCATTATTACCAGGAAGCGGGACTAATCTGGAACCAGTTTCTGGGAACGAGCTTTGGCGTAGGATTTTCCTATAGATTAGGATATTACCAGACTTCGGAATTTAAAGATAATATCGGAATTAAAATAAAATTCAATCTTTTAAACTAATATTTTAGTATTAATAGTTAAACTCATTTAACCAGTTCGAAATCAAATTAGATGAGAATTAAAATATTTTACTGTTAAAAAAACGTGTTATTTGTTAAAAATTTAAGATAAATATAATAAGACCAGAAACTGTAATCCCGGAAATTCCGGGATTACGCTGTTTAGAAACATCGTCAATGAAATCAGCTGTTAATATCAATTAATAAACCTTTTACAGCATCATAAATATTATTAATTTTGTCAGGTCTTTATGAAAAGGATATTAGTGATTTTATGTTTCTGTATGTACATTTTTGGTTTCTCACAATCAAAAGTCACTTCTATTGAAGCTGTTGTCATCAAAGATCAGAGTGATCCCAGAGCTCTTGAAATTCTGAAAAAAGTCAATCAGCAGTTTACTGAAAACTCTCCAAAGACGCTCGATTCCTACTCCTACAAATCCTATGAGAAAATTTCTCTGGATATTGATGAAGACAGTATTACCCAATACAGACAGTTTTTCGAAAATGCTGAATTATTCAGAAGAAAAAGAGAAAAAGATTCCCTGAACAATGTAACTGCCAGAAAAATATTTTCCAAAAGTAAATTATTCCTCTGGGAAAGAGCTCAGGAATTTTTATATTCGAAAAAATACGGTGAAAAAATCAATATCCTTGATAACAGGATTTCCGGACTGAAGCAGCCGATCTACGAAATGATTGCCCTGCAGCAAAGCAACAGAGACCAGATTCCCACCCAGCTGAAGCAGGAAAACAGAGGCTTATACCGGTTCTTTTTAACCGACACTATTGAAATAGAAGGAAGAAAGAATTTTGTAATCCGTTTCAGGGAAGTCAATTATAAAAATCCGGACAAAAAAAGAAAGTACAATGGTGCCATCTATATTGATACCGATACTTATGGCATTAAAAAAATCGAAAATTTCAGCAAAAATAAAAACGACGGTATCATTACAAGTACCTGGATTTATTTCAACAACAAATGGTTCCTTTCTCATGAAACCGTAAAGCTGAAAATGAGCAATATGGTCATGCAGGAGGAAAACAAAGACTATCCTGAAGAAAAACATGAAAGGAATAAGAAGCAGAGTTTTGGGACGTATGCTTTTCTCACTTCCCAGTATTTTGATTACCAGTCACCTGCCCAAAATGATAAAAAAGACTTTAAAGGCTATACTTTTTCCGTAAAAAATATTGACGGAAAAACCCTTGACCAGTTCAGGACAGATCCTCTGACAGAACGAGAACGAAACACCTACAAAACCATCGACAGTCTTGGAAAAATATACAATATCGACCGGAAAGCAAGGGTTTTAAGCGGTTTGCTGCTAAATGGCCAGATAAAAGCAGGTATTGTAGATTTTGCGGTTGACGAGATCGTGAATTATAACCTGTATGAAGGCTTCAGAGTAGGTTTGAAAGCAAAGCTTAATGAAAATTTCAGTCCATACTTTTCTCCTGATTATACTTTTGCCTATGGATTCAAGGATGATAAATGGAAATACAGAATCGGACTTGATATTAAAACCACGCTGGAAAAAGATTCCTATTTCAGGATCGATTATTATGATGACGTGACCGCTTCCGGAGAGTTTTACCGGAGACTGTGGAATTTCAAAATGAGAACAGCTAACTATGGAAATAACCTTAATAATGACCGGTATTATCATTACAGAGGGGGCTCGGTTTCTTACCTTAATGATGTTACCAACGGCTTGACACTGGTTTTTGCAGCCCGTACCAATCTGGAAGAAGCCATGTTTGATTATTCCTTCCGCAACAGTGGTTCATCTTTTAATAATTTTAATACATTACTGACCTTAAAATATTCCCCGAACTCTACTAATATTATGACGCCTCAGGGAAAATCCCTCATCGATCAGAAATATCCGGAACTGTATTTCAATTATGAACAAAGCTACAAGGCGCTGAACGGTGATTTTAATTATACCCGGTTTGATGCCCTTTTTGTACACAATTTCAAATCTCTGCTGGGAACTACAGGATTCCGGCTCTACGGCGGAATGGTAATCGGAGAAGCTCCGATATGGAAAAACTTTACAATGAACGGACTGGCTTCGCCGAGGAGGGATTTTAATTTTAACTTAACTTCATTTCTAGGATTTGCAACTCTGGAAGGAGGTAAATACTATAATGACCGGTTCGTGGCGTATTATTTTACGCATAAACTTCCCTGGTATTTTAAAAGCTTAGGCCAGAATATTTCAAGTTTTGATTTTGTGTTAAGAGGAACCATAGGTAATATGAAGCATCCCGAATACCATCAGTTTAAATTTAAACCGCTCGACCATCTTTATCAGGAAGTCGGCCTGGAGTGGAATAATTTCCTCTCCACTTACTTCAATCTGGGGCTATTTTACAGAGTGGGCTACTACACTACACGGAATTTTAAGCAGAATTTTGCCGTTCAGTTTAAACTGAAACTTCTGGAATTTTAAAATAAAAATAAAAAATAGAAATTAAACAAATGCAGACCATCCAAATACAGGCAGAACAATTTTTTGAATTGTTAAAATTAAAAGATACTTCTATGTGGGAAATTTTTGCCCAAATGATTGACGGAAATGAAAAGGAGATTATTTTTACAGATGGGGAAAACAAAATATTGTTCAACTATATCCTGCCTTCCAATCAGGAAAAGCTGGAGGAAGACCGAAAGGAATTTTCGAAACAGTTTGCGGATAAACTGGCGAATCTTAATTGAGTTTTAGAGTTTAGAGTTTAGAGTTTAGAGTTTAGAGTTTAGAGTGAAAGTTAAATGGTGATTTTCAAAGGAAGTTAATTTTCATATTAATTCTAACAAAATTTATCCTTAATAAACGATCTCTAACCCTAAAACACCCCATTCTCAGACTCTCCCACTCTTAAACAAGTCAACCGTTTTTTGGGCTGCTGCAACATCATGAACCCTCAGTATTTTTGCGCCCTGCTGTAATACTTTCAGGTGAAGTTTTTGTGTTTCTTCGTTGATGTCCAAAGGAGACTTTCCCAAAGGTCTGTAGATAAAAGATTTCCTTGAAATGCCGATCAGTAAAGGAAATTTTCCAAAACCTAAATATTGTGTTTCATTGATCATTTTCATCTGGTCTTCTACCGTTTTACCGAAACCGAATCCCGGATCAAGGATAATATCTTTAACGCCTTTATTTAATAATTCTTCAGTCTTTTCAGAAAAATAGCGGTTGACGGAAAGTGTAATATCTGCAAATTTGATTTTATCGTGCATCGTTTCATAAGAAGGATTTACATGCATTAAAATATAGGGAAGTTTTGTTTCTGCAGCGGCATCAAACATCTTTTCATCGTAATGGCCTCCGGAAATATCGTTGATAATATCAATTCCCTCATTAAAGCCAAACTTTACCGTTTCAGCATAAAAAGTATCCAGAGAGATCAATGTTTCCGGAAATTCTTTTTTGATGAATGAAATCATGTTTCCCAACCTTCTGATTTCCTCTTCTGCAGTTAAAAATTCAGCGTGCGGTCTTGTGGATTGCGGACCGATATCAATGATTTCGGCGCCTTCTTTAAGCATTTTATAAGTCTGGTCCAATGCCGTTTTTTCCGTATTGAATTTCCCGCCATCTGAAAACGAATCCGGCGTGAGGTTTAGGATTCCCATAATTTTTGGAACCGATAGGTCTATCAATTTTCCGTTACAATTCATGAAGTTGGAGTGCGGAAGAGTTGAAGAGTTAGAGAGTGCAGGTACTTGCAAAGCTTATAATTATGATTAGACTTAAAAAATAAACTGAAATTATCTTACAAAAATAAAAAATAAAACCTTTATCACTCAAAAAACTCAAACTCAAAAACTCAAACGCTTATACGCTCCTACCCGAAAACGCTACATTCTAAACTCTTCCACCAAAACAGTGCAACACACAAAATTTCGTATATTTGGGAGATTAAGAAAATTTATGTCAGAAACATCAGTACAGTTTGAGAAAATTATCAGCCAGTGCCGTGAGCTGTTCAGCAAGAAATTACAGGATTACGGGCCGGCGTGGAGGGTTCTAAGACCAAGCTCTATTACAGATCAGATTTATATTAAAGTCAACAGAATCCGTACGCTGCAGATGACCGGAAAAAAAATGGTTGATGAAAGTGAAGAAGATGAATTTGTGGCGATTATCAATTATTCGATCATTGCGCTTATCCAGCTTGAGAAAGGATTTTCTAATGATTTTAATGAAAATAAACAAGAAATTCTGAATCTGTATGATCAATATGCAACTGAGGCCAGAAAACTGATGGAACGAAAAAATCATGATTACGGCGAGGCATGGAGAGACATGCGTATTTCATCGATTACGGACCTGATTTACCAGAAAGTTTTAAGAACCAAACAAATTGAAGATAACCAAGGAGTTACCGTTGTTTCCGAAGGGCTGGATGCCAATTATTTTGACATGCTGAATTATTCCGTTTTCTGTCTTATTAAATTTTCTGAGAAGAAAAACAGTATAGAATCTCAAAACTAATTTATATGATTAAAGGTTTATTACGTTTCGTTATTGCCGTTATTTTCATTCTTTCGGGGTTTGTAAAAGCGGTGGACCTGGTCGGTTTTTCCTTTAAAATGGAAGAATACTTCTCTCCTGCTGTCTTCAATATGCCGTTTTTTGAAAAGTTTGCGCTGTTGTTTTCGATAATTGTTGTCATTCTCGAACTTCTGTTAGGATTTATGCTGTTGCTTAAACTGAAGCTTAAATTTACCATTTCAGCATTGATTGCCCTGTGTGTATTCTTTGGTTTCCTAACATTTTATTCGGCATACTTTAATGTAGTAACAGATTGCGGATGCTTCGGAGACGCCATTAAATTTACACCATGGCAAAGTTTTATCAAAGATATTGTGCTCTTATTAGCTTTAATAATCTTATTTATACTTTACAGAAAAGAGTTCAGGAAAAAAGATGTGTACAGCTATGGTGAAAAGGAAGAATCCAATAAGGTGAGATATATCCTGTTAACGATATTTTGTTTGATAATGATCGGCATTGGAACATATGGAATAGTATATGAACCTGTGATTGATTTCCGTGACTATAAAATTGGTACCGACCTGAAGGCGGAGAAAGAAAAAATCAACAGAAATCCTTCGGAATACAAGACTTTTTATTCGCTTAAAAATGAGAAAACCGGAGAAACGCTGAAGGTAAACCAGGATGATTATATTAAAGAAACAAAATACTGGGCAGAAGGATCGCCTTGGAAAATCGAGGAAGGAAAAAATGAATCTGTCCTTATCAAAGAAGGCTATAAATCTGAAATTGTAAAGTTTAAGATTGAAGATCCTACAGGAATGGAGGTTACAGAAGAAATCATCAACGCCCCGAAAGCAATTCTTGTTTTCTCCTATCACCCGAAAGACGTTTCCCCTGAATTACTGCAACAGGTGGAAGCCAAAGTAAAAGCTCAAAAAGCCAATATTGTGTATGGCGTTTCTACAGAACCGAACACTTTCAAAACCATTAAAAATATGATGATGGACGGCACCGCCATTAAAACAATAGCGAGAAGCAATCCTTTTGTGCTTGTTTTAGAGAACGGAAAAATTATCGACAAACAGCCCGCAAAGGAATATATTAAATAGCCCTATCAAATTTTAATAAACACTAAACTTTATATTTACTCATGCAGAAATCTAATAAATCGATTGCAGGATACCATTTATTGATGATCTTATCTTCGGTAGACGGAGAATTTGCTCCGGAAGAAGGAATGTTGGTACAGCAATATCTGGCAGACGAATTTCCTTTCAAAATGGATCTTGATAATGAACTTGAAACCATTGCCCTTCTTAAGCCTGAAGAATGGAAAGGACATTTTGAGTTCCATGCCCGCTGCTTCTACGACGATGCTACTGAAGAGGAGCGTCAAAACTTTATCCAATTTGCCAAAACGCTTATAAAAGCCGATAATAAGGTAACCGATGAAGAGCATTCATATTACACTCTTTTGAAAAAAATCTGGAATATTAATTAACTGGAATTAGATTAGAAATTGGAATTCAATTTTGGTCTGATTTAACTTCAAAAATAAAAGAAACTATGAGAAGAAAAATAGTTGCAGGAAACTGGAAAATGAATAAAAACGTAATTGATGCACAACAGTTGATGGTTCAGTTACTAAGCTATAAAAACAATAATGCGACCAACTGTGAGGTATGGATCGCGCCGCCAGCTTTATATTTAATGATGGCAAAAGATATTTTCGAGAAAGATGAAATCGGCATTTTTGCGCAGGATATGAGCGAGTATGAAAGCGGTGCCTACACCGGAGAAATTTCTGCAGACATGCTTGAATCAATTGATGCGTCCGGTTCTCTGATCGGACATTCTGAAAGAAGACAATATCACGGTGAAACCGATTCCCACTGTAACAAAAAAGTGAAACTGGCTTTAGATAAAGGTTTAATTCCGGTATACTGTAATGGTGAAACCCTGGAACAGAGAAAAGCCGGACAACATTTTGAAGTGGTAAAAAACCAGACTGAAGTTGCTCTTTTCACTCTTTCTGCAGAGGAAATTAAAAAAGTAGTAATTGCTTACGAACCGGTTTGGGCCATCGGAACCGGAGAAACAGCAACTCCAGAACAGGCTCAGGAAATTCACGCACATATCAGAAGCATCATTGCCGAAAAATACGGACAGGAAGTAGCTGATGAGGTTTCTATTCTGTACGGAGGTTCCGTAAAACCGGACAATGCAAAAGAAATTTTCTCCCAGCCTGATATTGATGGCGGACTGATTGGCGGTGCTGCGCTAAAGCTGGAAGATTTTTCAAAAATCATTGAGGCTTTTAACTAAAAGAATCTCATTAATTAATAAAAAATTCGGCGGCATCTTCGATGCCGCCGAATTTTTTATTCTATGCTTTGCAATTAACTACAAAGTCTGCTCTTCATGTTTCCCTTCCTTGATCTCTTCCACCATTTTGGCGTTGAAAGCCGGAAGATCTTTAGGAGTACGACTGGTAACCAATCCGTTATCGACCACGACTTCACTGTCTTCCCACTGTGCTCCTGCATTTTTAAGGTCCTGGCTGATAGAATTCACGGAAGTCATATTTCTGCCTTCCACAACTTCAGCGTTGATAAGGATCTGCGGTCCGTGACAAATGGCGGCCACCGGCTTTTGCTGCTGGAAAAAATCTTTTACGAAAGATAGTGCACTTTCATTTGTTCTTAACTGATCAGGATTGATGACACCTCCCGGCAAAACCAATGCGTCATAATCGGAAGCGTTTGCTTCATCTAATGTCTTATCAACAGGATATTCCTGCCCCCAGTCTTTTTCAGCCCAGGCTTTGATTGATCCTGATTCCGGACTGATGATATGAGCAGTCCAACCCTGTTGTTCTAAATGTTCTTTTGGAGATTTTAATTCGCTTTCTTCAAAACCGTGTGTTGCTAAAATTGCAATTTTCTTTGACATAATTTTTATGATTTAAGTGTTATGCCATTTTAATTGGAAAAATAATGCCATTAGACAGTTTAATTTTATAAAATTTGTTAAAGTCTTGATTTCTGGTCCGAAATCGGCCTTTTGATTATAAACTTTAACAAGCCTGTCGTTTTAGCCCGGATTGAAGCAATTGTCTGAGCTCATTTTCAAGTTTGGGGCGGCGCGGCGAAGCCGCGCCGCCCCAAACTTGAAAATAGCGAGTGCGGAAAGCCGGAAAAAGCTCCTAATAAAAAAAACGCACCAAACAAATTGATGCGCCTTTTGTATTTTTACAAAAATTATTTTTTGTCTTTGGATCTTTGTAGTACTTCGTCTACCATTCCGAAACCTTTCGCTTCTTCGGAGGTCATCCAGTAATCACGGTCTGATGCTTTTTCAACCCATTCATATGTTTGTCCGGAGTGTTCGGAGATGATTTCGTATAATTCTTTTTTCAGTTTCAACATCTCTCTTAAGTTGATTTCCATGTCAGAAGCTACCCCTTGCGCACCTCCTGAAGGCTGGTGAATCATCACTCTTGAATGTTTTAATGCAGAACGTTTTCCTTTTTCTCCAGCAACCAGTAATACAGCTCCCATTGAAGCGGCAATTCCTGTGCAAATCGTAGCTACATCCGGCTTAATGATCTGCATGGTATCGTAAATCCCCAATCCGGCATACACACTTCCACCCGGCGAGTTGATATAAATCTGAATGTCTTTGGAAGGATCTGCACTCTCTAAGAAAAGGAGCTGAGCCGTAACGATATTCGCTACCTGATCGTCAATTCCTGTTCCCAGGAAAATGATTCTGTCCATCATGAGACGTGAAAATACATCCATCTGAGCAACGTTCAATCTTCTTTCTTCCATGATGTACGGTGTAAGATTGGTAGGACCATACATTCCCATATACTGATCGGTAGCCAGACCGCTGTTTCCTAAGTGCTTTACAGAGAAATCTCTGAATTCTTTTTTAATGTCCATATTTCTGTTATGTATTATTAAATTTTACGAAGTTTAAATTACAACTTTTATTCCTAAAATATTATAGGACTTTTTGTCACAGACTTTTTATAAAGAAAAAGAATTAAAGGTTATCTGTCAGAATAAATTCCGGTAATTGCAGAATAATTCAGAATTTTTGATAATTCTACTGACACGAGGGTGAGCATCTGGATTTTTTTGATCAGTTCAAAATATTTTCCCTCATCAGAATCTGCATGCTCTGTAAGTTCTTTTTTGGTTTTTAAAATCAGGAAATTCACATAGCGGAATTTATGGATCAGGATGTCACCGGCAACCTGTTCGGGAATTTTGTCACCATAATTTGGCGAAAAAATATTCCGGGTGGACCAGTCGTTCAGTTCGCTGTAAATATTCATGGAATTAACGGCTGCTTTACTAAGCTCTTCATCCATCAATCCAAAAAAGAAATTTCCTTTTCTCAGCTCTTCTTTTTCAATTCCTTCTTTGATATAATCTACTATTTTTTTGTTGAGTTCTACCTGGAATTCGTAGCCGTCTTCCTCAAAATGATGGAGAATTTCCTCAATGACCGTAATTTCATAGTTTTGTTCATCTGGTGTTGTCCGCTGCAGTATCACATCGCCATAGTTCAGCATATGGTTGATAAGGTCATTCTCCAATTTCGTAACATTAAAAACAATTGGATCCACCTGCTCTCTCGGATCATCCACGATCTGCAGCTTGGCAGGCTGTTGTGCTTCGGCTTTCACCTGGGCTTTTTGGGTCTGGTTCTGTGTAATCTGTTTCTGAACATCCAGTTCATTGAAAAGACTCTGCTCCGAAAGTCCGAATTTATTAGAAACTTCTTTCAAATAAACTTCTCTTTTCAGGGCATTCTGAACAAATGATACCGATTTTACAATATCCCGGATGGCTTCCGCTTTTTTAATCGGATCATTACCAATTTCTTTCAGCAGGATTTCCGCCTTAAAGTCGATAAAATCCAGAGCCTGGTTTTCAATAAATTTCTCCACATATTCCTGCGGGTGCTTTCTGGCAAATGAATCCGGGTCGTCACCATCGGGAAACAAAAGAACGCGGATGTTCATCCCTTCGGTAAGCAGCATGTCAATACTTCTGAAGCTGGCTTTTATCCCTGCATTGTCACCATCAAAAAGAATGGTAACATTCTCGGTAAGTCTTTTGATGAGTTTGATCTGCTCTGTGGTAAGTGAGGTTCCCGAACTGGCCACAACATTCTCGATTCCGGACATATGAAGTGAGATCACGTCCATATAACCTTCTACCAAAAGGCATACATTTTTTCTTGAAATAGCCTGCTTACTCTGGTTCAGACCGTAAAGAACATTGGATTTATGGTAAATTTCCGTCTCCGGAGAATTGAGGTATTTGGCAGTCTTAACATTATTCTTGAGAATTCTCGCTCCAAAACCCAGCACTCTTCCTGAAAAACTGTGAATCGGGAAGATTACCCTTTCACGAAACCGATCCACTCCAGAAGGTGTATTTTCAGGAAAAATGGAAAGTCCGGATTTCTCGAGGATTTCTTTTGTGTAGCCTTTTTCAAGCGCATAAGCCGTAAAAGCATTTTTCTGTTCTGGAGAATATCCGAGCTGGAATTTTTTAATGATATCATCTTTCAGCTCCCGCTCTTTAAAGTACGAAAGTCCGATGGATTTCCCTTCTTCCGAATCCCAGAGTATTTCCTGGAAATAATTGTTGGCTACTTCGTGGATCTTATAGAGCATATCCCTTTCCGAATGTGCCTGTTTGGCTTCTTCGGAATATTCACGCTGATCTTCCTCAATTTCAATTCCGTATTTTTTTGCGGCATGACGCAGCGCTTCAGGATAAGTGAAATTTTCAATTTCCATCAAAAAGGAAATCGCCGTTCCTCCCTTACCTGTAGAAAAATCTTTCCAGATCTGCTTGCTCGCAGAAACTACAAAGCTCGGCGTCTTTTCATCATGAAACGGACTGAGTCCTTTGTAATTAGACCCTGCCCTCTTCAGCTGTACATATTCTCCCACAATCTCTTCTACACGGATTGTTGAGAATATTTTATCAATGGTCTGCTTGGAAATCATGATGCAAAAATATACAAAAAAATGTTCTTAGTACAATATGACAAAATAACAATATAATTCCTTTCTAAGGTGATTTTAGAGTTTTATTTTAATTATTTTTGAATAAAATAGCTCCATTTTATATGATGAAATATTTTAAAATCTCTACAGCTTTAGCTTTTACAGCACTTGTTTTACTGTTCTTTTATGTTGAGTTTGGCGGAAGATTTATCATCGGTAATTCTGATAAACGAATGATTACTCACGAAATAAAAACCAGCGAAAAACTTCCAGAAAATTTCACCAATTTTTACAACACCCTTTATCCGAATGCGTTGCATGAAAATTCGTGGCACTTGTTATTGCAATCAGTAATAAATAAAAATAATCAAAGAAAGGAATGCCCTTGCAATATTACTGCTTTTCAAATGATGCCTGTTTTAGCAATTGACAACAAAAAAAGTATAGATCAGTTTGTTGTTGCCAGATATCTTGAACGTCATTACAGTCAGGAAGAATGTCTGGCATTTAATTTTAGCCATTTCGACTTTTTGGAAAACAGAAAAGGTATTTCGAAACTTTCTAAATCTTTATTCAAAAAGGATATTAAAGATTTAAAATCAATTGAAATGTCGGAAATTGTGTCCCTTTATGAAAATCCTGTAAAAAATAACCGTTACAGAAATCCTGAAAGAGCAAAAACACGAGCCGAATATTTAAATCAGACTTATATTATTAATTCTAAAAGTAAAAAATAAGTTTTAAAACTGTATTCGAAATTGCCACTAAAATCATGAATAAAAATGAAAATCCCTTAGTATTTTTTGTTTATAAATAATTTATTGTAATTAATTATCTTTGTTTAAAAATATGCAATTCACGATTCATCATATGAACGACTGGCAAGATATTGCGGAAAAAGTCGGTTCAGCATTACAACACAACATCCTTCTTCTCAAAGGCAATCTCGGAGCAGGAAAAACCACTTTTACCCAATTTCTCCTTAAAAAAATGGGAAGCGAAGATGAAGTAAGCTCTCCCACATATTCTATTGTTAACGAATACAGTACACCACAGGGAAAAATATTTCATTTTGATTTGTACCGGTTAAAAAATATTGATGAAGTTTACGATATCGGAATTGAAGAATACCTGGACAATGCCTTTTTATGCATAATCGAGTGGCCCGAAGTATACGAAGATGACCTTCACGGTCTTAAATACCACGAAATGAGCATTATCAACACAGGTGAACAGAGAGAAATCTCATTCGAGTAAATATTATGTATCTTTGTTTTCGAAATTGAATGTAAATAACGATCTGTAAGAATTTAATTATTTAAAGGATGAGTACTACAAATATTTTTACTCCTTTTACCGAAGAGGAACTGATGCCGAAAGAAGAGAAGCTGGAGGTCATCAAAAAAGGAAAACAATTCAGCATAGGAATTCCTAAAGAAACCTCCCTGAATGAAAGAAGAGCTTGTATCACCCCGGATGCTGTACAGGTTCTGGTAGAAAGTGGTCATGAAATCATTATAGAAGCCGGTGCCGGCCTAGGTTCTTTTTTTACAGATCTTCAGTATTCCGAGTCGGGCGCTAAGATTACCAACGATCCGAAAGAAGCTTTTTCCCAGGATCTTATCCTGAAGGTAAATCCTCCAACGGAAGAGGAAATTGAGTATATGCGTCCCAATACGTATCTTGTGTCTGCCCTTCAGATTAATCTCAGAGATAAAAATTATTTCCTGAAACTCGCAGAAAAGAAAGTAAATGCCATCGCTTTCGAATTTATTGTTGATGAATATAAGCAATTGGCTTTAGTAAGACTCGTAGGCGAAATCGCAGGAACAGTTTCCATTTTATATGCCTCAGAATTATTAGCTTTATCAAATGGGCTGATGCTGGGAGGAATTACAGGTGTAAGGCCTGCTGAAGTGGTTATTCTGGGTGCAGGAATCGTTGGGGAATTCGCCACCAAAGCAGCCATTGGTTTAGGAGCCAGCGTAAGGGTTTTTGATAATTCCCTTTCAAAGCTCAGAAGGCTTCATACTTTAGTAGACAGCCGGGTTCCTACTTCCATTATTGATCCCAAAGAATTAAAAAAAGCTTTACGAAGAGCAGATGTGGTAATCGGCGCTTTGCCAAGACTTAATATGACCCCGATTGTGACCGAAGATATGGTCATGAAAATGAAAAAAGGCAGCGTAATTATCGATATTACCATCGACAACGGAAAAGTTATTGAAACCTCAGAGCTTACCACCATGGAAGATCCTTACATCATTAAACACGGCGTGATTCACTGTGGACTTCCGAATCTAACCTCAAGAATGCCGAGAACAACAACGAAAGCCATATCAAATTTCTTCCTTTCCTACATTCTTCACTATGATGAAGAGGGCGGCTTTGAGAACATGTTGGTCCGCAAAAATGAAATGAAACAAAGCCTTTATATGTATAAGGGACGACATACAAAAAAGATCATCTGCGACCGTTTCGGGCTTACGTATCACGATATCAATCTTTTAATCTTCTAATGAAAAAACTCAAATTCTATATGATAGGTCTTATTCCGGGACTTATTATTGTATTTTTTATTTTAAACAAAAAAGGAGCAAGCTGCAGCGGATATCTTCCCAACAGCCGTGTCATCGCAGAAACACTGTCTAAAGATTTCACCTATTCCGATCAGTTTAAAGCTGAAATGGCTGCATTGAATGTCAATGAAAAATTTTTAAAAGACAGCATCATCACCAAAGGAACAATTGATTTCGATAAAAGTCATGCCCAGAAAAAGCCTTGTCCCGATTATCTTTTAATATATCCTAAAGAGAATCCGGTTTATGAACTTACATTTGAAAAATGTGAGGAAAAAGCAACAATGACATCTCTAAAAAAGTTGAAGTAGAATATTTTTGATGTAAAAGAATGAAAATAAGAAACAGATTATCCGCATTTTTTTGTTTTTTATCTGCAATGGTACTCAGTTCCTGCGAGGCTGTATTACATTACGAAGGAAATATTTATGATCATAAAAATGAACCTGTAGAAAATGCTTATATCGCTCTGGTTATCAACAATAAAGACACCATAACAGAAGCAGGAGATAAATTTGACACCATTTTGCCTGCGAAAAGAAAAGAATTGCGAAAAAAAGGAGTAAAAGATAATTTCAGGTATACTATTAAAGGACTTTCTGAACCGGTAAGATTGTACACCGATAAAAATGGATACTTTACAACAACTCCTTTTTTAGTAAGTTGTCTTTTTAAGTGTCCTAAAGTAAAAATGCTTGTGCAAAAAGATAAGCTCTCAAAAGAATTTACAATAGAATCCCTTGAAAAAATTCATGTGAAAAATGATTCTATAAAACGCGGCTCTTTCAGAGAAAATATATCGGAAAAATATCTAATTTTTTTATAAAACTTAATGGACGGCAATTACTACATGATTCATGATTATCTGATATTCATCGGGGTTTTTGCTATTTTCTTTTTTTTAACGGTAAGTATTTATCTGTTTGGCCAAAACCAGAAGTTTAAGATTAACAATGCGAAACTGAGCGAAGCCAATAAAATGATTCAGCAACGGCTGAATGAAGTTCAGCTGGAGCACATCGGGACAAAGCTAAATCCTCATTTATTCAAAAATATACTCAATTCCGTACAGTCACATGCTTATCAGACCTATATGTCGCTGGATAAACTGGCAAATGTTTTAGATTATATTTTATATGAAAGCAATAGCAAATTTGTAAGCCCTAAAGAAGAATTAAATTTTGCTTTAAGCTTAATTGAGATTAATAAAATAAAGGTAAATCCCCTTTTTGATTTTAGAATTAAATCTAGAATAGACACAGCGGATCATCTGTATGAGGAAAAGGTTTTTGCGCCGCTTATTTCAGTAGATTTAATTGAAAATGCTTTTAAACATACGGATTTTTTGGCTCAGGATTCATTTATTGCCATACACACAGAATTGCAGGATGGAATTTTTTCGATGAAGGTAAGCAATAAAGCTTCGCTTAAAAATACGCTGGAAAAAGAAAAAAGCGGATTCGGAAGCCAGTCTCTGGATCAGCGCCTGAAAATGATTTACAACAATTTCTACAGTCTGCATAAACAATCAAAAAACGGGATCTTCACAGCAGAATTAACTATCAATTTAGGAGAATTTTATGATAAAATGCGTTATTCTTGATGATGAATTATTAGCCATCAGCTATCTTAAACTTCTTTGTGAGCAGATTGAAAACGTAGAAGTGGTAAAGGCATTTAATGATCCTAACCTCTTTTTAAATGAAATAGAAAATATTGATTGTAATGTCTGTATTTTGGATATCGAAATGCCGGGAATGAATGGTCTTCAGGTAGCAGAACACATTCCGGATTCAAAAAAAATTATTTTTACCACAGCCTACAAAGAGTATGCAGCAGAAGCCTTTGACCTGAATGTTGTGGATTATGTGCGAAAGCCTATCAAAAGAGAAAGACTCGCGCAGGCGTTCGAAAAAGCTGGGAAACTTGTACAAAATACGTATAAAAAAGATTTCATCGAATGGAATACCAATATCGGCAAAACCATCATCTTTACCAATCAGATTGCCTACATCAGGACCTCGGAAATCGACAGTCGCGACAAGGACATTACACTCAGAGACGGAACAACGATCGTACTGAAAAACCTTAACTATAAAAACCTTCTGGAGATGCTTCCTGCAAAGGATTTCGCACAGGTTAATAAGAAAGAAATTATCGCACTTTCTTTCATTAAAGTTTTTTCCAACAACGAAATTATTACTACTATTCCCGAAAACGACAGTTTTTTAAAACTGCAGATTGGTGAAGCTTATAAGCACGCCCTTCTGGATAGATTCGGAAAATAAAATTCAAAGATTACAGATTTCATTACAGAAGTTACTCTCTTCATTACATCTGTATTATTTAAAACGCTTCCCCGATGTACTTTTGCAGCTGATTAAATTTATCATATGAAAAAAATTTTTTATGCTGCAGCAATCATTGTATCCGGATTCTGTTTTTCTCAGGAAAAAAATTACGGAATAAAAGCCGGATTTTTTGACGGAATCGTTACTGCAGGCTATGTAGACCATGGAGCATTTATTAATTTTACAGGCCCAAATATCAGTTTTAAAAATAAAGATATTAAAATATTGATTGGAATGCTTCCATCGCTCAGAATTAAAGAAGATAAGTCGGAAGGAACGAAAAACAGTGCCTTAATGCCTACACTTGGAGCCGGATTGACCATCGTCTATAAAAAGTTTGCTCTGCAGGTTCCCCTATATTATAATACAAAAACAGCAACACAGAACGGTGCGTGGAAAACAGGCCTCGGGCTGGGATATTCTTTCAGATAAGGTTTCATTACATTATTTGAAACATTGATTACATTTAAAAAAAAACATAACACATCATCACTATATTCTTAAGAAATTTGTGTTTTAAAATAAGGAGATTATGAATTTGGGAAAATATAGGAACATTATTTTTTACGTAAGCACTATTGCATTCTTTTCGATGCTGATGTACTGGTTTTTTGTTGAAGGAAAAACACTGGAAATCGGAGAAAATATAGCCCAGTCCAAAAATACAGGCTCTACCATGTGGGAAAGTTTCACCGAATCTTTTCTCGAAAACCTCCATCATCCGTTAGCCCTGTTATTGGCACAGATCGTTACCATCATTCTTGTCGCAAGGCTTTTCGGATGGATCTGCATCAAGATCAAGCAACCGTCCGTAATCGGTGAAATGATTGCAGGAATCGTTTTAGGCCCCTCCCTTGTAGGAATGTATTTCCCCGAATTTTCCGCATTCCTTTTCCCTAAAGAATCCTTAGGAAATCTACAGTTTTTAAGCCAGATCGGGCTGATCCTTTTCATGTATATCGTAGGTATGGAACTGGATCTAAGCGTATTGAGAAAAAAAGCTCATGATGCCGTAGTGATCAGTCATGCCAGTATTATTATTCCTTTTGCGCTGGGAGTAGGACTGTCTTATTTTATTTACCGGGAATTTGCTCCTGATGGAATTCAGTTTACCTCATTTGCCCTATTTATTGCAATTGCCATGAGTATTACTGCATTTCCGGTACTAGCCAGGATCGTTCAGGAAAGAAATCTTCAGAAAACCAAGCTCGGAACTGTGGTGATTACCTGTGCAGCAGCAGATGATATTACAGCTTGGTGTATCCTGGCAGCAGTAATTGCGATTGTAAAAGCAGGATCTTTCGCCAGTTCGATTTATGTAATTTTAATGGCAATCGCCTACGTATTTATTATGATAAAAATCGTGAGGCCTTTTTTAAAAAGAATCGGAGATCTTCAGGCTGGGAAAAATACGATCAACAAACCGATGGTCGCTATCTTTTTTTTAACCTTAATTCTTTCAGCATATACCACTGAAGTTATTGGTATTCATGCATTGTTCGGAGCTTTTATGGCTGGTGCAATCATGCCTGAAAATACTAAATTCCGAACCATGTTTATCGAAAAAATAGAAGATGTGGCCCTCGTGCTTTTGCTTCCGTTATTCTTCGTTTTCACCGGACTTCGTACACAGATAGGACTTTTAAATGACGGGCACCTCTGGATTACAGCAGGATTTATTATCCTAACCGCTGTTGTAGGAAAATTTGCGGGCAGCACTTTAACGGCTAAATTTTTAGGTATCAACTGGAAAGAAAGTCTAACCATCGGAGCATTAATGAATACGAGAGGCCTTATGGAATTAATTGTCCTGAATATAGGATATGATCTTGGCGTTTTAAGTCCAGAAATTTTTGCCATGATGGTGATTATGGCCTTATTTACCACTTTTATGACGGGGCCTGCACTGGATTTTATCAATTTTATTTTCAAATCTAAAAAAGGAAATGATGAAAATAAAGCAGATGATGATGCCCAGTATAGAGTTTTACTCTCTTTTGATAATCCTGAATCCGGTAGTACCCTCCTCAAGCTCGCGCATGATTTCACAAAAAAAATGAATGCCAATAAAAGCATTACCGCTATGAATATTGCTCCAGTAAACGAAATGCATGCTTACGATATTAATGAATATGAAAACGAACAATTCAGAAATGTGATTGATACCTCACAGGAACTCAGCCTGAAAATCACTACACTTTTCAAAGCTTCTACAGACATTGAAAGTGATCTTACCCACATTTCAAACAAAGGAAATTATGATCTCCTGCTCATTATGTTGGGAAAATCAATGTATGAGGGAAGTTTATTGGGAAGGCTTTTAGGTTTTACTACCAAGATCATTAACCCTGAAAAGCTGCTTAATACCGTAAAAGGGAAAGGCAACATCTTCAACACATCTCCTTTTGACGATTTTACCCTTCAGATCTTAGATAAAACCAATATTCCCGTAGGTATTATGGTGGATAAAAATTTCAGCGCTGCAGATAAAGTATTCGTTCCGATATTTAATCTCAGTGATTTTTATCTCCTTGAATATGCCAAAAGGCTCATCAACAATAACAATTCCCAGATTATCATCCTTGATGTTGCCGGACAGATCCGGAGCAATATCGAAGTAAAAGAACTCATCAGAAGTATTGAACAGGTAGCCCCCAATCACATCACTTTATATAACGAGAAGAAAATTGAAAAAGAATTTCTCACTTCTCAGGACCTGATGCTGATCAGTAATAAAAGCTGGAAAAATCTGATTGACAGTAAAAGTCTCTGGCTTTCGGATATTCCTTCCACGTTGATCATCAGCAATCCTTAGTAAAAGTGAATGGTGAATATAAAAAGCAGTTAAGGCTCATTGTCAATCAGTTTGCTGTCATCATATAAATTGACAATTGACTACGAAGTAAAATTCACCATTCACTTTTTTAATTTCAATTAAAAAAATTGTTACCTTTGCCTTGTGATTACAAACATCGGAACATATTATTACGGAATTTTTAGCTCAGCTTTGGGATAAGGATTTCTTATATAGATAAATATAACCTCGTCCTTTGACGGGGTTTTTTATTTTAAAAAATTTAAAAGATGAAAATAAGTATTGTAGGAGTAGGTCTCATCGGCGGATCAATTGCCTTAAAACTAAAATCAAAAGGAATAGCAGACTTTATCTGTGGAATTGACAACAGCAGTAACCACCTGGATGAAGCATTGAAATTACATATTATTGATGCCCACGCTGATCTTGAAAACGGAATCAGAAATGCAGATCTCATCATTCTTGCGATTCCGGTGGATTCTGCAAGGAAACTTCTTCCAAAAATTCTCGATATTATTTCTGAAAACCAGACTGTCATGGATACCGGGTCTACCAAAGCCGGAATTGTACAAGCTGTAAAAAACCATCCCAAAAGATCAAGATTTGTTGCCTTTCACCCGATGTGGGGAACGGAAAACAGCGGTCCGAAATCTGCTGTTTCAGAAAGTTTTGCCGGAAAAGCGGGAGTCATCTGCAATAAGGAAGAATCTTCTGAAGACGCCCTGAAAACCGTAGAAAAAATTGTGGAAAGCCTTGATATGCATTTGATCTATATGGATGCGAAAGACCATGATGTTCACACGGCTTATATTTCACATATTTCTCATATCACTTCCTACGCACTTGCTAATACTGTTCTGGAAAAAGAACGTGAGGAAGAAACGATTTTCCAGCTGGCAAGTTCGGGATTTTCCAGTACGGTCCGACTCGCAAAATCACACCCTGAAATGTGGGTCCCGATCTTTCGGCAAAATAAAGAAAATGTTCTTGATGTCCTTAATGAGCATATCTCGCAGCTGCGAAAATTTAAATCGGCTTTAGAAAAAGAAAATTATGATTACCTGGGAGAACTGATTTCAAATGCCAACAAAATCAGGGGAATTTTAGATAAATAATTTTAATTAAAACAACTTTGACTGATCTTTTTCTACAAATTAGATTTAAAGCGATATTGCAGTATAAAGATATACCTGTGAAATTGATTGGTAACCTATAGGTTCCTATTTGTATTGTAACTCTGACATTACAATATTAATTGAAAATCCTCAGAAATATTTCATTCCGAGGATTTTATTCTTTATAAATTAAACTAATCCTAACATTCCGCTACATTTACAGCTATTGCCAAACCACCTTCGGAAGTTTCCTTAAAACGGTCGTTCATAGAAAGGGCAGTTTCCCACATGGTTTGAATAACTTGGTCTAAACTTACCTTTGCTTTCGCCGGATCACTTTCCAGGGCGATATTGGCTGCGGTAATTGCCTTTATCGCGCCCATCGTATTTCTTTCAATACATGGAATCTGCACCAATCCTTTAATCGGGTCGCAGGTCATTCCCAAGTGATGTTCCATAGCGATTTCCGCAGCCATCAGAACCTGCCCTACACTGCCACCGAGAATTTCGGTAAGTCCTGCCGCTGCCATTGCCGAGGAAACCCCAACTTCTGCCTGACAGCCTCCCATTGCAGCAGAAATAGTCGCATTTTTCTTAAATAAAGTACCGATTTCTCCTGCCACCAGCAAAAACCGGATGATATCATCTTCACTCGTGAAAGGTGTAAAAGCCTGAGCATACATTAAAACCGCGGGAATTACACCACTGGCCCCGTTCGTTGGTGCCGTAATGATTCTTCCGAAGCTTGCATTTTCTTCATTTACCGCCAATGCAAAACATGAAATCCATTTATTGATGTTGGTGAAATTTTCTTCCGCATCTACCACCTGCTGAAACCATTCGTCTTTATTTTTATAGATTTTATCTCCCAGCAGCTTGCGGTTAATTCCGGCAGCCCGACGCGAAACATTAAGTCCGCCTGGAAGAATACCTTCCTTATTCACACCTTTATAAATACATTCTTTGATCTGCTGCCAGATATACAATGCTTCTTTTTTCGTTTCTTCCTGGGACCTCCAGCTTTCTTCATTCATTAAAATAAGATCTGAAATTCTGGTAAGGCCAAGTTTCTCACAATATTTTACAATATCCGAAGATTTATGGCAAGGATATAAGGTACGGATACAATGTTTTTCAATAGATTTTTTCTCCTGGCTCATAATAAAACCTCCTCCTACAGAATAAAAATCCTGCGCTAATTCAGTTCCGTCCTCGAAAATGGCTTTAAAAATCATTCCATTCGGATGATAATCGAGCGACTGTTTCATATTTAATACCAGATGATGCCCGTAAATAAAAGGAATTTCTTTTTCACCACCGAGGTTGAGTTTTTGCGAACTTTTAATTTGTTCTATTTTTTCATCAATTTTTGTGGTATCAATGGTTTTAAAATCTTCACCATTTAATCCCAGCATCCCTGCAATATCAGTTCCGTGTCCGATCCCCGTTTTGGCAAGGGAACCGAAAAATTCAAGAAAAACTTCTTTCACTTCCGCAATTGATCTTTCTCTTTTTATAATTCTGATGAATGCAGAGGCCGCATTCCAGGGTCCCATTGTATGTGAACTGGACGGCCCAATTCCCACTTTTATAATTTCAAAAACCGATATTGATTCCATATAGAAATTCTCCTTTTTCTTTATCACAAAGATACATGATAAATCCAAATGCAAAAGCCGGAGATGAAAAATCAGCTCCGGCTTTCTAATTAAAACTATATGAACACTAGTAGATTCTTTTTATGTCAATAGTGAATGGTCAATTTGCTTTGCCGTTAATTTTAAATTTACCGGAATCATTCACTATTTAAGATGACAATTCACTGTTTAAAACTCCTAACACAGGCTTTCTTCGTGCTGGGAAATATCTAATCCGAGATCTTCAGATTCCTCCGAAACCCTCAGTGTAATAATGCTGTTTGTAATTTTATATAAAAGTAATGATCCGAAAAACGTAAATACTGAAACCAGAAGCAGTGCCGCCATGTGATGTGCAAAAACTTCCAGACCGCCATGAAGAAGACTGGCATTTTCACCATGAGCAAAAATTGCGGTAAGAATCATTCCCATAATTCCACCGACACCATGACAGGCAAATACATCCAGTGTGTCGTCTATTTTTTTCAGCGCTTTCCAGTTCATCATCAGATTAGAAACAATTGCCGAAATAAATCCTATAAATAAACTTTCCGAAACCGAAACAAAACCACATCCGGGAGTAATTGCCACCAGACCGACCACTGCACCGATACATGCCCCTAAAGCAGAAACTTTTCTTTTGTTAATGCGGTCGAAGAAAATCCAGGTCATCATCGCAGAAGCAGAGGCAATTGTTGTAGTCCCGAATGCTGTTGCCGCAGTGGCATTGGCACTAAGTGCCGAACCAGCATTAAATCCGAACCATCCAAACCAAAGCATTCCCGTTCCCAGGATCACATAGGAAATATTGGAAGGCTCATGATGCGGCCTTTTTCTGTTTCCCACTACCAAAGCACCGGCCAATGCTGCAAATCCCGCACTCATATGAACAACTGTTCCTCCTGCAAAGTCTTTTACACCAAAATATTTATTGAGAAGCCCGTCCGGATGCCAAACCATATGACAAAGCGGAGTATAGATAAAGATGCTAAAAAGCACCATGAATAAAAGATAAGAGATAAAACGAACCCTTTCCGCAAAAGATCCTGTAATCAAAGCAGGTGTAATTACGGCAAATTTCATCTGAAATAAGGCAAACAAGATAAACGGGATGGTAGATGCCATATATTTATGAGGAAGAACCCCTACTCTACTGAAGAAAGGATAGCTCAGCGGATTACCGATAATTCCGTAGTGTTCCCCATTTAAAGTAAAGCCAATGGAATCTCCGAAAGATAAGGAAAAACCAATAACCACCCACAGAATAGAAATCACTCCCAATGCGATAAAGCTCTGAAGCATCGTAGAAATTACATTTTTTTTACCGACCATTCCTCCATAAAAGAACGAAAGTCCGGGAGTCATCAGCAAGACAAGTCCTGCAGCTGCAAGAATCCATGCGACATCGGCCCCTACAATATTTTCTTCACCAAGAAATTCTCCGGTATTCGGAAAGTCTGAAATAGGACTCCAGAACAGTCCGCCTACAGCAACAAGAGTAATGATACAGAATGAAACGATCCATTTTAAACCAACTGTCATAACAATTTATGTTTTACCCCTTCAAAAATAAACATAAATTTTTAAAAACAATTAAAAAAACCTCACAACCCCTAAAAAAAATAACATAAAAATAATTTTAAATGCAAAATTTAATCAAACACCCCCTTTAATATTCCGGAAACTTCTTTTGATTTTGTTGCGGGAAACAAATGAGTTCCTCCTTTAATAATATAATCCGGTCTGCAGTTTTTAATCGGGAAGACGATGTCTTTATCTCCGAGAATTTGTATGACATCCGGGTTTTCTTCAAATTTCCAGTCGGATATTTTTTCAATAGACCATTTCAGATAATAAGGATCTCTCACCTGAAAATATTGTAAAATTCTTGGATTTTTAGGATCAAAAAACTTTCTGAACATAGAATAGATATTCGTTGTCTTTTCGTTGAAAAACCTTACAGGTAAAAGCTTCGGGATTCTGGTAACCTGCCCGGTTTTAATTAAAACTGATTTTTCCTTATCTGACCTGATACTCCCCAAAATAACTACTTTTTTCGCAGGCTTCAGCTTATTTATTTCCTGAACCAGAATTCCGCCAAAGGAATATCCCAAGAGGTAAAATGGCTCCGAGTCATCAATTTTCTCTGCCATTCTCTGTACATAATGTAAGAATTCTTCATTCTGGTCCGGAATCAGCCAGTCGATAAAAACAACTTCATGGTTTTTTGGGAACTGTATTTTTTCAAGTACTTTAAAATCTGCGCCAAGACCGCTTACTACATATATTTTCATAGTACTAAAATATAAAAAAGCATCAAGACATGATTTTTATATTATATAAAAATTAATCTTTATGATTAGAAATTCTTGTTACACTATCAATATTTAAGGTTGTAATATCATCAGAGGCTACCCATTCTAATATATACCCGTTACCTGTACCGAAAGGACTTGGAAGGCTTGCCTGGTCTGCAATTGACGTAAAATTGTATACAAGAATACCACTCGTTTTACCTGATGGAATAACACCACTTACTTCAAGCCTGAAACTTGAAGAAGGATTTCGTAAAATGAATTTTATATCCTGACTTAATATATTTGAGCTTTTGGTGTAATTGACAATAACTCTCCATTGATGCACCTGCCCTAAAACTTCATTTTCTATAAATCTACCTCCGTTATAGATCTTAATGTCGCTAACGGTAGAGTTTTCCGGCCAGCTTGTTGTAGGAGAAGAAGCATATACTAAAGGCAACGAATACGTAACCTGTCGTGTGGTATTAGCCGGAGTATTGCTCCAACTTGGTTTTACGCCACCACTAGATCCACCAGCATTAATTTTCACCACTCCTTCATTAGGTTTCGTGAGCTGCGTACTGTATATTACCGTGTTCCATGTACTACCGTCAAAATATCTTATTGCTTTGTTGGTAGAATCATATAATATCATCCCTGCAACCGGAGTAATAACCGATACAGGATCTGCAAGTCTCGGAAGGACCACTGCAGAATTTGCAGAAGTAATATCTAAAACTCCTTTTGGATTTGTTGTATTAATACCAACCTGTGCATTATTAATAGTAAATTTAATTGTAAATAAGAATAAAAGAATAATTTTAATTTTCATGATCGTGTAATTTTAATATAATTATTTTGATGTTATCAATAGCAAATATGTAACAATACATTGGGAAATCAAAAAAAATAATCCAAAAAAATCAGATATACTTGGATTAAATTAAAATACATTCAGAACAAAATCAACAAAATCTTAAGTTATTAAAAATAATATAAATCACTTTTTAAAAAAACAAGAGTGGTATTCAGCAAATAACACTAAATACTAAAAAAGTGACTTCAAATGAAGCCACTCTATTTAATATAATTTAATCTAATTATTATTTCTTTTTTACAGGAGTTCTGTTTTCATTATCCAATTTCTCAGTAGAAATCTTAAACTGAATATCCATTTCGTTTTTAATGAAATAATCTTTAAGGGAAGATTGGTAGAATACTTTAAAATCTCTTCTGTTTAAGGAAAATTTTGCAGACTCTATCACCACAGTGAACTGTGTAATGTAAACATTTGCAGGGAAAGTGATGGTTTTTCTAACGCCTTTTATCGTAACATCTCCGTAAACCGTAGAGTTGAATTCGCTGTTTGCCAATGGAATAATCTTCGTTAAGTGGAATTTCGCTAACGGAAATTTTTTAACATCAAAGAAATTTGAACTTTTAAGATCATTCGTAAGTTTTACCATATCTTCATCCTGGCTTGAAACATCACCTGCCATAATCGATTTCATATCAACCACGAATTCTCCATCGATAAGAACGGTTTTGTCAAAAGTAAACTTTCCGCTTTTCAGCTTAACAGTCCCCGAATGTGTTGTAGGAACCGTTTTCACCACTTTATATCCCCACCATCTGATCTCAGACGATGTTACTTTTACCACTTTATCTCCTTTCTTCTGACCGAAAACAAATGACATGCATACACACATCATAGCAAACAATAGTAATCTTTTCATTCTTTTTTATTTACAATTCAACAAAAATAAAAAAAAGTGTAGAACTTCTACACTTTTAACAATCTTTTTTTGATTAAATTATTTTGCTGTTACTTTTACCTGCAAATCCATATCATCTTTCACAAGCACATCCTGCATGGTAGATTTGTAAGCAACATCAAATTTTTGTCTGTCAATTGAGAATTTGTTTGACATTAAGCTTACTACTCCGTTAGCATAAGTAATCTTTGCAGGGAAAGAAATTGCGTTGGTTTTTCCTTTTACCGTTAAATTACCTGTTACTAAGGAATTGTATACTTTATCATTGTTTTTCTTCACACCCGTGATTTTGAAAGTCGCAGTAGGATATTTTTCAACTTCAAAGAAATCACCGTTTTTAAGGTGTCCGTTTAGTTTTTGCTGATATTCACCGGAAAGATCTGTCGCGTTGATAGAAGTCATATCTAAAACGAAAGTACCACCAACCAATTGATTTCCTTTCATAATCATATCGCCTGATTTCACCTTTACCGTTCCGTTGTGAGAGCTTGCTTCAGATTTTGCGATCTTATACCCCCACCACTGAACATCAGAGCTTACTACTTTTTTTGCCTGTCCGAAAGCTAGGCCACTTGCTAATACTGCTAATAAAAATATTTTTTTCATTTTGATAAAAATTTTTTGCTTGTTTATTATTTACTGGTGCAAATGTAATCAACGTAAATGATAGATTTCATTGATGTATATCAATTAATGCAATAATTTTTATAAATAAAAAAACTCCGGAAATCCGGAGCTTAAAGTTAGTCTTGATAATAAGCGGTGTATAGCGCTGCGCCATTCAAAGCTGTATTTTCGTTTTTATTAAGATAAATTGGAATATTTCTCAGCATTTCTTCCATTTTATCACTGATCTTGAATTTTTCGTAGAACTTATCTTTATCAATATAAGACCTGATTTCCTGAGGAATATCCCCTGAAATCAGTAATCCTCCCGTTGCTTTCAGTTTTAAGGTAAGGTTATTTGCCTCTCTTGCGAGAAACTCTATAAAGGTATCTAAAGCGATTTTACAGATCAGTACATCATCTTCCACGGCAGCTTTATAAAGTTCCTGTACGAAATTTCCTTCTGACAGTCTTTCAGCCAGCCATTCCGGCTCAGGATGTCTTTTTACATCTCTTAAAAAACGGTAAATATTGAATAATCCTGTTTTAGACAAGACATTTTCCCAGCTTACAATTCCATAAATATTGTTCAGAAACTGGTAGAATTCTACCTCAACATTTGTTCTTGGAGAGAATTCTGAGTGACCTCCTTCCGTTGCAAACGGTCTTATATACTTTCCGTCAAAGAAATACCCCGCTTCCCCAAGTCCGTTTCCGGGAGCAAGAATGGCAACATTCCCTTTTTCGAGATTTCCGCTGGTATAGATGGGATCAAGATCAGAATCTTCCAGAAGTCCCATCCCGTAGGCAGAAGCTTCCTGGTCATTAAGCATATCTGCTCTCTCGAAATTAAAATCTCTTTTAAGCTCTTCAATATCTAGATTCCATCCCAATCGTATCGGATTACTTTTGCCGTTAAGCACAGGTCCGGGAACTGCCAGACTGAGTCTTTTAACGTTCTCAAGTTGATTATCCTGAATGAATTTCCTTAAAATATCTCCAAATGAAGCATATTCTTTGGTAGGATATATATTCTGGATTTTAAGTTCAAGGCCTTCGTTTGCGGAAATAAAATAGCCTAAAGTTGTAATATCTTCACGAAGGTTTGCGCCAATGATAGAAATGTTATCATTGCCAGCATTTTTTACTCCTGGTAAGTAAAGCGGAAATTTCGGATTCAAAATCATAACCTCAAATTTTATCAAATATAATAATACTTTTCGTAAATTTTCGTTAGAAATAAAAAACCTTCTCAAAAACTCGAAAAGGTTTGGCTAATAATTGCTTATATTTAAATCTAACTATTTTCCTAAAGGAATATTGTAGGAAAATCCTACCCCAATGTTACCCACATTGTAGTCCTGACCCGGCAAATCTCCTTTGCTTCCCACAAATACCTTTTGGTACTGCACAAAGAAGTTCCAGTCCTGATTGTGATAACCAATCTCAGGTTTTAGGTAAAAACCACCACTTGGCCTGTCCAGGGTTGTATTGGATGCTACCTTATCATTTCCAACAAGGAAGCCATATCCTAAATCTGTTCCAAAATAAAAACCTGTTTGTTTTGGATAAATTCTCAATAAGGCAGCCACAGGAACAACACCTACATCATTATTACTGTATCCGTTATTATCTTTTCCAAAATAATGAGTATATCCAGTAGCAATACCCAATCCGAATCCTGGCGTTACCAGATTCTGATAGGCTACATCAACACCTACAGCCATTGAAGTGTTATCAGACGGAACTGCTAAACCTACATTTGCTCCTACTTTAATCATATTATTCATCTGCGCACTTTGTGCACTTAATGCTCCAGCAGTAAAAATTCCGGCAAATAAAATTGCGTGTTTTAACATTTTCATAACTCTGATTTTTAATTTTACTACTGTGAAAACTATAAAAATCGTGCCAACCACGGTGTTTTCAACAATTCACAAAGAACGGAGATCACAAAATAATGATATTCAATGTATTAAATTTAATTAAAATTAAATGCCTGTTTAATTGTTATGGGCAAGAATTTCTATAGCTGTAATATTAACAATTGTTAACCGTTATTTTATTTAACATTACCATCTTAATACCATCCAAAATATAAAATACAGCTATGGCACTCGAGTCAGTTATCCGAAATAAACACCTTCTTTGGCGAGCAGGCTTTGGCGCCGGGATTAACCAGTTTGAAGATCTTAACAGTAAAAGCTCTAAAACTTTTCTTGATGAGCTGCTGAAGGAAGAAGCTTTTACTTATATCAATTATGATACTCCGGATACGGACACGCTGGATTATATGAATGACAAATCTCCTGCGGAAAAGAGAAAAGAAATACAAAAGATCAACCGCCGGCAGAATGAAGAGCTTAATCTTAACTTTCTGTATAAAATGGTAACCGGTAACGAACAGCTCAGGGAAAAAATGGCATTCTTCTGGCACGGACATTTCGCTTCAAGAGTACAAAACCCGAAATTCAACCGTCAAATTCTTAATGTTATCCGGAAAAATGCTCTCGGAAGTTTCAGGGAACTGCTGTTTGAAGTAAGCAAATCACCGGCGATGCTGAGTTTTCTTAATAATCAACAAAATAAAAAAGATCATCCCAACGAAAACTTTGCGCGGGAAGTGATGGAACTTTTCACGATGGGAAGAGGAAATTATTCTGAAAAAGACATCCGGGAAGGTGCAAGAGCTTTTACAGGCTGGGGTTATGATAAAGAAGGAAACTTTCAGGAACGAAAAAAACTTCATGATGAAGGCTCCAAAACATTTTTAGGCCAAACCGGAAACTTTACAGGAAATGATGTGTTAAATATCATTCTTGAACAAAAAGCAACTTCCAGATTTATCACCGCAAAGATTTACCGTTTCTTCGTCAATGAAACTGAAGATAAAGTAATTGTTGACCAGCTTGCAGATCATTTTTACAAATCCGGTTATGATATCCGGAAACTGATGATTGAAATATTCTCAAGTTCCTGGTTTTATGAACAAAAAAATATCGGTAACAGAATAAAATCACCGATAGAGCTTATAGCCGGAATTATGCGTACACTGCCGATGAATATTCAGAATCCTGAAAACCTGATTGTATACCAGAAACTATTGGGACAAATGTTGCTTTACCCTCCGAATGTTGCCGGCTGGCCAAACGGAAAATCCTGGATCGACAGCTCTACCCTAATGCTGAGACTTCAGATTCCGCAGATCTGGTCCGGATTACGGCCCTTAGAATATACTCCGCGGCCGGATGATGATATTGACATGGGAATGAAATCTCCGGAAAATATTTTAAACAAATCTTTTAAAAATCCTAATATTACCATCGACTGGGATCGTGTAGAAAAAGTTTTCAGCGGCAAAAACCCTACAGAATACCTGATTCAAAACACAAAATCTTTAGACATGAATTCCGTGAAAAACTTTTCTGACAACAGCATTAAGATGAATGTTATTAATCTGATGTGCACTCCTGAATATCAATTGATGTAATGACATCTGCAGCCCACATTTTTTCAATTTAAAACCTAATGTTATGTTAATCAAAAGAAGAGAATTCCTGAAAATAAGTTCCCTGGCAACCGCTTCATTATTAATGCCGAATTTCCTGAAAGCCATGACGTTCGATGAAGCACTGGAACCCAACCAGAAAATCCTGATCGTTCTGCAGTTTACTGGAGGTAATGATGGGCTCAATACGATTATTCCGGTGCGAAATGATATTTATTTTAAAGAAAGAAGCAATATTGCCATTAATAATTCTTTGACTCTGAATGATGAAACAGGGATTAACCCTGCCCTTTCGTATTTCAAAGAACTGCATGACAACGGTGAACTTTCCGTGATGAACAATGTTGGATACCCCAATCCTGATAAATCCCATTTCAGGAGTATGGATATCTGGCATTCGGCCAGTAAAAGTGATGAATACCTGGAAACCGGCTGGCTCGGAAGATTTCTCGACGAAGAATGCTACCGTTGCGAACATCCTACCCAGGCTCTGGAGGTTGACGATATGCTGAGCCTTGCTTTAAAAGGTGAAAAAAATAAAGCTTTTGCATTTAAAGATCCCAAAAGACTGTACCAAACCAGCCAGGAAAAATATTTCAAATCGCTTTATGACCATCATCACGACGATGAAACGGTTTCCTACCTTTATCAGACCCTGGGTTCAACCATCAACAATGCCGGATATATTTTTGAAAAAAGTAAGGCTAAGAAAACCAATGAAACGTATCCCAATTCTCAGTTGGGAAAAGATTTTAAAACCGTTGCTTCTTTAATTAAATCCGATATCAACACACGGGTTTATTACCTTTCCATCGGAAGTTTTGATACGCATGTGAATCAAAATGAAAGACAGCAGAAACTTTTTAATGATATTAATGAAGCCGTTAAATCTTTCGTAGCAGATATGAAAAGCAACGGCCTTTTTGATAATATTTTACTGATGACATTTTCGGAATTCGGCAGACGGGTTTCCCAAAATGCCAGTAAAGGAACTGATCATGGAACCGCTAACCAGATGTTTTTTATAAGTGGCGGACTAAAGAAAAAAGGTGTACTAAATCCGCTGCCCGATCTTACGAAGCTCAATGAAGGTGATCTCATTTATTCCGAAGATTTCAGGAAAGTCTATGCTACGGTACTCAAAAACTGGCTCAAAGCAGATTCTTCTAAAGTCTTAGGCTGGAAAAACGGAGTTTATGATTTTATATAAAAAAAAGAGGCTGTTTTTATTAACGCCTCTTTTTTCACAATATTAAACTAACTACTCCCAGTTTTGTACGGGAACCTGTTTTTTATCTTCTGCCGGCTTTTCATCGAACTTTTCGGCTATTTTTTTAATAATAAATTCTATCACCAAAGGTGCTACCACTGCTACCACAGCTTTTAATATTCTTGATTTCATATTATTATTTTAGTATTTTGGGTAATACAATTTCCACGCCATAGATGTTTTATTTCAGTCTTCATCTTCTGCATTCAGGTTCTTATAATTACTAAATCCCGACCTGAATTTTTCCTGCATCCTTATTCTCAGTTTTTTCGGCTGATGAACGATCAGGCAGTCTCCGAAACCTAATAACAATCGTTCCAGTTCATAATTGATCTGTACACAAATTTTAAACACTGTTCCTTCTTCTGTTTCGCTTATAATTTCCTGACTTTTATGAAATGGTTTGGTTTTTACATAAGGTGCGTTGGATGCATCTACAAAGAAAATCACTTGTCGTGGTTTCATTGTCCCGGAAATGGTTACACCTATAATATCCTTGAAATATTCATCACCATCAAGATTTTTGTCTATATATTCTGCTTTTTCTTCCTGTTCAATATGTTCCATGCGGTCCAGAGCAAGGTTATACATTTTGCCTTTGTAAACACAGATCAGGAACCAGCGGTTATTATATTCTTTTAACAGTTGCGGATGAACCGTAAAAATATTCGCCTCACGCGCCGTAAAACTTTTATACCGAATACGAAGTACTTTTTTACTTACAATGCTTTCATAAAGCACATCAATATGTTCCAGGCCCTTCAGCTGTTCATTTTTATCGAGATGAATAATCGATTTATGGATGGTTGCATGGATGGAATCTTCCAGTTTCTGGATGACCCCGTTCATTTCTTTGAACATGGAAAAATCTTTGAACTGCTTCAGAATCTGTACTGCATTATTCATTGCCTTCAGGTCACTTTCATTGACGGAAATATTGTGAATACTGTAATCAGGATTGCTATAACGGTAATATTTTCTATCATACACTTCAATCGGAGCTTCATACCCGAATTTTTCACTGCGCATATTCTGCAGGTCGAGCTGCACCGTGCGTTTGCTTACGAAAGATTCTTTGCCTTCGTACTCAAATAGTGCATCAGAACATTCTTCAATAAGATCTTCCAGTGTGTATTTCCGGTACTTGTTTTTCAGGCATTTATCCAGCGTTTTGTAGCGGATCAGGGCGTTTTTGTTGGATGACATTGTTTATATTTTATTTGGGCGTGTCCCTCTGCCTTGGCAGAATTCCTATCCATTCGGGCCGGGCTGCTTCGGGCTTCACTTCGTTTCGGTTTCGGCTCGGGGCGAAGCCCCGAGCCGAAACCCCTCCTTCCAGTCGGGCCCTTCGTATCCCTCACGCGGAAGAAGAAATACTTACACTTACTTTTAACAGTAAAAAGAGACTCTTCAATTTCTTTTCATCAGAATGACAATTTTCAGGCTCAAGGAAATTCCCGGGATTGCTTGGTCATGGTGTTCCTTGCAGTGAACTAAAAATTATTTTCTCACCAAAGCCTTTTCCTCAAAAGAAATTCCTTCCCAGCCGGATTCCATAAAATTTCTGATATTCTGATGATCAGCTCCGTTAGGATTTTTCAGGACATCTTCTCTGTAGAATTCTCCGAAAAGACTCAGCGTTTCTTCTTTTGAAAGATCATTCAATTGAGCAAAGCTGAAGATCTTGCAAGATCCGTTACTTTGTCCGGCTTCATTCACTGTATTTCCGTTGATAAATTTCGTAGGCGTGAAATCATAATGCTCATCAATAAAGGCAATAACTTCTTTAAACTGGATTTTCTCCGGCGATGTTTCTAATTGTTCAAATAACATTTCATTTAATTTTCTCAAAAATAATCAAAATAATTTCATCTGCGCAAAAACATTGCACACTTCAGTTCTTACTTTGCATCAACAAAAAGATAAAAACATGGAATTTAACGGAACCCATTTAATTGAATTAGGATACCGACCTGCAAAATGGTTTAAAGAAGCAATCGAATTCATTAATGAAAATAGTTTAGACGAAAATCAAATCAAAATATATCTGGAACAGTTTAAACAGCCTGAACCTATTCCGCTTCACGCAACGGCAAAAGATTTTGTGATTAATATCAGAGCGGAACACGAAAGCGAAAACGATAATATGGAAAAAGTAATCAGTACCATGAAGGTTTTAATGAAAACGCCGACTCTCCTTCACGGAGCAGTCATGCCGGATGCCTGTCCTACAGGACCTGAAGGACATATTCCTGTCGGAGGTGTGGTAGTGGCAAAAAACGCAATTCATCCTGGATTTCATAGTGCCGATATCTGCTGTTCTGTGATGCTGACGGATTTTGGGAAGGCAGATCCTAAAGAAGTGCTGGATGTTGCGCATTCGGTTACTCATTTCGGATACGGAGGAAGACCGAGAGGTGAGCAAATGCCAATGTCTCAGGAGCTAATGGAGGCTTTCAGGGAAAATCATTTTTTGAATGATGAAAAACTCATCAGCATTGCCCGTTCGCACATGGGAACGCAGGGAGACGGAAACCATTTTCTTTTCGTAGGGGTTTCAAAAAATACCGGAAATACAATGTTGGTGACCCACCACGGATCGAGAGCTCCGGGTGCAGCGTTATATGACAAAGGAATGAAAGTAGCCAACAAATTCAGGATGGAAATCTCTCCGGAAACATTAAGAGAAAATGCCTGGATTCCTTATGAAACTGAAGAAGGAAAACAATATTGGGAAGCTTTACAGCTGATCAGGCAGTGGACCAAAGAAAACCATATTTCTATCCATGATGCAGTGTTAAACAAAATGAAAACTGAAAAACAAAACCGTTACTGGAATGAACATAATTTTGTTTTCAAAGACGGAGATTTATTCTACCATGCCAAAGGAGCAACACCGCTGGATGATAAATTCCTGCCGGATATTACCGGACCGAGACTTATCCCTCTGAATATGGCGGAGCCCGTTCTTATTGTACAGGGAACAACGAACGAAAGAAATCTCGGTTTTGCACCGCACGGAGCAGGAAGAAACTTCAGCAGAACCCAGCATAAAAAATCGCTGGCCCATAAAACGATTGAAGAAGTTTTTGCAGAAGAAACCCAGGGGCTGGATGTCCGTTTCTTTACGAATGATATTGATATTTCAGAACTTCCGACTGCTTATAAAAGTGCAAAAAATGTACGGGCACAGATCGAAGAGTACGGATTGTGTGAAGTTTTGGATGAAGTGATGCCTTACGGTTGTATCATGGCAGGTGATGTTCAGAAGAATGCGCCGTGGAAGAAAAAGAAGAAGTTTAGGAAGGCTTAAGTGAATTAGTCAATACTTATCTGTTTTAAAGTTATTCAATTTGATTGTAACTGTCAGAATAAGTATTGACTAATTAGATGAATAATAGTTCGCACAAAGTCGGGAGACTTTGCGCAGCGGAGTGTTTTTACTTTTATTCTAAAGAATTATTATATTTCCTTTTATTGTCTTCAATCATTTTTCTATACTCAGGGTTATTAATTTTACCTTGATACGGATCATTCATATATTCTTTTCTCTTTGTTATAAACTGATCTTTAGATACAATTAAGCCTTTTTTTTGCTCAATGGGTAAACTCGTTTTATTTATTGATATAAGTTCAAAACCTATATAATTATTGACCTCATTGATCTTTAATATTAATCCAGGAAGTCCTCTAAATTTGTATGGCCCGTCACTTATTGGAATATCATAAGTAAACCAAGCTATAAACTTTTTTCCTCCTACATTTACAACTGCTTTATTGCATTTATAGCCACCGATAGTAGAAGTACTTTTATTATCAACTTTCCAATCTAATTTATCGGGGCTTTCATAAGTATAATAATTTCTACCTAAATAGTTTGATATATAAGTTTTACTTTCATCCTTATATACATTATGCTTGACTTTAGATTTCGGAAGAGAGCCGGGATCAACAATATTTCCAGTCTTCATTGCTTCTTCCAGTTTTTTTCCAAAACCATCCACGGCAGCTTTATAATTTTCACTATAGTAAATAGATTTTTTTCCATTAGTCAGTAATACCATAGGCTCATTAATTGTGGATGATTTATCCAAAGTGTCTTGTACAAAAGTATATTTATACTTTACTTCGATTTCTGAATAATCTTTTTTTTCTTGACCTTTTGCATAGCAAATGCAAAGCAATAATGCAAAAATTCTAAAAAGTAGTTTCATAAGTACTCAAAATATCATAATTAAATAGGCTGTATTAACAACCTATTATTTTCTATTACGTCATTGGATTTTCATAGCTGGAATGTCCACAATCCTGATTGTTATACATTTCCCACTCATTGTAAAGGCAATCACTTGAATCAAATTCAGAATCATACACGGTTTGATAAGTAGTTCCGCAAACGGTTTTGAGAGTTACCAAATAACGAGTAAGTGCAAAAGTTTGCTGTTTTTCTTGTTTAGACTCTAACTTGTTAGAAGTGTTTTCTTTAGCACTAATAAGTCCAGCAACTATAAATGCTGAAAGTAATAATAATTTTTTCATCATGAATATTATTTTATAATTCTTTACTAAAATATAAAATAAATCTAAATACGTTTGAATTATTTTTTTATGTTAAATTATTTGTCGACTATACAATATTACGATGACCTCTTTAAGTATCACTACGAGTAGCTGACCCACAGCTTTCCGAAGTCTCCCGACTTCGGAGCTTTGTTTTCAGAAAAGCTACCCATCTCCTGCTGGTGCTAGCATCACGCTCGTACACCCGCTGCGCAAAGTCTCCTGACTTTGAGCAATTTCATGCCTAAATAAGTTTTCTTAAATTTATCACGTTTCTGAAAGTCTCCCGACTTTGCACAAAATTTAAAAACAATAATAATGAAAGAAGGCTATACGATAAAAGATCAGGAAAAACCACACTTTATTACTTTTACAGTAGTAGATTGGATAGATATTTTTACAAGAAAAGTTTACAAAGATATCGTAGTTTCCTCTTTAGATTATTGTTTAAAAGAAAAAGGAATGATATTGTATGGTTATGTTATCATGAGCAATCACATTCATTTAATTGTACAATCGAAAGAAGGCAAATTATCAGATCTCATAAGAGATTTTAAAAAATTCACGAGCAAAAATATTTTAGAAGCTATACAAACAGAGCCTGAAAGCAGAAGGCAGTGGATGCTAGATTTATTTAAAAAAGCTAAAGAAAACCATAGCAGGAATAAAAACTATCAGTTTTGGCAATATGGAAATCATGCAGAAGAAATATACACTCTACATTCTATGTGGGATAAGCTGAACTATATACATCTAAATCCAATAAGGGCAGGTATTGTGGAAAAAGCACAACATTACATCTACTCTTCAACAAGCAATTATGTAAATAACAAAGGATTATTAAAAAGTTGAGTTGGCTGATAATCCCCCGCTGGTGCGAGCGTCACGCTCGTACCCAATGCAAATAAATATAACAATCACAATCAAGACACTTACGCCAACAAAAGACCAGAAGCAATTCCGGTCTTTTTTAATTACAAGATAGCGCAGATTTGCAATCCGTGCTTTCCATTCTTCCAATTTAACATAACATCCTAAAAATCAAAATATTTAAACAAACCTACCACACATTCAAAATAATTTCTATATTTGAATCATTAACAACAAAACACAATTGATATGTCAAGCACCTCAGAAGTAGGGCACGCTAAAAATGTAGCGAACCTTCAGAAAATAATCCAACAAGTTTCTACGTACAGCCTTTACAATCCACCGATTGCCGACATTACAGTGGCAAGTCTTCAGACTTTATACACGAATGCCAATGCAAAACTGACAGAAGTTGGAGAAAAACGCAGCGCAAATAAAAATGCCATCGTTGCCCGTCAGACCGCTTTCAAAAATTTGAGTGCAACCTGTACCAGCATCATCAATCTGCTGGAAATTGTAGGCTTACCGAAGGGAACCTTAAATCAGGCAAGATCTTTAATCCAGACTATTCAGGGCAGTTCAGGAAAGAGCAATACACCGGTTAAAGATGGCAAAGAAGTGCCTAAAAGCTCATCCACTTCCCGCCAGTCTTTCACCTCAAAAGCTGAAAATTTCGGTCTTCTGTTACAGATGCTGTCTACCCTACCCGCTTACACGCCTAATGAAGACAGCATAAAATTACAAAACCTCAGCAGCTACAACGAATCATTAAAAGCGGCGACCCTCCTTGTAGACCAGACCGAGTCTGAACTGAACACCAAAATCATAGAACGCGATAGAATTCTTTATGCGGAAGAAACCGGAGTGTATGCCGTCTCCCTAAAGATTAAAAAATACGTAAAAAGTCTATACAGAGCCACTTCCCCGGAATACACCACCGTTTCCGCAATAGAATTTACGAATAGAAAATAATTTTTGTTTATATCTGAATAATATTGTAGCTCAGTAATTCAATATTTTTTCAAAGTAAGGTTGCATTTTTATAATGTAACTTTATTTTTTTGCCTTGTAAATTTACTTTTATCCGATATCATTCTACAATGGCACGATACAACATTACATTCTTTCGATGTAGTTTTACTTTTTTGCATTGTAACTTTATATTCTTTCATTGCAAATTCACATTCTTGCATTGTAGCTTTACATTTTTGCTTTGTAAGTTTATGTTAGATCGTTTTATCAGGCACACAGCGTAAAACATTGCGCAGATCACTATTTACTTTGCATTATAAATTAAAATAATGACAACAAAATACTGACAGCAATCCGGGAAGCTCTTTATATAAAACTATAATATTACTCCCTGATTATGAAATTAAAATCCCCGAAAAGTTAAACTTTCCGGGGATTTATTGTATTGAATTAATATCAGCCGATATTATTCTCTGTTTTTAAGCATAATCCAGCCAGATTGACTCATCGTGGATTTTGTTTTCGGATACTGGAAATTAAATTTATACCAGTATGTTGCAGTCGGTAATTTTTTACCCCCAACGGTACCGTTCCAGATTGGATTTTCTTTTGAGAACCTGAACATTTCAGAACCATAACGATCATAAATAGATCCTGTAAAGTTGTTGAAACCTCCAAGAGCTGTAAGATCAAGGGTATCATTAATACCATCATCATTCGGAGTGATAATATTTTTCACCTGGAAAGTAAAGAATTCTAATGCTCCCACGCAATGTGTTCCTACAGATCTAACCTGAATGTTATACGTCGTATTATCCTGAATACCCGTAAATACATTAGAATCCTGCCAAGAAATACCTCCGTCAATAGAATATTCTGCAGTTTGAGGGATATTATTGATCGTTGGAACCTCTGCCGTAATGGTTAAGGTATTGTTACTGTAATCAACATTCGAAACAAATGGAGATGCTGCACCCATTACATTAACCGTGAAAGTTTTTTCACAATATCCGTTATCGATTTTCACCGTATAAACACCCCAGCTATCTACGTTAATAGTCTGAGTAATTGCACCGGTGCTCCATAGGTAGCTGTAGTTAGGCCCGGCTCCTGCATCAAGAGTAATTCTGTCTCCCTGGCACATTTCAACATCCCGTAGTGGAGAGGTAAGTTCCGGCACAACTTCTACCGTTACTTTAGCCGGCAATGAAGACTGACATCCTTTTGCTCCTAAAGCATATACTGAAAAAGTTGTTGTATTATAAACAGTTGCCGTTTGTACATTACCGGTTCCCTGGAAATTAGCCCATTCATAAGTAGATCCACCTGTTGCAGTAAGTTCTACTGTTGATCCAGGACAAACTTTAAGTTTTGATGCTACTAAACTTACGGTTGGTCTTGTTTCTTTCAATAATGTTAATTCAACCATTGTACTACAGAAACCTCCATTGGAAACAACCACATAAAGAATCTGCCCGTCATTGCCGGTATAATGTAAAACATCCTGAATATAATCATTATTCTGAGCTACAGCGTCTGCCTGATCTTCATAAAAATGGAATACTGCTCCCGGCGTCGTACTAATAGACGGCATAGCATCCGTCAGGTCAAACCATGTTACATCCGGGGTTGAACAGAGCAGTAGTGATGCGTCAACAGCTGAAGGAGTTGTTCCCCCGTTAATTTTGATATTTGCTTTACCAGGGCATGGATTTCCTGGGAATGTTACCTGAATCTCATAATTTCCCGGCTGTGTAGCAGTAATCGTAGGAGTAGTTGCTCCCTGAATGGCAACACCGTTGAAGAACCATTGGTAATTCATATTCGGGTCACTTACAGAAGCTGTAATTACCTGAGGAACATTATCACACACATTAATTTCTTCCGGTAAAGTTCCTCCATTAGGGTCTAATAATTCAACGCCAATATTAAATGAACCTCCTTCCAGGAATACCGCAGAATCATAACTGCTGTCAATAGCATCCGCCAAAACCATTTTAAAGTGGTAAGACTGTCCAGGCACTACTGTTGCCGTTGCCTGTAATGGCACTGTTCTTCCATTAAAGTTGGTTTCAATATTTGAGGTATTATATCCTCCGAAGAAAGCAACATTCGGCGCACCGCATCCCATATCAAACCCAGTAAAACTGTTTTGAGGGTGAATATTGGTAACACTTACAGGCCCGGTACCCGGAGCAGGTAATACTGCCATATTTACATAAGGCCCTCCTGCTGTTGGTCTTAATAATAATGCGAATGCATCAGAGAAACTACAAGGAAACGATCCTGTATATTCTTCGGAAGCAAATAAATAATTGAACTTCACCTGAGAAGAGGTGGGAACGAAATCAAATTCTAAAATAACGGCATCGTTAAGTGTTCCTGATGGGTTTGTAGCAGCTACAAGATCCGGATCACTCCCGGTGGGTAAATCATCTCCTAAAGTAGTGCTTATATAGCTATTTCCTGCTTTATTTGCGTAGCCGGTAGTGAGCACGATACCATCTTTAAAAGGAAAATTGGTTGTTCCTTTATGAAAGTAACCCCAGGATCTCTGAACATTACTTGCCGGTAAATTCGGGCTTACCTGAACGTTGGATACGGTTGGTGTCACACAAGAATTTGTTCCGGAAGAAATCAGTATATCTTTTACCAATTGTAAAGGAGTGTAATCGGTAGGTGCATATCCTGCAGCATTCACATCAATAAAAGCACCAGCTTTCATTGTCAGACTGGATGCCTTTTCTTTCTGAGGTTTTCTGGGAGTAATGTTCTGTGAATAAAAGAGACTCGACGACGAGACCGCGAATAAGGAAAACAATAGTAGGTATCTCTTCATAAATAAATTGTTTCAACAAATTTAATTTTTTTTTATAAATAAATATACTTATTTAACCTTTTTTATATCAAAAAAACAAATAAACCTCCCAAATTGGAAGGTTTATTATATTTATAACTATTAATTTCTGTTTTTTAACAAAATCCATCCACTGCGCTGCTCAAGTTTCTTGCTCGCAGGGTTTTCCCATTGTACCCGATACCAGTATGTAGCAGTTGGAAGTACCAGACTTCCTCTCAGCAATCCGTTCCAGCTTGTAACATTTTTACCTGCCTTAAATACTTCCTGTCCATACCTGTCGAATATAGAAGCTGCAAAATTATTATACTTGCTGATTCCGGAAAAATCTACGGTATCATTTTTACCATCGGAATTAGGAGTAATAGCATTAATAACTACAAAAGTAAAGAAGGATAATGTAGTGCCGCATTTTGCATCTTTTACACGCACTATGAGGCTGTAATTATTATTATCCAGCATATTGTAAAAAATGTTGGAAGCCTGCCATGTCACTCCTGCGTTTGAAGAATACTCAAGCTCTCCTCCTGTAGGATTCGTTGCTGATATTGTTAACACATGGTTTTCGTAGGTAACGTTTGTAAACTGCGGAAGCGTCGGGTTAATTAATTGAGCACTGAATACTTTGGAGCACGTACCATTGCTGATCGTTACGGAATACGTTCCAGGAGTATTTACAGAAATAGTTTGAGTAGTGGCCCCTGTATTCCATAGGTAAGTATAATTTGGACCTGAACCCGCATCCAGAGTTCCTGAATCACCGGCACATGCGTACACATCTTTTAACGTCGACTCAATAGCAGGTACAACTTCAATGGTAATTGAGGTAGGAGTTGCCACTCTGCATCCGTTTCCACCTAAAGCAAAAACAGAATACGTTGTGGTAGCTGTAGGAGACACAACCTGAGTACTTCCATTCCCCGGTAAACCTACCCATTCATAGGTAACTCCGCCCGTAGCCGTTAATGTAACTGATTCTCCCACGCAAATCTTAGATTTTGACGCGGCCAGTATCGCTACAGGTGGTCCTACTACAATCGTAATAGTGGCAGGATTGGCAGACACACATCCATTGGCACCTACCGCATAAACCTGATATACCGTAGTGTTTGCAGGAGAAACCGTTTGTGTGTTTCCGTTGCCTGTAAGATTAACCCAGTTATACGTAGCCCCTCCGGATGCAGTCAAGGTGACAGATTCACCCGGACAGATTTGTTGTACTGGTGCTGTTACCGTTGCTACCGGAAGCGTAGTATTCTGCGTTACCGTAACATTGGAAGTGTAAGTACAGTTTAAATTTCCTGGCTGATTTATATTGGTAACCGTTAATGTATAGGTTCCTCCTGCATTAACAACAGGAGTTAATGTATTGGCCCCGGAAACAATATTTCCTCCGCCTGCTGCAGTCCAGGCAATTGCAGAGCCTGCCGGAATTACAGAAGCAGAAGCATTAAGTGTAACTTGTGGGGTATTACAGGTAATCTGCTGAGGCTGAGCAATAGTTAATGTTGTTTGAGGAGTTGCCAGCAACTGTAAATTTACAACGTATCTGCATCCTCCACTTATAACCAGCACATAAATTGTCTGATTTCCCGCACTGTTAAATAATGTAGGATTGGGTATAGTATTCGTATTTCCTGCATTTGCATCGGAAATATTCAGATAATATGAGAATGTAACACCCGGAGCAGTAGTTATCTGCGTTTGTGCCTCCGTTAAATCATAATTGATTCCACCAGCCTGATAACACTTTAATAAAGTGGCATTCTGAACTGTAATCGGCTGAGATACCTGTATTGTAATCGTTGCCGGCGTCTGAGATACACATCCATTTGCCCCGACTGCCGTGACCGTATAAGTTGTGTTTGTAGTTGGCGAAACAGTTTGTGTGTTTCCGTTACCCGGAAGGCCTACCCAGTTATACGTTACTCCGCCGGATGCAGTTAATGTTATAGATTCTCCGGAACATATTAATATTTTAGAGGCCGTTAAACCTGTTGTTGGCGGTGCGCTGTCGCCGGTTACTGTTACGTTTGCCGTTGCCGTACACGTTAAGTTTCCTGGCTGATAAGTGTTTGAAATTGTTAAAGTATAGATTCCTGCCGTGTTCACTACCGGATTTAGAGTATTCGCTCCGGATACGATGTTTCCGTTCGTAGTTGTCCATGCGAAAGTAGATCCTGCAGGATAAACAGAACCGGAGGCATTGAGTGTGGTTTGCGAGTTGGTACACGTTAATGTAGCAGGTGTTGCTATCGTAGCAGTTATCTGAGGAGCTTTAATCAATTGTAATTCCGCAATTTTCGAACAGAATCCATTTTTCACCAGCACATATATTGTTTGTCCAGCACTCTGAAAAGCAGTAGGATTGGCGATTACGTTTCCATTCCCGGCTAAAGCATCTGACTGGTTAATATAATAACTGAAAGTTGCTCCGGGTGTCGTACTTATTGACGTCTGTGCAGAGGTAAGATTGAATGTTGCATTACCCTGTGTATAACAAGCCGTTAACGTAGCATTCTGTACGGTTGGCGAAGTTCCTCCGACAATATTTACAGAAGCTGTTCCCGGACATGTATTCCCCGGTAAAAATACCTGAACCGTATATAATCCGGGCTGCGTTGCCGTATATGAAGCACTTGTTGCTCCCGGAATAGGATTAGCTCCCAATAGCCATTGATAGGTGGCGCCACCTCCCTGAACCGAAGCTGTAAGAACCTGTGGTGCATTATCACATACATTTATAGATGAAGGCAACTGAACACCGGCAGGGTTGAGAAGCTGAACACCAATATCAAAAGATCCTGCTTCCAGAAAAACAGCAGAATCAAAGTTTGAATCCTGATAATCTGCCAGAACCATTTTAAAATGATACGTTTCTCCGGGAATTACGGTTGCCGTTGCTGTAAGAGGAATCGTACGTGCGTCAAAATTAGTCTCAATCTGGGGGTTATTGATTCCTGCAAAATATTGAACATTCTTAGGCCCGCAAGGCAAGTTTGCAGGGATAATATTGGTAACGCTTACGGGATCACCGTTAGGAAGCAATGCTAAATTGGTGTATGTAGGATCTCCAACTTTTTTCAGTAACAGCGCAAATCCGTCTGAAATGTTGCATGTAAAATTACTCTGATATTCTTTAGATGCAAATAAATACCTGAAGGTAACTTTAGTTGAAGCAGGTACAAAATCAAATTCTATATATGTAGCGTCTCTTAAACTTAAATTGTTTACATTTAAAGCTGTTGCAAGATCTATATCTCCTCCGGAACCAAGCCCGTCACTTAGGTTTCCCTGAAAAGTATTTCCTGCCTTTCTGGCATATCCCGTAGTAAGAACAATACCTTTGGCAAATGGAAAATTGGTAGTTGCCTTATTAAAATACCCCCAGCTTCTGTTCTGATCAGTTACTGCAAGATTCGGAGAGACAACTACATTGCTTACATTGGCAGCCGAACACGTAGACCCGCCGCTGATAAGTACATCTTTTACCAATTGTGTAATACTGTAAGCAGATTCCGGATAACCGGCAGCATTCACATCAATAAAGACCCCTGCCTTCATACTTGCAGCCGTAGGTTTTTTAGCGGGCACTTTGCTTTGCCTGTCCTGGGCAAATACAAGAGATCCCATAAAAACTAAAAATAAAGCCAAAAGTAAATTTCTTGTCCTCCTATTTAACATTTTTATATTATTTTAAACAAAAATACTATTTTTTTTGATTAAATATCAATTCATAATAAATTACATTATTAATAATATAACTCATCTGATTTTACAATATTTGTTCAATTACTATAAGAACGAAAAAAAGACCAACAAATTGTTGGTCTTTCTTTGAATATTTAAAAATTATTATTTCATTATTATTCTATATTCTTAAGCAGGATCCATCCTGTTTTCAATGCAGGTTTTTTACTTGCCGGATCCTCAAAACTCACCTGATACCAGTATGATGATGTAGGCAGACGTTTCCCCTGGAAATAGCCGTCCCAATAAGGCTGAAGACTACTTGCTTTGTAAACTTCTTTTCCGTATCGATCGAAAATAGATGCCTTGAAATCTTTATTCTGATTCACCCCTCTGAAATCGATGATATCATTAATATTATCTCCATTTGGTGTGATTACATTCTGCATCACAAAAGTAAAATACTGAAGGAATCCTACACAGCTCGTTTTTTTAACTCTTACCCGAATTGAAACCACGGTATTTCTCGGTACATTACTGAATGTATTGGAGTTTTGCCAGGTAAGACCATTATCAATAGAATATTCCAATGCTCCATTGCTTGGGTTACTTGCCGTAAGAATCATTGTTCCGTTCTCATTATAATTTACGTTGATAATTTCAGGAATAATAGCCTGAATCACCTGTGTTGTAAATACTTTTGAACAAACACCATTATTGATTGTCACAGAATATGTCCCCGGAGTTCCTACGGAAATTGTTTGCGACGTATCTCCTGTGTTCCATAGATAGCTGTAATTTGGTCCAGGTCCTGCATCAAGAGTAATTACATCCCCTTGGCAGATCATTCCACCGGAAAGGTTTGAAGTAATAGCAGGGACTACTTCTATCGTAATAGATGCCGGCTGAAGTGATTTACATCCTTGTGCACCGATAGCATAAACAGAATAGGTTGTTGTCTGAGTTGGAGAAACCGTTTGGGTTGCTCCGGTGCCTGTCATTCCTACCCATTCGTAAGTAGCTCCGTTGGCTGCTGTAAGAGTAGTAGATTCACCTACGCATAATCTTACTTTAGTGGCCGTAAGCTGTGCAATTGGCGTTGCCTCTTTTCTTAGAGTTAATGTAACCATTTTACTACAAAAAGCACCGTTAGAAACAACAACGTACAATACCTGTCCGTCGGCACCATTATAACTGCTTACCGCAGAAGCATTCAGGAAATTATTATTTTGTGCAACCGCATCAGCCTGGTTAACATAGTACCGTACAACAGCAGTCGTTGACGTGGTGATTAACGGAGTTGCATCATTTAAATTAAATGTAGAAACCGAAGGAGTTGTACACAGCTTTAGGGTTGCATTTTGTGCAGGCGGAGTAGTTCCTCCAACAATGGTTATTACTGCAGAAGCAGGACATTGATTTCCCGGTACAGAAACTTTCACTTCGTAAGCGCCGGGAGATGTTGCTGTATAAGAAACATTGGTTGCACCATTGATTGCCACTCCATCCTTATACCACTGGAAAGTCATCCCTGGTGATACGGTAAGCAAAGCTGTTAACACCTGTGGCGTATTGTCACACATATTTACGGTATCAGGCAAAACAACACCGTTGGCATCTACGATTTTAATTCCTATATCAAAAGAACCTCCTTCAAGGAATACGGCAGAATCTAAAGTCTGATCATTATAATCTGCAAGAACCATCTTAAAATGGTAGGCAACGCCTGGAGTTACATCTGCAATTGCAGTTAAGGGTACTACCCTTCCGTTGTAATTGGTTTCAATACTTGTAGTGTTATATCCTGCAAAATAAGTAGGGTTCAATGCCCCGCAGGTAAGTGTACCACCTCCAAACTGAGTTGCAGGACGTATATTCGTAACACTTACAGGACCAGCTCCTCCGGGAAGAATAGCAACATTCGTGTAGGCACCTCCCGCTACAGGCTTGATAAGTAATGCAAATGCATCCGAATAATTACACGGAAAGCCTCCGGTATATTCCTCGGAAGCAAATATATAATTAAATTTTACCTGATTTGAATTCGGTACGAAATCAAATTCCAGAGCAACAGCATCACGCTGATTGGAGATATTGGTATTGGTTGCTGCAGCAAGATCTGCATCACCACCTTCGGAAATGAGACCTGCAAGGTTGGTAGCAATTGCGGTATTACCGGCTTCTCTCGCGTAGCCTGTTGTCAAAACGATTCCGTCTTCGAAAGGGAAATTGGTTGTTCCTTTATGAAAATACCCCCAAAACCTGTCTGGATTAGTCACCGGATGATTGGGCGTAACCGTTACATTGCTTACATTCGGCGTTGCACAGCTTGATGTTCCGTTGATAAGGACCTGCTGAACAAGTTGCTGAATGTTGTAAGATGATTCCGGATAAGATGCGGTATTCACATCAATAAAAGCTCCCACTTTCATACTCTCGGAAGTCAGTTTAACTTTACCATTTTTTCTTGACGCATGCTGAGCAGCAGCTGATCCTGAAATCAAAAGCAACACTAAAAAGAAGAAGTAGTTTTTCAGTCTATAATTTAACATTTTGTTGTTGTTTGTTCAAAAATAATAATTTTTTGATTAAAATTTGATAAGAAATGAAATAATTGCAGTAAAAACCTAATCTATTTCATCAAATCCATACATATCAGATAATATATCTGTAATAATAAAAAAAAGACCAATTTTTTTATTAGCCTTTTGTAGAGTTATTTATATAAATCGAAATTTAAATCATTCATTCTTAAGTTCATTAATTTTTTCCTGAAGCTCCTGAATTTTATCTTTAAGTGCTTTGATCTCATTTTTATTTGAACTTACATTGCTTTTCAACATCACATTTCTTGCACGCTCACTGTGATCATCTTCTTCATCTTCTTCATTAATTTCCTCAATATCTTCCTGGATATCTTCAATATCTTCGTTAATTTCTTCAATATCCTCACTGATTTCCTCTATATCTTCGCTGATCTCTTCAATATCTTCCTGGATATCCTCAATATCTTCCTGGATGTCTTCAATTTTCTCATGGCTTTTATTGACGGACATCTGAATAAAAATAGCTAGATAAATTGCTTCCAGAGAAACTACCGTGGTAAGAATCAGCAACATTTTATCAAATTCCACCAAGCCCAAAAGCGGTAAAACAAATGATATAATAAAAAACAATGTATGTGCAATCAGAGACGGTATAGAACCTATCCACCAGGTAATTCCGTTGGCAATTTTTTCTAAAGCCTCAGTTTTTTCTTCGTACTTTTTCATTGTGTTCTGCTTTTATAATAATTCTTTGGTAACTCCTAATCCGAACAATGCAAAATCATATTTTGCGGGATCTTTCTCATCAAACTTTCTGATTACGGCGTCCAGCTCTTCTACCGTTTTCCAGTCGTTCTGCGTTCTTGAAATAAGCCCTAACTTCCTTGAAATATTTCCCGTATGCACATCCAGCGGAATGGAAAGATATTGCTGTCCTGTATTTTCCCAGATACCAAAATCTACGCCACGCTTATCCTTTCGCACCATCCAACGCAGGAACATGATGATCCTTTTGGTGGAAGAATTTTTATACGGTGAACTTACATGTTTGTGGCTTCTGTGTTTTTCAGCACCCAAAAAACTGCTTCTGAACCGTTCAACAGAATGCAGAAAACTGGTTTCAGATTCATGGAGTCTGAATAAGCTTTCAAGACTTTGATTTTCACGGTAAATCCTGTTAAACTGTTTCATAAAATACACAAAATCTTCTCCATTGAAAGTGCGGTGAATGCTCTTACCTTCAATAGATCTCAAATCTTTTTCCGAATGATTCAATACGAAATCATGAGGGGTATTCCCCATAATATCCAACATTTTTTCAGCAGATTTTATAATCGCTTTCCGGTTTCCCCAGGAAATCGTTGCTGCCAGAAAACCTGCTATTTCAATATCCTGTTTCAGGGTGAACCGATGCGGAATCTGTATAGGATCGTTCCCGATAAAATCCGGATGATTATACTGGTCTGCTTTTTCATCCAGGAAGATTTTCAGTTCTTCAAAATTCAACATCATTTATTTTAAATTTTCACAGGCTCCAGTGCCTTCGGTAAGAAAGTATTCGGAAAGATGGTTCTCGCTTCATCAGTGAATACTGTAAGATCTGCATACCTGTTTGAGAAGTGTCCTAAAATAAGTTTTCCTACCTCAGCTTTTCTGGCAATCATTGCTGCTTCCAGTGCGGTCGTATGTCCGGTATAATCTGCCATATCCTTTAAATCATGTAAAAAAGTGGATTCATGATAAAGGACATTAACGTTTTTAATGACGGGAATCACATTTTCAAGATAACGTGTATCGCTGCAAAACGCATAAGAAACCGGAGGAACCGGATCTGTTGTAAGAATTTCATTTTTGAGAACATACCCATCGCTCAGCACAAAATCTTTTCCTGCCTTAATATTGTGATAATCGCAGGTTTCAATCTCTTTGTATTTTGAAATTTCCTGCATATTCAGGTGTCTTTCTTTCGGTTTTTCCTTAAAGAGATATCCGTTGCAATAAATCCTGTGATCAAGAGGAATAGTGTATACCTCTACCCGGTTGTCTTCATAAATTTTTTCGGAATAATCCTTATCCAGTTCGTGATAAACCACTTCAAAACCGCGATGGGTTTCGGTAATGGTAAAAATAGTTTCCAGCATTTTTTTTATTCCCTTCGGTCCGTACACATGCAGCGGTGTTTCTCTTCCTAAAAGACGGAAAGATGCAATAAGGCCGGGAAGACCAAAACAGTGGTCTCCGTGAAGATGGGAAATGAAAATATGATTAATTCTCGAAAATTTCGCTTTTGCTTTTCTCAGCTGAACCTGTGTTCCTTCTCCACAATCAATCAGAAAAGACCTTTCCTCCATTTCCAGGAATTGTGCGGTAGGAGAAGAATTGATGGTAGGAATTGCCGAATTAAAGCCTAATATCGTTAAATAAGTACTCAAATCTATCGTTTATTATATAGACAAATGTACGGAATTTAGGTTAAGAAAAGGCTGAGATTGAGATTAAGATTGATGTTGAGGCTAAGGTTGAGAATAAAGCAGATGTATTAAAAATTGGCTTAAAGAGATATTATCTTTTTAATCAATCTTACCTAAACTTTCTGTTTTTAAACACAATTGAAATTTCAACAACTTCAACCTTAATCTTAACCTTACTATTCTTTCAGAAAATCCAGAAAAAGATCCAGGGCCTGTTTTCTGTGACTGATTTTGTTTTTATCCTGAGGTTCCATTTCTGCAAAGGTTTTATCGTATCCTTCAGGAACAAAGATCGGATCATAGCCGAACCCTTTGAAACCTTTATTTTCATTCAGGAGATTTCCGTGAACCCTTCCGTCAAAATATCTTGCTCCGTTTTCATCATAATAGCATAAAACGGTGATGAAATAAGCTTTCCTGTTTTCAATGCCTTGCATTTCTCTCAACACTTTTTCAATATTCTTGGCAAAATCATGATCTCCTGCGTACCGTGCGGAAAATATTCCCGGTCTGCCGTCCAGCGCTTCAACTACAAGGCCGCTGTCGTCTCCAAGGCTTGGAATTCCTGTTTTTTCAAAGCAATATTTAGCTTTAATCAAAGCATTGGCGTTAAAAGAATCACCATCTTCCACAATTTCTTCATGAATATTGTAATCCGTTAAGCTTTTTACAAAAAAACCATCCCCTAAAATCTGCTGGATTTCTTCTTTTTTATGTACATTGTGGGTAGCAACCAGTAATTCCATTTCCTTTTATTTTTATTTTTAAATCGCAATATTTGCGGAACATGTATCTATTTGTGATTCCTGCTCCATCAGTTTTTAATTAAATTTCAGAATAATGTATTTTATATTTTCTTGTAAAAAGATAATAAAAGACAGAAAAAAGCATAATTCCAACGGCAAGCATTACCCATTCCGGGATCTTGAAAGCATCGGCGAAGCTTTCGTTTTTCGTATATGCAATCAATATAGTGGAACATAAATTATTGAAGCCATGCAGCAACATTGGCAACAATAAAGATTTTGTTTTGTAATACACCAGACCCAAAACGCATCCCAATAAAACGGCTCCCACAAACTGCCACGGATTTCCATGAACCAAACCGAAAATCACGGATGCCGCGAGAATCGCATTCAGCGGTTGTACTCCTTTATTGATCAATCCTTTCTGGATAATTCCCCGGAAAACAATCTCTTCAAAAATAGGCGCACATATTACTGCAGTGATGATCATCACTACCGGATCATCGGTAAGCTGCTCCATTAGTCTAGTAAAAAATTCATAATATTTCCCGAAAAAAGGCCCTGTTGTAGGTATTTGTGAGGTGATAAATTCCGCGATGAGCATCATCCCGAACATCATAGGAAAAATCAATAAATAGGTGTAAAAATTAGTGGGCGAAAAATTGAAATTCAGTTTTTTCCCTGTATTGGGTCTTACGATAAGAAGATCAAAGAAAGCGATCGCCGTAAGAAATATTACTGCGTTTGAAAATAAAAGAAACCAGTCTTTATGCTGAAGATTTTCCCTAAAAATAAATTTCCAGAAAGTACTAAAAAACGAAATCACCATCATACCAACCATCATCCCGGCTACGAGGACAAGCCCGCCCAACCATGTAAATGTAAATTTCGGATACCTGCTGTTTTCCATATTGTATGCTCAGATTTATCGGGCAAAGATAAAAGTTTTTGAGAAGTTTCTTTATTGTTTGAATAATGAAGTAATAAAAACATCTGCATTTTTTTGAGGTACAGATCTCTTCCTGAAGGAAATCATTTTCAGATTCCATTAAAAATTACGATTTTTGCAACTTCAAAATACGATATGTCAGACTTAATCAAAGAAATAGAGAAAAGAAAAACTTTCGGGATTATTTCTCACCCCGATGCCGGAAAGACGACGCTCACGGAAAAGCTGCTTCTTTTCGGAGGGGCCATCCAGGAAGCGGGAGCGGTAAAATCCAATAAAATAAAAAAAGGAGCCACTTCCGACTTTATGGAAATTGAAAGACAGAGAGGGATTTCCGTAGCAACTTCCGTACTTGCTTTTGAATACAGAGATCATAAAATCAATATCCTGGATACTCCGGGACACAAGGATTTTGCGGAAGATACCTACAGAACACTGACTGCCGTAGATTCTGTAATCGTTGTCATAGACGTGGCAAAAGGAGTTGAGGAACAAACTGAAAAGCTTGTACAGGTATGCAGAATGCGAAATATCCCGATGCTTGTATTTATCAATAAACTTGACCGTGAGGGTAAGGATGCTTTTGATCTCCTGGATGAGGTTGAACAGAAATTAGGTTTAACGGTTGTTCCGCTTTCATTACCGATTGGCATGGGAAGTGATTTCCAAGGGATCTACAACATCTGGGAAAACAACATCCAACTGTTTTTGGAGGAGAAAAAGCAGAAGGTTGGAGAAGCCATTAAGTTTGATGACATTAATGATTCTGCCATTGATGAATTAATCGGTGAAAAAGCGGCAGCTACGCTTCGTGAAGAGCTTGATCTCGTACAGTCGGTATATCCTGAATTCAGCCGTGAAGATTATATGAAAGGTGATCTTCAGCCTGTTTTCTTCGGATCGGCTTTGAATAATTTCGGAGTGCGCGAATTGCTGGATGCCTTTATCGATATTGCACCGATGCCCCAGCCAAAGGAAAGTGATACGCGTCTGGTAAAACCTGAAGAAAATCAGTTTACCGGCTTTGTTTTCAAAATCCATGCGAATATGGATCCGAAACACAGGGACCGCTTGGCTTTCGTAAAAATTGTTTCCGGAACGTTTAAAAGAAACGAAAATTATCTATTGGTAAGAGAGGGTAAAAAAATGAAGTTCTCTTCACCCAATGCATTCTTTGCAGATAAAAAAGAAGTCGTGGAAGAGAGTTTCCCGGGAGATATCGTAGGGCTTCATGACACAGGAAGTTTCAGGATCGGTGATACGTTAACCGGAGGTGAAAAGCTGAATTTCAAAGGAATTCCGAACTTCTCGCCTGAACATTTCAGATATATCAATAATAACGATCCGTTGAAGGCAAAACAATTGGCAAAAGGTATCGATCAGCTAATGGACGAAGGAGTTGCACAGCTGTTTACGCTGGAAATGAACGGCAGAAAAATCATCGGAACGGTAGGTGCTCTTCAGTATGAGGTAATCCAATATCGTCTGGAGCACGAATATGGTGCAAAATGTACTTATGAACCGCTTTCGATGCACAAAGCGTGTTGGGTGGAAGCCGATGAGAAGTCTGAAGAATTTAAAGAATTTGCGAGATTAAAGCAGCGATTTTTAGCGAGAGACAAATACAACCAACTGGTTTTCCTTGCTGATTCTTCTTTTACCATTCATATGACGCAGGAAAAATTCCCGAATGTGAAGCTGCATTTCATCAGTGAATTTAAGAATGCTTAATGAGAAATAATTAATTCAGATATTTAATCCGCGGAATTTTCTGCGGATTTTTTTGTTTTTTATTGAACTATATTCAATACTCATTTGAAAAACAGATTGTATAATCGTTAATTTTATTTTACAAAAATCTAAAAATCAAACCTTTATCAATTTACATCTTCAAAACAAACCTTTTACAATCTTTACAACAATTCCACTCCTAATTTTACTTCATCGAAAAAATTAATCGTATGAAAAAATTCATTTTACTTGTTGCCGTATCGGGAACATTCATCATGTGTAAAAAGGGAGAAGCTGCAACATCGCAGCTGGAAAATACCATCAGTTCGGCCGACAGTACCATTGCTGATGCTTCGGAAAAAATCATTACAATCAATGATCAGGCAAATGCTGCTTTAGACTCTGCGAATGTTAAAATCAAAGAATTTGAAGACACTAAAAATGCGGTAAAAGATAAAATAGAAAGTACTTCCAAAATAGTAGATTCTCTTTCCGAAAAAATATCATCCGTAAAACTGGAATCTAAGAAGGAAAAGAAAGATTCGGCAAAGAAAGAAAATAAAATTGTAGTAAATGTTCCTGCCCCGAAAATTATTAAGGAAACAAAAATCGTATATAAAAATTCTCCGAAGAAAGAAAATCCTGAATTGATTAAGCAGAATAGATTCATCAAAAAAGGAATAGTGGAACTTAGCGTAAATGATGCTGAAACTGCAAAAGAAATTGTAAAGGATGAAGTTGCCAAATACAACGGTTTTATAAGAAGTGAAAGTGTTTCCCTTCAAAATAGTGATAAAAAAACCGCCTATCTGAAAGTGAAAGTTCCTGTTCAGAAATTTGATTATCTTATGTCTGACCTCAACTACAATTTGGGAACAGTGGAAAACATGAACATTGAAACTTCCGGTCATGATATTATTGAAAACACAATGTGTGAAATCGACATTACCCTTTACGGACAGCAGGGAAATATCGCGGATGATAAAAACCCTGAAACATTGGGAGCACAGTCCTTTGCTGCTATATCTTCGGGCTGGAATGTCATCACTTCTATTTTTCTGTTTATTCTTCCGCTTTGGCCGTTATTTGTGATTGCAGGAATCGGATATTATTTTTATAAAAAAAGAGAGATTACGGATAAAAATCCTTAAGAAAGAATATTCCGATACATTTTAATAATATTTTAATCAGAATCACGTTATTCCGGAAAACGATATTCCTAATTTTACTTCACTGATTGTTAATTTACATTTATCATTTAACTTAAGCTAAAAAAATCAATCAAAACAATAGTTAGAACAATATATTATTAATATTTTGTGGTTCGTGTGAAAGTAAAAAGGCTCCAATTTCTGAGAGCCTTTTACTATTTCATTTTTATAGTAAGCAATTACTTTGCAATGCTTCTTGAGATAACGATTTTCTGGATTTCAGAAGTTCCTTCATAGATCTGTGTGATCTTTGCATCTCTCATCATTCTTTCCACGTGGTATTCTTTTACATATCCGTATCCACCGTGAATTTGTACTGCTTCAATTGTTGTATCCATTGCTACCTGAGAGGCATATAATTTTGCCATCGCACCGCTTTCTGAAATATCCTTTCCAGCGTCTTTTTCTACTGCAGCTTTGAAACAAAGCATTCTTGCCGCCGTGATTTGGGTGGCCATATCTGCCAGTTTAAATGCAATCGCCTGGTGGTTGATGATTTCGGTTTTAAAAGCTTTTCTTGTTTTAGCATATTTTAATGCCAGTTCGTAAGCTCCTGAAGCAATACCTAATGCCTGAGAAGCAATCCCGATTCTGCCTCCGTTCAGAACAGCCATCGCAAAGTTGAATCCGAAACCGTCTTCTCCGATTCTGTTTTCTTTCGGCACCTTTACATTGTTGAAAATCAAAGAATGCGTATCGCTTCCTCTGATTCCCAGTTTGTCTTCTTTAGGCCCGATTTCAAATCCTTCCCATCCTCTTTCAACGATGAAAGCATTGATTCCTTTATGTTTTTTCTCAGGATCCGTTTGTGCAATTACAATATAATAGCTTGCTGTACCACCATTTGTGATCCAGTTTTTAATTCCGTTCAGCAAATAATAATCTCCTTTATCTTCTGCAGTGGTTTTTTGTGAAGTTGCATCAGAACCTGCTTCCGGCTCAGACAATGCAAATGCTCCGATTACCTGTCCGCTTGCAAGAGGTGTTAAGTATTTTACTTTCTGTTCTTCAGAAGCAAATTTTTCAAGTCCGGCACATACCAAAGAATTGTTTACAGACATTACCACAGCTGCAGAAGCATCTATTTTTGCAATCTCTTCCATGGCCAAAACGTAAGAAACACTGTCCATCCCTGCACCGCCGTATTTAGGATCTACCATCATTCCCAAAAGTCCCATTTCACCCATTTTTTTTACCTGTTCTGCAGGAAACTTCTGATCGCGGTCTCTTTCGATTACCTCAGGTAATAGTTCGTTTTGTGCAAAATCCCTTGCTGCCTGCTGAATCATCAGCTGTTCTTCCGATAAATTAAAGTCCATAAAAATTGAATAATTAGATGGACGCTAATTTACACTTTTTGATCAAATCTGAAAATAGAATTAAAACTTAAGTCTTACATTCTGAAAAATCAGGAATTAAACAAATATTAAAAAACAAATAAATTGATTAAAACATTATTAATTTTTTTAATTAAAAAGTATAACAATTAATACATAATACGCCATATTCTTCAGTAATTGTAAATTTCCGAATGTGGTATTGCCAATTAAAAAAAATGCTTATATTTAAAATCCTTTAACTAATTACTTTTACCATCATGACTATAAAAAGATTATTCGATATTCCCCATTATGCTTTAGAGACCTACCCGAAAACGGATATGTTTGTAACAAAATATCAGGGGGAATGGAAGAAAACGTCTACTCAGGAATTTATCAATGAAGGCAATAAAATCTCACGCGGACTTTTAAAACTCGGGATAAAACCTGGGGACAAAATCGCGCTGATTACCACCAATTCCCGCACAGAGTGGGCCATAATGGATCTTGGGCTCTCTCAGATCGGGGTGGTTTCCGTACCGGTATATCCGAGTATTTCGCCGGAAGATTACGAGTTTATCTTCAACAATGCCGAGATCAAATATTGCTTTTTATCTGATAAAGATCTTTTAAATAAAGTAATGAAGGTAAAGCACAATATCCCTTCACTGCAGGGAATTTTCACCTTCGAGAATATCAGCGGAGCTGCCAACTGGAAAGAAGTGCTGGATCTTGGAGAAGACGATTCTACACAGATTGAAGTAGAAGATCTTTCCAATACGATCAATCCGGAAGATCTGGCCACCATTATTTATACTTCCGGAACTACGGGAAAACCCAAAGGAGTTATGCTAACTCACCATAACATTGTGTCCAACGTATTAGGATCAATTCCGAGAATCCCTAAAAAGAAAAACCTGGATTATAAAGATACGAGAGTATTAAGCTTTCTGCCTATCTGCCATATTTTCGAGAGGATGCTTTTTTACCTGTTCCAGTATAATGGTTTTTCCATTTATTTTGCGGAAAGCATTGAGAAGATGGGAGAAAATGTAAAAGAAGTGAAACCTCATTACATGAGCGTTGTTCCAAGGCTTGTGGAAAAGGTTTATGATAAAATTTATGCTACCGGATCTTCAGCAGGAGGTCTTAAGCAGAAGATATTTTTCTGGGCACTGAATCTGATTTCTAAAAAGAAAACAGTCTCCAAACCTTCCGGATTACGGGAAATAATTGCAGATAAACTGGTTTTCAAAAAATGGCGCGAAGGATTGGGCGGCGAAATTATCACCCTGGTTTCTGGCTCTGCAGCCCTTTCCACAAGACTGAACCTGATGTTTCAGAATGCCGGAATTCCTATTCTTGAAGGCTATGGTCTTACGGAAACCTCACCGGTTATTTCCGTGAATGCTTTTGGGAAAATGAAAATAGGAACTGTGGGACTTCCTTTGGATAATGTTCAGGTAAAAATTCAGGAAGATGGAGAAATTACCGTAAAAGGGCCATCTATTTTTAAAGGTTATTTTAAAAATGAAGAAATGACAAAAGAAGTTTTTACCGAAGACGGATTTTTTAAAACAGGAGATATCGGGCACGTTGACAGCGATGGCTTTCTTCAGATTACAGACCGTAAAAAAGAAATGTTTAAAACTTCCGGCGGAAAGTATATTGCTCCCCAAACCATTGAAAATCTTGCCAAAGCCTCTAAGTTTATCGAGCAGATTATGGTTGTTGGCGATGGTGAAAAGATGCCGACTGCACTTATACAACCGGATTTTGAATTTGCCAAAAGCTGGGCTCAGAGAAACAATCTGAGTATCGGTTCTACACCAAAAGAAATTGCCAACAGCAAGGAACTCAAAGAAAGAATAGAAAAAGAAATCGAAAGTACGAACGAACACCTCGGAAACTGGGAAAAAATCAAGAAAATTGAATTGACACCGGAAGTCTGGAGTATTGATACCGGCCTTTTAACACCTACTTTAAAGCTGAAAAGAAAGGCGATTAAAGAAAAGTTTATTGATCTGTACAATAAAATGTATGAACATCATGAATAAATTGCAACCGCTTCTTTGAGGCGGTTTTTTTACTCGCTTAGTTCAAGCGGATTTTTGTATTTTTCATTTTCCTCCCTTGCTTTTTCTCTTTGCTTTATCATTTCCTGCCCTTGTATAATCGTTGTTCCGTAGCTTGCCAGTACAGCGGCAGCATTAGCATCTGCATTTCTTTGTGCCTGTTTTAATTTAGCCTGCGTTGTTTCTATAGCTCCGGTATATCTGCTTTCTTTTATGTTGATGAACTTGCCTTTCAATTGAGAGACAGACAAGGATTTTACCAGTTCAAAATCATAATCCTCTTTCTCGTCAGTTATTTTGATGATTAATCCCGGTAAACCGCTAAATTTCATAGGACCATACGGAAGCGGAATTTCCGGAGCATACCATGCGATCCAGTTTCTTCCTTTAAATCTGACCTCTGCTTTTTTACAGGTAATGGTATTAATTATTTTAGTTTCATCTGCAAGTTCCCAGCTTGATATTACAGGTTGTTTATAGGTAAATAATGACATACCTGCGGAATCAAAAAACTGTACATTTTCATTGGTTTGGATGATAGTAAAGTTGAAATTTGTTTTTGGAATAACCGCCTCATCCTTGTAGCTAAGAGTTATGCTGCCATCATAATTTTTTGTAGTAACTCTTGAATTTTCCATTACCGAATCTCCTTTCAATGATACAGCACTTGCAAAAAATGCACATCTGTTTCCTACCTGTAAGGTGAATAATTCTTTATATCTATTGTCTGTTCGTTTATCGAACTTAGCTCTTAATCGATAAGTAAATTCACCTCTTAAACTGTCATTTTTGTATGATTGGGTATAATATAGTACACTGTATAATAATATTAAAAATTGAAATATTTTTCTATGGTAATTCATGAGAGGTATGATTAATCTATAAATACACTTATAGTAGAATAATTCCCACTATAAGTGCTTAATTTGTTTTAATTAAGATTAGATGCTAAATGTTGAGCATCAGACCCGGAATAAGTAGGAGTCTTACAGTAATTTTTTCAATTTCATCAACCCAAGCATTTGCTTGTTCAGCGGTCCAATCTTGGGTAGTCGTTGCTGTAAAGCCACATTTGGTAACTGCAATCCAAACCTGTCCTGCCCTTACTGTCTTAAGGTCTTCACGGGTTAATTTTTTAAATTTTTTCATTTCTTAAATAATTTTTTTCACCTACTTATTTTGCTAAAATTTCTACAGTGAAACTTCGGCTTTCCTTTCGGAGACAGGTTTTCGGTTTAGTCCTGCCCTTCCGTTGCAACATATTTTAATAATGAATCAACAATGAATATTAATCCAATACCTTTCATTTATTTAACAACTTGAGAAGATAAGCGATTGTGTTTTTCAGGAGTAAATATAAAAAGAAATCAAATGCTAAAAACAATAATTCTTTGTGATGAGAATTATATTCGTGACTTTATAATTTTTTAACTTTATTTATTCATTTAGAATTCATTATGAATGTAAATTGTCATTCAGAGCAGAACGTAGTATAGTGTGGAATTTCAGTTTTTCAACGTGTTCTATGACTTCTTGACCAAAGATTGCTTCGTCGCGATGCTTCTCGCAATAACACAAAAAAGCTGCCTCATATGAGACAGCTTTTATATTTTTTAAAATGGTGACTAATTAAAACTTAATCACCGATTTCATTTTTTCGTTTTCTTCCATTACCAATTCGTCATCCACAAGGATTTTTCCTGAATGCTCATCAATAATGATTTTCTTTCTCTGAGCGATTTCCATCTGCTTTTGAGGCGGAATAGTAAAGAATGAACCTTTTGGTGCCCCTCTTTCCAAACCTACTACTGCAAGTCCGTTCGGAGAATTGGTTCTGATTCTGTTGTAAGAAGCCAGCAATCTTTCATCGATTTTTGCAGCAAATTCTTTAGACTGCTCAATCAGATATTCTTCTTCTTTCTGGGTTTCAGAGATCAAACCTTCCAATTCTTCTTTTTTGAACTTCAGGTGGTTTTTAAGATCATCGATTTTTGCGTTAAGCTCATCCAGCGTTTCGTTTTTGTGGCTGATTTTAGCACCGAATTCTTTGATTCTTTTTTCAGCAAGCTGAATTTCAAGCTCCTGATATTCAACCTCTTTACTTAATGCTTCAAACTCTTTATTGTTCCTTACATTATCCTGCTGAGATTTGTATTTTTCAATTAAAGTTTTTGCATGGTTAATTACTTCATGCTTGGTTTTGATCTGATCGTCCTGATCTTTGATATCCGCATGAAATTTTTCAGCTCTTTTTTCAAGACCTTCGATTTCAATCTCAAGATCCTCTACTTCGATTGGCAATTCTCCTCTTGTATTTCGGATTTCGTCCAATCTGGAATCAATGATCTGCAAATCGTATAAAGCTCTTAACTTCTCTTCAACTGAAATATCGTTGGTTTTTGCCATATTTTAAATGAAATAATTTACCGGGTTCGTTTTCTCAATAGATTTTGAGATTGCAAATGTACTAAATTTTTGTGACAAAATTTCAAATAATTGTTGAGTAACAAATTGTTCTGATTCGAAATGACCAATATCACAAATCATCATTTTAGATTCGGCAAGGAAAAAATCATGGTATTTTACATCTCCCGTGAGATAAGCATCACATTTTTTGGAGATTGCAGACTTGATACCGCTTGCTCCGGAACCTCCCAGAACACCTACTCTTTTAATCTTTTTCCTGGTAAAATCGGAATGTCTGATCACTTCAAGATTAAATTTTTCTTTAACAAATTTCAGAAAATCCTGCTCTTCCATCGGCTCTTCAAAATCTCCGTACATACCAAGACCAGTGTAATGATTTGTATTATCAAGGCTGTAAATCTGATGTGCTACTTCTTCATAAGGATGTGCCGATTTCATTGCTGCGACTACCTGCCCCTGTTTGTACTCTTCAAAAATAACGGAAATCATCTCTTCATTTGCATTCTCCCGAATTCCCAACTGTCCTGAAAATGGATCTGAGCCTTCTTTAGGGCGAAAAGTTCCGTTTCCGTTTATGCTGAAACTGCACTCATCATAAAAACCGATACTGCCCGCTCCCGCTTCGAAAAGTGCTTCTCTTACCTTTTCAGAGTATTCTTTCGGAACAAAAACGGTGAGTTGCTTCAGATCATTTTTTTTAGGCTGAAGAATTTTAAGGTTTTTAAGTCCGAGCTGCTGACAGATTCCTGCATTGACCCCAAAAAAATCATTATCGAAGGCGGTGTGAATGGCGTAAATTGCTATTTTATTTTCAATTGCCTTGATCACCGCTTTTTCAACGTAATTTTTTCCCGTTAATGATTTTAAGCCTGAAAAAATAATCGGATGAAAGCATACAATAAGATTGCAGTTTTTAAAGATTGCTTCATCTACAACATTTTCAAGGGCATCATGACAGATCAATATCCCGCTAACATCACGATCCCATGAACCACAGAGTAACCCGACATTATCAAAATCTTCCGCCTGCTGGAGGGGAATACGCTTTTCTATCTTTGAAACGACCTCTCTAATTTTCATTTTATTCTGTATGTTTGTTACGAAAGTAAGGATAATTTGTTATATTTAAAAAAAGGTTAAAAATGGAAAGAGAACATAATCTTGTTCCGGAAGATGCGTGGTGGAAACGATATCTTTACAGAATTATTTACCGTTCTGATACAAAGCTCGGGAAGCTGTTTGATATTATCCTGTTGTTGCTCATTCTGATCAGTACCGCTATCATTATGATGGAAAGCATCCCTAAACTTGATAAGCGTTACCATTATACCTTTCTTGTTCTGGAATGGATTATTTCCATCTTTTTTTCAATAGAATACGTTTCAAGAATTACGGTTGTAAAAAACAAACGTCGTTATATTTTCAGCTTTTTCGGAATTATTGATTTTTTAGCATTGATTCCTTTTTATCTGAGCTTTTTCTTTCCGGTTACAAAATACTTCCTCATTTTCAGAATGCTCAGAATGCTGAGGGTTTTCAGAGTATTCAACCTCCTGGATTTTATGAATGACGGATTTGTTATTGTAAGAGCATTAAAGAACAGCTCAAGAAAAATCTATATTTTCCTGCTATTCCTGATTATCTTTTCAGTAATTGTCGGTTCTATGATGTTTATGGTGGAAGGCGGAAGGCCGGGGTTCGAAACAATTCCGCAATCGATTTACTGGGCGGTGGTTACGGTAACTACCGTTGGCTATGGTGATGTTTCTCCGATTACTCCTATGGGAAAGTTTTTTGCAGTTATTCTTATGCTTGCCGGTTATTCCATCATTGCTGTCCCTACAGGAATTGTAACGGCGGAAATGCGGAACAAGAGGCAAAATCTTGAAAAAGTATGCGACCGGTGCGGAAATGAGGATATTGATGATGATGCAAGGTACTGCAAACAATGTGGCAAGAAATTAGCTTAGTGTAAAATATTATAATATCTATTAACTAAATACCAACATCATGGAGCCAAAAAAGAAAAATAAGCCAAATACTTTAGTAGTTATACTGTTTTCTTTGATTGTATTAATGGTCATTATTTATTTCATTCTCGTCACCTTCTTTCCGGCGATTTTTGAGAGCCTTAATACCGGTGATCTACAGCCTGTTCCTGAAAACAGATAAATTATTAAAATTTAGCGCAAAATAAAAAAGGCGATCTGTGTGAGATCGCCTTTCTTGTATTATGATTGTATTGTTATTTTTTTATGGTTTTAATTGTTTGCTTAGAACCATCTTTCATAATAAGTGTCAATAAATACATCCCCTGTCTTAATTCACCCAAATGAATTGAAGTTCCAGGGTTATCAATCACTTTTATCAATCTTCCGGAAAGATCGGAAACTGAAATTGATTTTACATTGGCAGCATCGGAAATATTTATCAGATCTGTAAACGGATTAGGATATACTTTGATATTTTTCTTTTCCGGCTTCACATCAGAAGTTCCCAGTACACCCTTGGTAATATTAATAGTAAAAGCACCTTCCGGTTCATCAGACCATCCACTATAGTATCCAACATTTACATAATACGTATTTCCTGAAAGTGTTGGGATTGAAAGTGTTTCGCTAACTCCCGTTCCTCCTGAATCTTCAGAATCTTCACATGACAAAGCAGAGCAGGTTCCGCTGTAAACTCCGATTTTAGGATCAAAATCACTTCCTGCAGGCATCGTAACTGTAATATTAAATGTATCTCCGTCTCCTACGAAAGTAAACCATGTACCGTCATTCATTCCGTTATTAGTACAGGCAGTAACCATACCGCCGTTATTTGTAGCCGCTTCTCCATCGTTCTGTACGAAAGTATATGGGAATGTAGTAGCTACAAGAGCTCCGCTGCATTCATCATTTGCAGGTGGCGGCGGGAACGTTCCTACACAAACATCAAAACTCTGATTGCTTCCCGTACCATAATAGCTGTATACTCTTACCAGATATGTTTCACCCACAGTAAGACCTGTGACAGTTCCCGAAGCTGGATCTGAGCAATAGATACTGGACAATGCTCCACATCCGCCACTGAATACCTGGAAATAAGTATCGGTATCATTCGGTTCGGTTCCTACCGACTGAATATTTAAAAGAGAGATTTTATGAGAGGTAGCTGTTGCCACGAATTTAAACCATACATCATCATCAGGGTTCCCATAGCATGGATCAGGTATCATTCCAGAATCGGTAGCACCAATGGTATAACCCGGAGTTACAGTACCACAGTTGAGATCCGGATTCACCGTTAATGTAACCGCAGTAGCACATTCATCATTGGTAGGCGGCGGCGGTGCTGTTGTAAACATTATTTCCGAGCAGCCGGAAGATTCTCCTCCAGACCCTACAGCCACAACCTTCAAATAAAGTGTTGTATTGGGTGCGAATGGTGCTGCCGGTGTAAAGCTGTTTGTAGTTACAGCCACCTGGTTGGCTATGTCAGTTCCTCCGGAAGTTGTTCCGATAGAAACTTTATATCCTGTCGCTCCTGAAGAGTTAACCCAAGTAATTGTTGAACCTAGAGGAACAAAAGTTGAATTATTTGACGGATAAGAGACTACCGGGCAAAGAGGGATCGGATTAGCGGTAAGGCCTTCAAAAGTAGTAACGGATTTATAATTTTTCAGATCACCTGAAGAAGGCGGCGAAGCAGGATCCGGGTCGTTATAATCATTTTTATAATTAAGTGTGGAATTTGCTGCTGCCGGATAAACATACATTACTTCATCATAATCATTACTATCATAGCCTGAAGAATTCTCTTCAGCTGCTACAACAAGATTAGCAATATTGTCGTAAGCGAAGGGTGCAGAGAAAGTAATTTCAACAACACCATTATTGTTGGTAACAGTTCCTGAAAAAACCTGTGTCAGCTGGGAAAGAGGAATCCAGTCAGAATCCGATGCAAATGTCGTTTTTGAAGTCTGACCCAGATAGACTACCCATTCTGATGAGCTTGCAATAGACATGGAAGGATCCAGATAAAATTTTAATCCCGTAATGTTTCCTGCAGCATTAGCATTGATTTCCTGTTTTGTAAAAATCTGCTGTGTGTAAGAATAACCATAATATGTACTTATCGGGGCTGTCCCGACATTCGTACTTCCTGCACCCAAAGTTATTTGTGCATTAAGCATCATACTTAAAAACAATAAGCATGAAAGTAGAAATTTTGTCATAAATTTATTTTTGCTGATTAATACACTAATTTAGGAATAATACTGTGATTTCATCATAATAAATACCACTTTTTTTTAATAATTTTAATAAATTTAAAAATAAGAATATATATAAATAAAATTTTACATTTTAATTATCCGCATAAAATAGCACGTATTCTATTAAAATCTAATTTTAAAATCAAAATTTAGTACCTTTTTTACAATACAAAAAGAAAGGTTTCACGCTATTAATTCACATCATTTAGAATTAATATCAATCTTAAAAAAATAGCGGCTGATATCAGCCGCTACTTTATCTTAATAGATTAAAAAATTATTTTTTTATTGCCTTAATAGTTTGCTTAGAACCATCTTTCATTTCTAATGTAACTAGATACATTCCTTGTTTTAAGTCTCCTAAATGAAGTTCTTTACCAGGATTTGCAATAGTTTTCAACACCCTTCCTGAAACATCTGTTATCAAAACATTTTTCACATCAGAAGCATCAGAGATATTTAACACTTCGGAGAATGGGTTTGGATATACCTTAATGTTATTTTTAGCAATATCATTTATTTCAGATGTAGCTAATACTGCCGTAGCGGTGATATTAATATCATCAAGATATAAGTTAAACTGATCTGCTGCCGAATATGCATTAAATCCAAAATAATAAGTTCCGGAAGTTGTTGGCGTGAAATTAACAGATGCTGAATGAGAAACTTTATCATTAATTGATGGATAATCTGCTAAAACATTAGTCATAGCCGCAACCGCTGCAGAATTTCCGTATGCTACTTTTAATTTTTCCGTGTAGGTTGTGCTATTATTACCATATTTATAAGTAATTGTATACTGAGTACCTCCTGTAAGATTAATACCTTGGGTAAAGAACCATGCGTTAGCTGCTGAAAAACTATCGTATCCATATTGTAATACTTTTGTCGTGAAGCCCGGACAATCAGTTGGTGCGGATGCAGTAACCCAGTTATTACCCGTGCCCGCATTTATAGCTAAACTACAGTTAGGTAGAGACGGTGTAGTTAAACCTTCGAAGTCTAGAGTATACGGAACAGAAGCAACAGCTGAACATAATGTTGTAAAGTTTCTTTCTGTACAACTTAAAGAATTAGAGGTTGAAGAGTAAGAATTTAGTTTATAATAGTATTTTGTACCTGACATTAATGCAGAAGCAAATGTATAAGAAGTTACATTTCCTACATCAAGATTATTCAGTATATCAGTACCTCCAGACGTAGTTCCTACCGATAATTTATACCCAGCAGCGCCGGACAAAGCCGTCCAAGTAATGGTAGGTGTTACACTAATACCTGTTGCGCCTGCTGCAGGAGCCGTTACAGTTGGACAAGGTATAACTAAGGTTGTGAAACTTGTCTCCGTGCATCCTGTTGCCAACCCAAAGCTATTCTTAGGTATTATGGTAATATAATACATTGTTGAATAAGCCAATGTAGCAGCAGGAACCGTGTACGATGTAGTATTACCCACATCCATTCCTGCCATCACCTGAGTACCACCTGGAGTTGTACCCATATTAATAACATAGCTGGAAGCACCTGCCGCAGCAGGCCAAGTGATTGTTGGAGTTAAAGAAATACCGGTAGCAGCATTTGCAGGGCTTGAGATTGCAACACAATTGGGAGCTGTAGTAGCAGCTTGCGAAAGCACTACATTATCAAATCCCATGTAAAAATCTCCATTCGTAGCGCTGGTACTTTTAAGCCTGAATTTAAAATTCGCACCTGCCGGTATGGTACCTGCGGGTATAGTTCCGGAAACCGTTGTACATGGTATTGGAGTAGCATTAGGACTATTTAGAGTAACAGGTGTTAACAAATCATTCCATGTTGTTCCACCGTCTACTGAATAATCAGCCGCTACACTCCCATTAATATCACCTGTGGTAGAATAACCTTTCGCCAGGTATTTGAAAGAATAGTTCAGAGCAGTTGCATTCGAAGCTGTAGAAGAATAGGTCATATACCAACTTGTGTAAGTTGTGCCGTAAATGTTTTTATAAACAGCATTAGTTCCAGCACAAGCTGTTCCTGCTAAAGTCCCGTAGCCAGAAGGAGCAGATGAAAATCCTGAACCTGTTATTGTACTTGTCCACCCAGTAGGCAATGTACTACCTTCAAAACTTTCCGATACTGTAATTTGTGCTGAAGCTCCTATCCCAAAAGCCATCATACATACTAATAGAATTTTTTTCATACTTGTTTGAATTAAAATTAGGTGGTAAAAATATCAATTTATACAATATCAAACAAAAATATAATCAAATTATCAACAAAATCAACTAAAAAATCATACAATATTTAAAAAAAACAAACATTTATTTAAATTTTATCAAAAATATATAAAAATTTAATTATTTAAACTCACTGATTTACAATTAATTATGAAAAACAATTTAACATAATCAAATCCCAACCTTTTCACTTAACATAAAAAAAAAGTAGCGGCCGTTTTGACCGCTACATAATATAAGTAATTAAAAATACTATTTTTTAATCGCTTTGATTGTTTGTCTGGAACCATCTTTCATTTCCAGAGTCACCAAATACATTCCTTGTTTTAGTTCTCCCAAATGAAGTTCTTTACCAGGATTTGCGATTGTTTTTATCAATCTTCCGGCAATATCCGTTACCAGAACATTTTTCACATTTGAAGCATCAGATATATTCAACACTTCAGTGAAAGGGTTTGGATATAATTTAATTCCAGTATTAGCATTAGCCTTAACATCGTTTGCAGCAAGTACATTATTTACCTCTACTACAAAATTATCAATATAGAAGTTATAGTCTTCAGTATCATCTACCGTACCATCATTTCCATAGAATGCGAATATTGTATTGGCACCTGTATAACCAGTTAAATCCAAAGAAAATGTATTCGATGTATTGGAAGGAGCATTAGCTGCATTCCAGGTCTGAAGAACTGTCCAGGTATTTCCTCCGTCCTGTGATACCACAAACTGAACGACATCATCAGAACCCATTGCAGAAGCCGCAGTACCTGAATATGTTGTTACAGCATAATCAAATTTCACTCTATATCCTCCCGCTGATAAATTTAAAGGAGCCATTTTTAACCATCCGGCTCTGTTCACAGAATACAAATTCATTCTCATTGATCCGGTACCTGAATTAGTAACAGGAGAATTTAACCAGTTGTTCTGTATCCAATAAGCCGTTGTTCCTGTTGGTGCACTACCTGTAGGAGAACCTCCTGAAACATTTGAAGTACAAGCTCCAGCTGTTGAAGCAAAATCATTTGTATAAGTTGGCACTACTGAAGCACATGGTGTACTAAAGGTCAGAACATTAGACCAGCTGCTCATATCCGCTGAAGAACATTTCGATCTTACCCAAACATAATAGGTTGTTGCAGGTGAAAGCGTATTCAAAGACTGAGAAGTTCCTGTGATTCCTGAAACAGTAGGAACTGTTGTAGACAAAGGAGCAGTATTTGTTGTGCTGTAATAGATTTCATAACCATTTGCCGGCGCAGGAGCAGGGGCAGTCCATGCAACATCAGCAGATGTAGCCGTGATATTAGAAGATACTAAAGCAGTAGGCTCAAAACAAGTAGGAGTAACATCAATATTGATATCATCTACATAAATTCTATTCATATTAGCTGCAGAATACGCATTGAATCCAAAGTAATATGTGCCTGTTGAAGCAGGAGTAAAATCAACAAAATCACTTGTAATTACACCTCCCGTAATAACCGGATAATCTTTTAAAAGATTTGTCATCCCTACAGCGGTAGCTGAAGTACCATAAGAAATTTTCATTTTTTCAGGATACTGTGTTGTTCCTGTAGCATTAGAATATTTATATTTAATTCTATAGCTCACGCCCGCTGTAAGATTAATTCCCTGAGTAAAGAACCAGGTATTTGCAGCATTAGAAGTGTTATAAGTATAGTTTAAAACATTCCCGGTAAATCCTGTAGCCGTGGACGTATTCCACACATTCCCTGATCCTGAATTTACAGCTGATGTACAAACCGGTAAAGCAGGTGTGGTAACACTGTCAAAATTTAATGTATAAGGTACATTAACAGAAGTACATGCAGTAGTAAATGTAGCAGCAGTAGCCCAAACACTCTTATCAGCAGTACTGCACACAGAACGAACCCAAACATAATAAGTTGTAGAACTTGTTAAGCCTGATAAAGGCGCAGAAGTAGTAGCGCTTGTACCAGATGCTGTAGTTGAAGCTGTTGGCGCCGTGTTTGTCGTACTGTAATAAAACTCATAGCCATTGCCCGGAGCTGATAAAGGAGCTGTCCATGCAACAGTTGCATTATTTGCACCAATAGCTGAAACCGTAACCGCTGAAGGCTCTACACATGAAGGCATTAATTCATACACAACATCATCAATCAGAATACTGTACCCTGATGGTCCGATATGCTTAAATGCCATTGTGGTAACACCCGCAGGAGCAGTAATATTATTAATTGTATAATTATCTACAACCGTTGCACTATTCGCAGTATAGGTAGTACCTAAAGACACGAATGTAGAGGCGTCGGAAGGATTGGTAAGATATCCTACATCTATTTTATCTCCGGCTGTAAAGTTTCCTCTCATTTTAAATCTCAAACGATAAGTCCCCAACTGAAGTGTACTTACCGGCGGCATAGAAACTACCGCAGGAGAAGAAACTGAACTGGTATAAATATACATATTATTCGGAGCACTCATCGCGGTGCTTGCCTGAGTATAAGCACTACCGTTTGCGCCTACTTTAGCCCAGCAATTCGGCCATGAACCCGCTGTAACAGTATCAAAGTTTTCAGAAAAAGCTGTTACCGGAGTACATACAGTTGTAAAGTTTCTTTCCGTACATCCGGATGAAGTGGCAAGTGCAGAATAAGCATTTACCGTATAATAATACTTCGTACTATTCATTAAAGCTGAACCGAAGGTATATGATGTTACATTCCCCAGATCAACATTATTTAAAACATCCGTTCCGCCGGCAGTTGTTCCTACAGATATTTTATATCCTGTAGCTCCCGTTGAAGCTGTCCAAGTAATGGTTGGCGTTACAGAAAGACCTACTGCAGCAGCTGCAGGAGCTGTAACAGCCGGACAGGAAATATTAGCAGTTGTAAAAGTTCTTTCCGAACAGGCAGCAGAAGGAATGGCACCGTTGTAAGAGCTTACCGTATAATAATATTGTGTATTAAACTGCAAAGCAGATGCAAAAGTGTACGTAGTAACATTCCCCAGATCAACATTGTTGACTACATCACTTCCTCCTGAAGTAGTTCCTACAGAAAGTCTGTATCCTGTAGCTCCACTCACTGCATTCCAGTTGATAGCAGGAAGCACGGAAACACCTGTAGCCGCAGCTGTCGGAGCTGTAACCGAAGGACATGCAGGTACAGGGTTAGGAGCAAGACCTAACAAAGTAACTACAGACTGCGTTGCAGATCTTGTCCCGGTCTGAGTAATAGAGGCAGGATTCGGGTTGGTAGTGTCATTTCTGTAATACAACGTTTTGTTTGTCCCGCTGCTATAGGTATAGAAAACTTCACCTCCGTTATCACCGGCTTTATTTTCATCAACCGCAATCACAAGGTTGTTTACGTTATCGTAAGCAAAAGGCGATGAAAGTGTGATTTCCACAATACCCGCATTATTGGTTACTGTTCCGCTGTAAACCTGTGTCATTGCACTGGTAGGAATCCAGTCGGTAGTTGAGGAAAAAGAAGTTTTTGTAGTCTGTCCCAAATAAACAACCACATCATTTGAGTTGGTAAGACTGGCAGAAGCACTTAAATAAAATCGTAATCCTGTAATATTCCCTGCTCCGGCAGCATTGATATCGCTTTTAAGCAAAATCTGCTGGGCATAGCTGTACCCGTAGTAAGTACTCCATGGGACGGTGGCCACGGTTGTGGAGGCACCACCCGATGTCGTTCCAGACCCTAAGGTAATCTGAGCCGACATTAATGTACCCAAAAATAAGAGGTACGTAAGTAAATGTTTTTTCATACTTAGTTAATTAAAATTAGGTGGTAAAAATATTAATTTAATTATATATTATCAAATATTATAATGAAATTTTTAATAAAATTTATATATCAACTAAGATAATTCAATAAAACTAAACAAATATTTGATTTTTGACAATTTATCCCTAGTTGTTGATATATTTATATAATTGATTATTAATAATATAAAATTCAAATACATATTAAATCAATCCCAACCTCTGCATTTATCAAAAAAAATAACGGCCAAAAATGGCCGCTATTTAATTTATGATGATGCTATTATTTTTTAATTGATTTTACTGTTTTTTGAGTTCCATCTTTTAAGTACAGCGTAATCATGTACATTCCTGATTTTAAATCGGCTAAATTAAGCTCAGATCCGGGCTTTTCAATTGTCTTTATCAATCTTCCGGAAAGATCCGTAACAGAAACCGATTTTACATTATCGACCTCTGAAATATTCAGCACATCAGAGAAAGGATTCGGAAACACCTTAATACCATCTTTTAAGGCTGAAGTTTCTGAAGTTCCAAGGCAAGAAGAGTTTACGATTACATTAACCGGCTGTCTTGCACTCTCACAACCAGCAGTTAATTGCCAATCATAAAAATAATAATATGAAGTAGAAGTGGTATTACCTGAACAACAATTACCATTGGTGATCGTCATTACACCCGGAACGGAAAGCGGATATGCTCCCCAAGATGCTCCCGATTCTCTTACCAAACTGCTAACCCCTCCCGTTCTGCTCATCATCATTAATTTATAATTGCTTCCCGGTGTTACGGAAAAATTCAGAGGAACAAACGTTTTTACATAAGGAGCTGTTGTACCTGTAAGATTTACCGTAACAGTCTGCAAGGTAACTGCCGGACTAACATTTCCATCCTGTAAAGCGATGACAACCGTTCCCGCGCCTGTGCCTATAGGATAAACATATACCCCATTGATTGTAAAACTGGAAGTAGCATCAAAAAACAATCCCGCCTCTAAAGTATACCCACTCGTAGATATCGCATTTGCCAATCCTGCACTTGGGGGATTAGTCCCGGTTTTTGCCGATACATAATATGTAGTATTTGCTGAAATCACAGGTGTTGTGTAAGAATTCCCGGTACTTAAGACATTTCCTCCAGTAGCAGCATCATACCATGTAACAATAGCACCTGAATCTGCCGTAGCCGATATGGTAGCCGAACCTGAAGCCCCACAAACAGTTGCCCCATTTACGTTTATGATAGCAGGAGGCTGACATGACGTTGCAAATGAAGATACTGTAGACCAAACACTCTTATCCGATCCTGAGCACACCGATCTTACCCATACGTAATAGGTTGTAGCAGGAAGCAAGCCACCAATTGATGCCGAAGCCGTTGTTGAAGTGACAGAATTTGATGCATCCAAAACCGTACTTGATGTAGGCGCAGTATTTGACGTACTGTAATATACTTCGTAACCACTACCCGGAAGTGCTGAAGGCGGAGTCCATGATACTACAGCTCCATTAGTGGTTACCGTTGCTAAAGGAACCGTTAAACCTGTAGGAACTATGCATGTTGGCGGCGCCCAGTTAAATGTTAATCCCGGAACAGGAAAACTCGTATTATCTCTAGCAACACTTGCGCTGTTGGTAGTTCCTGCTGTTGTAGAATCCCACGGACTGCCTGCCGCACCGGACCTGTTATTAAAATCAGCATTTGAAGCCCCTCTCAAACCAACCTGATTGGTTCTTGATGTCGTGTTGATATTATAACCCGGCCCGTAAACTATCGAAATACGGTTAGAAGTTTCAGCAAGCCTTAACTGAAAATTAAGATGATTACTTCCGGTTACCGCTGTACTGTAATCATTATATCCGATCCATTCAATAACAAAAACTCTGTTTGGAGCAACTCCTTCAACAGCGGTAAAAATCTTACCTGATCCATAACGTACTACAGCAGACGAAGAGCTGGATGTTGCAGGAGCAGACATGGTAATGGTTCCGGCAGTTTCATCAAAAGCCGTTACAGTGGCTCCCGAAGGAATTCCATTGACATTATTGAGCTGTTTTCCTATTTCAATACCTTTAAAAGAAGCCACATTGGTAATGATATCAGATCCGCTTGTGGTAACTCCGGAAGTAATAAATACACCCCACAAATCTCTGTTCATAACACTTACAGCTCCAGAAAATCCGGTAGTTGAAGATATTAAAGAACTGGCAGTACTGGTAGTAGCACCAAATGTTGCCCCTCCATTTGAATTGACAAATATTGAGGTATAATCTACCCCGTTAAAATTAAAATTAAAAGGAATAGTAACCGGCCAGCCTGCTGTATCATTAGTAGTTGATGTTGTAGCCTCACTCCCGGAAACAACCGTACCTGAAGAAGCAATACTATTGAATGTGCCTGTAGTCTGAGCAAATACATAGTTATTCACCTGCGCATTCATCGTCTGTACAGCTCCAAAGAATGCAAGGGCAATAATTCCCGTTTTTTTTAAGCCAAGACACCATTGCCACGGACTCGTGTAAAGTTTTCTCATAAAGATTCTTTTAAATTAGATTTTAAAAATAGCAAATAAAAAATATTTAATGTAAATTTTTGCTAATTTATTTTAAATTTAAATAAAAATAAATGATTTAAATTACAGAAAACGTAAATAAATTCAAAATATAGTGAATAAAACATAATTTAAATGTGGTATCATTTTTTTAAGAATCAGCCAAGTATTTACAAAACAACAGCGCGGCCTGAAGGCCGCGCTTTTTATAATATTTTAAATATTTAATTCAGATAAAATTCATATTTGCTAAGCAGCTGAATTTCCTTAATCAGTTCTCCACTGAGATGTACCGAATGCTTCATCGACTGAACTTCAATATGCTCTTCCCGATCATCTTCGGTATTTTTGATATAGAATTTCAGTTTCTGATCTCCCTGGTTACGTTCCAGAACACTTCTGAAAAAAGTAAGATCTTCAGGCCTGAAATCCATCACATCCATGACCAGAGAAATGCTTTTGGCAAACCGTTCAAATGCTTCCTGAAGTTCAATCACCTCGTTTACATTCACAAAAACCCTTCCGTCTTTTACCTGTGCAAATTTAATCTTAAAGATCACAAAACGCTGAACTTCCAGCTTTTCTTTCAAACGCATATAATCCCTGTCTCCGAGCCGGAAAGAATAGGACCCAGAATAATCTTCAAGGGTAACAAAAGCAACCTTTTCACCGCTTCTGAAACCATCCTGCACACGATATTCAGTAATCAGTCCCGCGACCGTATATTCTTTACCACCTCCGCCATTTTCTCTTTCTTTCTGGATCGTTTTCCAGTCTTTCTTCTTCTCTTCAAACAATTCTTCCTGCTTGCCGGCAAAGGCTTGTTCTTTATAAGCATCTACCTCATCCAGATTAAGAAAATGAAAAACTCCTTTTGGCTCTGCCTTTTTCGTAACTTCTTCAATAATCTCTTCCTCCTCGCCTGCAACAATATCATCGGAAACAATTTCTATAAGCTCAGCCACATCTTCAGGAGCATCCTGCTCAAGGATAGGAGCTTCATCAACTACCAGTTTTACTTCTTCCTCTTTTTCCAAAACAGCCTTTTTAGAAAGCTGTCCCTGCATAAACTGGTATTGATACCTGAACTCATCCAGAGGATGTGCGGAAAGATAGAATCCTATAATTTCCTTTTCTTTGTTCAGCTTATGCATATTCGGCCATTCCGGGCAGGGCGGCAGTTTGGGCTGTTCGATCTGAACTTCTTCCGCAAAATCTGCAAAAAGAGAATTTTCCATCTCATTTTTACTCTCCTGAAAACTTTGTCCGTATCTGATCAGTCTTTCCAGATTGGTTCTCCCGGCCATATCTATATCGAAATACTGGCCCCGGTGGAAAGAATCCAGCTCATCAAAAGCTCCCGCCAACACCAAACTTTCCGCCACTCTTTTATTCATCTGCGAAGGAAGAATTCTTTCAAAGAAATCATAAATATTTTTGAATCTTCCATTTGCTCTTTCCCTTGTAATAGCTTCACTCGGCCCTTCACCAATACCTTTAATCGCACCTAATCCGAAACGGATCTGTCCTTTTTCGTTTACCGAAAATTTATACTGAGATTCATTAACATCCGGACCCAATACATCAACACCCATACTTTTACAATCTTCCATGAACATGGTAATCGAGTCGGTATTATTAATGTTGTTGCTCATTACACTTGCCATATATTCCGCCGGATAATTGGCTTTCAAAAACGCTGTCTGATAAGCAATAAACGCATAACAGGTAGAGTGTGATTTATTAAAGGCATATTCAGCAAAAGCTTTCCAGTCGTTCCAGATTTTTTCTAATCTTTCTTCATCAAGATTGTTTTTTCTTCCGCCTTCGATGAATTTCGGATACATCTTATTAAGAACGTCTATCTGCTTTTTACCCATTGCTTTTCTCAGGGTATCAGCTTCACCTTTCGTAAAGTTGGCCAATTTTTGTGATAAAAGCATTACCTGCTCCTGATAAACGGTAATTCCGTAAGTTTCCTTTAAATATTCTTCAGTTTCGGGTAAATCGTAAACAATTTCTTCAATGCCATGTTTCCTGTTGATAAAGTTCGGAATATATTTTATCGGACCCGGACGGTACAAAGCATTCATCGCAATGAGGTCAGCAAAAACCGTTGGTTTAAGCTCTCTCATGTACTTTTGCATCCCGGGGCTTTCATACTGAAAAATACCGATAGTTCGTCCTTCTTTAAACAATTGATAAGTTTTATTATCATCCAACGGAATTTCGTCGGGATCAATATCAACTCCGTGTCTCTCTTTAACGAGTTTAAGAGCATCTTTAATGATCGTCAGCGTTCTCAGACCCAGGAAGTCCATTTTAAGCAGGCCTGCACTTTCCGCCACCGAGTTATCAAACTGAGAAACCAGAATATCCGCATCCTTCGCTGCAATGGTCACCGGAACAAGATTACTGACATCCTCCGGCGTAATGATCACCCCACAGGCATGGATTCCTGTATTCCGGATACATCCTTCCATTTTTTTCGCACTTGCAAGCACGTCATGACGAGGATCAGAAGGACTGTCTAAAACCAGCCTCATCTCATCAACAAGCATCTGTTCTTCCGGTTTTAGCTTATCATATTTCGCCAAGGCTTTTGCTATATTCATCCCTGGCGTGGAAGGAATCAGTTTGGCAATATTATTCGTATCAGGAATCGGAACATCCAGTACTCTTCCTGCATCTTTAATAGCAGATTTACCACCCAGAACAGAGTACGTAATAATCTGCGCTACCTGGCTCTGTCCGTACTTATCGATTACCCATTTAATAATCCGGTCACGGCCTTCATCATCAAAGTCAATATCAATATCCGGCATGGAAACCCTTTCAGGGTTAAGGAATCTCTCAAAAAGGAGATCATATTTAATAGGATCCACATTGGTAATTCCGATGCAGTATGCTACAGCAGATCCTGCAGCAGAACCCCTGCCCGGCCCTACCCAAACTCCCATTTTCCGGGCTTCATTACAAAAATCCTGTACGATGAGGAAATAACCCGGATAACCCGTATTAGCGATTACTTCAAGCTCGAAATCAAGACGCTCTTTAATTTCGTCTGTGATTCCCGTGTCTTTATATCTATTTTTAGCGCCTTCATACGTTAAATAGGTAAGATAAGCCATCTCTCCACGTTTTCCTCCGTCAACCTCATCTTCCGCATGAACAAATTCCTGAGGGATATCAAATTTCGGAAGCAAAACATCTCTTTTAAGGGTATAAGGTTTGAACTTCGCAGTAAATTCTTCATACGCATCAAAAGCATCAGGATAAGCAAGAAATGCTTCCTTGATCTCATCTGAATTTTTAATGTAATATTCTCCGGTAGCAAGACCTCTTCTTTTACCAAAACCTTTACCAACGGGCGTTGACAACTTTTCACCATCCTTGATGCAGCTGACAATATCCTGAATATTGGAATCGTCTCTATTCGTGTAAAACGTTTCGTTCTGTGCTAAAATTTTAACATTATATTTATCGGCAAAATGAAGGAGAACATCATTTAAATGCTCTTCTTCTGGCAGCTTATGATTCTGAATCTGAACATAAAAATCATCTTCAAAGGTATCTTTCCACCATTTGAAAAGTTCTTCTCCTTTTTGTTCCCCGGTATTTAATATAGCATCAGGAATATCTCCATGAATACCTGAAGTTAAAGCGATAACTCCTTCTTTATATTGTGCAATCAGCTCGCGGCTTACTCTTGGAACTCCAAAATAAAATCCTTTCAGGAAACCGATACTGGAAAGTTTTGCCAGGTTTTTATATCCGTTAAAATCTTTTGCCAAAAGGACAACCTGTGTTCTTCGGTCGGGATCATCTTTGGTAAACTGCTTCTGTTCATAACGTTCAGAGATATAAAACTCACAGCCTACAACAGGAATTAACGGCTCTGACACAGGTTCAGCTTCATTAAAAGCTTCGCCTTTCTCTTCCGCTTCCTGTTTTTTTGCTAAATATTCCTTATGCTTTTTAGCACGATCTGAATTTGCTCCTTCCACCGCGGAAACAAATTTGAAAGCACCCATCATATTTCCCAGATCTACCATTCCGACGGCCGGGAAATTATCATCAGTTGCCTTTTTGATCAGATCATTAATGCTGGAAGTCGCCGATAATGTTGAAAAAACACTGTGATTATCAAAATTGAAATATTTTCCCAGATCAATTTCATCAATACTTCCAAAATCCTGCTGTTTCTTTTTATTATGGAAATCCGCAACCTGCCTTCTGATAACAATATTGAAAGGTTTGATCGGGTCGGGATAAAGCGTTTTAAAATATGTAAGCTGATCTTCAGAAATCTTTAAAACTTCCGCAGGAATAACCCCGATTCTCATCATTTCGAAGAAAACCTGAGCGGTTGCATTTACGTCTGCAGCAGCATTGTGAGCTTCATCAAACTTGTGCCCGTACAGCTTTTCGTACAACTCTTCCAGTTTTGGAGGCTTAAATCTGCCACCGCGGCCGCCGCCGAGCTGACAGAAATCTGTACCCAGAACCATGGTATCGGCTCTAGGTTTTTCCTGAAGGTTGTCTTTAATATTTTTACGGTAAAATTCTGCTCCTACAATGTTATAATCAAACTCTACGTTGTGTCCGGAAACGACTCTTACTTTTTCTAAAACTTTAGAGAATTCATTTAAAATTTCAGTAAGATCACGACCTTCTTCATTGGCAATCTTCGTAGTAATACCGTGAATTCTCGCGGCGTTGAAGGGAATATCGTACCCTTCCGGTTTTATGATATAATCCTGATTTTCAATAAGTGTCCCATCATCATCATGCAGCTGCCATGCAATCTGAACCATTCTTGGCCAGTTGTCTGAGTCTGAAAGCGGAGCATTGAAATTCTTTGGTAAACCTGTGGTTTCTGTGTCAAAAACTAAATACATGTAATCTTCTAGCTTTTATTTAAAAAGAGAATGTAAAGTTACTTCATTTTTTGATTTCCTGTAAACTTTAAGCCTATTAAATAATCATCAGTTCATACTAAATTAAATAGCATTAAATACACATTATTAAAAATTTAAGAATCATTAAAATTCAATTAATATTCATTATAGCATAAACAACATTTAATGAAAAATCATGAATCTTATTTACATTTGTTATCGATATTTATATAATCACTAGCGGCATGAGGAAAAATCTAATTGTATTAAGTACATTATTGGGTGTATTGGTATACTCACAGAAAAACAATGAAGTTTTAAGAAGAGAATTTGAACAGCAAAAGATTCAGAATGAGAAAAAGTTTGATCGGTATGCTGAAAAAGTCTACGGGAAAAGTCCGGACGCAGTCACTAAGAAAAAAATAGATTCTCTGAAATCACGGCTTGGAGGTTTTCATTTTGATATTCCTTACTTTTTACAGGAACAGGACACCAGGCAGCTATCCAATTCAAATTCTGATTTACTGAATACAGCCGGCAACGTAACAGGACTGACAGGAGCTTTCAATGGTGAAAACATCAAATATACCATCTTCGACGGCGGAAGAATTTACGGAGCACATACAGCTTTCAATAATGCGCCCGGAAGAATAAGCAATAAGGAGGCAAGTTCCCAGATTTATTCTGATCACTCTACAGGTGTAGGAAGCTTTATAGGAGGAAAAAGTGTTACTTTATCCAATAGTAGCGGTGTTGTAGGAAACACAAAAGGAGTTGCCATTAATTCTACGATGGACAGCTATATGTTCGCAACAACCACTTTGCCAGGCAACAGTTCCAGCAGTAATGTTTTTGAAAAAATTATTATTGCATCTCCCAATATTTCCAATCATTCTTATGGTATTAATGCCGGTTGGGATGAAGATTATGACAGCAACGGAAATTTATATTATGTTTACAACGGTTCTAAAAGCGGTAATACATTTTACGATTTTCAGGGAACTTATGATGACAATGATTACAATTATGACGCTCTGGTCTACAATAACCCTTCTTTCATTATTGTAAAATCTGCAGGAAATTCATTCGGTATGGGTCCGAATGGAGGTTCAGCAACAATTCCTAAATATTACAGCACTTCGAACGGCCAGGCCGCATTTGGAAGCAACGATACTCCCCCACCGAATAATTGTTCACAGGGCTACGACTGTATAGGCCCCGGATCATTGGCAAAAAATATTATTGTTGTGGGAGCTACAGACATTATTACATCCAATAATTTCCGATATACCAGTCCAGCTGATGTTATATACTCTGACTATAGCAGCGCCGGTCCCAGAGATGATGGTGGAATAAAACCGGATATCTCTACTGTAGGAACGGACGTTTTGTATGCCGCTAGCTCAGCTTCGGGGAGCTCTCTTTGGGCAGAAGGAAGCGGAACTTCTTTTTCAGCACCCGTTGTTACAGGAATTATAGGATTATGGACCCAAATTTACAAGCAGCTGTTCAATAATGCATTACTTGATGCTGCTTCAGCGAAAGTACTTACCGTTCACTCCGCTTCAGAAGCTGGAAATATAGGACCGGACCCATGGTTCGGATGGGGCTTTATTGATGCTAAAAAAGGAGCAGAATTACTGTTAGGAAAAGCCAATAATACCGTAATTTTTAATAATGAAACTTTAAATAGCGGTGTTAAAAACAGCAAAACCATAATAGCGAGCGGAGGTGAACCATTAAAAGCCACCATTAGCTGGATAGATCCTCAGTATGAACCCAATTATCAGTTTGTATCTGATGTTTACAACAACAGATCATCAAAATTAATTAATGATCTGGATTTGAGAATTATAGATCTTACTACGAATACCGTTTATTATCCCTGGAAGCTTAACGCCAACAGTCCTTTAACACCTGCGTCAAAAGCAGACAACACGGTGGATAATGTGGAGCAGGTAGTCATTGACAATCCCGTTGCGGGCAGAAGCTACAGAATTGAAATCACAAACAAAGGTACATTAGTCAACGATTCCGGAAGTACGTCTTCACAGAACTATTCCATTATGGTAACCGGGCAAACACAATCTTCATTGTCAACCAATGACCTTATAAAAAACAACGGAATGGTAATAGCGCCAACGCTTACAAAAGATTTCGTAAAAGTTTTAAAAGCCCCTAAGAAATCCGTTTATAATGTTTATGATCTTTCCGGAAAAAAACTTCAGACCGGAATTTTCAAAAATGAGGAAGAAACCATTGACCTGACACCTTATATCAAAGGAGTATATATTATAGAAGTTAAAACAGAGAAGGATACTGTTTCTAAAAAAGTAATTAAAGAATAACATTATCATTATTTTTATTTAAAACGCTCAAAACACTAACACTTGTTAGTGTTTTGTTTTTTTGTTTATCTTTGCTTTCTATGGAAAATACACTTCACGAGAAAGTTTCACAGGAGATTCTGCTAAAAGCATATAATCATATGATGCTTGCCAAGGCAATGGCAGACATTTACGAAGAAAACAGAAATGTTACCAAATATGTTCATAGCACTTCAAGAGGTCACGAAGCGATTCAGCTGGCTACTGCTTATCAATTAAAAAAAGAAGACTGGGTATCCCCTTATTACAGAGATGAAAGTATTCTTTTAGGAATAGGTTTCGAACCCTATCAGCTGATGCTGCAATTGCTGGCTAAAGCCGAAGATCCTTTTTCAGGAGGAAGATCTTATTATTCCCATCCTTCTAGCAGGGACGAAAACAAGCCTAAAATCATTCATCAGAGCTCCGCAACCGGAATGCAGACCATTCCTACAGCAGGAGTGGCACAAGGTATAAAATATATTCAGGACTTTAATCTGCAGCAGTTTGAAAACAACCCTGTTGTTGTATGCAGCCTCGGAGACAACTCCGTTACGGAAGGCGAAGTGAGTGAAGCGCTTCAATTTTCAGCATTACATCAGCTTCCGATTATTTTCCTGGTACAGGATAACGAATGGGGAATTTCTGTAACCAAAGATGAAGCAAGAACCTGTGACGCTTACGATTTTGTAGCAGGTTTCACAGGCCTTAGCAGAATGAGAGTGGATGGTACCGATTTCATTGAAAGTTTTGAAGTCATGAAAAAAGCGGTTGATTTTGTGCGTAATGAGAGAAAACCTTTGGTTGTCTGTGCAAAAACTGTCCTTATCGGCCATCATACTTCCGGAGTACGAAGAGAATTTTACAGAGATGAAGAAGATCTGGCAAAACACAGAGCTAAAGATCCGGGAGAAATCCTTAGAAACCAGTTGCTGGATTCGGGTGTTGATGAAGAATTATTAAAACAAATTACCAAAAAAGCCCGTCTTGAAGCCGAAGAAGCCTTCGACAGAGCAAAAAATGCCGAGGATCCGAAACCTGAAACGGTAATGCAGCATGTGTTCGCACCGACTCCGATTACGGAAGAAACAGGAACACGTGAGCCTGCAGGTGGTGAAAAGATTGTAATGGTAGATGCTGCCATACATGCTATTCAGGAATTGATGTGGAAACATCCGGAAGCTTTGCTATACGGACAAGATGTTGGAGAAAGAATCGGTGGTGTCTTCCGTGAGACGGTAACATTAGGAAAAAAATTCGGCAGTAAAAGGGTTTTTAATACTGCTATCCAGGAAGCTTATATCATTGGTTCCACTACCGGAATGAGTGCGGTTGGCCTGAAACCGATCGTTGAAGTTCAGTTTGCCGATTATATCTATCCGGGAATCAACCAATTGATCACGGAAATCTCAAAATCGAACTATCTGAGCCAGGGAAAATTCCCGGTCAGCAATATCATCCGTGTACCGATCGGCGCTTATGGCGGCGGCGGACCATACCACAGCGGAAGCGTAGAAAGTATTCTTGCCAACATTAAAGGAATAAAAATCGCTTATCCAAGCAATGCGGCAGATTTTAAAGGTTTACTGAAAGCGGCCTATTACGATCCGAATCCGGTAATTATGTTGGAACATAAAGGTCTTTACTGGAGTAAAGTTCCTGGAACGGAAGATGCAAAAACAATAGAGCCGGCGGAAGATTATATTTTACCTTTTGGTAAAGGAAAAGTAATTATTGAAGCCGCTAAAGATGAAACGGAAAAAGGCAGAACTTTACTGGTTGTTACTTACGGAATGGGGGTTTACTGGGCTAAAGAAGCAGCGAAAAATTTCGGCGGAAAAGTGGAAGTTATCGATTTAAGAACATTGATTCCTCTTGATGAAGAATTGATTTTTGAAAGAGTAAAAGTGCACGGAAAATGTATCGTTTTAACGGAAGAGCAGCTTAACAACTCTTTTGCGGAAGCTTTTGCACACAGAATTTCCAAAAACTGTTTCAGGTATCTTGATGCTCCGGTAGAAACGATGGGATCGCTTGACGTTCCGGCAGTTCCTATTAACCTTGTGCTGGAAAAAGAAATGTTGCCAAACGCTGAAAAGCTGAGCGCCAAAATTGAAGAAATGCTGAAATATTAATTTACAATAAAAATAAAATTGAGCCTCTAAAAATTTTTAGGGGCTTTTTTGTATGCTTTTTGTTACTTTTAATAATCTTTAAAAAAAGCATATCGTTTATGATCACTACAAAATATGTCAATTACAGGCAGGTTCTCAATTTATCGGGATTTCATCTTATTATGATTTCCATTTGGTGTACTTTGATTGCCATTCTTTTTCATTTTTTCAATTGGCATTGGATGATCATTCCCTGGGTTCCGGTAGCATTGATCGGTACGGCAGAAGCTTTTCTGGTTGGTTTTAAAAACAATCAGGCCTACGACAGATTGTGGGAAGCCAGGAAAATATGGGGCGGAATTGTAAATTCGAGCCGTATGCTTGGCTCCATGGTCTCTGCATTTGACACGGGAAACGATGAAATCGGAAAGTTCGATCTTAAAGACCGACGGAAAAAAATAGTGTACCGACACATTGCGTGGCTCTATCAATTGCGCGAACAGCTTTTGATTCCTACAGAATGGGAACATATTAAAGTGGAAGAAGACCAGCTAAAAAGTGTAGATCAGAAACGTAATCGTTTAATTAAAGCAGGTTTTCCAGATTATGGAAGAACTCCGATATTCCTTAATAAATATCTATCCGAAGATGAGGCAGCAATTCAGTCTGACTACAAGAATTTTGCAACCCATCTTATCGCACAACAATCGAAAGATATTAACGAATTAAAGAATATGGGTGCCATTTCAGGATTTAATCACATGCAGCTTCAGGACTGCCTGAACGAATTTTATACGTTACAGGGACAGGCTGAGAGAATCAAGAAATTCCCGTTGCCAAGACAGTTTGCCAGCACCGCTTTTGTATTTAACGTTATTTTCATCATGCTGCTTCCGCTAGGTCTGGTAAGCGAATTTGCCAAACTGGGAGACTGGGGCGTCTGGGCCTCAATTCCTTTTTGCATTACAATTGGATGGATTTACATCATTATGGAACTGGTAGGTGATTATTCTGAAAATCCTTTTGAAGGATTGATGTTTGACATTCCGATGCTGTCCATCTGCAGGACGATAGAAATCGACCTGCTGCAAATGACAGGTGATACCGAACTTCCTGATCCGATTGCTTCTAAAAATGGTGTTCTGGTATAATCTAAAACTATTATTGAAGTAACAAACTGCGGCCTAGCCCCGATTGCAGCTTTGTCTGAGCTCATTTTTTTGGTATTGGCGCGGCGGCTTCGCCGCCGCGCCAATACCAAAAAAATAGCGAGTGCGGAAAGCGGGAATAGCTTCAAATATTATATTCACAGAACAATCGCCGTTGTATTTTTCACTTCAGAGATCATAAAAGAGCTGTGGGTGCTTGCAATATGCTGTAATGTGGTAAGTTTGGAAAGCATGAAATTCCGGTAATCTTCCATATCCTTTACTGCGATTTTCAGAATATAATCATAGTCTCCGCTTACGTGGAAACATTCTGTAACTTCATCCAGGTTCATGATTTCCCTTTCAAACTGCAATACATATTCCTTTTTATGCTGGGTTAATTTTACATGGCACAAAACAATAAAATCGCGGTCGATTTTATGGCGGTTGAGAATAGCGACATATTTGGAAATAACTCCTGTATTTTCCAGTTTCCTGATGCGTTCATAAACAGCGGTTACAGACAACCCCAGCTTGTAGGACAGCTCTTTGGTGGTCTGCTTTGAATCTTCCTGTAAATAAAGGAGCAATTTTTTATCCGTATTATCCAGTGCCATAGATATTTTTTTGTTAAAAATTTACATTTATCAAATATAATAAACTTTATTTCTATCAGATTGATATTTAATAGATTTATATACTGTAAAATCAATTTTACCTTGTAAAAAAGAAGGAATACTTTCATTTTAGCATCGGAAAAAAATTAAATAGTTATGAAAGATTTTAACGCGGCAAATGAAATTCAGGATTTACAGTATTTCGGTGAATTTGGCGGGGTAAACCCATCCATTTCAGACAGTTCTACCTATACCTTCCTCTCCGCAAAAACAATGTTTGATACATTTGAGGGAAATGCGGAAGGCTGTTATCTGTATTCAAGGCATTCTTCTCCTATGAATCTGTATCTTTCCCAGGCCCTTGCCAAAATGGAAAATACGGAAGCAGCCAATGTTACCGCTTCAGGTATGGGCGCCATTACTTCGGTTTTATTACAGGTATGTAAAAGCGGAGACCATATTATTTCCAGCAGAACAATTTACGGAGGAACCTATGCTTTCATGAAAAATTTTCTTCCGCCATTTAATATTGAAACCACATTCTTAGACATCAATAATTTTGATTCTATTGAAAAAGCTATAAAGCCGAACACAAAGATTATATACTGTGAAAGTGTAAGCAATCCCCTCCTTGAGGTTGCTGACCTGAGAAAATTATCGGAAATCTGTAAAAAGCACAGCCTGAAACTTATTGTTGATAACACCTTCTCACCACTTTCCATCTCCCCTTCATTACTGGGAGCGGATATTGTGATTCATTCTCTTACGAAATTCATTAACGGAAGCAGCGATACGGTGGGCGGTGTATACTGTGGAACCCAGGAATTCATTAACGACACCAAAAATGTGAATGCCGGAGCATGCATGTTGTTGGGACCTACCATGGACAGCCTGCGTTCTGCAAGTATTCTGAAAAACCTCAGAACCCTTCACATCAGGATGAAACAGCACAGCCACAATGCCAAGTATCTTGCTAAAAGATTTGAAAATGACGGATTGAAAGTTTCATATCCCGGATTGAAATCCCACAAAAACCATGAATTAATGAAAAGCATGATGCATGAAGAATATGGTTTTGGAGGGCTGCTGACAGTAGATGCAGGAACTACCGAAAAAGCCAACGAACTGATGGAAATGATGCAGCATGAAAACCTGGGATATCTTGCGGTAAGCCTTGGATTTTATAAAACTTTATTCTCATGTTCGGGAAGCTCAACTTCTTCTGAAATTCCGGAGGAAGAACGTGCCGAAATGGGAATCTCAGATGGCCTGATCCGTTTTTCCATCGGTCTCGATCATGATATCGAAAGAACTTACGAAAAGATGCGGGAATGCATGCTCAAAACAGGCGTTCTCAACCATGAAACCATATTTACATCTTAATTTCCTTTCAAAAAGCTGTTGTTCACTCAACAGCTTTTATTTTTTAATAAAGTTTAATGCTTTACTGTTATCTTAAAAGCACCCAGACATAGTTTTTGAAATGCATTGCTGAGATACCTTCTAAGATGAGAAACTTAATGCATTAAATGAAAATTAGACCATATATCTGCAAAATCTGTGGAATCTGCGGGAGAAAAATCAAGAGTTTGAAAATATTAAACAACAAAAGACGGATGATTAAGGTTGAAAGACAAAGCCTACAAAATTTTAAAATTTACATATTTTAAAGTAAAGCATTTTAATATAAAAATTGTTGCTGAGATTCTCCCGAATGACAATGTGTACGTTTATAAAATAATTTAAATTAATTTTTATGAAAATGTTTCGGGAACGCTTCCTCCGGCTTCATCCTGAAAACATTTAACAATATCCATGATTTTAAAAATCCGTAACCATAAGAAAACATCTGAATATAAGTGGATATTACCGCCATTCCGGCAATACTGATATTTTTGGTGACAAATAATGCATGAAAGAGAACCATAAAAGTATACAGACCGTAAAAGGCAAGGATAATTCCTTTTCCCATAATAAAATATTCCAGGAAGCCCATAATGTAACCCAATAGAAACAAAGTAGGAAAAGCAAATGATATTTTCACATAATTCGGGTGCCGCTGATTCAGGATGGGCCTTGCGCAACCGAACTGATACACCTGCTTTGAGAATTTCCCGAAGTCTACCCTTCTCTTGTGATAAACAGCAATATTATCGAAAAAAGCAGTGGTATATCCGATTTCCCAAAGTGTCATGGAAAGATCCGGATCCTCTCCTATCCGCATTTCAGAGAAACCGCCTACTTTTTCAAAAACTTCTTTTTTTACTCCCATATTAAAGCTTCTCGGCTGGAACTTCGATACCGCTTTTTTATTTCCTCTGATTCCGCCGGTGGTAAAAACGGAAGTCATGGAATAGGAAATCGCTTTCTGCATCAGGTTAAAACCTTTATGCGCCTTATCTGCCCCGCCGAAAGCATCACACGGAATTTCAACAATATCCTTTTTGATATTTTCAATATAATCTTTTTCTACAATAACGTCACTGTCTACAAAAACCAGCCATTCATTGGCAGCTCTCCTCGCCCCGTAATTTCTCGAAAGTCCCGGGCCGGAATTATCTTTCCTGAAGTATTTTATTGCCAAAAAGCTTTCAAAATTTTGAATCACAGGACGGAGATCCACCAATGAGCCATCATCCACAATGATTATTTCAAAGTCTTTATCGGTTTGGGAAGTGAGGGAAGTGAGGAGCTCAAAAAGCTCATCTTTACGGTTAAAAATAGCAACAACTATGGAAATGGTAGGACTCAAATCTGAAAATTTTTCAAAATTACTTATTCATGAAGGAATGCGCAACGCATTTATGATAATTTATAACTCGAAAACAGGATTTAACAGAATTAGATCAGGATATTAGAAGACACTTTTCTGATACTGTGAAATTTTAAACAAAATAAATTGGCATTTTAAACAAAACGAAAAAAAACTGTCTAATCTACCTTTGCCTCAATTAATAAAAATATTTAAAAATGAGACTTAGTAAATCACAACGTCCTATCAATTCGGGATTTAATGCACAATCAACAGCAGAAGAAGTAATCAGCGGAATTAATTTATCCGGAAAAACGGCAATTGTAACGGGAGGTTATGCCGGAATCGGACTTGAAACAGTAAAAACACTCACAGAAGCCGGAGCCTACGTCATTGTACCCGCGAGAGATCTTGAAAAAGCAGGAAAAAATCTTTCAGGCTTAAACAATATCGAAATTGAAAAACTGGACTTAATGGATCCGCAGTCTATCAGTAATTTTGCAGACCGGTTTTTAAGTTCCGGCAGAAAACTGGATCTGCTGATCAATAACGCCGGCATTATGTGGGTTCCTTTGAGAAGGGACAGCCGAGGAATCGAATCGCAACTGGCAACAAATTACCTGGGGCAGTTCCATCTTACTGCAGCATTATGGGAAAGCCTGAAAAATACAGACGGAGCAAGAGTAATCAATGTTTCATCTTACGGGCACCAGATGTCGCCATTTGACTTTAATGATCCCAATTTCGAGCACAGGACCTATGAAACACTGCTGGGTTACGGGCAATCGAAAACAGCCAGCAATCTTTTTGCAGTGGCTCTTGATGAAAGAGCAAAAAAATTCAATGTCCGTGCCTATGCTGTACATCCCGGTTCAGTATACGGCACAGATCTGGGAAGAGAAGAGCCCATCGATCTGTATATCCAGATGGGAACTCATGATGCAGACGGGAAAATAAAACCTGAAGTTCAGGCTCAATTAAAAACCATTCCGCAAGGAGCTGCCACAACAATTTGGTGTGCTACAAGTCCGGAACTTAAAGATATCGGTGGCGTGTATTGTGAAAACTGTGACATCGCTGAAATTGATCGCGGACAAATTGAACACAGATATGGCGACCCATCAACAATCAGGGGAGTTCAACCCTACTCCATAGATTTGAATTTGGCAGAAAAGCTCTGGATCCTCAGCGAAGAGATGACCGGTATAAAATTCGAAGCGGAATAATTCTTTTAATTAAATTTACCCAGGAAAATGTTTACCTATGGATTTTCAAATTAAATACATCACTCCGGATATCAAGCTTTCAACGTATGACGACAAACTCTTCAAAACAGAAACGGTTTTTGAATTTCACATGCTGGTCTGGTTTATCTCAGGGGAAACAAAAATCATTCAGGCAGACAAATCGTATCTTTTCAAAGCCGGTGACATTTTCCTGATTCCCAGAAATCATCTGGCCACCATCATCAATTATCCAAAAAACGGACTTCCGCACAAAGCGGTAGTCATGCACCTCACCACAGAACGGCTGAAGGATTTCTATTCTAATATTGAAACGCCGAAAAAAGATTCATCTGAAAAAACGACCATTCGTAGTTTTGAAAAACATCCTTTATTGGAAAGCTGTCTCGCATCACTCATTCCCTATTTCGACCTTACGGAATCTTTTCCCGAAAATATTGCAGCATTAAAAATTACGGAAGCCATAAGTATTTTAAGGGCAATCGATAAAACTATTGATTCCATTCTCGGTAATTTTGAAGAACCCGGAAAAATCGATCTGGTGGACTTTATGGAAAAAAATTACATGTTCAATATGCCGCTGGAGAGATTCGGGTATTTAACAGGAAGAAGCCTGTCTACCTTTAACAGGGATTTCAGAAAGGTTTTTCAGGTAACACCGCAACGGTGGCTTACCCAGAAACGGCTGGAACTTGCATTTTATCATCTTTCTGAAAAAAGTAAAAAACCGTCGGATGTTTTTATGGAAGTTGGCTTTGAAGATCTTTCGCATTTCTCTTATGCCTTTAAAAAACAATACGGTTTTGCTCCGTCACTGGTAAGATAATATTAATAGTACCGTCTCAAAAGTCAACTATTTATTTTTGTCATTCTGAGAGCAGCGAAGAATCTCTAAGCCAATAATTAAGATTCCCAATTAAACAATCAGAATATTCCTGATTTAAAATAAATCCACAGAAATACAGATACACACAGTATAGCTACCGAAAGACTGAAAAACAGCCACTGAAAAACACTTTTAAAATAATACTTCCCAAAAAGATACAGCACAAAGAAAATAACCACCGAAACAGCAAAGCCTAAAACCGAAGCTATAGCAACGGACTGGATATAATTTCCTGAAACAGTAGGATTTCTAAAAACAAAAAAGAAAAGAACAGCTGAAATAAGATACAATACTGCGCTTATCTTTTCAAAGACATATTTTCTTTTCTTCTTATCAGGCAGATCATAATGAATTGGGTCTGAAGAACCACCATTAAACAGGTTAAGCGCATTACCACACAGGTCTAAAAAATCAAAAAAGTCGAAATTCATAGGTTGAATTTCGACAAATTTAAAAATTTATTCGGTACACCGGAAAAAGCTTCCGGGTAATTTTATTTCACCAGCTGAATTTCCGCTGCGGAAAATCCTTTCGGTGATTTTTCTTTCTCGTAAGAAACTTTGTTTCCTTTTTTCACAGGTTCTGCACAGTTGTTACTGTGGAAGAAAATATTTTCCTTCGTTTTGTCTTCCGTGATAAAACCATATCCTTTTTCGCTTAAAAAAGTAACGATTCCTGTTTTTCTGAGTTCCTCCGCCTCAATAGGAGCTGCACCCAACTGGATGTCATCAATGTTGATCTCAGCTTTTTCCCCCTGATCCGGTGGAGTTGAAGTCAATTGACCGTTTGCGTCTACATACATAAACATCTCGTCAAGACTTTTACCTTTGTTGTTGCTCGATTTACGCTCTTCACGTTTAAGAGCTTTTTCCTTTTGTTTTTGAACTTTCTTTTTGAAATTTTCTTTTTTAGAAAAAGAATCCGCCATATATTATTATAAAATTTAGTTGTTACATGAATACATTTTTCCGTTGCAGGAAAAGAAATAAAAAGTTTGAATAAGATCTCTGATTATGCCTTAAATAAGCGCTTAAAATGAAATAGTATTAAAATCTGTCAGCTGTAAAAGCAAAAAAAACCGATTGAAAATAGAAATCTAAACTGTTACAGAGAAAGGTTGTTTCCTTTTATTATCATACAAAGATACGAAAAAACATCCAAACTTCCTATTAATGAATTGGATCTCAATTTGTTTTTGGCCTAAAACCTTGTTTACAGTGTGTATAAACAAGTATTGATTCTTCAAATAAGATTTGAAAACAGAGTTGGGGGACATATATGTGTTGTTAAACTTTATTTCAACATTAAGTATATTGAAACAATGAAAATTCAGCCGTAAACATCTTGCACTTTGCCATTCCGAGGAACAAAGAATTTTTACAATGCTATGGTTTACTTCTATATCAAAAACACAGCAAAACTGCGACTTAACATAAAAAAATAATTCATCCATGATATGAATTATTTTTTATTTTAGCGATGAATTTAAAAAACATTCACAATGAAAAAAATTATTTTAATTGCAGCTTTAGGAGTTGCAGGCTTAGTAAGCGCAAAAGGAGTAGTTGAATCAAAAACAGTCAAGGGTAAAAGAGCAACAGTAGCTTTTCAATTATGTGGCGTTACTGTTACTTTTTACAACAGCATGGGTCAAATTACTGGACAGCAGATGTACACATCCGATCAGCCAAACTTAACTTCCTGTATGGCTTATCAGTCTGGTGTAATAGCTAATTTAAGAGCACAGGGTTACAGAGTACAACAGATGAATAATAGTGCAAATTAATAAAATGATTAAGTCTCTTTCTATTTTTTTTATCTCAATTTGCGGAATATTATATTCTCAAATTAATAGAGTTCATATAAAATATTTAAACGTTCGTTCACCTATTGCAAATGTGTATGAAGATCTTTATACTGACGGATTGAATGTCATATCAAAGCAAGACGGAAATATTATGTTCAACGATGGTGAAAAAAGCAAAATTAAAAAAGACTTTTATTTTATTTCCAAATTAAATTCTCTTGAACAAAATAGGGATTTTTTCTATACGCAATACCTGGAAAATGTTGGAGACTTTTTCATTCATGATAAAGTTCCTGTAATAGCATGGTCAATAGATAAAAAGAGTACTAAAAAGATTCTTGGATATGAATGCATTAAGGCCACTACCACTTTCAGAGGTTCACCAATGACAGCCTATTTTACAAAAGAAATTCCATTTTCAATAGGTCCGTTTAAATTTTATGGTCTTCCGGGAGCAATTCTTGATATTAGAGTAGATGGAAAAAATTATGATTTATGGAAGGCTATTAAAATTGACATAAATGACAGTACTCCAATAGACTTTAATCCAAAATTTGATGATTTTACTAAAATACAAGTAAAAGATTACATTCAAATAAAGGATGAAAAGGCTACCAGTTTTATGAATAATGCTCAGGTAGCTGGAAGTACCGGCAAAGTTATGAATATAAGGTTTGATGTTGAGAAAAGCTTTGAATGGGAAGAAGCAGTCAAATAATTATAATTCACAATGGTTATAATTAGTTTATAGCACCTGCTTTTGCAGGTGCTTATTTTTGGAGACAAATAGCTAATAAATTAGTCCAAGGAATCTTTGTATCATTTAAATTATATCTTATATTAATAATCCTATAAAATCTGAATCCATCTTTATGAAAAACACAATTCTACTAATAGTACTCCTCGCTTCTTCATTTGTCTTTTCTCAGCAAATTCATGTACGCTATCTTAAAGTATTATCTTCATTCACAACAACGCATGAGGATTTGTATATAAAGGACAATCAGGTATTATCAATCCAGGATTCTGTTATTGTTCAAAATAAGCTGACCGGAGACTGGACAATGGCAGTCAATCTGGATAATGGAAGAAAACCGTCAAAAGAATATTTCGTTTCCGACTTAAATAATGATACCGAAAAACACTTCTTTTTTACTTCTTCCATTGATGGGAGAGGTTTTTTTATTTATGATAAGGTTCCTAAAATAAACTGGGCTGTTGATGAAAAGCAAACGAAGAAAATAGCCAGTTACACCTGTTATAAGGCGACAGGAGTATTCAGAGGAACAAATGTTACGGCATATTTTACCAAAAAACTTCCTTATTCCGCAGGCCCTTTTAAATTTTATGGATTGCCGGGGTTAATATTAGAAATAAGACCCGACAATATGGATCACGAAATCTGGAAAGCAGAATCAGTTGATACAGACGATCAGAATAAAATTGTTTATAAACCGCAGTTCCTGAATAAAGATAAAATCAGCTTAAAGGATTATGTGGCAGCTAAGGAAGAAAGGATGAATAAAATTTTCGCAAAAGCCACCAACAGCATTCCTTCCGGCATGGGAGCTCATGTGAAAAACAATCAAAGATTCACGGTGGAGCAAAAATATGAATGGGAGGACAATGAAGCTAATTAACAGTTGGCATAAGCACGCCGTTTATATAACTTAACATAAAATAATAACACCCAAATACTTTCCTCCAAAATTTCTTCCCTTTAAAATAAATTTTATATTTGTTCCACTAACTTAAAACACAAATGCATATGGAAACAAATCCCGAATTGCAGGGCAATCCTGAACCCGAGAAAAACAATCCAAAAACCGCGAGCGAAGTCGGCCATGCCCGAAATGTCGCCAACCTCCAAAAGCTCATCCAGCAGGTTTGCGTGTACGGTTTGTACAATCCGCCGGTTCCGGAGCTTACCGTAGCCAGCCTTCAGGCACTGTACAATACGGCAACAGCCAAAATAAGCGAAGTGGAAGATAAGCGGAATGCCAACAAAAATGCCATCGCCTTACGTCAGGAAGCTTTTGAGAACCTGAAAGCAACCTGTACCCGCATTGTGAACCGACTGGAAATCCTCGGATTACCACAAGGGACCATAGACCAGGCAAAATCATTGAACCGTTCTATCCAGGGAACCACAAAGAAATCTGTCAAAACAACCGAAACAGGAAAGGAAGCCCCAAAAACTATTTCTTCCTCCAGGCAGTCTTTCACCCAAAAGGCCGATAATTTCGGGGTCCTATTGCAGCTCTTAACAACCATTTCGGCGTATGCCCCCCAGGAAGATGAATTAAAATTAACCAGCCTCAACACTTATAAAAGCGAGCTGGTAAGCGCAACACAGGCAGTAGACCAAACCGAGGCGGAGCTGAATCTTAAACTGATAGAAAGAGATAAAATATTGTATACGGAAGGAACCGGCCTCTACTCCATTGCCCTGAACGTTAAAAAATATATGAAGAGCCTTTACGGTGCCACTTCCCCGGAATATCTGACGGTTTCAGGTATTAAATTTACTGTCGTTTCGAATCAGTAAAAGCCAGTAAACCAAAAATTCATTCTACAACAATCTATAATTTGATTTAAATCATCCTGATCGAATATTCGGTCAGGATATTTTTATATTCTGCCGCCTGCAAATTATATTTTTGCGCCTGCAAACCATATTCTTTTGCCTGCAAACCATAATATCACACCTGCAATGTATATTCTTCTGCCTGTAAATAATATTCTTCAGCCTGCAACTTATATTCCTGCTCCTGTAAACAATATTTTTGCAACTGTAAATTATATTTTCATGCCTGTATGATCCATTAATCCGGCATCAATAAAAGTAGTATACAACTTCCGTAGGAACAGCAGCTGTGTAGAAAAATAACAGTACGAAACAGCGGGACTCCGAAGGGGTCCAATCTCTGTAAATCTCAACGATACAATACATAGACGCAGATCGCGCGGATTTGCAATGCGTGTTCCCAACCTTACCCAAACAAAAAACCACCGGAATTCGGTGGTTTCATATAATCGATGATGATAATCTTAAGCTTCGTTAGAAGGATTCTGATCTCCGGCAGGTTTCTCGCCTTCGCCCTCTGGTCTTCTGTTGCCTTCTGGTCTCGCCGGTCTGTCAGGTCTGTTCTGACCTTCCGGTCTAGGACCTCTTTGCTCACCTTCCTTTTTCTCAGGTCTTGGTGGTCTTGGCAAAAGAACTTTTCTGGAAAGCTTCATTTTCTTACGGTCGTCATAACCCATAAACTTTACTTCCACTTCATCTCCTTCTTTGTAAGGTACTTTATCAAGACGAGCCCACTCGATTTCCGAGATGTGAAGAAGTCCTTCCGTTCCTTTTGCGATCGCTACGAAGGCACCAAAATCCATGATCTTAACAACTTTTCCGTTATATACCTGTCCTACAACCGGTACAAAAGTGATCTCATTGATTTTCGCCACAGCAGCATTGATCTTCTCTCTGTCAGTACCCGCAATTTCAATACGTCCGATTTCTCCGATCTCTTCAATCGCGATCACCGTATCCGTATCTTTCTGCATCTGCTGAATGATTTTTCCACCAGGCCCGATTACCGCACCGATGAAGTCTTTCGGAATTTCCATTACCACCATTTTCGGAGCGTGAGGTTTTACGTCGGCTCTCGGTTCAGCAATTGTTTCCGTTATTTTATTTAAGATGTGTAATCTTCCGTCTCTTGCCTGCATCAACGCTTTTTCCATGATGTCCATAGAAAGTCCCTGGATTTTGATATCCATCTGGCAGGCCGTGATACCGTCTGCAGTTCCGGTTACTTTAAAGTCCATATCTCCCAGGTGATCCTCATCTCCTAAGATATCAGAAAGTACGGTAAATTTACCGGATTTCGTATCCGTGATCAATCCCATTGCAATCCCGGAAACAGGTTTTGTAATCTGCACCCCTGCATCCATCAATGCCAATGTTCCTGCACAAACCGTTGCCATGGAAGACGAACCGTTGGATTCAAGAATATCGGAAACAATTCTGATGGTATATGGGTTTTCTTCAGGAATTACAGCCTGCAGTGCTCTCTGAGCTAAGTTTCCGTGTCCTACCTCTCTTCTTGAAGTTCCTCTTAAAGGTCTTGCTTCTCCTGTTGAGAATGGAGGGAAGTTATAATGAAGGAAGAATTTCTCATCGTGCTGAGAAATTACACTGTCTACCATGTTGGCATCTTTTACAGAACCTAAGGTTACCGCTGTTAAAGACTGGGTTTCTCCTCTTGTAAAGATCGCAGAACCGTGTGCTCCCGGAAGATAGTCAATTTCAGACCAGATCGGACGGATCGTTTGCGGATCACGGCCGTCAAGACGGATATTGTCTTCAAGGATCATCTGGCGCATAGCCTCTTTTTCTACATCGTGGTAATATATTTTGGCGAAAGGTGTTACTCTTTCCAGCTCTTCAGGATTATCCACGTACTGAGCCAGGAATTCATCAAGAACAGCCTTGAATTTTTCGTGTCTTTCTTCTTTTGCAGAAGGTGTTTTTGCTACTTCATATACTTTGTCGTAGCACTCTTTCCACACTTTTTCACGGATAGCCTCCTCATGAACTTCGTGGGAATATTCTCTTTTAGGGAAAGCCTTACCTACTTTTTCAGCTAATCTTTCCTGAGCTTCAATTTGTTTTTTGATTTCAGCGTGTGCGAAGATAATGGCTTCCAGCATTTCCTGCTCGGAAATTTCTTTCATCTCTCCTTCTACCATTACGATAGAATCTTTAGTAGCTCCCACCATGATATCCAGCTCAGAATCTTTCAGCTGCTCATAACTTGGGTTAATAGCCAGCTGGCCGTCAAATCTTACCACTCTTACTTCAGACATCGGTCCGTTGAAAGGAATATCGGTAATGGCAATGGCTGCAGAAGCCGCCAAACCTGCCAGATCATCAGGAATGGTTTTCCCGTCGTAAGAAATAAGTGAAATCATTACCTGAACTTCCGCGTGGAAATCTTCAGGGAAAAGCGGACGCAGCACCCTGTCTACCAGACGCATCGTTAAAATCTCCTGATCAGAAGGTCTTGCTTCTCTTCGGAAAAAGTTTCCCGGAATTCTTCCTCCTGCATAAAATTTTTCTCTGTAATCTACCGTTAACGGTAAAAAATCCACACCGGGATTGGCTTCTTTATTGGCAACAACAGTCGCTAAAAGCATTGTTCCGCCACATTTTACGACTACGGATCCGTCTGCCTGTTTTGCCAGCTTCCCCGTTTCAATAGTAATTTCTCTGCCGTCTGCAAGAGTAATCGTTTCTGTAAACGCTTGAGGTATACTCATAAAAAATTGTCTTCTTGTACCCCGTATTGAGTACGATTAATATTTAAACTTTTTAAATTTTCGATGCAAATTTAATGTAATTATTTGGATCTAGCACCGCTTCCGGATAAAATCCATACCAAAATGGTTACTAATTTATGTTTTCAGTAACTAGCGCTCATTTTTCCGGGTAAATAATGATTATTGAAGAGATCCAAAAAAAATGAATAGGTGCATTCTTTACCAATTAAATGCACAAAAAAAGCAGCTTCTTCCGAAGCTGCCTCTTGAAAATCTTTGTAGATTACTTTCTTAAACCTAATTCAGCAATAATTGCTCTGTATCTTTCGATATCTTTCTTTTTAAGATAATCTAATAATCTTTTTCTTTTACCTACCAGTTTCACCAAAGATCTTTCTGTGTTGTAATCTTTGTGATTGCTCTTCAAGTGAGCAGAAAGGTGGTTGATTCTGAAAGTGAAAAGTGCAACTTGTCCTTCAGCACTTCCTGTGTCTTGTGCAGATTTTCCGTGTTTTGCGAAAATTTCCTGCTTTTTTTCTGTATTTAAGTACATTCCAATATTATTTAAATGATTATTATGTAACGGCTGCAAAAGTACGACATTTTTTTGATTTTACAAACATTATTGATTTCATAAATTGATTTTGATAGAAAAATATGTTAAATATTTCTTAAAAAAATTATGATATCGTATTAAAAGGCAGTACTTTTGCATGGTATTCATGATGAGAAATTCTACTGTTTTCATACTATTCGCCATTATTATCTTTTCAGGCTCTTCTTTGCTGAAAGCGCAAAATAACCATGAGGCAAAGGTAAAGCGAATACTTTACTTCAATCCCCAGGTAGAACCCGATATTGAAGAAATTAAAGAACCCACCAACACAGCCTTTTTCAGTGCTGTTTCCGATAATCTGAGCGAAAGGAAAAACAAAATGCTCAAAACAGAAACTCAGATTTCGTTTGACAGCATCGATAAAAAAACCATTTCAGATTACTGCCTGAATAATGATGCAGATTTCGCTGTCATACCCAAAGTAAAATATTTTAAAGTAGGAATCGGGAAATATGTTTTTTCCAACCAGGTGATCGTGAGCATGAAACTTTTCGATGCGGAGGGTAACCTTATCACGGAAACAGATTATGACACCTACAGAAAAAATATGCGGCTTTTAGGATCTACGGTAAATTCCGTAAAGATCGGTACTAACGGGGCTATTAAAGACATCCTGAAACAGCTTCGAAAAATAAAACCTTCCGCAGAAAACGGTTTTTAGCCATTCAATCAAAAATTTTCTCACCAATCTTTTTTAAATTGATATTATGCATATCATTGAATTTCATGAAATTATATTCATTACATGGTGAATAATTTAATTTATTTTAGTATTTTTAAATAAACAATTCATTCAAACTATCTCAATTCAAAATTCTTCTTACACTCGCAGTTTTTGTGGGTGTTTTTTTATGTATAAAATTTTCATACTTAATTTAGATAATAGATGCACGAGTTTAATTAATCCTTAAATTTAAAGCAGTATTCTCTTGTTTTAAAAATTTGAGTTATTTTTGCATAGCCAAAAAATAAGGTTTTGAATTCTAAGGACGAACTTATCTTTAACCCCGCCGACATTGCCGAAACTCTTAGCGAACTTCACGCTGACGAGAGGCTTTTGGCATTCCTGAAAGTTCCGAAAGAATACAAAGCAGAAGTTTTTTCTCACCTGGATCCTGATTTTCAGGAAGAAACAATCCGCAGTATCGGAAGTGATGAAGTGTCCGAAATCCTCAATGCGATGACCCCTGACGACAGAACAGCATTGTTTGAAGATTTTCCGGATGAGCTTATTAAATATTCCATCAATCATCTGAATCCGCAGGAAAGAAGAATTGCCCTTAAATTATTAGGGTATGATTCTGATTCCATTGCGCGATTGATGACGCCTTATTATATCCAGATCCGTAAAGAATGGACCATTAAGAGATGCCTTCAGCAGATCAAAAAAGTCGGAAGTAAGGTAGAAACAATGAATTATCTTTATGTAGTGGACGAAAGAAACCGGCTGATCGATGATATTGCTTTAGGAAGTTTATTGCTTGCCGAAGAAGACACCATGGTTTCCGAGATCACCGATAATCATTTCGTAGCTATTACAACTACCACTTCAAAAGAAGATGCCGTTCAGTATTTTGAGAAATATGACAGGGCTGCGCTTCCTATTGTTACCGAATCCGGAGTTCTGGTAGGCATTGTAACAATTGACGATATCCTTGACCAGATTGAGCAGCAGAATACGGAAGATATCCAGAAGTTCGGAGGACTCGAAGCGTTGGATGTTCCGTACACCCAGACTTCTCTTATAGAAATGGTAAAAAAGAGAGGAATGTGGCTGATTATTCTTTTCTTTTCGGAAATGCTTACGGCTTCGGCAATGGGATATTTTGAAGATGAAATCCAAAAGGCAGTTGTTTTGGCATTATTTGTTCCTTTAATTATATCCAGTGGCGGGAATTCAGGTTCCCAGGCTGCAACATTGATCATCAGAGCGATGGCCCTTCAGGAAATCGGTCTGAAAGACTGGTGGTATGTAATGCGAAAAGAAATATTCACCGGGCTTTTCCTTGGTGGCATTTTAGGAATTATCGGCTTTTTGAGGATTATGATCTGGCATAAAGCAGGCTTTTTTAATTATGGCATGTATTGGCCTTTCGTTGGACTAAGTGTGGGCGTTTCTTTGGTAATGATCGTACTTTGGGGAACTCTTTCCGGCTCTATGGTTCCGTTTATTCTTAAAAAACTAAAACTTGACCCCGCTACTTCTTCGGCTCCATTCGTTGCAACTTTGGTAGATGTAACGGGACTTATTATCTATTTTTCTGTTGCCGGACTTTTCTTAACGGGTAAACTTTTGTAATTTTAGGCAACGTCTAAAATATCATTATGAAAGTTGTTTCTCTTGTCCCCTCTATCACCGAGGCTTTATTTGATCTGGGCTTAACTGAAAATGAAGTCATTGGCAGAACAAAATTCTGCATCCATCCTTCTGAAAAGGTAAAAAATGTAACGGTAATCGGAGGTACGAAAAACATTAATATCGATAAAATAAAAGCTTTACAGCCTGATCTGATTTTAGCCAACAAAGAAGAAAACGTAAAGGAACAGGTTGAATCTTTAATGAGCGATTGTAAGGTAATTGTTACAAATGTTGAAAATATAGAGGACAATTATTATTTACTTAAAACTTTAGGCAGGTTATTCAACAAAGAAGAAAAAGCGCAATGTTTTAATCTCAAAATTTATGATATTCTGAATGAAGCCAAAGTTAGCTCCAAGGTTAAGGTTGCATATCTTATTTGGAAAAACCCTTATATGACAATAGGTTCGGATACGTTTATTCATAAAATTCTTGGTGAAATTGGTTTTGAAAATATTTTTAAGGATCGGAATCGCTATCCTGTTATTGAAACCGAAGATTTAAAAGAAGCTGAAATTATCATGCTTTCTTCCGAACCTTTTCCTTTTAAAGAAAAACATATAGAGGAACTGAAAGTATTTTATCCTGATAAGAAAATCATGATCGTGGATGGGGAAGCTTTTTCATGGTACGGAACTCATATTGCCAAATGCGAAAGCTATTTTAAAAAACTGATTGCTGAAGTGGAAGCAATTAAAATGTGATCGGTAAGATTGCAGCTGTTTTTTTATTTCCCACAGATTTCATGAATTACACAAATATGAGGGTAGCTTAACTTATTTTATAATTGATTAATGCTTTATAAATAGTATTTACCACGGATGTTACTGATTACACGGATGGTCTTAAGCGTACGATTTTTGTTAATCTTTTTAGCTCACGCGGATTTCACTGATTACGCAGATAATAATTAATAGAAATTAGTCAGGTAAAAATTCGAAAGAAAAAGAACGAAAACTAAGAGACTCCGGCCCTTCGGGCCGGAGTCTCTATTTTAGGCAAAAATTTTAACTATAAAATCTTGGAAACCTCGTTGCAAAGCCATTCCAGCAATTCTTTATCTTCATCCGTGAATGGATCAACGGTATGGGAATCGATATCAATCTGCCCGATGTTTTTCCCGTCTTTAAAAATAGGAACAACAATTTCCGCTTTTGTATCAATGGAGCAGCTTAAGTAATTGCTTTCCTCATTCACATCCGGAACTACAAATGTTTCATTGGAAACGGCTACCTGTCCGCAAATCCCTTTACCATAAGGAATGATGGTATGATCGGTAGGAGCTCCTACGTAAGGACCAAGTTTTAACTCATCTTTATCTCCGTTTTTAAAGTAAAAACCCGTCCAGTTGAAATAAGAAATTTCCTGATCTAAAAGATGGCAAACTTTTTCAAGTTTTTCTTCCGTATTATGTTTTGGACTTTCCAGGATGGATAAAAGTCTTTTTTTTAATTCTGACATTTTTATATTGTTTAAGAGAATTGTTTTAGTGAAAATTCTTCTTTATACCCGAACATTCCGCGTTCTTTGATCATTTCTGCAACGCCTTCAGGAACCTGTGTTTCCCAGCCTTTGATATTACATGCAATTTTTTTAAGAATATCCCTTGAGTAAATTTCCAGATATTCCGGATTGTAATTGGTAATATCCACAATACGCTCGTTATGTTTGAAATATTTATACAGTTCCTTCAGATTTTCTTCCACTTTTAATGTAGAAGAGTCTAAAAGTTCATGTGTTTCAGGGTCTTTGTAAGGATAAAGATATACTCTCATTCCATTTCTGAAGAACTTTCCGAAAGCCTCAAGAATTCCTCCTGAGAGGTCTTTATAATATCTTTCATCAAAAACCATCAGAAGATTATTTACCCCCATCGCAACACCAATATTTCCGCTTGTATAGGAAGCAAAATAATCAATAAGACGATAATATTCCGAATAATTGGAAACGATAACGGTATAGCCGAGCTTGCCGAGAATATCTACCCTGTCCAGGAAATCTCTTTCATCAATATCGCCGTCTGCACGAAGATTTGAAATGGTTATTTCAATGAGAACTTCAGTTTCGTCGGTTGTACATATCGCATCTTTAAGAAACATATCGAGTCCGTTTTTCAGCATATCGATATTTACCTTTGTTACGGGCCTGAAGCTTCCTCTTACGGCAAAAATATTTTTTTTGTACAAAACATCTGCAGGAAGCATATTGTTGCCCTCTGAATTGAAAATCACCGCATCGGTCATTCCGTTTTTAACCAATTGTAAAGACATCAGCCTGTTATCAACATAAGTAAAAGCCGGTCCGCTGAAATCGATCATATCAATTTCAAGGTTATCTTTAGCTACATCGTCGTATAGAGATTCTATTAAATTCCTTGGATTGTCATAATAATGAAACGCCCCGAAAATAAGGTTTACTCCAAGATTACCAAGGGTTTCCTGTTGTAACGTGGCATCATTTTCCTTAAATTTTACGTGAATTACAATTTCGTTGTAATCTTCATTTTCATTCGCCTGAAAACGTATTCCTACCCAGCCGTGACCTTTTACTGTTTTATCAAAATTAATGGTGGTAACAGTATTGGCGTAAGAAAAGTACTTTCTGTTCGGGTGGTTTTCCCTTGAAATCCGTTCTTCAATCAAAGCGACTTCATAGCGAAGCATTTTTCGAAGCCTGTTTTGGGTAACGTATCGGTTTTTTACTTCTTTTCCGTAGATTGCATCACTGAAATCTTTGTCGTAAGCCGACATTGCCTTAGCGATTGTACCTGAAGCTCCCCCTGCTCTAAAAAAATGCCGAACAGTCTCCTGCCCTGCTCCAATTTCCGCGAAAGTACCATAAATAGTAGGATCTAGATTAATTGTTAATGCTTTTTGTTTAGGAGTTAGTTTCTGATACATTAGGACATTAAATTTTTCGTAAATTTACCAAAATTAAAACAACCTCAAAAGAAATGAAGTTGAAATTTTTAGGAACGGGAACTTCCCAGGGTGTACCCGTGATTGGCTGCACCTGCGAGGTATGCACTTCAGAAAATCCCAAAGACAGCCGTCTCAGATCTTCTGTCATGGTGACCACCGATGAAAGTAAAAAAATACTGATTGATTGCGGTCCCGATTTCAGACAGCAAATGCTTGCTAATAAAGAAAATACGGTTGATATAGCTTTGCTTACGCATGAACATAATGACCATGTAATCGGTCTTGATGACATGCGCCCTCTGATTTTCAAAACAGGAAATGACATGCCTCTCTATTGCTATTCCAGAGTGGGAAATGAAGTAAAAAAACGTTTTCCTTACGCATTTGCTGATGAAAGATATCCCGGAGCTCCTGCTTTTGAGCTTCATGAAATTGAGAACAGTCCCTTTACCGTTTTAGATACAGAAATTACTCCGGTTGAAGTAATTCATTATAAAATTACCGTTTTTGGCTATAAGTTTAAAAATCTCGCGTATATTACGGACGCAGGTTTTATTTCCGAAACGGAAAAAGAAAAATTAAAGAATCTGGATGTATTGATTTTAAATTGCATCAGGAAGTTTGATCCGCATCCGGCACACTTTATCCTTCCGGACATCCTTAAACTATTTGAAGAACTGAAACCTAAGCAATTATTTTTAACACACATCAGTCATCATTTGGGTCTGCATGATGTTGAAGACAAACAACTTCCATCCGGAATACATCTTGCCTACGATGGTCTTGAGATAAATTTTTAATTTTTTTGCTTAATTTTTTTTCGGTATTCATAAAAAGTTTCTATATTTGCACACCGATTCAAACACGGAAAAACAGTAGCCCAGGTGGCGGAATTGGTAGACGCGCTGGTCTCAAACACCAGTTCTTAGGAGTACCGGTTCGATCCCGGTCCTGGGTACAAGACCGGAAAGAGGTGATAATTCACTTTCTTTCCGGTTTTTTTTAGTCCCTAAGTCATTGTTTATCTGGTATATATAAGAGAGTAAAACATTAGGTCGGGTGGTTCGATAATGATTTTTTGAAAATTGCAATTTTTGAGGAAATATCGAACCAATTATTTTGCGTTTCACGTCAATATCCCCGTCAGTATAGACTTTCGCAAGATCTACCAGGTTCGATAATGCTTGGTCTAGTAGTTTTAAAAAATCAATTTTTTTATTATCTTTTCCTTTAGTTAATTTAGCTTCGAGCTTTTCAATTTGCCCTTTACATTCGGTTTTAATTTCAAAATAATCATCGTCATCAATTACCCCTTCCATCAGTTTATTTCTTGCCTGTTTTAATCTGCTGTTTAAACGATCTATCTCTAATAGAATTGCTTTCCTTTCCTTTTGGGGATTATTAATTAATTTTTCAAAATTTTGTTTCAATACCTTTTTTAAATAGTTTTTTATAGATGCGCGCATTTCCAATGACTGCAATAGCTCTAAAAATTTTGAATTAATAATCTCAGATTTGTACCGGTATGAACAGGGAGACTGGCAATGGTAGTAATAATACTTATTTCCGGAACGTCCCGTAGATGCACTACCTGTGATCAAATGACCGCAATCCGGACAAACTAGGAAACCTCTTAATGGTAAATTATCGTCAGATAATACTTTTACATTGGGTCTGGCTGGATTCACATTTCCATCCATTATACATTGAACTTTTTCGAATAGTTCTTCACTGATCAGAGGTTCATGAATACTTTTAACAAAATGAGCCTCCTCTTCATTGAATTGCTCCACATAAATTTTCCCACAATATGCCGTATTGCGTAAACTTGCTAGAAAAGCACTTATCTTAACTGATTTTCCTTCCTTTCTGTTCATCATATCCATTATCTGACTCGCTGAATATACGCCTTTTGACATTTCGTTAAATGCCCATCTCATGTTAGAAGCTTCTGGTTCCTTCAGAGTTATATACTTCTTTCCGTTCTCCGTTATTTTGTTAGCATAGCCGTAAGGCGCCCTTCCCATTAATCTGCCTTCTTTTTTAGCACGGCGCATTCCATAATAAGTATTCAAAGCGCGCCTGTCGTTTTCGACTTCTGGCGCAGCAAGATATATAGCCAACATCATTTTATTTTCTGGAATTGAAAGATCTAAAGGTTGCTCAATGGCCTGCGGCTCTACGTTAATTTTCCTAAGTATATTAATCATTTGATAGGCATCACCAGCGTTCCTGCTGAAGCGATCCCATTTTGTAAAAAGCAGCAGATTTGTTTTCGAGCTTTTTTTCTTTAGCGTATCCAATAATTTAATCCACTCCGGCCTGTTAAAAGTCTTGGCTGAGTAATCTTCATAAATGATTTGACCTACCTGAATGTTATTGTTTTCACAGTACCGTTTTAATCGCTCTTCCTGATCTCTTTGTGAGTATCCCTTATCTGCTTGCTCATCAGTTGACACACGGATATATAAATCGGCTTTTTTCATATTTAAATCTTAGAAAATATTATTGTTCTAAAAAACGCTTTATAGTAATTGTTGATAGCATTTTTAAAAATTCTACAATCAGTTCCGCTTCCGCTATAGTTAGCTCAATTTTTTCCTCTTCTTTAAAAATTTTGATAATCTCATCAATGCTAATATTAATTTCAAGTTTCCTTTCCACGACCGATATCTTTTAAATAAAAATATCCGGCATAATTAATCGCAATTAATTGAGGTACTTACCTGCAACACTTGGCTTAGAAGTGCAAATTAATCTTAACATAAAAACTATAGTTTATCAGACTTTTAACATTTACTCAAAAGATACTGCTTTCGGAAGCAGTATTCTACACAAATGCATTAGCACAGACTACCTCCCGTAAATCTGCATTAGCAACAGAATTTATAATTTTGTTTATTATTTTTAAAGCGGCAACAAGATTTGTTGTGAAGAAATTCATCATTCTTAGATCCAACTAAAATACAAATAATCAGTTGAATGTTAAAATTATACAGTATAAATCTAATTATACTTTGTAAAATTTTGTAGGGACGGAGCATGAAATTGACACTTTTTTGCCTTAATTTGAATTCAAGGGCTTATGAACTCAATTATCCAATTTGCTTTTTAAGTTCGTCCTTACTTGGAAGGATCGCCTTATACTCTTTTGCAAAAATAGTATTGTTGTTTTCTGGAAGTGTAAACTCGATCACTGTTTTGTTCTCTTCTTTGCAAAGAATAATTCCAATGGTAGGGTTCTCTTCTTCCAACTTCACTTTTCTGTCATAATAATTGACATACATCTGCATTTGCCCAATATCCTGATGGGTCAGCTTTCCAATTTTTAGATCAAAAAGCACGAAGCACTTCAATAAACGATTGTAAAACACTAAGTCCACAAAGAAACTATCGCCTTCGAATGTAAATCTTCGTTGCCGCCCTTCAAAGAGAAAGCCCTTTCCTAATTCTAGCATAAAATGCTCTAATTTATTGATGATCCCAGTTTCCAAATCACTTTCGGAATAGCGATTATCTTCTTTTAGATCTAAGAATTCCAAAACATAGTGACTTTTTAAAACATCGGTCGGCTTTTCTATGATCTGTCCTTTCTGGGCTAACTTCTTCAAATCTTTCTCGTTCCTGCTTAATGCCAACCTTTCATATATAGCTGAATTAAATTGTCTTGTAAGCTCTCTAACACTCCAGTTATTCTGGCTCGCCTCTATTTCATAGAAATTTCTCTCATCTGAGTTTTCGATCTTCATTAATTGAATGTAGTGAGACCACGATAATGAGAAAAAAGAATTACGAGACACTGATTCATAAATTACAGCCTCAGCAGAATTACGAGACGCTGTTTCGTATTTTTCAGAAATTCTATTTTGATACATTAAATAAAACTTTCTCATCCACTGCAAATTATCCACTGAATAGCCTCTGCCGAATTCTTTTGTCAATTGTTTACTTAGATTTTTCAAGGTTTCTTTTGCATACTCTGCTCTGTCCTTTCCATCCTGCTCATTCTCAATGATTACCTTACCTATTTCAAAATAAGTCAATAACATAGCCGTATTGATATTTCGAACAATACTGCTTTTAGCATTTTCGATTAACTGCTTTATTGAAATGAAAAGATGTGATGACAATTGACTCATACTTACAAATTTAAAATTATTTCTTTACTAAATATCGATATTATATGGTGGTAAATATGCCATTTTAAGGATATCAAAATAAAATTGCTGCATTTGGCAGTATGTGGCAGTACTTGGCTTTGTAAGATAAAAAAACACAAAGTAAAAAAACTACCTACAACTTCATTAATAATTAAGATTTTCACTATCTGAAACTAAATTTATATTTATTAAATCTGTAAACTATTTTCCATAATAAACCGGTAAAAAGGCAGCTAAGGTATTGTTGTCAGCCAACGCTTTTCCCGCCAAAAGACTACGGCATAAACGGTTTCCTCCCTAAAGGTACCCTCCAATTATTCCGTTTCCTTTTGGTTATTATTCATTGTCAACACTTCATATCTGCTTTCTTTTTTCCGGTTTTTCTTTTGAAAAATATTCTGTGACGCCTGAAAGGCTTTAGGATAAGCTGGAGAAGGGATGGGAAACAAATCTAAAATATAATAGGTACGGGAAACCCAAGTCTCTGCCGTACAAGAGCAATCACATGGATTTTAATATTGTCAATGAAATAAAATTAATCTACTCACGAAAAGGAAATTCTGAGAAATTAATAAGCTGTTCACGTGATGCCGTTGATGTATTTCGTCACTACTTTGACCCTGATGAAATAGATTATAGAGAATCGTTCTTTGCATTATATCTAAATCAGGCAAACAAAGTTTTAGGGATAAAGAAAATATCCGAATCAGGAATTACCTCAACGATAGTTGATGTAAGAATTATTATGCAAGCAGCCCTATTGTGCAATGCAACTGCCATTATAGTTGCACATAATCACCCATCAGGAAATTTAAAACCCTCACCGGAAGACTTAAAAATTACTCTGAGCATAAAAAGTGCATCAGAGTTTTTAAATATTAAATTATTAGATCATTGTATTCTAACTTCAACAGATTATATGTCGTTTGCCGATGAAGGACATCTTTGAATAAGTTTTACAATTACTAGAGTAAGCGACAATCCTTCATTGTCGCTTATTTAAAATTTGGCGAAAAGACAATCCCTTCCTTTGGTCGGCAAAGTCTTTTCGCACATCATAGGGAGTAACCCTATTGAAAAAATTAGCTTACATCAATTTTCTCAAAAAGGTTACACAGACATAGTAAGGTTATATCAGATAACCATAGATCTAAAACAAAAGGCTATTTCTGATGAAATAGCCTGAAATTTTAAACGATGATTTCTTATAAAGTTCCTACACTTTGAGGATTAAACTGGAAATTTACTTCCTGCTTATTACCCATATTATCCGAAATCCAAATATCAAAACTTTGAGAGACTGAAGATTCGGAAGTATAGTATAACCTGAACTCCTTTTTACTTAGCGGATAGAAATCATTAGGAACAAAGGATGGATTGTCAAATAACCGCAAACTTCCGACTCCTTCAGACTGAAAATACCGTAGCAAGTAAGTAGTACCTGCATAATTTCCACTCGGTATAATACGACATCTGATCTCTACAGTTTCACCCTTAGAAATGTATTTCTGAACAGGCATCACATCTACCTCAAAAGGAAAATTCTGCTGAATTTCCAAAGTATCTTTCTCACATGATTGTATAAGTAATAAGATCATCACTGGAATGATGAAATACTTGAACAATAATTTAAATTTATGATTAAGTATATTTTGCATTTTATATTATTTTAAAAATTACATCTTATTCCAACACCAAATAGGGCTTGTAACTGCTCCGTCTGACTATTTTTCAAATAGCTAAGTTGCCCGTTGACCAGGAAAACCAAATATGGTGTCAGATAGCTTTCGATGGACAACTTACCATTTACCCCATAAATAAAGTGATCTGTTTCGGTAAGCATTGAACCGTCATATAGCAATTCATTGCCTTTATTAACCTGTTCATATCCTGCCAGAACACCAATTCCCATATTAAGATTAACATTTCGCATGAAGTCGCCCCATACGTAAAAACTGTAGCCTCCGTTAAACAGAAACATTTCTATCGGGATATTGTAGTTGGTATACTCATAATATTTTCTGCTATATTCTGCCAGCCCAAACAAATAATTCCCGTTCTTTCCATAAGAAATAAGCCCTGCTGTTAAAACATAATTTTGTTTTTCGGGAGAACTAGGAAATACAGAATAGGATATTTCAAATCCTTTTTGCTTCGGAATCATCTGCTGTGCAAATGACTTTGAACTCATTGTTAAAATGAAAACCACTGTTATCAATAATCTGTTCATCTTAGTTGGTTTTAAAATTTAAACTATTGATCAGTTTCGCGTTGATCAGTTCCCTATTCTCAAGCTGAATTTTTTGATGTCGTCCTCCGTTTCTTTCAAGAACTTCAATCTCTAAAACCTGATCTTCTAACAAAGTAAATTGCTCCAGTAAATAAACTCCTATAACATTGGAATGCCGAGTTGCAGTCAAAGAAGGAGAGTAAACTCTGATTGGTTCCAATAACTTATCTTGAATAACAGTTCTCTTTAAGTTCTTCTTATCAACGATCTTAAAGTTGACGATTTCACTTTCGTAAGCGACGTTGCTGCTGTTATCAATCTGTAAGGTAAAGTAGAATTTATTGTCATTCACGTGTAATGCACGGACAGAAAACTGAATACCGAAACTCTTTGACGCAATATGTTTAATAGTTTTTCCACTCTTTCGAAACAGACTTTCCATAATCAATTCTGTAAGTGATGAAGAGCTTCCCTTGAGATCTTCAAAAAGTACATCAGTTGAATATTCCCTTTCAATGCTTCTCTGCATCTTTACAAGATCGTAACTGAGGACATCAGGATATGCGCTATAAAAGACATCGAAACTGTAAAATTTTCCATCTTCTGTAATGACAGAAAAATTGGTTTCCTCTTCAAAATCCCTGGCAGCAGACTTAACCCGAAGAACATTTCCGATGGGTTCAGCTTTATTAGCAACCAAAAGATCACTTCCCAGATCGACGTATCTTATTGCGGAAGGAAAAATCACATGCGTGGTTTTACTGTAAGTCACCTCCATCCTGAAAGGTTCCAGCTTTGCCCCTTCCAATGAAACATAGGTCATCACGGAATCCTGACCAAATGCTCTGCTCATAAACAGCAGAAACAGAATAATGAAAATATAATGGCTCTTTTGTGTATTCATTTTTTAATTTTTTGATTAATTATTTTTCGGTACCAGCAAGACCTGATGGCCTGCTTTTACAGTTACTTTTAGCTGCCGCACCCTTTTTTGAAAATAACCGGACAACCCTTGTACAACACTCCTGCTTAAATCGGAAGCAACCTGCTGGCTAGCTGATTGAGTCATCATAATGTTGGTACCGGAAGTCTGGCTCATATTGGCAACAACATCGCTGACCGCATTTTGCTCCGGTGAATACGGAATATATAACCCCAATTGCCCATCATTATCATAGATATTGATTTCTACAGGATAGACGCTGCCCTTATATTGAATGGAGGATATTGTTAACTGAAGTCGCCCACCCTGAAATTTACCTGAAGCGATAAGCAAACTGCCCGGAGGAAGTTCTGTACGCCCTACCTGCAACGCCTCGATCAGTCTTATGGATAGTGTACTTTCATTGACTACAGTCTTAGTCTCATAGATAATACCTTTTATCGCATTTTTAGACTGACCTGAAATTACCGTTTCATTTTGAACATTATAAAACCTATTTTGATTCAAACCTGCCACAAAAGCACTGTCTGACGGCTCTCTGTATAATGAGGAAACAATATTGGAATGTGCAGGTCTTACTGAAGTCAGTTTAACTTTCTTTTCAGTAGATTTGTTAGGCTCTTCTTTTGGTGCAGACTCTTCCTGTCTTGGAGTTGTCGGAAAGTATTTGGCTGCCATCTGATACGATTTTTCCATCAGTTCTAACTGATCGTTCATTCCAAGACCTGCTGGAACAGCATTGTTCTGCATCGCTTCATTCTTTAACCTTGAAATTTCTTTCCTCAGATTATTGACTTCCTGATCATCCCGGCCATAGAACGAACTCAAAGTCTGCTGTGCATTACGATAACTGTTTATAGCATTCTGATCGGATTGCTGAAGAGTACTCGTATTAGATGGTAAAGCAGAAGTATTAATATTCGAATTTAAAGTACCCTGGTTATTCCAATAGTCCGATAAAGTGGTTATCGTATTTCTTTTCTCTTCATTTTTTTGCTCCAGCAGCTGTTGCTCATAAGCCTTTTGCTTATCCGACTGCAACTGTCCATCCTTTGCCTGTGGAATAGCAGCATTAAAACCTGCTTCTTCAACTAAAGTAGTATTGGATTTTGGTTTAAAAATAAGGTAAAAGCAAGTTGCACAAACGACAGCAATCAGGAAATAAATAACCGGCTTCTTCACTCTCTCCCATTGGGCTTTCGGATGATTACCCAAGTCATTGGAATTTTGAGGAAGATCATTTTCTGTGATTTTAATTTTCTTTGGATCTTTCATGCTCTATTCTTTTGCTGGTGAGTTTACTGTATCATTATGTCCTGAACTTCTTTCTATAGTCTTCTTAGAAATTCCGTCAATGTGATGGATCGACATGGTATTTCTTCTTTGACCTGTTGAAATAAAGACGTTGACAATAACAATGATTGTTAGCAGTACATAACCGCCAAAGAAAACTTTGGTTAGCAATCTTTGCTTCGCTTATAGGGAGAACCTTCCAATGATTCTCCGTCTTTAAAACATAATGTTCGATTGTATCTCTTAATTTTTTCATTGCGGTCATGTTAGCGTTCGACAGTTTCTACATCTTTGTTTTCAATCACGTTGAATTTTTCTATCGTAAACCCCTGTGGATTGCTGTCAGACCTTACAGAATTAACCAAAGAACAGTTCGTGACCAAATTTCTGATCGTAAGATTACTGGATCTGATAATAAACTGCCTGCCATAAGTTCTTACATCATAAGGATAGCTGTCGAAGTTCGCAACAACACTGTCCACTTCAATTCTTTGCTGGATATTACCGGAAATGATTCTGTTGTAATATCCTTTTTCCTGGAGGTCCTTATAGTAGTTAAATGCGGATTGGTCAGCCAGATTGAAGGCCCTCTTGACATTACTTTCAATGGCATTCTTGTCAGGCGCTATCGTGAAAAACAATTCGTGAAATCTTCTCACATGCTCCCTAGCTTCAACCGGCCTATTGATCGACATATCCTGTGAAAGCGCTACCATCAGGGATTTACCGTTATCCAGCACATAAATCTTCTGCCGCTGCTCTTCGGCAAACTGGTAAGATTTAAATACCACTACGCCCACAACACCAAAACATAACACCACAAAAACAAACGTAAATAATCGGATCTGCTTGAAACTGCTCTCAATATTTCTTAAAGTTTTAAATTCCATAGAACTGTATTTTTTATTTTAATAATCTTCCCGAAATATTACCTGTTGCAGAACCTGCTGCAGCGCCCGCAACATTACCAGACTTTGTAGCGGTCTGGTTCACATTACGCATGAAATTGCCTGCTCCTCCTGCCTGAATTATCCAGCCCGTAACAGTTGGTACTGTAAAATAGCCTATGATACCGATTACCATATAGATAATGTACACGGTATTGGAAGTATCAGGAATAAAAGTGGGGTCTGCGAGCATCTCAATATCCCGTTCTAAAATCAAAGCCTGTATCTTGGCCAGAATAGCACTGAATATGTCAGCAACCGGAAGCCATAAATAAACACTGACATACCTTGTCAGCCACTGGGTTAATGTGGTCTGAAAACCATCCCAGACGGAAATCGCAAATGCGATTGGTCCGAGGATTGAAAGAACGATCAGAAAGAAGGTCCTGATGGTATCAATGACCAATGCTGCTGACTGAAAAAGGATTTCAAGAAATTCACGGAAACCATCTCTGATATCTTTCTTGATCGCAAACATCTCCCTCTCAATATACATTCCCGACATCGTGACCAAATCAGATGGCGACCAGCCAAGTTCTTCCAGCTTTTTGTCAAATTCTTCATTAGAAATCAGATAAGCCATCTCTGGATTTCTGAGCATGGCTTCCCGCTCTAAAAGATCTTTTTTCTGCTGTAGTTCATTCATATCCAATACCTGGTTTTCCAACATGGAATGACTTCCCTGAACAATGGGACTCATAACACCATTTAATCCTCCTAAAACCAATGTTGAGAAAAACATAATGCAGATGCCAATGGCAAAAGGTCTCAGCATAGGAAACAAATCAATAGGTTCCGCACGGCTCAACGACTGCCAAACTTTCAATGCCACATAGAATAAAGCACCCAATCCTGCGACTCCTTTTGCCACAGCAGCCATATCCGCACACATAGGCATCATTTCTTCGTAAACGGAACGCAATACTTCGTGTAAGTTGCTCGGTTCCATTTTACCAGTATTTTTGATTGGAGGTTCCGTAGAGATCTAACACCCTTTGGGTATTGTTCTGTTTTTTTGCTCTCAGATAGCTTACCGAAATATTCTTATTAGTGTAGTAGCGTACCAGATTATGATAAGCTTTCACCTCTTTGTAAACCCGGTCGATAACATCCATTCTTTCCTTATCGTTAAGCGATAGGCCATTTGAAGTAATAATTTCTTTCAGTTCTTTTAGTAGTTCCGTACTTTCCGTAAGAAGAGCAGAATAACCATTGGCAATAGATGCCAATTCCTGCGCGTTAAAGTTGGGGTCATTCAGCATTTTTCCGAAATTATTGACATACATTTCAGAAACGTCACCCACTAAAAGAACCGTCTGCTGGACCTTTCTGGCATCTTTTACAAGATTGTTGACGGCTTTGAGTTTATCGTAATACTCTTTACCCTGCTCGTACACCTTTTTGACTTCGTTGAAGTTCTTAACAACGTTGGATACCGTCGATGAAGTCTGTACAATTTCGTTGGCAGAGTTCAAAATACCTGATGCCAGATTAGCAGGGTCAGTTACTACAAATTGTGCTTTTGCATAGGTGAAGGTAGCAAAGAATGCTACCATTACTGTTTTAATGATTAAATGTTTCATTGTTGTAAAATTTTAATTGATTTAGTTGTCTTTCGTATTCGATTTGATTCTCTTGAGAGAAATCCTCTTGATGGCATGTTCTACATTACCGTCAAGTTCCGATGCAAGATTCATCACTTCCATCTTTTCTGTTTCTTCCGTGGTATAGGCCAGGTATTCCTCAGTGGATACTTCGGTGGCATAGACTGCGGAGTGCGTTCCACCTAACCCAATCCATACTTCCTTATACAATCTTCGTGGATCATTGTTCATATTGATAGAAAGTACCTGAGCTTTTTCTTTATCAGTCAATCCCAGCATAGCCTGAATGTCATCGAACTTGTTCATATACTTACGCTGATCGAGAAGGATTTTACAGTCAGAATTGTTGATTATACTTTCCTTAACAATCGGTGATTGTATAATATCATCAACCTCCTGAGTTACTACAATGGCTTCCCCAAAGAATTTTCTTACCGTCTTAAAAAGATATTTGATATACTCAGCCATCCCCTCTTTCGCAATGGCTTTCCAGGCTTCTTCGATGAGGATCAGTTTTCTGATTCCTTTAAGTCTTCGCATCTTATTGATGAAAACTTCCATAATGATAATGGTTACAATAGGAAATAGAATTTTATGATCTTTAATAGCATCGATTTCAAAGACAATGAAACGCTTGGATAACAAGTCCAGCTGCTTTTCTGAATTGAGCAGATAGTCATATTCGCCTCCTCTGTAGTAAGGCTCCAACACATTAAGAAAGTTGGCTATGTCAAAATCCTTTTCTCTGACTTTCTTTCGCTCCAATACTTTCTGATAATCCTCTTTGACAAAGTCATAAAATCCATTGAAAGACGGATGCTGATCATTGGATTTTATCTTTTCAATATATCCACTTACTGCATTGGACAATGCTACCTCTTCCGAGCGGGTCGGTGGTTCATCATCTCTTTTCCAAAGCGTTAAAATCAAGGTTTTGATACTCTCTCTTTTTTCGATATCAAAGACGCCGTCATCGGTATAGAATGGATTGAAAGCAATAGGATTGTCCTCTGTATAGGTAAAATAAACCCCATCCTCACCTTTGGTTTTTCCTTTAATCAATTCACATAATCCCTGGTAGGAATTTCCGGTATCAACCAAAAGAACATGAGCACCCTGTTCATAATATTGACGCACCATGTGGTTCGTAAAGAAAGACTTACCGCTGCCTGAAGGTCCGAGGATGAATTTGTTTCTATTGGTAATAATCCCCTGCTTCATCGGCAGATCCGAAATATCCAAATGAATCGGCTTTCCGGTCAAACGGTCAGCCATTTTGATCCCAAAAGGGGATGGAGAATCCTGATAATTTGTTTCTTCGGCGAAAAAACATAATGCCGGTTCTATGAAAGTATAGAAGCTTTCTTCGCTTGGAAAGTCCCCCGCATTGCCAGGAATTCCCGCCCAATATAAGGTCGCTGTATCCGTTGTGTTGTGGCGGGGTTTGCATTCCATCAGTGCTAATGCACTTCCTGTATCATTCTTTAATTGTTTTAGTTCAGCGGGATTATCAGACCATGACATCACATTGAAATGAGCCCGGATAGATTGTAACCCAAAAGAATGTGCTTCATTCAAATACTTTTCGATCCACTCTTTATTGATCTGATTGGCTCTGCTGTATCTTGCGAGTGAATGCATATTCCTCGCTGATTTTTCAAATTGTCGAAGATTTTCATCACTGTTGTCAATAAACAAATACTGGTTATACATGTGATTGCAGCTAAGCAAAAGTCCCACGGGGGAAGCAAACGACAGCAGGCAATCACTGCGGTCTGTGCTTAACTTTTCATAACGGCTGTGCGAGGATACGGTTCCAGGCAAATCCTCGGTGTCAGACAACGTATGCATACTGATACGGTTGTTACCAATCCGCATTTCTTCAGATCCCAACTTAATGTCCTGCAATGACGGATTGGCTTCACGGGATAACGTCAGATACTGTCCTAGTAAACCTGAGCTTTCTGACGTTCCTGATATCTCATCTTCATTCATCCTTTCGAGATGAATATAGCCGCTGTCATTCATTATCCGCTCCAGCTGGTCCACAGCTTCTAGAAATCGATGGATGACTTCTTTATCCTTAATCTCTTTTGGAATCAGCTTACCTCTGCACAGAGATGAAAAGTTACTCTGCATACGCATTCTCTCCTTACTGGTTTTCGTGATGAACAGGTAGCAGTAATGATTTAAAAACGGTCTCTCATTGAAATGCCTTTCAAATGATTTTGACAGAAAACTCTGGTCTTCTTTCGATAGGTCAGGATTGTAGTTCTCTTTGATAAACCAATCCTGTTTATGTATTACCGTATAGTCAGGAAGCGTTTTAATAGCTTTGAACCATGCAGAGTGCATCGCTTCATACTCAGCGGAAGCAACGGTAAACAGTTCGGGAAGTTTTACTTTAAAGCAAACCGTAACATCGGCGTCCTTTGATATAATACAGCCATTTTCAATCGCCAGCAATGGAAATTTACTTTCCAACGTTGCTACCTTGGAAGAATTTCTCATACGCCTGCTTTTTTAGAGTTAGCTTTCAGATACCGGTAAATACTCTTACGGCTAATGATGTACTTAGGATGCTTTCTGCAGGCACCTAATTTCATTAAGCCATGTTCTCCGTATTTTCCGTTCAGCGTAAAAGTCTGCCAGATGAGAAGTCCACTAATGAATCCCCCCAGAATGAGACAGAGATAAGTATTGACACCAATCATATACATAATCATGACAGAGATCAATACCCCAAGCAAACCACCGACGAAAATAAAAAGGTACTGTGCTTTAAGACCTTTAAATTCTACCGTCTTCCCTATTCCTTTATTGATATGATAGGTATTCATAATCATGATTTAAAGGAAGAATGAGCGCAGAATTGTCGCCGCAACAATTAAAAAGATACATGCTCCAAACCAGCTTGCAGCGGTCTTACTGGTGTCTGGATCACCACTGCTGAACTTGTTGTAAACCTTTACACCGCCGATTAACCCTACTACCGCACCAATAGCATAAATTAATTGGGTAGCGGGTTCAAAATAAGAGGTAACCATCTGTGTCGCCTCATTGATTCCCGCTGAACCATTACCTTGGGCAAAAACTGAATTAAATGTTACCAATGTTAAAATTGCATACAGCAATTTTCTTCTTTGTTTTTCCATTTCTTGAATTTTAATTTGTTGGAACACTGCGCTCTGCAGGTCTCGGAAACAAATTTGTTCTGGAAAAACGAGGTATTTTTTTCTTGTCTTTGAGCGTACCTCTTTGGCTTCAGAAGACACCATTTCTTGTAATAAATGATAGAAAATACCAGATAGACTCCTGCCATTCATCAAAAAAAAGGGAATCTGCCTAAACAAATTCCCCAATATCGAAACCTTTTACATCATCATTATGTCTGGAAGTATCAACGCTCTGATTTTCCGAATTACTTCGTTGTAAGAGTCTGGCAACCTTCAATGAAGCACCTTCCAATGAGTTCTCTAAAAGATTGAAAAGCTCCGTTCCCTCTATTTTGCGAATAATGTTGACTGCTTCTTCATCCAAAGCGGGCTCCGAAACTTCGTCCTGAAGCAACCGCCCCACAGTACTTAATTCCTGAAAGGTAACCCCTGAAGCAAAACCGCTCTCAATTTTTAAATCACCATCATGGCGCCACTCTTCTTCTTCATCTCCCAAGTCAAAACTGCCTGCAAAAAGCTCCTCCAAGTTTTTACTTACAGCAGAGACTGCTACTTCATCACCTCTGGTTTCTGAATCAAAAATACCGGCGCTCTCATTAAGATGTTGATTCTGGCTTTTAAGGCTATCAATTGGCAATGAAAGTCTTTGGTCATCTTTTATCTCACCCATTAAAATGTCAAACTTCTTATTTTTTTTGACGACCTGCTCAAAGTCATTTCGCTTCTTTGACCTTTTTTCAATCAGCAGCAGAATGATCGCGATTAATAATCCTATTATTATAATCTGTTCCATACTTGATAATTAAAAAATTGGTCGGTATTTGCTATTGAAATCGTCAGTGATTTCCTTTTCAAACATTTCAAAATGATACGCCAGGATATTATCCAGATAAGCATACAAAGAAATCTGATCATCGGCGATAATCTGGATAATCCGGGAGAGACGTTCGTGATATTCAGGACGGATATAAATACTTTTATCACCCCGCTTAGTCATCGTATGATGGGTTAGAAACTGCTCGACATAGCTAACATCTGAGGGCCTCTTATTCTTCAGTCTATTTTTTGTTGTACCTTTTTCCGTTGGAGGATCATCAGTCTGCGCAAGAACTTTTTTGTCTGGACTTCCTGCCATAATGGACATCAGATATTGTTCATCAATGCCATTATCTTCCCTATTATTTTTTTCATATTCCATACGCTTATAATTTTACAATTCTTAAAAATTCCTCTATAAACTTGTCCAGCCTGCATTGAGCTAGCAGCTTAGAATCTGCAGGCAGCAATGTCGAACGGAAAACAGTCTTTGCCAATGACTCTCCTTCTTTCCGAAATCTTTTACTGTCTGCAATTGTTGTTTCCATAAGATGTAACCCTAAATCTATAATTACCTTACTGTAATTTTTGTAAAGAATCGATTTTTCTCTTCCATCTACCTGATTCCAAAACAAATGAATACTCTTAATCCCTGTTTGATTTTCTTTCATCAAAACATTGGTAAGAACATCAGTTAAACTTAACGTACTCTCCAATACTACACGATCCGCAGTAATAGGAGAAAAAATATAATTGACATTCACCAGGGTCCTTAAAATACCTGCCGTATTAACGGTTCCCGGTAAATCTAAAAAGATGACATCAGGTATAATCTCTGAGCCGTTAACATAAGCTTCCATTTCTTCTAAAACCTTATCGGTTTTACTCTGAAAAATGGGATACGCTTTTTTATTGATACTCGTAAACTGTTTGTGAGCCATCTTTTTTAAAGTCTCATTCTGCATCACCATTTTTAGGTCTCGTTCTCGCATTTGTAGTAAACTGTATTGCGGAAAATCGCAGTCAAAAACAGCAACTTGATATCCCTTTTGATAATGAAGAAGACTCGCAATGAGTGTTGTAAAGGTGCTTTTTCCTACTCCTCCTTTTTGAGTTGAAAATGCAACAACTGTGGGTTGTTTTTTTGTTTTCATTTTATTGATTTTTAGTTAAACATATTTGATGGGATGAACGGTGCAGTCTTTTAAGCAGTAATGACTTCTAGCAGGCTATTTGGCTATCGCTAATACTGTACGAGATTCCTGATCGATGTACTGGCTTACATCAGTACTGAATGAATACTGCATTGCTATCCTGATAGATTGACTGTCTTGCTGCTATCTCTCACCAATGATATCCAGACGGCTGGAATGCCGGAATGCAAGAATGCTGGATTTCAAAAGTTCAAGATTTCTGTCAAATCTGCAATTAGGCGCTACTGCCTTCCATCAGGTACAAATAAATACTGTTTATATTTCAATGCTTTTCAATTGGTATTTTTTGTCTTTACTTGTCCGCCTTTGGCCAAATTCTCTGTACAGCAAATGTGAGCTGTAGTGGCTTACTTTGTTTGCAAGAGACTGAGGAGTCTTAGGAAATTGTAGCGTTTAATTGAGAGATGGCAATAATCTATTTCACTGAAGAGATTTCCTTTCACCTGAAAGGGGCAAGTTGTGTTTTCAGCATCTCGAAACCTTTTCGGCTGCTGAAAACAACTTGCCCTTGCAGGGAGCCTAGAAACAATCTCCGAAGTCGTTGTTTTATAAAATTAAATTAGATCATTATGAATGAAAATGGAAAAGCCCCAAAAAAGACAGGTCGTCGCCCAAAAGCTGATCCTGCTAAAATTAGATATACGATCTCTTTTAATGAGGTCGAACACTCCCGGTTTCTTGAACTTTTTGACCGATCAGGAATGACCGTCAAAGCTCATTTTATAACATCCTGCATCTTTGAAAAGACGATAAAAACTGTGAAATTGGATAAAGGAACGATTGATTTTTATATGAGGCTTACCTCATTTCACAGCCAGTTCCGTGCGGTCGGTATTAATTACAATCAGATTGTTAAACTGCTATACACTCATTTTTCTGAGAAAAAAGCGGCGGCTTTACTTTTTAAATTGGAAAAGCAGACTATAGAAATGGTGCAAATATTCAAAAAAGTAGTTCAACTGACTGAAGAATTTAATCAAAAACATCTTAAGAAAGACGAATAATATGATTGCGAAAATTGGTAGAAGCAGCAATTTGTTCGGTACATTGTCCTACAATAATTTGAAAATAGAGAAGGAGAAAGGAAAAATTCTGCTGACTAACAAAATTATTGAAACGGCAGATGGAAAGTACACGGTAAGTCAGCTCGCAAAATCTTTTGAGCCTTATTTATTAGCCAATCGAAATACAGAAAAACATACGCTGCATATTTCTTTAAATCCTGATCCTAAAGATCACGTATCTGATCAGCAGTATACGGAAATCGCCCAGAAATATATGCAGGAAATGGGCTATGGCGAACAGCCTTTCGTAGTATTTAAACATACGGATATAGACAGAAGTCATATCCACATCGTTTCTGTTTACGTCGATGAGGATGGTAAAAAAATCTCTGATAAATTCGAAAAGGTTCGGTCAATGAAAGTATGCCGTGAACTGGAAGAGAAATTCGGATTAATATCTGCCCTGGAAAAAGAAAATAAGTTGAACAGCCCGATTTTTAAGGCGGTCGATTATAACAGAGGCGATATTAAAAGTCAGATTGCCTCAGTGGTAAGACATATTAGTTCTCAATATCAATTTCAGTCGTTGGGGGAATACAATGCCCTGCTCACTCTTTTCAATATTACTGCGGAAAAAGTGGAAGGAGAACTGCACGGTCATTTGCAAAAAGGTTTACTGTACTTTCCAACAGACCGGAATGGCAAAAAGACAGGCCATCCTTTTAAAGCATCGCTGTTTGGAAAAAAGGCTGGTCTTGATTCTTTGGAAAGGCACTTTGAGTCTTCCATAAAAAGAATGAAAAGTCTTCCTGTGAGGGAAAAGCTAAAAGAAAAAATCGTATTGACAGTACAATCTTCAAACGATGAAAAATCATTCACAAAAAAATTACAGAAAGAAGGAGTTGATACAGTGATCCGTAAAAATAATGAAGGAAGAATTTATGGAATGACATTTATTGACCATCCATCTAAAACAGTTTGGAATGGATCACGTTTGGGAAAGGAATGTTCAGCGAATGTTTTTAATGATCAATGGAATAAGCCAAGTGAGACGGGAGATAAGGAAATGAATGATCAACATATTTTTCATCTAAAACCTACTCAAGACAGTCATCATCTTTTCAATGCAGTTGAAAGTAGCGGAGATTCTTTTTTCGAATCCTTTGGTGGAATTCTTCCGCCTGTAAGTAATGAAAATGATTATGAAGAAATTGAATTTGCCAGCAGAATGAAGAAAAGAAAAATGAGAAAAAAGAAATAACTAGATAAGGTCTAATATAAACTGACAACGTTTTTCAATAGTATTTTTGGAACGATACAAGTCTCATAGCCAAGTTCAATATAGATCAGTTTCATCTTTATAAATTTCTACCGCTTCCTACCAACTTTGTTTGAGTTTGGACTGCCAAATAGCGCCATTTATTTACAAATATTCCCAGATATACCATAGTATCTACTTAGTAAATAATTTCCAGTCCTAACATTTAATGTAAAGAAAATGCAAGGAGAAGATGACGTAAGGGGATTAGCTAAAATTATGGGATTCATGAGAGCGGTAAGCATTATCGTTGTGATGATGCATCTTTACTGGTTTTGCTATGGATTTTTTGATAAGCATCAGTGGACAATCGGCATCATTGCAAAGATGCTGCATAATTTTAACCGGACTTCAGGTCTATTCTCACATCCCTTATATACCAAATTATTTGCAGTCATACTTTTAGGTCTGAGCTGCCTTGGAACAAAGGGCGTAAAAAGTGAGCAGATAACCTGGAACAAAATCATACGAACTCTCATAATTGGGTTTCTATTATTTTTCTTGAACGGCTGGTTGCTAAAATTTCACGACGACATTATTGTATATCTCTATTTGCTTTCTACCGGACTAGGATATATTTTGTTAATGCAGGCTGGTATATGGATGAGCCGTATATTGAAAAACAATTTGATGGATGATGTCTTCAACAGTGAAAATGAAAGTTTTCAGCAGGAGACTAGATTGCTTTACAATGACTACTCAGTCAATCTACCTACTAAATTCTACTATCGAGGACACTGGCATCAAGGATGGATCAATGTCGTCAATCCATTTCGTGCAACCATTGTTTTAGGGACACCCGGTTCAGGAAAATCTTATGCTGTAGTCAACAATTACATTAGGCAACATATCGAAAAGGGCTTTTCAATGTATATCTATGATTTTAAATTTGATGACCTTTCAACAATCGCTTATAATCATCTTCTACATCATTCCGATTCTTATACCATAAAGCCAAAATTTTATATCATCAACTTTGATAATCCTCGAAAAAGCCACCGCTGTAATCCATTAAATCCTGATTTTATGACGGATATTTCGGATGCCTATGAAGCAGCATACACGATAATGTTAAATCTTAACAGAAGCTGGATACAGAAGCAGGGTGACTTTTTTGTGGAATCCCCAATTATTCTTCTGGCCGCTATTATCTGGTTTTTGAAAATCTATGATGATGGTAAGTACTGTACTTTTCCACACGCTATTGAGCTGCTGAACAAAAAATATGAAGATGTATTTACCATTCTGACATCCTATTCTGAATTGGAAAACTACCTCTCCCCTTTTATGGATGCCTGGCAGGGAGGTGCACAGGATCAATTGCAGGGACAGATCGCCTCAGCAAAGATTCCCTTATCAAGGATGATATCGCCGCAACTGTATTGGGTAATGACGGGAGACGATTTTTCTTTGGATATTAATAATCCGAAAGAACCAAAAATATTGTGTGTCGGTAATAACCCTGACCGTCAGAATATCTATTCTGCGGCACTGGGGCTTTACAACTCAAGAATTGTAAAACTGATCAATAAAAAAGGGCAACTGAAAAGCTCAGTCATTATTGATGAGTTACCTACCATTTATTTTAGAGGTCTTGATAACCTTATTGCAACAGCACGAAGCAATAAGGTTTCTGTTTGCTTGGGATTTCAGGATTTTTCCCAGCTTACCCGGGACTATGGTGATAAAGAAAGTAAGGTCATTCAGAACACAGTCGGAAACATTTTCAGCGGACAGGTGGTTGGTGAAACAGCAAAGGCTTTATCCGAAAGATTTGGTAAGGTTCTACAGAAGAGACAAAGTATATCCATTAACAGGAATGATACCTCGACATCTATCTCCACGCAACTAGACAGTCTGATTCCTGCATCTAAGATTTCAACCTTGACTCAGGGATTTTTTGTAGGTGCTGTTTCGGATAATTTTGATGAAAGAATAGAACAAAAGATTTTTCATTCGGAAATTGTCGTTGATACTGCAAAACTTTCAGCGGAGGAAAAGCATTATCAAAAGATACCGGAAATTCGTTCTTTTGCAGACGAGGACGGCAATGACGGTATGAGACATGAAATTGAAAAAAATTACAGAAGTATTAAAACTGATATTCTTCAGATCATAAAAAGTGAAATAGAAAGAATTTCTAATGACTCCGATTTGCAGCATTTGGTGCAGTAATTTGTAAATTAACTCAATAGCGAAGCCCTGACATTTATCTAAATTAAGTTGGTCTCACATCATGAAAGATAGATTCATCGTTTCTGTGTCATAATGATAATTATTGTTTACAGTCCAATTGTCAAAACTATAGCTTTAATCATAATTTTTACTTTTGTTAGGACTTTTACAAGCATATCTATTCTTGATGCTAAAGAGAATATTTGCAAATTCAAAAAAGAAAAATGAAAACCCTGTTTTAAACGTGAAAAACAAGCCGAAAGTTATATCTAGATTTTTTTTACAAATATTCATTATACCAACTCAATAGGATTCCAGTCGGTTTTAACAACAACATTATTTGGAACATCGGACACATCATTGTAACACAACAAAAACTTATTTACATAGGTTCTCCCCTACAAGGATATATTTCAGATGAGTTGTTTAAAAAATACCAATCGAGAACAAAACCAACAGAATCAGTTTCTCGACAAGAAGCAGATGAACTTAAATCATTTTTGACTTCAAAAATTGAGCGCACAATTAATGATTTCGAAAACGGCATCTTTATCCGCTACAACAAAAGCATCACTGGTATTGGCTTTCATCAAATTTCTATACAAGATGCTTTTGCGTACAAAAATTATCACTAGGATCTGCATTTGGGATACATAATGAGTATTAAGAAATTTGTTTAAAAAAGGTTCTCTTAAAAAATAATATTGATAACATTTAGATACTACGTAATAAATATCAGGTTATAATGATAGTTTTTTGATATTCTTCGCCTTATTGGCATTTCATCTTAACTGATATAAGGTAGGTCTATAAATTCATAGTTTTGTACTCAAACAATTATAGATGAATTTGCGAAGAAATAAATTAGAATATATCTGTCTCAAACCCGATGAACCACTAATAGATATAGTGGAAAGCATTTGGATGGTAAAAAACAACTCTGATGAAGAAAAAGAAGGCATTATAGTTCCGGATGGAAAAATAGATTTATTTCTGCTAGCTGATGAAAATGGAAATTTTGAAATTTTCATTTCCGGAATATGTTCTGCTCCAATCACCAAACCTCCATTTCCCAAATCTACAATGTTTGCAATAAGCTTTTATCCCATTGCTGCCGAATATATTTTCAACCAATCTTTTGCAGATTTAAATAACATCAAGAAAACACTTCAGACAGGGTACTGGGGATTTTCAAGAGATGATCTGAATGATTTTAATCAATTTTACCATAAAACTACAAAGGTTATTTCTTCGTTATTATCCAAAGAAATAGACGACCGAAAAAAGAAGTTATTTAAACGCATTCATGCTTCTAAAGGAGAAATTACGGTAAAAGAACTCGAAGAAAATATTTTTTGGAGTAGCAGACAAATGAATCGTTATTTCCACAAATGGTTGGGCGTAACGCTTAAATCCTATCTAAATATAATCCGTTTCTCCAACTCATTAAAACAACTAAAAAATGGAGATTTCTACCCCCAACTCGATTATGCAGACCAATCACATTTTATAAGGGAAGTGAAAAAATTTGCAGGAGTAAAACCAATTATTTTAAATAAAAATGAAAACGACCGATTTATCCAATTTAGCCTGATGCCGGAAAAGTAATTTTGTTCTGTAATCAAAATAAGAATAAAATGAATTTAAATCACATTAACATCGTTGTGCAAGACGTAGATAAAGCTGTAAATTTATTTACAAAACACCTGGGTTTTAGTTTAATTGTGAATAGAAACAGCAAAATGGCAGTTCTGGAAAACGGCAATAATTTCGCCTTAGTTATTTGGGGACAGGAACTGAACCACAAAGAAAATACGCCTGAATATCCGGAAAATTTCCACATCGGATTTTATCAAAAGGATGAACAAGAAGTTTGGGATATTTATGAAAAGTTAAAACCTGAAGCTGACTTACAATTTGAAAATGAACCTAAGAAAATTAGGAATACGTTTGGTTTCTATTTCTTTTTTGAAAAGTTGTTGATAGAAATAAGTGTTAGTCCATTTAAGGATAATATTGCATAGCTTGCCAACCACCAATAGATCATTTAAATTAAGTGATCTATTAACTTTTTAGGGGAAAATTATAGCTAATAAATCTATAGCCGTACTTCTTATTTGGTCTTAAATTCAGTAGGTCTCATGTTGGTCAGTTGCTGAAAATTATTACTAAAAGCAGATATGTTCGAATAACCGACTTCATAGGCTATCTCCGTCATGTTCAGATCTGTATCTTTTATTAATTCCATCGCTCTGATAATACGCAGCATCTTTAAGTATTGAACAAAAGTGATATGCAATTTCGTTTGGAATAATCTGGTCAGACTTCTCACACTCATTCCCGATTGCTGAGCAAAACTATTTAAGCTTAGATTTTCATTTAATCGGTTTCTAAAACTGTCGATTATGGCATTGAGCCGCTGATCGTCCGTTGTGGGAAGTTGAATGGAGAATTTTTTGAGATTTTCCTTTGATAATACATTCTTAAGCGTGGATAGAAATTCAAATTCCCATGATCCTTTGTAATAATCACCTTGCCATTTCTCGCTAAATGAGAGCATTTCTGCCAGAAGCTTACTAACAGGATAAATACCCAGTTCATCATAAAAACTATCTGCTTTTTCATCTGGAAAATAGATGTTGATAATGTATAAATCCTGTGTATTAAACATCAAATTGTGAGGGTAGTTTTTAGGTATCCATATATAATGATTAGACGGAATATAGAAATCTTTTGCGTCTGTTTGTAAATAAGCAATTCCTCCATAAACCAATAATAACTGAGCCTTATCGTGCTGATGAGCAGGCAAACGCTGTTCAGTTTGCTGTCGCATCACGAGGATGGAGTCAGGATTTTGATCCACAATAGTTATTAATTGGCTAAGAATCTCCATATGGCCAAATATAGCAAACTTTAGGCTAATTATATAAAATAAAGGTTAGGTGTGTTGAATAATTTTGCTTTGTTAATAATAGCAGAATCATTATGAAACATAAAATTATAAAACCTGACAAGGATTTTGAACTTGAAAAACAAGCCGAAAAATCTGAATATAAATTATCTAGTGCAGATGAAGAAATTATTGATAAAGCTTATATCTACTGGTTGGCTTGTGCTTATTCGAGTCCTTTGATGCCAATGGTCGATTTAAGCTTTGCTTTTTATGAATTGAAAAGGATGTTAAAACAATGGTTAGAAAAGAGAAAGAAGCCAATCATTTATGAAAACAAAACTAATGAAAAATATAATACAGTTCCGATTTTGGGCATACTGTTACTGTTATTTGCACCCAATATTTACGCTCAGCATACAGAAAATGAACAATTATTAAGTTTGGAAGAAATATGGAAAGTTGCTGAAACGAATAATCGACAACTAAAACTATCCGACCTAAATCTTCAGCAGAGTAAAATAGAAATATTGGAAGCCAAAGATCGTTTATTACCGGAACTTTCGGTAGGTGGAGACGTAAAACTCAACTCCAAATTTCTGATTTATAACAATGGATTATTCTCTTCTCCACAGGATGTGCCTGTAAAAGGCTATGGATACGGAGTAGGCTACAACTTGAACTTTAATCTGTACAATGGTGGTAAAGACAAAAGAAACATTGCCATGAAAAAGGAAGAGGATACACGAAAACAATATGAAGTGGATCTGCAAAAGCATAGTGTAAAATATAATGTCGCAGTTGCTTATTTTGATTTGTATAAGTTTTTGCATTTCTATGATTTTCTTCATGCAGAGATTGAAGCAGAAAAAAAACAATTGAGATTGATAGAAAGTTTGCATAAAAACGGTACCGTACTAAAGAGTGATGTACTGAGAACCTCCGTGAAATTGTCTCAACTGGAACTTAATCTTTCTGATGTTACAAAAAAGATTGAAATCACCAAACAACGGCTCAATATTCTGATGGGACGTGAAAATGATATGGGGTTAGCAATCAAATACGAAGATACAATTGAATTAAACGCTATCACAGACGGTGACTACAATGATTATGTAAACATTGCTTTTAATGAATCACCCGAGTTCAAAATGGTGACAAGCGATATTAAGGTGAGTGAATTGAACATTAAACAGGTAAAGGCTATGCAATTACCCAAAGTTTCTTTGTACGCTAACTATAATTACAACTATCCACAGATTTCCTTTTATCCGTATTCCAACGACTTGTGGGGATTTGGTCAGACAGGAATTAAAGTACAATATTCTATTGATAATTTGTACAAAAGTAAACACACCATTGCTCGTGCCCAAGTTGTTAACAATCAAGCTATAGAAAAAGCAGAGATGAAGAAGGACGAAATCTCTCTTCAAGTAAAAGAAGCTTATTTACAGCAGCAACAGGCTTTGGAGAGCGTGGAAACGGCTGAACAAAATATCATCAAAAGCACCGAGACCGTTCGTGTCATCAGAAGTAGCTACTTAAACCAGGAATCGCTACTGACCGATCTTTTGGAGGCAGAAAATGCTTTACTGGAAGCAAAATTCAATCTGATAACAGCACAGACAAACGTAAAAGTAAGCCATATCAGACTATTGACAATTGTAGGAATTCTTTAATACAACTATTATGAACAAAAATAAAACAGATAAAATTGTTGTAGGCCTGACCAAATGGTTTGGTATTGCATTATTCATAGGGATCATTATTTGGGGAGCTATCTATTTCTTTAAAGGATATCGCTATGAACAGACCAACGACGCTCAGGTAGATGCTTACTTGTCGCCCATAAACGCAAAAGTGGGTGGCTATATCAGTAAAATATATTACAAGGACAATCAGCTTGTTAAAAAAGGTGATACACTTGTTGTCATTGAGTTGGACGAGTATGGACTGAAAAAAGATGCTGCATCAGCAGAACTCATGAGTTCACACGCTAAATTACCGATTTTGACGGCGAGCGAAGAAACGCAACTTAAAAGTATTGAGGTTATAAAAGCACAATTAGCAGGAGCAAAAGCGAGATTGAACCAACAGCAAAAAGAATTTGACCGTTATAAAAATCTACTGGCGGATGAATCTACCACACAACAAAAATTCGACAACATCAGTGCTTCTTTATCCATTGCACAGTCAGATTATGATCAGGCTAAAGCTTCTTTAGAAGTAGCAGAATCTAAACTTAATGATTTCAGAGCTCAACATAATGCTATACAGGCAGAGATAAAAATTAAAGAAACACTTGTTCAAAGACAGGAATTGGACATTCGATATACGGTTATCACTGCACCTTTTGATGGGCAAATTGGTAAAAAGACCATTCAGGAAGGTCAATTGATACAAGCTGGGCAAACTTTGGCTTTTTTGTTGAACAAAGCCGAGGAAAAATGGGTGATTGCAAATTTTAAAGAAACACAGATTGGCAACTTTAAGATTGGACAAGCAGTGTTTATAGAAGTTGATGCTTTCCCGAATGAAAAATTCAAAGGTACTATCGAATCACTTTCGCCCACCACAGGTTCACGTTATTCGCTACTTCCACCGGATAATGCAACAGGTAATTTTGTCAAAATCATCCAACGGATTCCTGTAAGAATTAAACTGACCGATACGCCTGAAAAATTAGGGAAACTCTCTGCCGGGATGAATGCTAACGTTTATGTTTTAAAAGATTAATGATGCAAGCACATAAAATTCCTATTTTCAAATCCTGGGTATCTGAATGGGTGGCGAGATCCGTCATATTTGCTATCCTGATGACCTGTCTGTTTAGTTTCGCTTTTTATGGTAGTCCGGTTGCAGCAATGGGTTTCTATGGGATAAAGCCTACAGATGTACAATATGGTATGGTCGTTATCTATGGCTCTACCGTAGCTTTCCTGGCACTTGATTTTCGGATCGTAAAATATTTTGCACCAAGGAAATATTTACTGATTGCTATTGCTGTAAATGCAATATGTTCTGTGATCTGTTTTCATTTCAAAGATTGGACATTATTTGTTATTTGCCAGTTTTTTCAAGGAATTACCTGTGCATTGATGTCAAGCATCGTCTTACAACTTATTTTCCCAAGATTACAGTCCGTACGTGCACGTGTGATTGCTTTTAGCATACTATATGGCAGCATACAGATTGCCGTTCCTTTTTATTCTATTTTTACCAGCGTGGTTATTCATTTCTTTGATTTTAACTGGCTATTCTACGGATTTATTATCATACTCATCATTTTGACAATTATTTTATTGCTAACAATGAACAGTAAAGCTCGATTTACCAAAAAGATTCCACTTTATCAGGTGGATTGGATAGGTTATCTTTTTTACGTGTCTTTTATATTAATCTTAGGATATATTCTAGTTTACGGACGACAATTGGGATGGTTCGGTAGTCCATTAATAACTTCGCTTAGTGTCGTTAATCTAATTATTCTTTCACTTTTCATCAGTAGAGAATTGAAACTTAAAAGACCATTAATCAACTTGCAGATTTTCAAGACAAAGAATTTTGTCATTGGGCTATTATTACTTTTTGCATTTTATATTTTTAAGGGAAGTACAGGACTTGCTTACGGCTATCTTGAGGTAATTTTAGGAAATGACCCACTGAGCACCATTCCGATATGGACGTCTGTAATTTTTGGAACTACAGTGAGTATGTTCATTACCTCCAGATTTGTCTTGATGGGCTACAATCTGATAAGAATGATTATTGCTGGCTTTGGACTCATGGCGATTTATTACGCTTATATGATACTATTTGTTTCTGTACAAGGCGAAACAATTGATTTCATTTTACCGATGTTTATTTATGGTGTGGCAACAGGAGTCTTATTTGTTCCTATTGTTTCGTTTACCGCTTCATCAGCACCGCCAGCAATTGCTATCAATGCATCGCTTGTTGGTATATTGGCTAGGTTTACAGGGTTTACAGCTAGTCTGGCACTGAATAACGAGCTTCAATTATTTGCAAAATCAGGAGTTCGTGAAAAGATTCGGGAAGCAGTTACGGAAACCAACCCTGAATTACCAGCTACCTTACTGGATATTCAAAATCAATATATGAACGCAGGCAGCGATATTTATACTTCAAAAACATTATCCTCAGCCTATATTAATCAAATGATAGGTCATCAGATATTGGCTCGTGCTACAAGAGATTATTATGATTGGATGCTGACAGGTGTGATTTTCGTAATTGTTATTTTGTTCTTTTTACCACAGATTCGACAAGTTGTTTTACGATTAGGGAAAGGTAATATTCCTTATTAAAACTTTTTTATGATTAGATTTTTAAAATGAGACTAATTAAAGTAGATGCCATAGATAAAAAATAATGAGTGGTAACCTGATTTGCAATCACCTAATTTAATAATGCTTGATAAACCAGAAACTTAAAAGCAATTCTGGTTTATCAAGCATAGGTCACTCCCCCTCAATATTTTGAAAATGCTGAGAAAGATTATCGCTGACGATATTTAAAAACTTAGTCGGTCCCTGCTTCCTGTTTCGGATCTCAAAGATGGTCTTATGGAAGTTTCCAAGGTCTGTATCCAATGATTTTTCAACAGACTTGATCACTTCGCTAAGTTCAACATTTCCGCCGTTAAAGCACCGCATATGGTATAAGGCATAGACCAGCTCAATAAGTCCAACCTTGGATGCTGACCAGACTAATGGCGATGTAGATTTGCTGCTATCTCTATCTGATAAACCGTCAATCTGCTTTTTTAAATACTGGTCAAATTTTTCGTTCGCCATAAATTTGGCAATAAGCTGATCATGAGAGGTCGTGAAGCTGGTATCGAAATTGTAGAACCCCAATGAGAGTTTCATTTTAAGATCATAGGAATCCCTGACAAATACTTTATGATCCAGATAAGTCGCTTCCCTCCTATAATAACTGTAAAAATCAGATTGTTCTGCATAAAATTTTTCGAGCTTTCTCTGCTCTGCCTCATAGTATTTCTTCAAGGCTTTATTTCCGACATTGGGCTTATGAGATTCTACATCTAAAACCGTTGAATAATAAATGAACTTGGAAATGAATTTTGGTTTCAGCTTTTTGAAGAAATGAATTTCTTCGCCCAAATTCTCAAAATGATGAGCAGACACTAAAGACTTTAATTGTCTGATAGAATTATCGATTAAGATTAAAGATTTTTCTGCAACTTTCAACATATCATTTTCATCATACATTTCATTGATCTTAAGCTCTAAATCTTCATGCAGTTTTGCAATTTTTCTAAAAATAGTTTTTGTTACCATGTCCTTTTTTTAGAAATTTACAAAAAAACGTTTAGCGACGGCTCATTCAGCTGATTCTCAATTCTTTTTTCCGCTTTTTGATGTAATCTGTTGGTCGGATGCCATTGATATCGTAGAAAAGATTTGAAAAATTCTGACGGGCTGCAATCCCACACTCTTCTGCCAAGGCTTCTATGGTGTAGTTGAGGTATTTAGTATTGGTGTTTAAGAGGTTTGTTATATAATTGATCCTGAGTTCTGCAATATACCTTGTGAAATTCATCCCTTTATTCTCATTGATATAGATGGATAGATAATTTGCATTGGTATTAAGTTTGGCAGCAATACTATTTTGAGTAATGCCTTTCTTTGTAAATTGCAGTTCTCTCTCGAATTTTTCCAGCCTTTCACCAATGTCAGATGTTACTTCAGGCGTCAGGAAAGTTTTTCTTAAGGAGTATTCCTGAGATTGCTCTTCAACAGTATTGGCAATGCCATAAGAGCCTTCTTCAATTCTCTTTTGCAGTAGGTCATATTGTTTTTTTATTCTGCGGTCCTTCCGGTATCGGATGACAAAAAATATAATAGTAATCGTACTCGACAAGATCAGGAATTGGGCGATCCGCATTTTTTTCCTGCCTGCCTTCTCAATGTCTTCTCTTTGCTCAATGAGTGACCTGCGGTCGTACTCCTTATGAAGTTTTCCTGATAAGTATGGATAATCCTTGCTGATCATACTGTCCGCCTTCAGAAGCTGATCAGTATAATACAATTGTTTGTCGAGGTCTTTGTTTTTATAATAGCTGATGAGATAATTGTAACTTTTATAAACCTCCGGTAGGATAAATCCTTCTTTGACAAAGATGGAATCGATTTTACTGTAATAGCCGATCACAAAATCATCCAAATTCTTAGCCTCTGAGATCTTTCCAAGGTAATAGTAAATGACGGATACCCATGCAAAGTCATTTCTTTTCAAGATTGCAGGTAATGCCCTGTTGAGATCCGACGCCGCACCATCATAATCTTTCTTCAAAAATTTGGAGATCCCTATACATTTTAGAAAATAGCTGTTCTCCAATAGAAAGTCACGGTCACCCTCAGTCAGTTTATATCCCAATTTGCTCAGACTGTCACTTGTGGAGACATTTTTTAAGTACCGATTGACAACGGTCATTTGATGAAGTGAATTGAGATAGGCTTTCTTGTTGTTGAATTGTAGGTTTTCATGCAGACCTTTTTGATTCATGGCCCTTTCATAAAATTGAGAACATTCCTGAAAATGCTCAAGGGCTTCATCATAATATCCCAGATGTTCCTTGACGATACCTAAATGGTAAATTACTTTGTAATGCTGGTATTTATCCTTTGAGCCTTTTGAATAGTCATAAGCTTTCATATATTGGTTTAAAGCAAGTTTGTATTTCTTCTGGTAGAAATAATATATAATGCCTTTGCTTAAATAGTCTTTGCTGATATCGTCTTTAGTCCCCTGTTTTATACTGACCGTCAAAGCACTGTCTGCATAACTCATCTTGTTATGGTAATCGAACTGCCTACCATCCCTGTACCCCTGAATTAATTTCGGGATATTGTTTTCCGATTTTGCTTTTTGAATGTATGCTTTCACGAAAGGCATGGCACGAACATCATCGATGGTCATTTTTTCGTAATGGTCTCTGATTTCTCTGAAAGTCCTGAGCTCTTTTTGCTGTGAAAATAATAATTGTGAATAGGCAGAAAGCAGGACGAGAAAGTAATTTAACTTTTTCATATACTGATTATTAGAACCTCACCATCTCAAAAATACGGATTTTGATTTTAAATAATGCCTTTAGCAGCCAGCGAAGACCATTCAATGTATGATATTCTGTCACCACCGATAAATAAGCCTTTACGGACATTTTTGTGATGGTACAATTTTAAAATTGAGACGTATCTATTTTAAAATTGCCCCACAGGACAGTTTTTTTCCGGCCTCAGCGCTAATAACTTTGGCTTCAGAATTCTAATTCAATCCGACGTCGGGATAACCAAATCAAAAGAAATTACAATGAAAAAGTTAATCCCAATTTTTAGTATAGCAATAGCTGCAATGAGTTTACAAAACTGTTCGAACCGAGATGAAGATTTAATACAAGACGACAACTCATTTGATGAAGTTAAAATGTCCATCATGAAAAAAGATTCTGCAAAATCCTCAGAAGAAATTATAGATCCCGACCCGCCGGTAAGAGATGGTGATAACTGGAGGACAGAGCATAAAGATTAATCAATTCATGAACTATGATTCCTCATACCTCCATATCAGCTGCCACAGGCTTACCATGTCCGGAAAGTGGCATCTGGGAGAGTATGGGGAATTTCAGAACAACTGTAACATTATTTAAAGGTGAACCGATGCCTGACTATTGCGGAATGAAGATCAAATGGAGACTGATTCAGGTCTGTTAAACATATTAAAAACAAAGCCATGAAATCTTTTAAGACGATTTTTGTCAAAGGTGTTTCCTACTTTTTTATCCTCTTGTTTATTTATGCGAGTGTGAGTAAACTGTTGGACTTTGAGAATTTCCAGGTACAGTTAGCGCAGTCACCATTATTGAGTGCTTATGCTGGAAGTATATCATATTCCGTAATTATTATTGAGTTACTTATTGCTTTGTTACTGAGTTTAAGCAAAACCAGACTTTTAGGTTTATTGGCATCTTTCGGACTTATGATCGCTTTCACGGTATATATTTATCTTATTTTGTATCATAGCGAATTCGTTCCCTGTTCTTGTGGCGGCATATTAGAAAATATGGGTTGGGCAACACATTTAATTTTTAATATCATAACAGTTATTTTAGCAGCATTGGCAATAATCTTGAGCACCAGTTCTGAAAATAAATCTCAAATAATTAGAACTTTATCTTCACGTATATTATCTATGGTAGTTACTTCTCTTTTTGGCGCTGCCATCGTAATTTTTCTTTTCTATTCATCTGAATATATCATTAAAAAGGAAAACAATTTTACAAGAAGATTTCTAAATCATCCTATTCTTCAGGAGAATTTTATGGAATTAGGAATTGACTCCTATTACTTTGCAGGCGTCAGCGGCAATTTCATTTATTTAGCTAATAAAACTTCACCCTTTCAAATTCTGAAAATAGACCTACAACTCACATCTTCCAAGCTAATAAACCTCGTTCCGGAAGGTAATTACAGATTTAAATCATTATCATACGAAGTATTAGGGCAAGAGTTATTTGCTTTCGACGGTAGTATTCCAATTATTTATAAAGCTCCTATTACAGATTCTGAAATCAAACTTAAGACAATTAGCCTAAATGATGCCTTCTTTAGCCAAATAGTCGCTTTAGATTCATGCAATTTCGCCCTGAGAACAAAGACAGAATACAATACTGATAATGTTTTGGGGTTACTGAATCTTAGTCATAAGCCAGAAGTAAGGCTTAACAAAAGTATTCTTTCAGCGAAAGATCAGAATATTTTTGATACTGACGGCAAGCTTCTCTTTGATAAAAGTAACAAGGAATTGTATTACATATTTTTTTATCGAAATCAAATTTTGAAAATAAGTAACAGTCTCAATTTGATTGGTACTATGAAAACGATTGACATCACGTCAGTATCCAAAATAGAAACAATAAAGCTTAAAGATGGAACTATTAAAATGAGCAGACCACCTCAAGTTAATAATCTGTCAACGAATTTACATCGGGGGCTCATATTCAATAAATCAGGTTTAATGGGGAAATATGAACCCAAAGAAAGCTGGAAATCATCGTCAATTATTGACATTTATAAAGTCAATTCTTCTCAATATTGGGGCAGTTTTTATGTACAGCACCGCGGCGGTAAATCATTGTCTCATATGCTTGTCACCGACCATTACTTGTTTGCTCTGGTCGGAAATGATCTCATCCGTTACAAACTTAGACAGCCAATCACAGATGGGATGAATGGGGTTATGCCGAAAAACCATAAAAAAGAGTAGGTAAAATTTTTAAACATCAATTATTATGAAAAAGCTAAGATCAGCAATTTTACCATTGGTAATTGCAACAGTAGGTGTAGGAAGTGCATTTGCAACTACAACAAAAAAGAATACCAACTCTGTTGATATTCAAGGTTATCTGTTCCGACCAAATGAAGTGGAACAATGTCAGCCGATGTCAAAGTTCTGTGACAACAATGGAGCATTCGATTGTACTGTTTCAGGACCTGGCACAGAAGCTTTGAGAATTTTTAACGGCACAAGTTGCCCAAACATTCTTAAGCACAGTGTTGCTAATTAAAGAAGAAGGATGCCGAGAGGCATCCTTTTTTAGTTCATTTTTAAAATCCATTCTGGACTTTTAACGTCCTTAAGATGAAAATCAAACCATTGAGATATTCTGCTATACAGATCTACTCTATTTTCAATTTTCTGCAAGCTGTGGTCATCATCAGGATAAAAAAGTGCAATGACGGGCTTATGATTTCTTTTAAGGGCTAAGTAAAATTCCATGGATTGCTGCCAATCGATATTTTCGTCTTTTTTACCTGTCCATAAAAGTATAGGAGCCTTAACATTTTCAGCGTGATAAACAGGGCTGTTGTCTATGTATAGCTCTTTATAGCGTGTAAAATCACCCGGCATTCTGTACTGTCCGTTTTCAAACTGCCAATAAAAAGGTCCATTCCACAAGTAATTGTATGAATGGTATGATCTAACGAGATCACTGTTGCCAGCACCTGCCACATAGGCAGCAAACTTACCAGATTGTGTAGCAATAAAGTTAGTTTCATAACCTCCATGAGAATGTCCTATCAGTCCTACTCTTGAAAAATCAATTGATGGATTATTGCTTAAAGCGTTCATTGAACTTTCTACACAATCTAATGCAGAACGTCCAGTCCCCCTCTCATCAAATACAATTTCGGGCAGAAAAACAAAATAACCGTTTTCGATAAACCTTCTGCTGTTGATTCCTTCTGTACTTCCGAACATTCCATCGATAAGATATTGATTGCTTTCAAATCTCTGGCTTTCATAAATGGATACAACCATTGGATATTTTTTATTTTTATCAAAATTCAATGGATAAATAAGCGTACCTTTTAGTTCAGCTCCTTTTGAATTCCTGGCTGATATCCATTCGGATTTAATCTTCGTTGCTCCTTTATCCTGCAACGCACTATCATAAAGATCTTTTTCAATTTTCCCCTTTAGCCAGATTTGCGGCGGCTTATTCATATTGCTTCGTACAAATAAAAGCTGCAGTCTTGAGGAATAGTCGAACATTTCTGAAATGTAGTCCTGGGTTGGCGGAATAAGCATTGTGAGTGATTGACCATTAAAAGAAGCAATCGCATTGGTATTATCTTCTTTTTTCCAAAGATGTATTAAGACATTTTTATCGGCAGGATACGATGTTTTGTAAATCGGTGAACCGAAACTAATAGGCGTCTGCTCTCCATTTACCAGTTTACTTCTAAAGCCACTTGGAAGTTTTAAAACCTGATGTCTTTGTGATGTTATATTGTAAACATCAAGCCTTTCTTCGTTTTCAAACAACAAGGTTTGTGAATCTTGAGAAAAATAAACTTTTCTTGAAGAATTTACAGGAATTATTTTCCTTTCTCCATTATTAATATCAACCAAAACCCACTGTCCGTCTTTAAGCGTTATCATATACTTCCCTTGTGTATCAGTGTAAATAACATCACCGGACTCAATTAAAAACTCATGTTTCTTTGAAGCAATATTGTACCTATAGATGCTGTAAGGAAAGGATTTCTTTGTAAAGTCCTTATGCTGGTAGAGATCATAGGATAGCAAAAAATTGGGGTTACCTACATAAAAAGCGTGACTGTGATCTTTATCCTGCAACGATGTAACATCACCGGATTTGAGATTCCAAATCAATATTTTGTTTTCGCTATTATCAAAAAACCGCTGATCAATTTTATTATCATTTCCATACCATAATTCCACTTCATTTTTATCTTTAGAATCTGAAAAGAAATTGAGATTAAGGAATATATTATCCTGATCAATTTCAATTGGTGTCATAACAGCCGATTTTATGGGTTTTGCTCCATCGTACTTAAACTCTTTCGTAAAGTTATTAGTCGAATTATGATAAAAAATCTTAAATTCTTTATCATGTTTCTCATAAACAATAAATGAGTTTTCAGAGATCCTCCTCGCAATCAGACCAGGCTCGTTCGAACTATGCAATAATACTGAATGTTCTTTCTTCAATAACCAGAGCTGATATTGATTCTTTTCTTTCGATACATAAAAAAAGTCTTCATTTCTCAATGACGTATTTACAATGTCTGGGACGACACGGAGTATTTTTCCGTACTCATCATTTATTAGTAATGAATCATTTCTTGCGATGACTACCTGATTTTGGCTTCTTATATACTGTGCAGAAGTTACACCTTTCCACTTTTTCTTTTTTTTAGATCGCAAGTCGATAACTTCTGCATCTGAACCAGTACAGAAGAATAGCTGACCGGATTTTGTAAAACGTTCAGAATGGCTGTTTGGAATCTGAAGCATTATCGCATCCTGATTTCTGGTATCAACTACCGAAAGTGTATCCTTATTCTGCTCGTAGGATTTTTTGAAAATCACAAATCTTCCGTCCGGCGATAATTGCGGTGACAAAATGCCAAAATAATGGTTTCTTAAATTTTCAGGAATGGTATAATTTTCAGGGTTTCCCTGCGCCATAAAAGTGACAGGTGACAGCAGCAGAAATAGAAGTATTTTGATCAGTATATTAATAACCATTGTTCTGAGGATTTAATGATGGGTTAAGTGCCAATTCTGAAAGCGGAATGGGCCATAGGACATAAAAGCTCTTCCAGTTCGGTTTGACTGTACTTAAAATGTCAAGTTTTTCATTTCTTTTTAGATTGAGAAAGCGAATGCCTCTTTCAGAAAAGAATTCCCTTCTGCTTTCCGATAGGATTTCTGCCAGTAAAACGTCTTTTGTAATGGTACTGGAAACATCGACCAATCCGGCTAAATGACGGACTGCATTGAGATAGTTGACACCTTCTGCGATTCTGTTTTGTTGAGCCATTACTTCCGCCATTAATAAGTAAGCTTCCTGCAACCTGAAAACAATGGAGTATTCATCCGTATTGCTGGTAATGGTTTTGTACTTATTGATTTTATAATAGGTTTTCTGACCAGTTGTTATTGGAGAAAGCCAGTTTGTTTTTCTCAGGTCACTCGCTGAAAAACTGGACATCAGGTTATCAGAAGCTGAGTAGTAACGGGGTACGCCAGAAGAAAAATTATATAGGGATGCTTCAGGTGTTGCAGCATTGGCAAAAATTGGCTTTAACTGCCACAAAATGTGTTTACCCTCTTTTTTAAATGTTTCGGAAAGATCTTGTGGGAAACTGTATAATGGTGAATTAATAATCCCATTCAATAATCCTTCTGCCTGATTCCACTGTTTTAACCGCATATAAACAAGAGATGATAACAAATCCAAAGTTTTCCTGTTGACATAAATTCTTTCGGCATTGCGGTAATCAATATCTACGAGAGGTGTAGCTGTTGAAAGGTCTTGTGACACTCTCTGCAAAATCTCATTCTGGTTTACTTTCGAGATGGATTGGTTAACATTATAATCTGTAGAAGTAATGTAAGGGATGTCACCGAAAATTTCCGTGAGATAGTAATAGATCAGCGAACGGATAAAAATAGCTTCTCCTTTAATCCTGTTTTTATCTTTCTCACTGATAGCAGTTGATTTATCAAGTCCTTCAATGATGGCGTTCGCCATATAAATTTGCCTGTAGGAATTGCCCCACACTAATTTAACCGTCGTATTCGAGGGATTTTGAATATTGTTAAACAAATCCATTGAGGCATTGTTTGAATAGATATCGTATCCATCAAGATCATCCGTGTAACTTCCCAATAATCCACCGGAGCCAGTGGCTCCGCCTGCAATGATTGAAAAGGATTGCATTTCTGCATATAATGCTGAAAGTGCACCTTCTGCCGTACTGGTGGATTCAAAGACCTGATCAGCTGTAAGCTGGTTGATTGGCAGGTCTACTTCCACCATCTTTTCACAAGAAGTAATCGACAGAAATAATACTAATATTAAAATTGTATTCTTTATTGTTATATTCTTCATAATCTTTGTTTTAAAAGGTAATTTGAACACCCATCGAGTAGGTTTTAAATGGCGGTGTGTAGCCCGTCAGCAGAAATTCAGGATCGATTCCGAAATAATTAGTCCACGTCAGGAGATTCTGTCCTTGCAGAAAAATCTTAGCTTCTGACAAAAGTTTGCCCTGTAATGGAATTCTGTAATTCAGCTGGATATTCTTCAGCCTTATATAGGATGCATCGCTGACTGCGGCTGTACTGAATTTTAGATACGTGGTCATTGTAGATACTGTAGCATTACTTCCCGATGAGTAGGGCATAATAATACCGTCGGGATTTGCTGGTGACCATACATTCGAGAATATTGCAGGCTGATTGGACAGTGTTCCCGGAATATTCATATCTCGGTAGTAATTGGTTTGTCTCTGCTTGACAAATTGCAATAGGAATGAAAATGAAAGGTTTTTATATTTGACTTCGTGCTGCCAGCCTCCGAAAAATTTCACTCCTATGTTTTCCACAGTCTGTGCATCATCAAGAATCGATATTTTACCGTCATTATTGGCATCTTTAAATCGATACTGTCCTGTTACAGGATCTATGCCCTGATATTCCAAAAGTTTGAGTACAGTTGTCGGTTGTCCTACACTATACATCGTGGCATACGGTGAACCTTCCAAACCCGGAAACGAGATCAGCTTATTTTTTGGAAAGGAGATGTTAAATCCTGTATTCCAATTCCAGTCTGAGCATTTTATAATATGAGAACTAAGTTCAAACTCCCAACCGCTGTTTTCAATAGTCGCATTGAGGTTAGCCTGCACAGATGAGAATCCTGTAACCAAAGGCAATTGAAACCCAACCAGCTGATTGGAAGATCGGTTCCTGTACCAGGATGCCGTAAGGTTGATACGGTTCTTAAGGAATGAAGCCTCCATTGCTGTTTCCAGCTTCTTAGTCTTCTCCCATGAAAAATCCGGGTTAAAAAGTCGTGAGGGAGCAAAACCGGGAATGGAATTGTATGGTGAAGTCGTTACTGAATAGGTGTTCAAATATTGGTAATCCCCTATTCTATCACTTCCGGTAATCCCATAGCTTCCGCGCAGTTTGGCAAAGCTCAGCCAACTCACATTTTTAAGAAAAGATTCTTCGGACATAATCCAGGCGGCTCCTACTGCACCAAAGTTGGCAAATCGTTTATTGGGACCGAACCTACTCGAACCGTCCCGACGACCCGTAATATTTAATATGTATTTTTTGTCATAATTCCAGTTTACTCTTCCGAACACAGCAGCATAACGGTATTCAGTTTCATTGAGACCTTCGATGTTAACCACAGAAGCCGCAGCAACATTGTAAAGCAAGGCGTTACTTGAATATCCTGTTCCCCTGACTGCTAATGATTTTGAAATGGTTTCCTGATATGAAGCTCCTGCTAAAACTTCAACTTTTGACTTTCTAATATTTTTAGTCCATGATAGCTGGGGCTCCAAGAGATATGAAAAGAAATGCGCATTATTAACTGCTGAGGTGGAGTTAGCTGAACTTGCTCCGGCAGGAAATGCAGGATTGTACATCGTATTTGGTGACAATGTGTTTTCCTGTAAATTCCAATAATTAATTCCACCGTTAAGCTTTAGTCTAAAATCTTCTGACAAAGCGTAGGCTACACTAATATCTTGGTTCAGTCGTAAAGTCTTGGCTTCATACGTTCCGTTAAGTGCTGCCAATGGATTGCTGAATGTGTTTTCCTGCCAATTGATATTGCCATTGGTAGTATACAAAGCAGGGGCATTGGGTGCAAGCGATAATGACTGCCTTGTGAAATCACCGTTCATTACATTGTTGGACTGGAACGTCAGATAGTTGGAAGCGGTTAGTGAAAAGCGTCGGTCACTGCTGTTGTAGCTGTAATTGCTGTTCAGTACATTCGTTTTATATCCTGAACTGCCGGGATAAACCGTTCCTTGTTCCTCATGGGAAGCGCTGATCAGAAAAGAAGAGCGATCTCCTCCTCCGCTGATGGACATTTGGGTCTGAAAATTTTCTGCGGTATTTCCTATCAGCACTTTCTGCCAGTCGGTATATCTTGATTTGTCCCATTTTCCGTTAAGGTCGTAAGCTGAAGCAGGAAGTGTTGTAATACCATCGTTGGCAAATGCCTGCTCTCTCATCTTAAGGTACTGCTCGGTACTCATCATTCCCAGTCTGTTGGCGACTTTGCTTAAACTGTAGCTGGTGTTAAGACTTAACTTTAAATCTTTGCCATTTCCCTTTTTGGTTGTAATGAGAATAACACCATTACCGCCTCGTGAACCATAGATTGCCGTAGCATCTGCATCCTTAAGAACTTCTATGCTTTCGATGTCATTAGGGTTGATTGCATTAAGAGGATTGACGTTCCGCATCGGTTCAATACCTGTTGTGTAGGTGGTCGTGAGATCGCCACCAACAGCAACACCGTCAATCACATATAGTGGTTCATTACCGTTGATCAAGCTGTTGGTAACCGTTCTTAAACTGTTTCGTCCCCTGATCTGAACATCAAAGCCTCCTGAATTATTACCGCTTGAGCTTGTAATGTTGACGCCTGCCATTCTTCCCTGTAATGCAGAGAGGACATTGTTGACAGGTTGGTTTTCTATGTCTTTTGCTGAAACTTTAGCGATACTACCGGTTCTTTCTTTGTCTTTCACCTTGTAGTAGCCTGCGTTGAGAATAACTTCTTCGATTCCCTTTACTTTCTGTTCTAAGCTGATATTAACGACGGTCTGATTAGTTAGTGTGACTTTTTCTTCTGCATAATCAGGATGTCTGAACAATAGGATGGGATTTTCTGCTGAAACCTTTATCGTGTAGGTTCCGTTATTAGCGGTCATGGTTACCTCATCACTGCCCTCCTGGGAGATAATGACTCCCGACAATGGTATATTGGATGAGGTGACGGTACCGGAAATTGTGCGTGTTTGGGCTTTTGATTGAGTGCTGACAGCGGTCAGCATAAGGCCAAAGAAAATACCTCCTATATGGTAATAGGAATTTTTCATAGATTTGTAAAGGTTTTTAATTTTCTAAAGATTAATTACTGAACTACGCTCTTTCCTGATGTTTTAGTCGACTGACAGGAAGGGGCTTTTTACATTCTTCTGTTTTTAAGTTGAGTAGTTTTTTTGATTCTTTTTTTTAGTAAAACTTTCCTGATGCCCTTTGGTATGAAAAAGGACTGGTGAGGTTCTGCAAGCAGTGACCGCAAGGCACCGGAAAGAATTTAATATGAATGAATCTGTGTCCCGTGTGAGCTTTTTAAAGCCGCAATAGGTTGTACCCTCCTATTGTATCGTGTAATCTGATACTATTTTTAGGAAGCGGGCTTAGATTTTTAGCGACTGCGGACAACATTAGAAAAATAAAGCGTGGAACTCACTACATCATCGCTTGTACTAGAGGCATCGCCAAACACCTTGCAACAAACTCCGTAAGTAAGCCCACGCCTAGGTCGTGAGCTACTTTACTTATGGTCTCGTTGCGTTTGTTTGAAAATTGGCGATTTTCTAGTACGAGATTCTAAGCAATAGCTTCTAATATTCTTTGAAGTATCGCAAAATTACTTTAATAAGTAATCTTTTCCAAATATAATAAAAAAATACAATGTGGGAAATAATACCCACTAAATATTTTATCTTTCTATGGAAATTGCTATCAATTTGATATTGATATGGCAACAAACTCTGAAAAAATTGCATTTCTAACAGGTTTCGGAAAAAGAGTTCAGGCTTTAAGAGAAGAAAAACAACTTAGCCTTAGGCAATTGGCGCAAAATTGTGAGATCGACTATAGCGATATTAGTAAAATTGAAAAAGGTTTAAGAAATATTCAAATGTCTACAATATTAGAGCTATCTAAAGGATTAGATGTACCTCCCCAAGAATTATTTATTTTTAAAATAAGTGATAAATCCTAGCTAATGGTTAGGATTTTTTTTACTTATTAATTTCCTGATAGTACTGATCAGAACATTGATCAAGAACTTCTTCTGTTTCTTTTAATTCTTTCGCTTTTCGTTGCAATTCTATTTCCTTTTGTTTTAGTTTTTTCTCAGAAGCATTAAGCTTTGTTTCGCTTTGGTAAAGAGACAATAATTTTGCGATGATTGCAATTGTTGTAATTGTGCTGTAGATTTTTAGTGTTTTCATATTTGTGGTTTTTGTAAAGATAAAACAATCCTTAAAATTAATAATTTGAAAATGACTCCATTGAACGCAGAATTAAAACTGTTCTTATTAACTACACTCCATATCTTTAATTCTATGCGTATATTTGACTAGTTTTATAACTTAAAAATATAATAAATTTACATTTATATAAATGACTAGCACAATTCAAAAGCAAGAACTACTCAATAAAATATGGAAAATCGCCAACGAAGTAAGAGGCGCGGTAGATGGATGGGATTTTAAACAATTTGTTCTCGGGACACTTTTTTATCGTTATATAAGTGAAAATTTCAGCAGTTACGTTGAAGCAGGTGATGACAGTATAAACTATGCAGCTTTACCCGACAGCGTAATTACGCCAGAGATTAAAGACGATGCAATTAAAACCAAAGGCTATTTTATTTATCCAAGTCAGCTTTTTGAGAATATGGCTAAAAATGCCAATACAAATCCAAATTTAAATACAGAATTAAAAGATATCTTCAATTCAATCGAAAGTTCCGCAAATGGCTACCCTTCAGAACAAGATATTAAGGGTCTGTTTGGCGATTTTGATACAACCAGTTCACGTTTAGGAAATACCGTTGCCAATAAAAACAGCCGTTTAGCAGCTGTCTTAAAGGGGGTTGAAGAACTTAATTTCGGAAACTTTGAAGACAACCAAATTGATCTTTTTGGTGATGCTTATGAAATTCTAATTTCTAATTACGCTGCTAATGCAGGAAAATCGGGTGGAGAATTCTTTACCCCGCAGACCGTTTCAAAATTAATTGCACAATTAGCAATGCATAAGCAAACATCAGTAAATAAAATTTATGATCCGGCAGCAGGCTCAGGTTCTTTATTGTTGCAGGCAAAAAAACACTTTGATAGCCATATTATTGAAGAAGGATTTTTTGGGCAAGAAATAAACCATACCACATACAATTTAGCAAGAATGAATATGTTTTTGCACAATATTAATTACGACAAGTTTAATATTGCACTAGGAAATACTCTCTTAGACCCTCATTTCGGCGATGACAAACCATTTGATGCTATTGTTTCCAATCCTCCATATTCAGTTAATTGGATTGGTTCGGACGACCCAACTTTAATAAACGATGACCGTTTTGCTCCGGCAGGCGTGTTAGCCCCTAAATCAAAAGCTGATTTTGCATTTGTACTGCATGCTTTAAGTTATCTTTCCAGTAAAGGCAGAGCCGCTATTGTTTGTTTTCCGGGTATTTTTTACCGTGGCGGTGCCGAACAGAAAATCAGAAAATATCTTGTAGATAATAACTTTGTAGAAACTGTAATTGCATTAGCACCTAATTTGTTCTATGGCACTTCCATAGCTGTAAATATTTTGGTTCTTGCCAAAAATAAAACAGAAAATAAAACCCAATTTATCGATGCTACTGGTGAAGACTTTTTCACAAAAGTAACCAACAACAATGTATTAAATGATATTCACATTGATAAAATTATGGAACTCTTCGACACAAAAAACGATGATCCACATATAGCTGTAAATATTGACAATACTAAAATCGCTGAAAACGATTATAATCTTTCCGTAAGCAGTTATGTAGAAGCTAAAGACAACCGTCAAAAAATTGACATTGCCACACTTAATGCTAAAGTTGATGAAACTGTGAAAAATATAAATATACTACGTGCCAATATTACTAATATTATTAAAGAGATTGAAGCATGAGTTTTTTAGAAAAATTATTAGATGGCGTGAAGCTGGAATGGAAAACCCTTGGTGATGATAATTTTGTTCAAATTGCTAATAGTGGTAGAAAACCTGTAAAATCTGAACTAAGAATACCTGGTAAAATTCCCTATTATGGAGCAAATAACATACAAGATTACGTTGACGGATTTACCCACGATGGAGAATATCTTTTGATTGCAGAAGATGGGACAGCTAGTATAGAAAAATATTCAATTCAATACGCTGTTGGAAAATTTTGGGCTAACAATCATGTTCATGTTTTAAGTGGTAAATCATTATTGAATACAAGGTTTTTATATCATTATTTGCAAATAGTAAATTTTGTCCCATTCTTATCTGGTGGTGGGAGAGCGAAGTTAACAAAAGCAAAGTTGCTTGAAATCCCAATCCCAATTCCCTGCCCTGAACATCCTAAAAAATCGTCTGAAATTCAACAAAAAATAGTTGCAATTCTTGATACTTTTACAGAGCTTACAGCAGAGCTTACAGCAGAGCTTACGGCAGAGCTTACGGCTCGCAAGCAACAATATAGTTATTATCGAGAGAATTTGTTAAATTTTGATGAGAGAGAAGTAAAGCATTTACCTATGGATGATCAAAGAGTTGGAGAATTTCAAAGAGGAAAACGTTTTGTAAAAACTGATTTACTCTCAAAAGGAATTCCAACCATACACTATGGGGAAATGTATACTCATTATGGTACTTGGGCAAATGAAACAAAATCTTTCGTAAGTAAAGACCTAGTTAAAAATAAAAATCTACGTTTAGCACAAAAAGGAGATGTAGTCATAGTTGCAGCTGGAGAAACAGTCGAAGACATTGGAAAAGGAACTGCGTGGTTGGGTAACCAAGGAGTGGTTGTTCATGATGCTTGTTTTTCGTATAAAACTAGTTTAAATCCAAAATTCGTTGCTTATTTTACACGAACTAAACAGTACCACGACCAAATTAAAAAACATATATCCTCTGGTAAAATTTCTGCAATTAATGCAAAAGGATTGGGTAAAACGATTATTCCTATTCCTTCTCCTGAGGAACAAGAACGTATCGTTTCAATTCTAGATCAATTTGATATTTTAACTAATTCAATTAGCGAAGGTCTACCGAAGGAAATTGAATTGAGAAAACAGCAATATGAATATTATAGAGATTTATTGCTAACCTTTCCTAAAAAAGTGAACTAAGCGAACAATATGGGACAGAAAATAACCGAGATAGCTCAATCTTTAAAAGATGCCAATAAGAAAGTGCAACTGATTTATGCGTTTAATGGTACTGGTAAAACTCGTTTATCACGTGCGTTCAAAGAATTGATAGCACCCAAAAATCCAGAAACTGATGAAGAAGGTAAAGAAATCAAAGTAATGTATTATAATGCATTTACTGAAGATCTTTTCTATTGGGATAATGATTTGCATAATGATGTAGACAGGAAATTGAAAATACAACCAAATACATACACCAATTGGATACTTGTGGAACAAGGACAAGAACCCAATATAACAACGCACTTTCAACGTTACACTAATGATAAATTAACACCTCATTTTAACGAAGATTTTACTGAAGTTCGTTTCTCTTTTGAGAGAGGAGATGATTCAGTTTCGGATTTTATTAAGATTTCTAAAGGCGAAGAGAGTTGTTTTGTGTGGAGTGTGTTTTATAGCTTACTTAAAGAAGCTATCGATGAATTGATTCCATTAGGAGAAGCACAAGAAGAAATAAAATCATTAGCATTATTAACCGAATCCAAAAATAGAGAAACAAAAAAGGCTGAAGACCTAGCTAAAAAAACAGGAAAGGAAGAGGATATCAAAAAAGCGGAAATATTAAGAAATGAAGCAGAGGTAGCTAATATTGAAATGAATAGTGCACAGGAAAAACTAAAAACCTTAAGTGGGCTATTTAATAATTTAGATTATGTTTTTATTGATGATCCTGTAAGCTCTTTAGATGATAATCATTTAATTGAATTAGCTGTGGATATAGCTTCTCTGATCAAATCCAGTAACTCTCAATTAAAATTTATCATTACAACACATAATCCACTTTTTTATAACGTACTATTCAATGAATTCAATAACGCAGATTCGAGTTCCGGTTATAAAGTAAAACATTGCACAAAATATCGTTTTGAAAAACTAGCAGATGGGACTTACTTACTGAACGAACAATCAAATGATTCACCTTTTTCCTATCATTTATTTCTTTTGTCTGAATTAGATAAAGCTATATCGCCATCGGGTAATATTCAAAAATATCATTTTAATTTTCTTCGTAATATTTTAGAGAAAATGTCCACTTTTTTAGGGTATAATAAATGGAGAGATCTTTTACCTGAAGAATCACGTGAAGCATATTACAATCGTATAATAAATTTATCAAGTCATAGTAAATTTTCGGGCGAAGAAACCTCTATAATCCTTGATAGTGATAAAAGAGTTTTAGAATATTTGGTAAACCTAATAAAAACAAATTATCGGTTTAATTCTAATAATAAGATAATTACAGAACAAGAACAAAATGTCACAATATAGCACCATCGCAGAATCAAACAATTTTATTGTTTTAGATAAATACACAAAGCATTCGTCAATTAATGATACTCCTGCAGGCTATCAAACCGAATCGGCTTTAGAAAGTGAATTTATACAGGATCTTATCAACCAAGGTTATGATAATCCTACTGAAATTAAATCTTCAGAAGCAATGTTAGCAAATGTTAGAGTGCAACTTCAAGCACTCAACGACATGCAATTTACAGATATTGAATGGAAACGTTTTGTAGAAGAATACCTAGACAATCCAAGCGATACATTGGTTGATAAAACCCGCAAAATACACGATAATTACATCTATGATTTTGTATTTGATGATGGGCATATCCAAAATATTTATTTGGTTGACAAAACAAATATCATCCGTAACAAGGTGCAAGTTATTAAACAGTTCGAGCAAAAAGGAACCTATGCCAACCGTTACGATGTTACCATTTTAGTCAATGGACTACCTTTGGTACAAGTTGAACTTAAAAAGCGTGGGGTTGCCATTCGCGAGGCTTTTAATCAAGTACACCGTTACAGCAAAGAAAGTTTCAACAGCGAAAGTTCTCTTTTTAAATATTTACAGGTATTTGTTATTTCCAACGGTACTGACACCCGATATTTTGCTAATACCGTACAACGTAATAAAAACAGTTTCGACTTTACGATGAACTGGGCAAAGGCAGATAATTCTTTAATTAAAGATCTTAAAGATTTTACGGCTACTTTCTTTCAAAAAAATACGCTGTTAAATGTATTATTAACCTATTCTGTTTTTGATATTAGTGACACATTGCTCATTATGAGACCATATCAAATAGCAGCTACCGAGCGTATGTTGTGGAAGATAGAAAGTTCTTTTAATGCAAAAAACTGGTCTAATACCGAAAGTGGTGGATACATCTGGCATACTACGGGTTCAGGGAAGACCTTAACCAGTTTTAAAGCAGCTCGTTTGGCTAAAGATCTTAATTTTATTGATAAGGTGTTTTTTGTAGTAGACCGTAAAGATCTCGACTTTCAAACCATGAAAGAATACCAACGCTTTTCCCCCGACAGCGTAAATGGCTCCGATAGTACTGCTGGTTTAAAAAGAAATATAGAAAAAGAGGATAACAAAATTATTGTTACCACGATTCAAAAGCTCAACAATTTAATGAAAACCGAGGGAGATCTGGCTATATACCAAAAGCAGGTTGTTTTTATTTTTGATGAAGCCCACCGTTCGCAATTTGGCGAAGCCCAAAAAAATCTTAATAAAAAGTTTAAAAAGTTCTATCAGTTTGGTTTCACTGGAACGCCCATTTTTCCACAAAATGCTTTGGGAGCAGAAACTACAGCCAGTGTGTTCGGTCGAGAGTTGCATTCATACATAATTACAGATGCTATCAGAGACGAGAAGGTGCTGAAATTTAAGGTTGACTATAACAATGTACGCCCCAAATTTAAAGGAATAGAAACTGAACAAGATGAGAAAAAATTAAGTGCTGCAGAAAATACCAAAGCCTTATTGCATCCAGTTAGAATCAAAGAAATCTCTCAGTATATTTTACAGAATTTCAGAATTAAAACCCATAGGACACAAGGTGGTAATAAAGGTTTTAATGCTATGTTTGCTGTGAGTAGCGTAGATGCGGCAAAATGTTATTATGAAGAGTTGAACAAATTGCAAAAAGACAGTGACAAGCCTTTAAAAATAGCAACTATTTTTTCTTTCGCGGTCAATGAAGAGCAAAATGCAGTGGGAGAAATTCCTGATGAAAATTTTGAGCCAACAGCTATGGATCAAAGTGCCAAAGAATTTTTGGCTAAAGCCATCGATGATTATAATGCTATGTTCAAAATGAATTTTAGCGTTGAGAGTAAAGGTTTTCAGGACTATTATCGTGATCTTGCTAAAAGAGTTAAAAGTAAAGAAATTGATTTAATTATTGTTGTAGGTATGTTTCTTACCGGATTTGATGCCCCTACCCTTAACACGCTTTTTGTAGATAAAAATTTGCGATACCATGGTTTAATGCAGGCTTTTTCCCGTACAAACCGTATTTATGATGCTACCAAAACCTTTGGGAACATTGTTACATTCAGAGATTTAGAACAAGCAACCATTGATGCCATTACGCTATTTGGTGATAAAAATACAAAAAATGTAGTACTTGAAAAAAGCTATAAAGAATATCTGGAAGGTTTTACAGATGTGGCTACTGGAGATGCTCGCAGAGGTTTTGTAGACATTGTAAATGATTTGAATGCCAGATTTGCTAATCCGGATGAAATTGTTACCGAGAAAGATAAGAAAGAATTTACCAAACTATTCGGGGAATATCTTCGTGTAGAAAACATCTTACAAAACTATGATGAATTTACACATCTAAAAGCATTACAGCAAATTGATTTAAACGATTCACAAGCTGTCGAAATTTTTAAGGAAACCCACTTCGTGACAGATGAAGATATTGCTGTGATGCAGGATATTACATTATTGCCAGACAGAACCGTTCAGGACTACCGCTCAACATATAATGATATCCGTGATTGGTTCAGAAGAGAAAAGCAAGGCAAAGAAGCTGAGGAATCTAAGATAGATTGGGATGATGTTGTTTTTGAAATCGACTTATTAAAATCACAGGAAATAAATCTTGATTATATTCTAGAATTGATTTTTGAACACAACAAGAAAACCAAAGATAAAGGAGCTTTAGTTGAAGAAGCGCGTCGTATTATTAGAGCCAGCATTGGAAATAGGGCAAAAGAAGGTTTGGTTGTTGATTTCATCAATGAAACTGATTTAAACAGTATACTAGATAAAGCGAATATAATTGATAGGTTCTTCGCATATGCACAAAACAAACAAAAAGAAGAAGCTTCAGAATTAATTACAGATGAAAATCTGAATGAAGAAGCTGCCAAAAGATATTTGGCAACATCATTAAAAAAGGAATTCGCCACTGAAAATGGAACAGAACTAAATGCAATTTTGCCTAAAATGAGCCCTCTGAATCCACAGTATTTAACAAAGAAACAAAGCGTTTTTAAAAAGATTATTGATTTTGTTGAAAAATTTAAGGGTATTGGTGGGCAACTTTAAGATAGTAAAAAACAAGGCTGATATTATTTAATCTAGCCTTGTTTTCTACTTTTAAGCGTTGGTATAGTTCATTTTAAATTCTCAATCTTCTCAACAACATCATATTCCTTCTTATGAATCTTCTTACTTGTTAAATCGATCTTAACAGTTTCAATAAAGTCTTTAAAATCATTATTCATAGCAAGTTTATTCATTGTTTCAAAGTCCAAATCTTTCTTATATTTTGCTGGAAGAATCACGTCTGAAGAATGTGGATCTTCAAGATCAAGCTCTATCACACCTATACCAAAAGAAGCTGCTAACCTAGACAATTCATTCATAAAATCTTCATCTTCTGATATTCTGGCAGCCACCAAATAAGACTCATTTGCCCAAGAAGAGTTAGAAACACATTGAAAGAAACTTTCTCTTAAGTTAGCAAAACTCAACTCTCTCTTAATTTCAAATGAATATAAAACAACTGAATTTACACCAACAGCCCTGCTAAATTCATTGATCTCTTGTTTCCAGTCTTCCATACGGTAGTAACACCCTACCATATCAGGATGCACCCATTCTCCAAACTCCTTCTTACTAGAAATATGATGCCTTATTGTTTTGGTATAACAATTCAAATGATAATAAACAAAGTAGCTTATGTACTTATGAAGATCTTTTTCTAAAAAATCAAACTTCCTTTTTTTCAATGGCGGAAGATCTTCAGGAATTGTATTTTCATAATCTTCCAATACGCCTTCCATTGATTTCAGATAAAATCTTTTAGGTCTTGAATCTGTTTTAGCAAAAACTGATTTCGGATTGTCTTTGCTATTCACATAGATTTGAGCCCCTAATGTTGACCATGGTGTCTTTCCCTGTGAATTTAATTTTTTATTATATCCTTTTTCGACAGCAAGGTTCCAAATCTCAGTGGCTGTCAATGGTTTCTTTTCTTCTTTTAATATGGATTGAGCAAGTTCTAGAAAGGTCATATAAGTTTTTTATTTACGGTTAAATATTACTATCATTTCTCTGATATTTAATTGTTTTTACCTACCAAAGATAATATATTTACTATTTTAACGCAGAACCATATTTCTTTAATATGTATGCAAAAATACTGATATCAGAAAGAGAATCATTAAAGTCAGGTTTCTATAGTTTTATTTCGAAAAAAAAAAAATATTAAAAAAAGCTTTACGGATATCCGTAATTAATGAAGTTCTATTTAAAATAAATTTACTCCTTCGTAAATACTAAGTATAATTAATTTGGAAATCTCATTAACGAAATTTTATAAAATTAAATTTTATATTTGTAATTAAAACTGATAACCAACAACTTAATGTTTTCAAATTTTGTTAAAATCTTATTTGTAATTTCTGCTTATTCGCCAGTCCTTCTAATTGTTGGAGTGGTTGAAATACTTAACCTTAATAAAGAAGGATATTCAATTACGTTCGTAGATTCCTGGAAAGAAGTTTTCAATCGTATCAACTTTATTTTCTGCTTTTTGATTTTATTGCCATTCAGTGTTTTAATTATAAAATGGGCAGAAAATAATCTGACTAAAAATAAGATTGATATTAAGGCAATCAAAAGCGCCGATTTTAATTTGCCCACTTTTATATTAAGTTATTTTTTACCCTGTATTGAGCTGGTCAAGAAGGACTCAACATATTTAACAGTATGGTGCATCATATTGACAATAATTATTTTAATTAATTTAAAAACTTATTTCTACAATCCTTGTCTGAAAATTTTTGGATACCGATATTATGAGATTTCGACCAGGAAGGATGTAACCTATACCATGATATCTAAAAATAAATTGATCAATGCCAATCAAGTTAGTACTTATTCTCAATTGACGGATTACGTGATTATTAAAAACTAAAATTATGGCTAGAAACTCTACACCCTGCAATTTTTTTGCAATTCTTAAAGATGATTCCGTCAGAAAGATTGATTTGTTGCAATCTATTACCGAAAATATTAAAAATGTTTTTCTTAACAATGCGACTTCAATAATGACCTCTGATACTGAGGAGATTCTTTTTGACGGAAACTTCAAGATAGATGGGGATGAAGTATTATATGTAGAAATGGATTTGCCCGAAAATGTACTTGAAGCTAATACTAATGCAATTGGTTTGCAAGTTTTGGATATTACCACAGATGATATTAAAACTCTTTTTTGGATTGAAGATGACATTTATTACTTTCAAAATTTTGATAAAAGAAAATTACTTCAGAACAAAAATGTTATTTTTTATAGTGGAACAACTTATCACAAATTAAAGGAAGATGCGCTCATTGTAGAAAATATGGTTAATGCCATTTACAAGGACGGTAAATTTTATTTTAAATCGTACGCCAACGCTAACAAAATTATTTCCTTGAGCGATTTCTTTGAAGAAGCTTCAAACGAAACAATTGAAGAGTTCGCAGACAATGCGATTTTTGAGTTAGATTTAGATTGGCTTAAAGAGAATAGTGATACCATGATCAGAAAGCAAATTACATTGATTCAAAAAAGTCAGGTTATAGCCTCTGCATCTCCTAGAAAAATTAAGGCCTCAGCCAAAAAATTTAATCTTGATATTGAAATGGAAAACGGCAAACTAAAATTACCTAATGATAAAAAAGTCTGTAAAAATATTTTAAGCTTCTTAAATGAACAGTATTACTTTGGTCTTATTTCCGGTAAAAAATTTATTACTAATTCTAAGAGGGATGTATCTTAATTTTCACCCCTTTCAAGACAAACAAATTATCAGAATTACACACTGATCCATTAATAAGATAAAAATAATGACGCAAGAAACAGCTAAAAAGGTATTTGATATTTTGCTCTCATCTATTCGTATGAATGGATTCACTGATATTGGAACCTTCGTAATTGATAGAACTGCAAAAGATCAAGAATTTGAAGAATTTCACAGTAATTACGAATACGTAAATACAGAAAGAGCAATCCTTAACTTGGAAAAACTGTCCTCCAATCCAAATTACACATTTTATGCATTGAGCCGACTTGTAGAAGCAGGTTTGGAGTACTTTAATTTAGCGTCCAAAATCCCAGAACGCTATGCTTTTAGAATGAATAATTTGACCTCTCAACAAAGAATAAAATATAAAATTAACATGCAAGGTATAAATGAAGAAACCATCAACATTGACGAAAAGTTAAGAAGTAAGAAAATTCAGCTAGTCATCAACTTTTTGGAAAAGATAAGAATTGGGCTTGATATGGATGATAAAACGTTTTTAAAATCATTCTAGAAATATAATGTCTCTACAAAATCTTAAAACGCAATTTGACACATTACTGTCAAATCTTAATGCTAGCGGTACATTAAATTTTGCCTCAACAGTTGAAGCAGGTTATGAAGCTCTCACACTAGCCGAGGTGATGAATGAATATAAAAAAGTATATGGTAAGATTTTACATGTTACAACTCCATCCAGCAACAAATTCTTAAATCAAAGTCCAGGACGATTTAGAGTTGAACGATCTTTTAAAATTGAATTCTCATCTGGACTTGTTTTTTACTTTGCGGCTGATATTGAAGTATTTGGATTGGGAGCACTGCGTGAAGATAAGCCCTTAGGAATATTGTTTGAGGCAGATGTAGTAGTTCTTAGTGAAGAACATATTCAGGATATATTGCGTAACTTTCGAGGATTTCCAGCACCACAACATATCGATAGCGCTTACGAGTGCAAATTTGGTCAATACAATAAGGGGCAACTAAGGGAACTATTAGGATTAAGGAGACACTTAAGCTATCTTAGTCCATCGAATAGTACAGCAACACTCTTGTTTAACGAATGGGTTAGGCACTCGAATCCTCCTATCGCACTTAAAATGGTTAGACCAAGAACACATATCTTTTATGACATTCAGACTGCAAAGCTGTACGATCTTGAACAAATAATTGTTTAATTTAATATCTTACATTTAATATAACCTTAATAGACAAGCTTATCTGAAATATATGGATAATAGACAGCAATTTATTGAGAAGCAATTTAAATATTATTACGATAACATACGTGATGTTTCTTCACCTATTTACGAACAGTTTTATGGATTTTCAAATGAGATAGATAAGGAAACACTTATGTTCGCAAAGTTTTGGACACATCAATATGTGCAGAGAATGTACAATATACTTTGTGTATATTTTGAATCTTTAGATTTGAAAGATTATCTTTTCGACTTTAAAACAAAATATAAATCGATAGTTGAAGATGAAAATGAATCAACTAAAATGATCACTATTCCTCTAAAATATGGCGATTCACAAGATGATCTTTTTATTCTAAATGAGTGGAAAAGATTATTAGCTCCTTTCAACTTCTTCTGGACAGATAAAGATGATAAAGAAAAAAGAAAGCTCACAGAATTTTTAGAGAGTACTAATGAAATTTTGAAAATCACTAAAACAAAAGTCTATAAAGAAGACAGCATAAATAATATCATAAGAGAAACTGCAAAATTCTATTTTAATGGTATTATTTCGTATTCAGAAGGTTATTTCGTTCATCAGTTCAAGGGTTATAAGCCTGATATAATCATTAAAGAATTAAATACTGCGATTGAATATAAATTAATAAGAGAAAATAAGGAAATTGCTATAAAACTTGATGAGCTTTTAATCGATGCTAAACGTTATACTGGTAACCACAATAATAAATTTTGTATTGCTGTATTTTGTTTATCAACAGCTGTGAATAAAACGAAAAAGGAAATTAAAGAGGATTGGAAAAATATGAATTTTCCCATAAACTGGGAGCTCATAGTAATTAGTGATGTGGAAATCGTAAGAAAATGAAATAACACTTATTTTATTTTCTGATTATCAAAAAAAATAATTTTAATGTGACTTTTAAGAAGTTTTATATTGCTATAAATATTTATTAATGAAATACTTCCTTTTAATCACTTGTATTTTAGTATTCAACAATACATTTTCACAAAAAGCAAAAGTCCAGAAAGAGAAATGGCATTGGAATAATAAAACACAGGATAGCATTGCGGGATACGCGCAGGCCGTGAAGGTTGACAATGTGATCTATATATCTGGTGTGGTAACCAGTAATGTTACATCAGAGGGTATTACCTCTGTAAACAATAATTTAAAAGCGGTGTTGGCAAATTATGGAGCCACGTTTGACAACGTGGTCAAAGAAAACTTATACACTGCTGATATTGAGACGATTAAGAAGTATGATAATGTCCGTAAGAAATTTTACAGCAATGATTTTCCTGCGGCAACCTGGGTACAGGTGCAGAGATTATACATGCCGAATTCTAAATTGGAAGTGGAATTGGTTGCACATTTACCCAAGTAGTTTGTCCTATAAGATAAATTATCTTTATTTAAAATTAAGATAGCCCACGACAATATAATCGTGAAAAGAAACTAAAGCCGCAGACTGAATGATGGTTTAAGAATAATTATCATATAAACTCTTTTTGCTATTTTTACTCTGAACCGTACAGGTAAATAAATTGAACCGTACAGGAAAGTTGATTGGATGATAAATGAAGACCTTTGTCCTATTACATTAAATCAATCACATGTCAGAAATTACAAAAATTCAATTGGGTCAAAATGGACCTATCGTGTCTAAGCTCGGTCTTGGATGTATGCGGATGTCTTCGATCTGGGGCGGACCGACACCGGATGAAACAGAAAGCATTGCAACCATTCATCAGGCTTTGGATAATGGAATCAACTTCCTTAATACAGGCGATTTTTATGGTGCAGGTCATAACGAAATGCTAATTGGAAAAGCGATCCAAGGAAGACGGGATGATGCCTTTATCAGTGTGAAGTTCGGAGCAATCTTCTACAATGGTCAATGGATCGGACTGGATCTCCGTCCTGTAGCAATCAAAAACTTTGTCAATTACTCGCTGACCCGCCTGGGAATTGAGACCATTGATCTTTACCAGCCCTGTAGAATGGACGACAGTGTGCCGATAGAAGACATTATCGGAACGATCGCAGGTTTGGTCGAGGAAGGAAAAGTGCGTCATATTGGTGTATCGGAAATTAATGCTGATCAGCTTCGGAAAGCCAATAGCGTTTATCCAATCAGCGCACTGGAGATCGGTTACTCTCTTGCAGACCGTCAGATCGAAGCTGATCTGTTGCCCACTGCCAAAGAATTGGGGATTGGTGTCGTAGCATTTGCCAATACGGCGGAAGGTCTTTTGACGGGTGATCTAAAAACACCTATTGCTGTTGATGACCACCGAAATCATTTTTCCCGCTTTCAAGGGGAAAATCTCGTCCACAATCTTGAAAAAGTTGAGATACTAAAAGAAATGGCTCGAATTAAAAATGTTACCCCGACACAGCTTGCCATTGCCTGGGTCAACGAGCAAGGCGACCATATTATGCCGTTGGTAAGTATGAGCCGTAGATCAAGACTGCCTGAAAACATTGCTGCGATGGAAATTGTATTTTCGCCTGAAGAAATGAACTTATTAAACAGTACATTTGCAATAGGTGCCTTGAAAGGCGGTACTTACCTACAAAGATAAATGGAAAGTCCAGCAGAAATTCTTCCGGGTGTTATATTTTATTCCTACCTTTCTTCGGAACGGAAGGAAAAGGCCTGTGTCTGGAATCATCATACGCTGGTATTGCAGGTCTCAGGTCAGATGATTCTGGAGACTTCGGAGCAGAATATTAGTATCTCTGCGGGCAATGTATTATTGATTCATAAGAACCAGCTGGGAACATTAACTAAAACACCGGGATCAAATGGTCATTATGAAACCATCGTCATCTCCCTGCAAGAGGATCTAATGCGCCAGATCGCATTGGAAGAAAAACTGGAAGCTAATGGCAAATATACCGGAATGCCGAATCTTTGCCTTCCGAACAATGATTTTCTTCAAGGTTATTTTCAGTCGATTGTTCCGTATGCCAGAAGCTCCGGTGCTGAAATGACCGATGAATTGGGACTGTTGAAAGTAAAGGAAGGCATCAAGTTAATGTTACTTGCCGTTCCTGAGCTGCGAAATTTTCTATTCGACTTTTCAGAACATCATAAGATAGATCTTGAGAAATTTATGTTAAGTAACTTTCATTTTAATGTACCGGTGGAGAAGCTTGCTCAATTGACCGGAAGAAGCCTATCAGGATTTAAAAGGGATTTTCAGAAGACATTCGGAATGCCGCCACGAAAATGGCTGCAAGATAAAAGGCTGATTGAGGCAAAGCATCTTATAGAAAGTAAAAATAGAAAACCTTCTTCTTTCTACCTCGACCTTGGATTTGAAAGCCTGTCTCACTTTTCTTATTCTTTTAAGAAAAAATTTGGAAGTTCACCAACCGAAGGCTTGTTAAAAACTGATTAAAAAAAGTCCGAAGAAATCATTTATTCTTCGGACTTTTTTAATGATAGAGCTTATACTGGGTTTTTATAGTATTTAATTTTATCTATTTTGAGGAAATTCAAAGATTGTTTCGCACTGATCTAAGAGAACCAAAAAGGCATCAAACTTCTTCCCACTTTTGGCCTTCATGTTTTTGATGAGTGGTGTTTTTCCTGTTTTTATGAGGGAAGTGATATGATCAATGCTGAGCTGCACTCCGCATATTATTCGGAATAAAATCCATTGGCATTGCTCATTCGGGCATTTGACTATTTTGTCTTTGATAATGAGATTATGCTTATTACACTTTGGACATTTGATCTCTAGAATGTTTTCTTGCGGAATATGGATTGATAGCAGTTCTTGAGTGATTTCATTAGTGTAGTTTTTGATGTCTGTGATGAATTGTTTTGAATTGATTTCTTTTGTTTCAATTTGATTGAGTGCCATCTCCCACTCTGCGGTCATCTGGACATTGGCAATCTTTTGGTCTTTGAGTAGGTTGTAGACCTTTTCACCTTTCTCAGTTGGGATCAATGTTTTGCTTTTTCTGGTGATATAATTTCTTGTGATTAAGGTTTCAATAATGGATGCTCTGGTAGCTGGTGTACCGATACCGATGTTTGCCAAAGCTTTCTTCTGATCCTTGTCTTCGATCTGCCTGCCTGCATTCTCCATGGCTGATAAAAGGTCAGCTTCAGTGTAAAGTTTGGGAGGGCTGGTCAGTTTTTCTTGGAGTTCGGCTGATGAGATTTTAAGTTCATCACCTTTTTTGAATTCTGGCAGTTCAATGAGATTGGGTTCTTCTGAATTGTTATTGTAGCTTTTGTTATGACTGCTTTTGTCATTGCTGTTGCTATCTTGGTTTGTACTGGCTTCATCAGACAATAGGCCTTTGATTGCGCGCCAGCCTTTGTGAAGTATTTTAGAACCTCTGATGATGAATTCGTAATGGTGTACTTTGATAGTGATGTGGCTGACTTCTTTGGAGCAATGCTCTGATAAAGATTCTAATAGTCGGAAGGCAATCATATCATAGATAGCTTTTTCACTGGCGGTTAAAGCGGACGGGATTTTGGTGGTGGGCAATAATCCGTGATGGTCTGTGACCTTGAGATCATTCACGATACGTTTATTGAAGTTGCCGAATTTTAGAGTTGATATGGCTGGCTTGAATGTGTCAGTTTGATTGAGTATTCTTAGGAGTTCAGGGATTTCTGACCAGAGGTCTTGGGGAATATATTTACTTCCGGTTCTTGGATAGGTGATGAACTTTTTTTCATAGAGACTTTGTGCAGTTTGTAACACTTCATCTGCTGATAATCCCAACTTTCGGTTGGCTTCTTTTTGAAGTTCTGTCAAATCAAACAGTAAGGGTGACTGTTCTTTTACAGTGTTGATGGACACATCTTCTACAGTGGTTCTCCCCTCCCGCTCTATGGCTTTTAAAACCTGCTCTGCCTGTTTTTTGTCTTCCCACTGCTGATTGGAAAGACTGGTGAAATTTAAATAGTCCTTTCTGTGTTGTAACTGGATCTGCCAGTACGTCTTCTGTTTGAAATCCCTGTTCTCCTGAAATCTTTTGCAGATCAATGCTAAGGTTGGGGTCTGAACCCTGCCTAAGGAATAGACATCATTGTTCGCTGCGATACTTAATGCCTGGGTAGCATTGATGCCGACAAGCCAGTCAGCTTCGCTTCTGGCTTTTGCAGCATCATAAAGGCCATCGAAATCTGAACCGGGTTTCAGGTTTTTAAATCCTTCCTGTATCGCTTTTTCAGTGAGTGAACTGATCCAGAGCCTTTCAAATGGTTTGCTGCATTGGAGGTAATCATAGATGTACCGGAAGATCAGTTCGCCTTCCCTTCCTGCATCGGTCGCAGCGATAATGCTCGTGCATTGACTGAAGACATTTTTAATGATCTTAAGCTGCTTTAAGGCAGAAGGGTCTGGCTGATGTTTTTTTGATTTGGCCTGTTTTGTCATTCTTGGAGTGAGAATGAAAGGGTTAGGAAAAATAGGCAGAGAGGCTTTGTCAAAGCCTCTTATGCCATAATCTTCCGGCATTCCCAATGATACTAAATGTCCTAATGCCCAGGTCACACAATAGCCGTTTCCTTCAAAGTAGCCGTCTTTTCTGTTGTTGGCATCGAGTATTTGGGCAATTTCTCTGGCAACACTTGGTTTTTCTGCAATAATGGCTTTCATAGATTTTAATTTGATGATGGTTACGGTTGATTTATACTTGAGAGATTGAAGATTCTGAATTGAATGGAGTTTCCATTACATTTTCCTTCCTCTTGATCTGGCTGGCTTTTTCTGCTGCTCCTGTTGCTGCTTGTTGACAGGTTCCTGCTGTTTGGACTGAAGCGGTTCTTTGATGTTCTTCGTCGCTTCATTGGTTTTGCCATCGGTGTTAACTGCCGTTTGGGTTTTGTGGGATTCTGATGGCTGGGCTTTTTCCCTGAGCTTGTTAGGATTGGTAAATGAGAAGTCGGTTTTGGCGGTCTCTTTGTTGAAGGTAATATAGCCTTGGTATTCTTTGCCTTTACTGTCCACAAGACCGTTGACATAGACTGTCTCTCCTGCCTTGAATTTCTCATATTGCTTGTCATCCAGTTCCTTATCCCTGAAAATTCTTGGCGGTTCGCTGTTTTTATTTTGATTTTGGCTTGGTTGATTGCTTTCTTTTTGAGACTGGCTTTGCTGCTGCTTTTGGTTGTTGTCAAATATGAATTCGACATAGCGCTTATCTGCATTGAACTGCACGGTAGCATCGAAGCTGGTTCCCTTAGTAGAGGTCATCCCTTCGAGATAAAGAGGCTTGCCTTCTAGCAGGGTTTGTTTTTGATGCTCGTCTAATTTGATTCCTTTGATTTCGTCAGGGATCTTCATATACTCAGCTCTGTAAGCCACCAGTTCATTGGTCAGGCGGTCACGGCTGATGATGGAGGGAATGATCTCATCGGTCTTAGGGTTGACCAGATCCACTACTCTTCCCATATTGCCACTCTCCATCAGGTTCTTTTTGTCTTCTTCGCTAAACTCGTGTCCCAAGAACTTGAGGTTAAGATTGGGTTCTCTGCGGATGCTGTGAAGCTTAATGCCGATATCCCCTGTATCGCCTTCCTGTAAAGATAGCCTGACGTCCATTTTGCTCACAGCAGCGCCGAGATTAATGGTAATAGGGATCAAAGTATTGGTCTTGTAGCCTCTCAATAGAGGATCCATAGCATTCATCTTTTCAAGCTTCTCCTGGGTAAGCCCGAATTTTTCCATCGTTTTCCAGTCGATCTGCTCCGGCTGGAAACGGTATTCCTGATTTTCTGTGTTGTTTTCCATTGTTTTCTGATTTTTTAATGGATTGTTATCTTTGGGTAAAATTTCATATTCCTTGAGCTTTTCTTTTTCTTCAGGTGATGCCTGATCGACATAGTTCTGAAGGTCCTTTGCGGTATCGACAGCATCATACTCCGAAACTTTAAAGAAATTGAAATGCGTAGGGTTTTTAAGCTGCCGGTAAAAGTTGGAAAAGAAGTTGGAGAAAATATCGCCGTGCTTATCGACCCTGATGAGCTGTTCATTTTCTTTTTTGTTTTCCGGAGCAACTTTTTGCAGGTTTCCTTCTTTATCAATTCCCTTCACCATCTCTATCCTGTTGTTATGAATATTCAAAACCAAAAGGGTATCCGCTGTTGGTTTGATTTCATTGGTATTAGTGGGTTTGCTATCTTCCATTGCTGATCATTTTAACAGGGCGAATATAGACGCGCTCGTTTTTAAGCAATAGAACTAAGTGCAATATCGGTTGATTTGGCCGTCCTTGTCTTTACTTTTATTTATTCAGACTGCTCCTTATAAGCTGATGCACATCGGAAAGCTTATAATAAAGCTTACCGCTGATGGTATAATACGGAAGCTTTTTATCAGTGCGGTAGCGCTGTAATGACCTCGAACTGATTTTCAGGAGCTGCAATACGTCCTGGTTGTCGAGCAGCTGCTCGCCGTCGATCTCGATGTATTTGGATTGTTTTGTTACGATGTGTTCCTTGAGGATGTCGAATCGTTCCATGATTCTTTCCATCCACGCAGTAAATTCTGTTCTTTCAATATTCATAACCTAAATTTTTTGATGTTAAAATGAGGTGAACAGCTGATCAGCTCTGTTGGTGTAAAGTTGAATATTGGAGTTGGGATAAAATCACTACTTTTTCGTAGTACCGAAAAGAATTTTTGATATTATTTTTTTATATAACATTCCTTAATTATCAATCAAAACAATTTTTGAGATAAAATTTCACTTACAGATAATGCATTTGAGGTCTACTGAGTTAGTTTATCATTTTTTGATTTGCTACCTTTATAAAACAGAATCTTAAGAGAAAAACCTCTAAAGTATAATAAGGTTAAGTCTGTATGTTTGATATTTTAATAGCACATCTTCAACAAAAAGTAAATCTTAATGCAAACGAAATTGAGTCATTAAAACATTTTTTTATTGAGAAAAAACTCGGTAAAAAAGAGTTTTTGCTGAAAGAGGGAGAGATTTGCAGAAATCTCGCATTCGTAAGCACCGGTATTCTTAAATCGTACATCAGCGATGAGAAGGGTCAGGAGCGAATCAATCTTTTTGCTTTTGAAGGCTGGTGGATCTCAGATTTCAACAGTTTTATCAATCAGGAAAAAGCTACTTTAAATATTAATGCCATTGAGTATTCCGAAGTACTTCTGATAAGTCATAATGACTATGAGAGGCTCACTTTAGAGATTCCAATCATGGACCGTTATTTCAGGATTCTTTATCAAAACAGTCTGGTTACAAAAGATCGCAGGCTGATTGTTTCAAACAAGTCCTCCGCAGAAGAAAAATATCGGTCTTTGGTCAGAAGCAATCCTGAAATGTTTCAAAGAATATCCCATACCTTGATCGCTTCTTATTTAGGGTTAAGCCCTGAAACCGTGAGCCGGATTCGAAAAAGAATTCTGTTGCGATAATTTAATTTTAGTGTTTCAAACTCTTGATCTGCGTCAAGTTTTTGAAGGCTGTTGTGTATGTACATTTATGATCATAATTACAAAGATTAAAAAATATATACAATGAAGAATATTGCACTAGTAGTTGGTTCAACGGGTATCACCGGAAGTAATCTTGCCGAAGAATTAATTTCTCAAGGCTGGACCACATATGGTCTGGCAAGAAATCCAAACACCCATATTTCAGGATTACATCCTGTAAAGGCTGACCTTTTAAATGAAGAAAGTCTTTCTGATGCTCTTCGTGACGTCGCTCCTACTCACGTATTTTTCACGACTTGGATGCGGAACGATACCGAGGAGGAAAACATTCGGATCAACAGTAGTCTGGTAAGAAATCTGCTCAATGTTCTATCGGTAAAAAAGTCGATTCAGCACGTTGCATTAGTAACCGGCCTGAAACATTATCTAGGTCCCTTCGATGCCTATGTTAAAGAGGGAATTCTGCCCGAGACACCCGTCAGAGAAGAACATCCGAGATTATCACATCCCAATTTCTATTATGCACAGGAGGATGTCATTTACGAAACCGCAGAGAGAGCTGGTTTTTCGTGGAGCATTCATAGACCGCATACAGTGATCGGATATGCAATCGGAAATTTGATGAATATGGGAATTACTTTAGCAGTTTATGCCAGCATTTGTAAAGAGATGAATATAAAATTCGTCTGGCCTGGCTCAGAAGCTCAATGGAATGGACTTTCAGATATTACTGATGCAAAAGTCCTGGCGAAGCAATTGATATGGGCTTCTACAACAGATGCAGCAAAAAATCAGGCTTTTAATGTGACAAACGGAGATGTTTTCCGTTGGAAATGGTTATGGCAAAGAATTGCACATTATTTCGGAATTGAAGCAGATGGATATAATGATTCCGTAAGACCGCTTGAAAACGAAATGAAAGGTAAGCAGGAGGTTTGGAAAAAAATAACACAAAAACACCAACTGAGAATAACCGAGTTGGATCAGCTCAGTTCGGCATGGCATACAGATCTTGATCTGGGAAGACCTATTGAGGTAATGACTGATATGTCTAAAAGCCGAAAATTAGGTTTTACAATTTTTGAAAGTACAGAAGATTCATTTATAAACCTATTTCAAAAATTGAGAGATGAGAAGATAATTCCTTAAATTTATATGAGCAATCCAAGGAAATATGAAAAACCTGGATTGTTTATTATTTATTTTTCATTAGAACGTAGTCTTCGGAAAGATGTAAGCAAGGCATCACGTGAAAATCAATCTAAAAATTACAAAATAGGACATACTAATTTTTTAAGTTGTTGATGATCTCTCATTTGGAGAAATATCTACTTCTGGTTAATCGTATCCTACTTTCCTATTGGCATTGTAGCTTGGAATCAAGCAATCATCTTTTAGCAGAATCAGGAAGAATATCCGATAAACATATGGTATTCAAAAGCCTGCAATTTATACTGATAGTTCTTCGACTATCATATCAAGAATTGTAATGGCATATAATTAGCAGTTGAGCTGTTATTCAACAATTTATAATATGATAAATAATTTTACAAAATGGTCCATTGCCATATGTGTTTTGACCATTGCAGGCAGCTGCTCGAAGAAAAATGAATCGACTAAATCAGTTGATTCCAATTCTGTGGATTCCTCAAGTGTTTCTGAAATTAAACCAACAGGTTCTGCTCCGGAATGGGGAAAAACGATCAAACCAGAAATGCTGGCAGTCATTGAGAAGCTTGGAAGTTATGGCGACAAACCTATTGAAACCCTTACACCTACCGAAGCCAGAAAAAACCATACACCTACCGATGCAGTAATGGATCTTGTGAAGGAAAATAACATTCAGGTTCCTGCACCAAAAGTTGATACAACAGGAGTAAGTATAAATGTTGCAGGTGGCAAAATTCACGCAAGGGTTTATACACCAAAAACCGGCAAAAATTCATATCCTATTATCGTTTACTATCATGGCGGAGGATTTGTTATTGCGGACCTTGATGTCTACAATGCATCGGCTCAGGGATTGGCAGAACAAACGGAATCAGTAGTGGTATCTGTTGCATACCGCTTGGCTCCTGAAAATAAATTTCCAACTGCACACAATGATGCTTTTGCAGCCTATGAATGGGTTCTCAAAAATACATCAGCAATTAAAGGTGACGCTAAAAAGATTGCAGTGGTCGGTGAAAGTGCCGGAGGAAATCTTGCGGCCAATGTTTCAATTATGGCCAGGGACAAAAAAATAATGATTCCGTTACACCAGGTTCTTGTATATCCGATTGCACAATCTAATATGAGTACAGCATCATATACCAAGTATGCGGGAGCAAAACCACTGAACAAACCCATGATGGAATGGTTTACAAAGCATTATTTGAATAATATGAGTGAAGCAAAAGACCCTAGAATTTCATTGGTAAATGCGAATCTAAAAGACCTACCTCCAACATCGATAATTACTGCAGAAATCGATCCTCTTCATGACGACGGAACAATGTTGGCAGACAAGCTCTCTGCTGCGGGATTGAAGGTGAATAGCAAAAACTACGAAGGTGTAACTCATGAATTCTTCGGAATGTCCATTATTGTACCACAGGCGAAGGAAGCTCAGGCCTATGCAGCAGAACAATTGAAAGCAGCTTTTCAATAACATTACGTTGACATTCAAAATTTAAAAAATAAAATCATTATTATTAAGAGATTTTAATGAGCTTGCGACTATTTAAAATAATAAGATTAAGCTTAATTTTTGAAACGATTGTCTAGGCGATCTCATTAAATATAAAACCCTTCAAAGTTTTTGAAGGGTTTTGTATTTAATGATGATGTAATATTATATGAGTACTTCATCTCTGATCATATTTATGAGATAACTTTTACATATTTATTAAAATTCGATTTATGGTGCAACGCAAAAGGTATATAAGTATGGAGATACCACATTTGAACAAAATCTAAATTTTGTTAAGTTATATTATTTATTCTAAAATAATTTCAACAATGGACCGATCATCACGCTTCGATGGAAACCATGCAATATGAATGATTGTAAAATAATCTTTATCCTCAAATAGCTCAGCATTCTGTTTTTCAGAAAGTAATTCCGATACGGATAAAGTTTCTCCAATGCGTGGGAGGAAGGGAAGATTCCATTTGATCTTGACCGATGAATTATTGTAACATAAGACCACTTTCATATTTTTCTTTGAAAGTTAAGAGATTCATCAAATAATTACAACTTATTAATAGCTATATCCACAACCTTTAGAGAAATAAAGATGTTAAATTATATCCTTATCTAAAATCCAGTCTCAATCTCCCATATACATTGAGATTCTTATGAAAAAAAATTAGCATAGATTTGTAAATAATTGTTTCTGATAGATTAATTTTTATGAAAGATTTCATCCAATTCCTATTAGGCCATCAAAATATTAAACCAATGACAGAAATCAGGTCAAAATTAAAGCTCATTGCTTTGATCTTGCCGGCCATGTTGTTGGTGATCATATTCACTTTATTACTTCACATTCTACTTACAAAATTTGGAATCATCCAACCTGTTAAATCAGCAGGTATGATTCCTGATTATATGAAATCAATGTCCACATTCCAAGTGATTACAGAGATCGCAATTCTTGCTCCCATCTTGGAGGAAACTGCATTTCGTGGACTACTTCAAAAAAATTGCAATTGGTTCAGAATTTCATTGGTTTCTATTTTTTATCTCTTCATTTGCCGGATGTTTGGAATTAACTTTTACGAATTGAGTATTTCAACTTCCTTGGCACTCTTAGTAAGCCTGTTCACCCTATTTGTACCAACTAACAATATTAATAGATTTATCATCATACTACAAAAGAGAACTTATCGCTTTTTCTTGATTTGGGGTGGTGCTATCGCTTTTGGAGTTTGGCATTATTATAATTTTGATTTTAACAATACTGATATTGTAACGGTTATCGTGACCCTGCTTCCATTCATGATCAACGGACTGCTATTGGCATACGTCGTTGCAAAAAATGGCCTTCAATGGAGTATCACTCTGCATATGGCCAATAATCTATGGCCTTTGATCATATGGTTATGAGTTTATCATAATGCGTTGAGCTATCCAAAATTTTACAAAGTTCAGAAAGTCATACCATACCTTTCCCTATTTAAACTTTGTAGACTGAAATCGAAGCACCCTCGTCCTATGTCAGTTCGAAAATCTTTCACAATATGTACTGATAGAAAAATTGGATTGTCAGGATGTTTTAAATTCAAAAAATTAAAGCACCTTTGCATAGTCTATGGCTTTACAGATTATTTGATTAAATCAAGTTTCATTTGATAGTTTATATAGTTATGACTTAATACAAATTGAAATTGATGAGAATCATAGAATGTCACGAGGAAAAAATCCACCTTTCCGGCCAGATTCAGGATCTGGGTTTTTTGTTGGTCTTCGACATGCACCAATGCGTTGCGGCAAGTGAAAAAACACTTTTACCTGGATTAAGTTTCAGCACTATTATAGGAGCTTCCTTTGCGGATATAATGGCTGTGCTTCTGCCCTCCGTTGGCGTAGAACAAATAGAATCAAAAATCGACGACCAGATCTTTTACCGATACGTGGAGCGAATCCGTCTTTTTGAACAGGAGTACTTTCTGAGTATTTACCGATACGACGGTAAAATCTATGTTGAAACAGAATTAGCACTTCAGGAGCGAGTACAGACTACGCGTCTTTATTACTACGCCAAATATATCAGCGACCGTGGCCACCAGAATAACTGGCAGTCATTGACGGAACTTATCCGGGACATCATCGGATACGACCGTGTGATGGTCTATCAGTTCCTCGAAGATGAGGGTGGTCAGGTGATCGCCGAATCGAAACTTCAGGATAAAGAATCATTTTTAGGATACCGATATCCGGAATTTGACATTCCAAAACAAGCGAGAGAACTGTATAAGGTATTTCACGCAAGACATACGGCCGATGTTGATGCCCCTGTCCACGGCATCGTCGGGCTAAAAAAGGAAGATGTCGATCTAAGCCGTACGAGCATAAGAGCCATGTCGCCCATCCATCTCCAGTACATCCGGAATTCAGGGGCTAAAGCCAGCGCAAGTTTTTCGATCATCATCGATGGAGAACTTTGGGGACTGGTCACCTGCCAGCATTATGAGGCAAGGCATGTGGATCTTTCACAACGTCATCTATGTGTATTTCTAACTCAATACGCAGTCAACAATTACCTGGCGGGGAAACAAAAAGAAATGTCAATATTCCGGGAGGCAATCGCAACTATGGAAGGCGAACTTAAAACCCAGTTGCTGGTTAATAGGGGGCAATTCAATATTCTTGAACAGTACGGCTCACAAATTATGAATTTTATGTCCGCTGACGGCGTGATTATCCGTCATGACCAGGGACTGAAACAATATGGGGATGTCCCCTCACTGGAACAGATCGTTCAAATTGACCGGCAGATCAATGCTACCAACTATAATTCGATGTATGTAACACATCAATTTGTGGATAATGAAAAAGAACAAGCTGCCAAATTTCCGGGTGTGATCCGACTGGATGTCCTTCCTCAAAGCAACTGGTATATTTACGCGTTCAGAAAAGAAAGGATTGTTAACGAGGTATGGGCCGGAAAACCTGAAAAAATTCATCATACCGATGATAGCAAAGGCATTACATCTTTTTCTCCAAGGACCTCTTTTGATGCTTGGATCAGGACCACAGCAGGCAAGTCGGAAGAATGGAAAGACTCTGAAGTGAATTTCCTCAAAGATATAGGACTTCTTGTCCAGCGGGCCATTGCGCAGAGAGGAGGTGAAATTGAAGAACTCAATAAAGAGCTGATCCGCTCTAACAATGCCCTTGAGACTTTCAGCTATACCCTGATGCACGATCTGAAAAATCCGTTGACCTCCATTCAGCTTTCCGCGCAGTTGATCGCCTCTAAAAAGGATCTTTCAGAAGAAAGAAGATTGAAAATGGCAGAGAATATTATTGAAGGTTCCAAACTGATTACCGAAATGATGGATAAGGTCTACAAGATCTCCAGTGGAACGCATGTGAAATTTGAATTTGAGACCATTGATCCGGAACCTAAAATACTGGGAATTATTGAAGATTCTATGCAGCGATACAAGGTTCCGAACCTCAGGTACAAGGTAAAGGATTGCCTGCCTATTTGGGGTGAAAGAACCTTGGTTTACCAGCTGTTTCTAAATCTTGTGGGCAACGCCATAAAGTATAGCAGCAAAGAATCTCAGCCTGAAATTGAGATCTCAAGCAAGCTTGAGGATGACATGATTTGCTACATAATCAGGGACAATGGCATTGGAATGGACCTATCCGCGAATCATAATATTTTTGAAATTTTCAAAAGAATGCCTAATACAGGAGAATTTGAAGGGTCAGGTATCGGTCTGTCCATTGTGAAAAGAATTGCAGATAAATTGGATGCCCAAATATCTGTTGAAAGTAAACTAGGATCAGGAACCACTTTTTTCGTCTGTTTTAAACATAACAGAAGATAATTTACTGTATGCCAGTATTTATTGCATAGTATTTGTATAATCGGTAGGGTAAGCTTTTTTTTAATGCTTCAGCAATATTTACAATATGAAAACAGTAATGATCCTTGAGGATGAAAAAAATATAATGGAGGCATTAGAAATATTATTGGCTTATGATAACTATCAAGTCATTTGCTGTCCCAATGTTAAGGATTTCTACGCTCAATCAAAGATTCTTATACCTGATGTCTATCTCTTGGATGTTATGCTTCCTGATGGTTCAGGGGTGGATGTGTGCAATTACATCAAAAAGACGAATAATATGGCAAAGATACCGGTAATTATGATGAGTGCGCACGCAAATGCTATAGAACTAGACCAATCGTGCAAACCGGAAGCGTTCATCACAAAACCATTTGATCTTGATGATGTGTTGAATACGTTGGCATCGTGTACTGCCAAAGCAGGATAATATTTATTAAGGTCTCATTAATGTTAAAAAAGACTCTTTTTTAAGAAGGATCTGAGTTCATGATTGAGATCAGTTACTTAAAACTTGATCAGTGATTTCTACAAATTTTTGTAAGGCTAATAATTAAAATCTATGAAAGAATTATTGTAATTTTTTCTTTAGTATAAACGTAGCGTCGTTCAAATCAATCAGATGAATAGTTCTTTAAGTGCTGAAAGATCGATCAATATCGGTAATCGCTTTGCAATTATACCGGTATAGAGATTTACTGTTCTTGCATCATTGATTACCCTAAAGATTTTTAACAAGATTAATGACTTTGCCTATTGCAAGTCAGTTATATCGCTCACAATCCGGCTACTAATTATTAAGATCAATATTCTCATATTTATGGCTTTTATATTGCCATATATTGGTCAGTAAAATATACACTGATGCATAATAATAACTATCGCGAACTGTTTCTAAGAAGGATCAGAATAATGAAAATAATAGCCAGTATTTTTTTAGGACTATTTGTTTGTATAGTGGCTACAGTGATGATATTTTATATTTTTTTCAGCAAGCGATTACAGCTGCCTAGCTATGATTTGACATTATTGTTAGCTCTCACCCAGTTTGTTATACTCTTGGCAACACTGATTTTCAGCATTTCTTTCTTCAGAAGTTATAAAAACGTACTGACAACGATTAATGATGAAGATTTGGAAACACTGAGAAAAATAAGTGAATCACGTTTTTGGCTGAACAGGTACCTCCCTTCATTTATTATATATTCAGGAAAAATCAAGGTCTTTAAATGGTTCAGCCAACCTGAATTTTACTTTTCTGAACTCAAAGAGATCAAAATTAAAACAATGTTTACAAGGGGAAGTCAAAATAAACTGGTGATCTTCAAAAAACTGAAAGGCGGTTCGTTCTTTTTTGCAATCGATAATAACCAGATACAACAAAAACACCTATTTGACAAGGCAATTGAGTATAATCCCAATATTCTCATTGGAGATAGCAGCCACTAGACAGATTTTTTTTCTGTTTCTAAATATAATTTAATCTACCTTTCAATATTCATTTATGAACATTATAATTAAACGAATTTTATTCCTGACTTTGCTCTATGCTGCTGTAACAGTGGTTATGACGTTGACTCGCTCACAGGAAAAATCATTTATCCCCATTTTAATAGCTATCAACATCGTATTCGCCGTACTTCTTACGCTCTTGATCTATACATATTTTAGATTTTCAAAACAAAATACCTTCCCGAATAAAGATCAATTGCCGCGAAATCCAATTTCTCATGTAAACAATAATTTTGATAGTAAGTCAGTATTTAAGATATCCCAACAACCGTTCTTATTTGGTCTTGAGAAAGGACTAATCAGTAACAAGGATTTTTATTACGATCAGGATTTCTTTTATGCAGTCGATGAGGCGGGAGCTGTATCTACCTATAATCTTACCGATATTTCTGAACTAAGCGGTACTGCAACCCAGATCAACAACAGTAGGATCTGGCAACTTAAAATTATCCAGGATTCAGAGACCGTAGAGTACCGTTTTGCACACAACTTTTCTATTTGGAATAAGAACTTCCTGAACTTTTATTACAGGGTAAAACAAATCCGGCCGGAAGCTATAAAATCAAAATGGAGTCTTTGGCGGATGTAATGATTAAGTAAAGTTGCTCCTACAGCTTTTTAAGATTGCTTAACTTAATATATCCTGCAGTATCATTACCGCTTTTATTACGGTATTGAACAAAAACCCAGTTTCCTACAGCTACGCCGTCCAGGTTAAAACTAACTATATTTCCTTTGATTAGATATGACCTTTGTTTGGAATACTCATCAGGCTTAGAATAGAAAAATGATTTGTCAACATTTACCATGTAATCTCCGGCAACAGCATCTGAAATTTTTTGGTACCTTCCATTAAAATATTCTGTGAGGTGGTCAGTAGTACATTTTTGAAACGTCGCAGTAATAGTACGGTCGGTCAGTGCCATTGTAACAATACAATCCTGATCACTCTCATTGCTTTTTAAAACCACCCGATTATTGGTCACAATACCCTCACCATAATAAGATCCGGTTTGCGCACTGAGGGTATTCCACCATGTAAATATTTCAGCAGTAATTTTATTTTGGTTCTTGATCAGCGAAATAAGACTGTAAGAACCGTTCTTATTTTTTAACTCATAGGTTCCATCCTGTGCATGGACAACAGCGACGGATAGAACAGTAAAGATGTATATCTGTAGACGAAACAATTTTGTAAGTAATGTACGCTGCTTCATTTGATGGAGATTATAAGAATTATTCTTTATTATTTTCAAAATTGAAGTTACGACTTTAAGCATTTTAAATGTTTTAAATACGACTGATTTTTCGACTTAAAATAGTGAGCAGTTCATCTTTATCAATCTGCAACTGATCGGTATTGATCTTTATTGATTGTGCAGGATCATAAGTGTGAACATAGATCTTGGAATGACGGCCACTTGACATCTGAACTGTTTTTAAGGTAAAATGCGAAATTTGCTCCCATTTCAGGAATTTGTGTCCTGAGATGTTGCTTGAAATGCCTCGATCGTTAATCTCCAATGCAGTGACATTATTAAAACTTTTAATAAGACGCTGAAAATATACCCAAAGCTTAAAGACGAATAGTGACCCTACTCCCAACGTTAGTACTTTAACAATTAAACCTTTAAATGAATTAATAGTGAGATCGTAAAATGCGAGAAAGCTACACCACCCTGCTCCTATCAGACATATGATTGTCACTGCCAGAATCTCAGATCTTTTAAATTTTATCTTGATGCTCATTTGAGGTAAGAACTGTTTGGTAATGATCCGTTATTATACATTGGAAACTTTAGAATTTTTTACAACCTGCCTAACGACTATTCACGTGAACAATAGTCTTCAAGACCTTATTTTTGAAAATACTTATATTCTACCCTAAATACCTCTTCTGTGGATGATCGTAATGTCATTGTAGTAATATAACCCTCATTATCATACGTATTTTCAGAATTTAAAATATTCTGGCTGCCATTATTGGATAATGTAATCGACTGAATGGGGCGGGTACTTAAATAATAATATTGAAAGGTAGAAAATAAAGTCACAGGAAAAAGATCTTTATCGGGAAGATTGAACAAAGCCCCTTTTTTATTGTTGTCATAAGCAAACTTTTCATTCTCGGAGCTGTTTGTAACATAAACGATGTCTTTCCCTTGAAGTCCGAAACTCAGGAGATTTCCTATCGAATAGCTCATCTGCTGACTGTTATAGGTCACAGGGTAAGGATTGGAATAATGGGTCAGGCCTGACAATATCTCGTTTGTATATTGTAAAGTATAAGGAACAGAATTATTGTTCTCCTTTACCTCTGCAACCTTGTCATTTTGATAAGTGAAAGTAATATCAGAATTCGGTTCGGAATATCCGATGATCTGCATCTTGTCATTATAGCTTATTTTCGTAGTGATCGACTCACCGTCTTTTGTCAGGACAATTGATTCCGGATATTTTTTGATTTGCGTTTCAGGGATATCGTCATCATTGTTGCAGCTCAGAAGAATCATAGCACAAATACTGAAAATCAATATATTTTTATTCATAAGTTAGTTATTAAAGATTATTTAAAGATCTAGTGTAAGATTCTATAATACGATTCTATTGATACAACGATAGTGCCATTGCTGGCCAATAATCCTGATTAGAATTTGTCAATCAGAAGTCGAAGGCATTGTGTTTGTTTACCTTATATCATGAGTACAAAAAAACCGTCTTACCTTGATTTTAAAAAAGAGAATTATTTTTGGAAGCCCGGCATTGATTACCGGGTAGATCCTCATATGTACAGAGTGGGTAAAGGTGAACAAGGTGTTTTGATCTGTGAGCCTTATAAATCTGAAATAGGACAACACTGGAGATTTAAAAATGAAGAAATCGCAAAAAGAAGTTCAGAAATAATATTTTCAATGTTTTTGGATTATCTTGAGAAAGAAGATTTTGTCGGAGCAGATATGGCAAGAAAATATCTTCAAATGGGATTTACAAGAGCCAGAAGATACTTTAATTACAAGGGTGATAAGAAATACGATGCTGAGAAAGGATACCAAAAGTTAGAAAGAGGCACGGGTGATTCCGAAAAAGCCAAAGCAGCAGCTATCTTTTACAAAAAATGGAAAGAAGCTGAGTCAAACCAGAAATATGCTGCATTAAAAAATAGCTGGAAGCATAAATATGGATAATCTTTTAACTATTTTCCGAGCATTCAAATATTATTAAATATATACCCCCTGTTTTTTCACCAATCATAAATTATGAATTAGCCGAAATGTCAGATTGATCCTTTCTTTCATTGGAATGACAGATTTAGCAATACGGTGTTCCCAATGCTCCTGAAGATCACCTTTCATGATTAGCAGAGATCCATGAGGAAGCGGCAAACTGTATTTGCTTTGATGATGGTCTTTCTTTCTGAATTCAAAATTGCGGGTTTGCCCAAGGCTGATCGAAGCAATGACAGGACGTTTTCCGTAACGGCTTTCTTTGTCCCTATGCCAGGCAACCGAATCATTATGATCACGGTATAAGTTTAAAAGAACCCCATTGAAATGGGAACCAAATTCCTTTTCTATTCTTTCTTTAAGAGCATAAAGTTCGGGTGTCCATGGATTTTTATTTTTTATATTCCCATCAGCTGGTTCATCAGATGTCATATCACCATACCAAGCTGTAAGCCGTGGTGTTACTACAGTCTTATCATACATCTTTTGAGTTCTCTGTTCCCAAGGTGCCGTCTTTAAAAGTTGGTATTTAAGTTCATCGGCTTCCTTCCTGCTCAGGAAATTTTCCTGGTATTCCAAAAGGTCTTTGGGAAACTCATAAAACTCTTCTGCGCCAAATAAACTTAACTGAGTCATCGTAGTTTTCCGTTAATATCATATTTATATAACTTATTTCTCCTAGTTCAAATGAAATCAGTTTCTTATCTCATTTTTTCCTTGATCTGTCTAATATCGGTCTTGATCTCTGTAATGAAGTTTTGAATATTGCGTTCTGCAAATTCATCAGCTCCATATTCTATGGTGTTGATACTACAGGCAAACTCCCAAATTTCTTTAATATCAGGTAATGGAATTTTATAAGGTTCATAGAAACTGTTGTCAGCCTTAACCCAAATTCCGTCTGCTTCATGAAACTGAAACCTTTTGTAACTGATTCCGTCATTGGTGGTAATGAAAATATAAGTCCTGTCCGTTTTCAGATCAGAAAGATTTTCTACATATTTTCCAACGATGTAAGTTCCGTTCTTATAGGGCGGCATTGAATCTCCGTCAGCAGGAAACGCCCTGAACTTCCCGCCTTTCAAGAAGGGTAAGGAGATCGTATCAAGACCTTCGATGTACTCTGGATCACCATAGCCGTTCAGGTAACCCATCGAAGCTTTTTGTGGAATGATCTCGATCTGATCGTTTCCGTCCTGATCCACCCTGATTGGAAGAACGATCCTGTTGTCAGGGAGTTCCATAATCTCATCGATTGAATATTTACTTACATTAACAGTCAGTAGTAAATCGATGCTGATATTATAATATCTTGAGATTTTCACTAAAATATTTAAGGGCGGCGCTGCGGCATCATCTTCATATTTACCGTATCTGCCTCTCGTGATCAAGAGATCATCAGCAACCTTTTGTTGTGAAAGATTTTGCTTCCCCCTCAAATACCGCATGTTTTCTGATAAAATTGACATTGCTATAAATTATAGCAACAAATATACAATTTTTTGCTACAAATCGTAATAATTTTACAGCATGGAAAGAGCAATAGTGCATATGGATTTGGATACGTTTTTTGTTTCCTGTGAGCGGCTAAAAAACTCCGAACTGGTGAAAAAGCCGATCATCATTGGAGGCGGAGACCGTGGTGTCGTGGCATCCTGCTCTTATGAAACCCGCTTTTTTGGCGTGCGAAGTGCAATGCCCATTAAAATGGCATTAAAGCTATGCCCTGAAGCAAGGGTTATTAAAGGGGATATGGAAATGTATTCTAAAATGTCTCATGTGGTTACAGAGGTTATTCAGGAAAGAGTTCCGGTATTGGAAAAAGCGAGTATTGACGAGTTTTACCTTGATCTTTCAGGAATGGATAAGTTTTTTGGATGCTACCAATGGACCAATGAAATTGCAAACGCTGTTACTAAAAATACAGGTTTGCCCATCAGCTTTGCCTTATCCACCAATAAAACCGTGTCAAAAATAGGAACTGGAGAATCTAAGCCTACGGGAAGATTTGAGATCAGGGAACAAAACATCAAACCATTCCTCAACCCTCTTTCCATAAAAAAGATTCCAATGGTCGGAAATGTCACTTTTCAGTTGCTCTCAAGATTAGGTGTCCGAACCATTGAGACTTTATCTGAAACACCGGTTGAAGTTTTGCATCAACTCATTGGCAAGAATGGAACTGAACTCTGGAAAAAAGCCAATGGGATTGACGATACACCCATCGTTCCTTACTCGGAAAGAAAATCTATTTCTACAGAAAATACTTTTTCACAGGATACCATTGATGTTCACAATTTAAGAAGTATTCTATCCGGTATGGTCGAGCAACTGGCATTCCAGCTGCGTCAGGAAAAGTGGCTGACCTCAACAGTATCTGTTAAAATCAGGTATTCCAATTTTGATACAGAAACCAAACAATGCCGGATACCGTATACATCTGCAGATCACACGCTGCTCAAATACATTTTAGAACTTTTCAAAAAAGTATATACCCGAAGGATGCGTATTCGGCTGATTGGGATAAAATTTACTGGGCTTGTTCATGGCTGTCACCAGATGAATCTTTTCGAAGACACCGAAGAACTGATTTCTTTATATCAGACCATGGATAAAATTAAAAATAGGTTTGGAAGCACCAGTGTTGGAAGAGCATCCGGATTAATACAATAAATCAAAAGATCATGTTTCTTAACTGTCATTCTTACCACAGTCTCAGATACGGCACCATTTCTATTCAGGATCTGGTTCGTCAGGCTGTAAATCATCAACTGCAAACTTTAGCATTAACCGATATTAATACCGTGACAGGTATTTATGATTTCTTGAATTTGTGCACTGAAAACGATATTAAGCCTATCGTGGGAGTGGAAATCAGAGTTGATAGCAAACTGTATTATATCTGTCTGGCTAAAAATCAAAAGAGCGTTGGAGAGATTAACAGGCTGCTCACCCATTACAATTGTGACGGAGTAGAAATTCCAAAGCATAATCCGATGCTTCAAAACACTATTGTCATATATCCATTGCACAACATTCCTCAAGTTTTACAAGATTTTGAATATATAGGAATCAGACCTGAAGAGCTCAACCAGCTTTTGAAACCTCAACTTAAAAAGTGGATCAGGAAAATGGTCATACTGCAACCCGTGACCGTTACAACCAAGCAGGAGTACAATCTTCACAAAATACTGAGAGCCATTGACAACAATACCCTCATCAGTAAATTAGAAAATGATGATCACTGCAAGGAGACAGAAACATTTGTCAATAAAAAAGAACTGTTAAATCAGTATCGAAACTATCCGCAAATCATCCAAAATACTGCTGCCGTAATTAATCAATGCAGTTTCGATTATGATTTTTCAACCCCTAAAAATAAGCAGCATTTCACAGACAGCAGGGAAAGTGATTTTAAACTGCTGACTCAGCTGGCACACGACGGACTGGCAGTTAGATATGGAAATAATCATCCTGAAGCTAAAACCAGAGTTGAAAAAGAACTCGCTGTTATTGACCATCTAAAATTCAGCGGTTACTTTCTAATTACCTGGGATATTATCCAGTACAGCAACAAAATGGGATTCATGCATGTGGGAAGAGGAAGCGGTGCCAACTCCATTGTCAGCTATTGCTTGGGAATAACCGATATCTGTCCTTTAGAGCTTGACCTGTATTTTGAAAGATTCTTAAACCTAAACCGTAAAACACCTCCCGACTTTGACATCGACTGGAGCTGGAATACAAGAGACACTATTCTGGAATATGTTTTTAATAAATACGGCAAACATCACGTAGCGTTTTGCGGAACCAATGTGGAATTTAAATATCGGTCTATCTTTAGGGAAATTGGAAAAGCCTTTGGCTTGCCAAAAGAAGAGTTGGACGTATTGGCTACAAGACCGATGAGTGAACATGATGACAATTCTGTTTTTAAGCAGGTTCATAAATACGGAAAACTTCTGGAAAAGTTTCCGAATCAGAGAAGCATGCACTCCTGTGGAATTCTTATTTCTGAAGAACCAATTACCAATTATACAGCATTAGAAATGCCACCGAAAGGATTTCCGATTGTGCAATTTGATATGCATACGGCTGAAGACATTGGTTTTGAAAAGTTTGATATTTTATCCCAAAGAGGGCTTGGAACAATCAAAGACACTGTTGACCTAATAAAAGAAAAAAAAGGTATTGCCGTTGATATCAAAGACACTGCCCTATCTAAAAATGAAGCAAAGTGCAATGAATTCCTAAGCATAGGGAAAACAATAGGCTGTTTTTATATCGAAAGTCCCGCAATGCGTGGGCTATTGAGAAGACTTAAATGCGAAGATTATAAAACTTTGGTTGCCGCTTCATCCATCATCCGACCGGGAGTAGCCCAAAGCGGAATGATGAAGGAATATATTTTCAGGCATAACAATCCGACAAAATTTGAATACTTTCATGAAGTTTTCAAAAAAGAATTGGGTGAAACTTATGGCATCATGGTCTATCAGGAAGATGTCATTAAAATTGCATTGCATTTTGGAGGACTGTCAGCAGCCGATGGTGATGTCTTACGACGGGCAATGAGTGGAAAAGGAAGATCATTATCTGCATTGCAAAAAGTAAAGGATCATTTTTTTGAATCGTGCAAAGAATTGGGACATCCTGAACAGCTTTCTAGAGAAGTATACCGACAAATTGAATCTTTTGCTGGATATTCATTCTGTAAAGCGCATTCAGCTTCTTACGCTGTTGAAAGCTACCAGAGTTTATATCTTAAAGTCTACTATCCTATCGAATTTATGGTTTGTGCCATCAATAATGGTGGTGGATTTTACAGAACAGAAGTTTATGTCCACGAAGCAAAAATGTCAGGTGCAACCATTAACAATCCATGTGTCAACCTCAGCGAATATCAGACGACAGTCTACGGTCAAGATGTTTATTTGGGATTAATGCATATCGAAAAGATGGAAAGAAAAATCGCCATGATGATTCCTGAAGAGAGATTGAAAAACGGAGATTACACTTCTTTGGAAAATTTTATCAAGAGAATACCTGTTGGAATAGAAACTTTGCAGACGCTAATCTTTATTAGTGCATTTAGGTTCACAGGGAAGCAAAAACATGAACTGCTCATTCAGGCAAGATTCCTCTTTGGTAATGACCATTCAACATTTAGGCAGCCAACCTTACTTGATGAACCTCAAAAAGAATACAAACTTCCTGCGATTCTTAAAAATCCTTTTGAGGATGCTTTTGATGAAATAGAGATTTTAGGATTTCCAGTATCATTCAGTCCATTTGATATTTTACAGACAAAGTACCGTGGAACGGTTATGGCGAAAGATTTGGTCAAATACCATAAAAAACAGATTAAAATGCTTGCGTATTTAATCTCCAGAAAACACGTTCCCACTAAAAGAGGAGCCATGTTTTTCGGAACTTGGATCGATGCCGAAGGAGCCTATTTTGACACGGCTCATTTTCCGGATTGTCTGGAGGAATATCCTTTCCAAGGTGGAGGATGTTATCTTCTGTTAGGAACTGTAGAGGTGGATTTTCATTTTCCTACAATCACCATCCATAAAATGGCAAAGATGCCCTTTATCCCTGATCCCAGATATTCTATGGATAAAGATAAGTCACTCGAAGCTGCAAGAACCCTACATGAAGATATTAGCATGACTCAAAGAAAGCCTTATCCGCAAGAACATGAGATTGGATTGCCGAGACAGAAAATGCAGTAGTCCTCAACAATAACAAAAAATCAATAAATTGAAACTTAAAGCAACCATCGTTGAAGAGACAAGTCCCAATGACGACTCCGTTATTGTGTGTTTTGAAGGAGACAAAAACAAAAAGCATTTCGAGGTTAAGTGCTCTTTTAATCCTTTTGTACACAAAATGCGTAAATGGGACAGTTGGGAAATGGTGATCAAATGGGATAGTGAAATTTACACCGACGAAAAAACAGGGAATAAATCATATTTTACTTATCTGTTCTGTGATAGAGCAATAGAGATCAACTCTCCGTATGGCAAAAAAGATTAAAAATGTACAGAATAAATACTCCTTTTGAAAAATATAATATATGCAATTCTTAAGAAACTTACGTCATTTCAACTAAGATCATTACCGTTTTGACTTATTTTAAATTTTAGCTAATGCCCAATTTTGCATCAATAAATAAATCAAAATTATGCAAAAGACAATTTTTATAACCGGAGCTTCATCCGGATTAGGGAAAGCAACCGCCAAATTATTTCAGAAAAAAGGATGGAAAGTAATCGCAACTATGCGAAGACCCGAGGAGGAAAAAGAGCTCAATCAACTTCCCAATGTAATCCTACTGGAACTTGATGTTACCGATACCGTAAAAAGCCAGGCAACTATATCTGAAATCTTAAAATCCCAAACCATCGATGTCGTACTGAATAACGCGGGTTACGGCCTTATCGGTCCCCTGGAATCATTAACCGATGAACAGATCCAAATGCAGATCCGGACCAATTTACTGGGTGTGATTCATATCACTAAAGCCTTTCTTCCTTATTTCCGGAAAAGAAAAAGCGGAACGTTCATCAATATCACCAGTACATTCGGCCTTCTGGGATATCCTACCTGCTCCATTTACAATGCCAGCAAATTTGCCGTCGATGGATTTTCAGAAGGTCTGGCCTACGAGCTCGCACAATTTGGAATCAATGTAAAAGTCATCGCTCCGGGAGGGATGCAAACCAACTTTACAGGAAGATCCCTTCAGGAAGGAATGCATGGAGCATACAGTCAGCTGGTAGCAAAGGTCAGCGAAGGCTACAGTGAGGAGCAGGTCGCCGATTACACGAAAGCAGAAGAAGTGGCTGAGATCATTTACGAAGCTGCGACCGACGAAAAATCCCAATTCAGGTATGTTGCAGGCAACGATGCTGTTGCCCTTTACCAGGAACGACTGAAATTAACACCTGAAGGACAGTTTAAAAAGATCCGCGAACAGTTTCTATTCTAGCCTAATAGTTAGTTCTGGGCTGTTAATTTTTAGCAGTTCATAAAATAACTCCGTACTAATTATTTAAATTTGTATTATGAAAAAGCAACCGGTTATCTTTAATTCCTTGTCCCAACTTCATAAAGCAATGGGACAGCCGGCACCCTCCCACCCCCTCATCAGTATTATCAATTATGGTGAGGCACAGTTCGACCCCACGGATTTCGAGCAGGGTATCATCCTTAATTTCTACAAAATTTCCCTTAAGACAAGCTTTTCCGGAAAATTGAAATATGGTCAGGGCCACTACGACTTCGAAGAGGGCGGGATGTCGTTCATTGCTCCGGGCCAGCTGCTGAAAATGCAGGAAGAAGAGGCTGATTATGATGGGATGACTCTACACATACATCCTGACCTGTTAAACGCATATCCGCTTAGCTCCAATATAAGGCATTATGGCTTTTTCAGTTATTCTGCAGCAGAAGCGCTGTACCTTTCGGATAAAGAAAAAACAACGATACTCAGTATCTACCGGTTTATCCAGGACGAGCTAAGCGAGCGCATCGATAAGTTTAGTCAGGATGTGATCATTTCCCAGATCGAGTTACTGCTCAATTATGCTAACCGTTTTTATGACCGGCAGTTTCTGACCAGAAAGGCGGTCAATAATGATATTCTTGCCAAGCTCGAACAACAGCTGGAAAACTACTTTAGTAACGAAACACCATTAGTCAACGGACTTCCCACCGTCAATTTATTAGCAGAACAGCTCAACCTAACACCGCGATATCTTAGCGATCTTTTACGGAACCTGATTGGATTAAATACACAGCAATTCATTCATGAAAAAGTCATCGAAAAGGCAAAAGAAAATCTTGCAAAAGGTCACAAGAGCATCGCTGAAATTGCCTATCTGCTAGGATTCGAGCATCCTCAATCTTTCAATAAACTATTCAGAACCAAAACGTCCATATCACCTTCTGAATACCGGAAATCTCTGTTAAATTGATAATGGTCCGTTTCATATTTTGTTCCTGATCCATCACTTCCTCTTCGAAATTATTTCCTTGCCAAATATTTTTCTCGATAGGTAAATATACCATGAAAGCATCTTATATCTGCGCAAATTTATATGGAATTCAAACATTCATTATTCTTACCATCTGAAATATAAAAATCAAAAAACGAGTATGAAAATAACAAATTTTGTAGAAGAATTTATTGCGTCAAGCAATGCTTATGATACTGTAGACTATGTTAGCAAATGGCAGACAGATGTCATCCTTGACGATCCATCGGTAGGAAATGTCTATGTCGGACATTCGGAAATCAAAAATTACTTTGAAAGCTATTTTATAGGCTACAGAACACAGACCAAACTTATAAAACTTGACATCACGAGTGATAACAAAGCAAATTTGGAAGTTGAGTTTACCGGGAGCTTTCCTGAGGGAAAAATTAAAGGATTTTTCAGTTTTACATTCGAAGAAGGAAGGATATCTAAAGCATTTGCAGATTTACTATAATATTCCCGAGACAATATATGGTAGGTAAATGATAATAATTTAATTTTAATATTAAAATTCAGCTTTTATCCTCTTCCATATCAATCCGTAATTTTCCGTGTTCTTAATATCTGTTATAAATTATAAATCGCAAATTTCATAACCTTCTCTAAATCCTCTAAGAATGGTTATTCTTAGAGGTTACTAATTCATCAGTTATATCTTTTTGATATACACAATCAAAATTGATGAATACATTTTTGCCGATCTTAATATCCTTGCCATAATTGATGTAAAGCGGCGTAAATACATCTGTCGTCTCATCAATTTCGGACCCAACGATTTCCCCCAAATAATTCCTTATTTCCGCAGCATCTGTTGTGCTGTTTAATTTCATCAATACTTTTTGCTTTCATAAGAGACATCCCGCATTCTGTTCCTTTGAGAATCACCTTGCGGAATAGTTTTGCCACTTTTCAGTCTCTCAAAAATGTCTTTTTCTATTGGCATCTCTTTATTTTTTATTGGCGGCTTCATAAGCCTCATCATTTACCGCTTCCAACCAGGTGTTTTTATTAGATTCCTGATTAGGAATTATGGATAGATGTGCAAACCAGCTATCTTTTGTGGCACCATGCCAATGGTCTACATTAGGTTCGATTTCTATAATGTCCCCCTCTTTTATCCTTCTAATATCTTTTCCACGTTCCTGAAAGAGCCCTTCCCCAACTACAGCAATCAGAATCTGTCCGTTTGTATGCTTATGCCAATTGTTTCGGCAACCCGGTTCAAAAGTCACATTAGCAATTGGTAGATTTAATTCTTTATTAGATGTAAGAGACGCTACATATGATTTACCAATAAAATACTTTGATAAATCTGTATTCTCTTTTCCAACAGGGAATGCACTTACTATTGATTGGCTATTGTGATCCTCTTTTTTACTATTAAATTTGCTGAAGATCTCCACCATTGTTTTTGTGTCCAAAACATTCATATCAACTAATTTCAGAGATTTAACCATAGGAAGTGTAGAGTCTTTATATTCTTTAAAGTGAGGGGTTTGCAGATGGCTTTCATAGGCTTTTCTATCTGCGTAAATTTCTAGGATTCTCACCTGATTGGGATTTTCTTTCTGGAACATCGGGAAAATAGCGACTACTCCATGTTCAATTTTTACAGAAGCTGCCGATTCCTCTACCAGTATCGATTTGTACTGATCTAAGAATTCAGGTACAATTTCAATTTCCGAAATGCGAACCATCATATCATTTGCAATCAAAGGAGTTTCTTTTTCACCAATGGCATTTCTTAATACATTGCCTTGTTGACGACTGATGTACTGATCGATAATCAAAACCAATTCTTTCAATTGTCCATCTGTAATACCAGTGTTTCTTCCCATACCGATATGGGCTTTCAACTGAGGCTCTACTCCGGGCATAGCTGCCAATGCAGAAATCGTTACAAATTCTCGCTGACGAAAATTCAAAACGTCACTGTTAAAAATATCTGCAAAAAGATGCTCTTTTAAAAAAGCATCAGCTCGTGGTGCAAATTCGCCAAAACCAGGGGCAGGCTTTTGTTGCGGTGTTTTGGTAAGTTCTTCCAATACTTTACGACCCTGCTCATATTTATCCAATGTAGTATTTTCTACGATAATCTTTTTGCCTTCCTTGTCTTTGATACCTTTACCCGCTCTTTCTTCCACTACCGTTTTAAAAACACCTAAAGCATTCAAACTGCGAGGAAATCCGCAATACGCATATAATTGTACTAAAGCTTCTTTTATTTCGTTAATTGCAAGTCCTGAATCCAGACCTGAATTCAAAACCTTTTTAAGATTTTCAGTATTCCCTGAGGCGGTAAGGGCTGATATCGCAGACAAATTTTGCTGATGGTCATTTAAGTGGGTAAATCCATTACTCGTCGTTACTTGTGCATTCATTATACTATTCATATTTATTGTGAAAAAAAACACCCATAAAAATTTTGTTATTTTTAATCTCATAAGATTATTTTATTCTGGTTCAAATGTAACTTTTAGTTTTCCTTTTTGCATGGAACTGCATAATGCCTTCCTAAGGGTCTAATCTTTGTCAATACCTGTATTAAATCTCTTCGATCTTGGAACGATCTTGTTTGTTTTTATACTTCCAGTTTTCCATAATGATTCAATTTTTATAGATCTTCTGTGATCTAGATCATTACAAGAACAAAGTTCTTCATTGTATGGATTAACTTGTTTATACAGAATACGGAAGTATTTACCACTTTTACTGATTTGGGGTATAAGGATGTAATTCGTGTTAAAAGGTTTTATAAATTTGTGTATGTAAGTGATAAAAACGATATGGAAGAGGTCATAAAAATAGATACTGTACGACAGTATAATGACGAGATGGGTGCTGAGACAAAACATCCTTTGGTAAGTGTCGTTAATTTCGATGAAATTCCTACCTATGTACAATTCAGGAGGTATATGGGGCTATACTGTGTTTTCTTAAAAAATGTAAAGTGTGGCGATATGCGCTACGGCTGTCAGCCATATGATTATGAGGACGGAACACTTGTTTTCATTGCACCCGGCCAGGTTTACGGTATTGACAGTAGCGGGAAGGTTATTAAACCGTCAGGAAAAGCATTGGTATTTCATCCAGATATGATTCTTGGAACCCATTTGGGGAAAATTATTAAAGACTACACTTTCTTTTCTTATGATGTTAATGAGGCACTACATTTATCAAAAAAAGAACGAGCTACAATCAACGATTGCTTTGATAAAATAGATAATGAAATCGATCTAAATATTGACAAACACAGTAAAACACTGATTGCGTCTAATATAGAACTTTTGTTAAATTACTGTATGCGATTCTATGACCGCCAATTCATTACCAGAAATAATATAAATACAGGTATTTTGGTGAAGTTCGAAAATCTTCTGCACGATTACTTCAGGTCGGGAAAATCGCAGGCTCTTGGACTACCCACCGTCACATATTGTGCTGAAGAATTAAATCTATCGGCAAACTATTTTGGTGACCTCATCAAAAAAGAAACGGGAAATACGGCACTTGACTATATACAGACAAAATTGATTGAAGAGGCCAAGGAAAAAATATTTGAGCCTAATAAATCAATAAACGAAATCGCCGATGAACTTGGATTTAAATACCAACAGCATTTCACTCGGCTTTTTAAACAGAAAGTGGGTGCAACACCTCAGGAATTTAGGAATCTAAATTAATAGAATACCATTGCTTCTGAAACGATAAATTCTTGGCACACCTGGAACTATATTGAGTTTTTTCATTGGGGTAGAATAAATATTTAGTCCCGTATAAATAAACAATCAATTAGAATTATTTATGCATCTGAATTAGTCCATTATTAGTCGACCCTTATATTTACATTACTGCTTAAAAAAGGTTCAGAAAAACTCAATCCTGAACCTTTTTTCTTACTATTTAATTAAAATTGCCCCCTTATAAGAGATCTAAAATCATCAACTTCCCTGCGAAGCTCCATTCAGGTAATCCTCACTGATATCTTTATCCTTTTTAAAATCCATTTTCCCGAATTTATAGCTAAAACTTATACCGAACGACCGAAGTGGTAATTGGCGCATGGAATATGAAGTATAATCAGTGGTATTAACCGTTGTCACCTGATTGATATATTTGTTGAAAGGGTTTGTTGCTGTAAACCCTATACTTGCCTTTTTGTTCCAGAATTGTTTTCTCGCCGCAATGCTGTAAGTAATGGATTGAGGATTTTTACCCTGAATATTCTTTGCGGAAGAATTATAATTCCCAAATATCTCTACAATAAAATCTTTTGGAAATGCATAATTCATATTTAAGTTTAAACGGTAGCGCATTCCCATATCAATGTTTCCAAAATAATCGCTGACGATATATCGGTGGAAAAGCATCATATTTCCCCGAATATTTAATTTGTTATTCAGCAAAGGAAGGGAGCCGGATAAAATACCTCCCGAATTATATTCTTTTCCGATATTGTCTCTTGAAGTCACAGAAACATTGGTATAATCAGTTCCGTTGACGTTATAAATCGGATAAAAAGTTGTGATTTGTTTTAAATCCTGACTGTTAATTCTTTCTGTAAGCGTGAATGAAAGATTGGCTCCATTTTCAAAATTTCTGTTGTACCCTAATTCCATATTATCACCAATTTCTGGTTTTAATGAAGGATTTCCGGTGGTAATATTGTGAGGGTCGCTGAAATTCAGAAACGGATTTAGTTCAGAATATTCTGGTCTTTCAACTCGTCTTGTGTAAGCCAGTTTTATAGTTTCTCCGCTGTCAAATTTGTGCGATAAAATAAAGGAAGGAACAAGCAGACTGTAAGATGGAATATTGGTATTTTGGTAATCAATTTTAACGGTTGTGTATTCGTAACGTGCTCCTGCCCTTACATCCAGCCAATCATTAAATAATTTTAAAGATGAGGAAAGATACGCCGCATATACTCCCATATCGTATTTCAAGCGAAAAGACTGAAAAGGGTCAGATTCATACTGTCCTGATAAAGCATTCAAAACATTAACATCTGTTGTATTATTAATATGTTGAAGAATGGCTTTCGTACCCATTTCCAATGTAATTTTATCATTGATTGGCTGAACATAGTCTACCGATAAATTATGCTCAGAATCTGTTCCAGGATTGCTTCCGGAGATTCCGTCATAAGGGATCATTGATCCTGCCAAACTCTGTGTTTGCAAGTAGTTACTTTTGGGTGAGCCAAAACTTCCCACATAATCAGCTGTTAATTCCTGTCCTTCTTTCTGAAATGTTTTTCGGTAGCTAACATTAGCATCAATAGAATTCACAGATGAACGAGTATCTGAATTTCTGTAACCGATAATAGACTGTTCATTCGGCGTGGAAAAATCTCTTATATACTGTTCCTGATTGATGAGACCGATGTTTTTGTTGGCAAAATCATTATAAGAAACCGAACCGCTCAACGTATTGGTTTTGTTAATGGCCCAGTCAAAACCCAATCCCGTACGATAACCGTGTCTTTGAAAATCGTTGTAACCATTTTGCAATAATTGAGTTTCACTGGTAGCTGTATGAGAAACTCTGTTTTGTGAAGAAGGCGTTCGGGATTTCAACTGTGCATTGCCGCTGAAAAAAGCATTCAGGCTGAAATTATTATTTCTGAAATTTAAATTGACAGAACCTGTTTCAAACCTTGTTCCTACAGAACCGTTGATAATTCCGTTAATGCCTTTTACTTTGCTTTCGTTCAGAACAATATTGATAATTCCACCCGTTCCTTGAGCATCATACTTTGCTCCTGGACTTGTAACCGCTTCTATACTTTTAATCTGACTTGCCGGAATCGAAGCGAGTGCATCAGCAAGACTGTTTCCAAAGATGCCGGAAGGTTTTCCGTTAATTAAAAATCTTACATTGGGATTTCCCTGAAGCTCCACATTCCCATCTGCATCTACGGTTACCTGAGGAACTTTTCTCAAAACATCTATTGCGGCACCGGTCTGTGACGTCAAGTCATTAGCCACATTATAAACGATTTTGTCAATTTTATTTTCAACGATTGGCTTTTTACCGCTAATGACAACTTCCTGAATGGTTTTGATTTGATTGCCCTTTAGAGTATCGGTTGGTTTTACAGGATTTGTATTTTGAGCCTTTGCGACAATCGCAAATAGTAAAGTAATTGGAATTGATAATTGTTTCACAGTGCTGTATTTATGGCACAAAGGTGAAACCTAATTTTGTAAACATTCTGAATTATGGAACGATAATGTAAAAGATATAAAATTCAAATTTTATTCAAAATCGCAAAATATTTTTGTGAAATTAGTTAAATTTAAAGTGGAGGTAATCAACGATCATATTAATTTAGAAATAAGTAAAATTCAGAGTAATAATTCTTTTTTTGAGAGTAAAACCACTGAAGAAAAGATTCAATTGATATTTACTTTATCGGAAAAAGACTTCGTTTACAGTATTATTGAAAGCCAAAGCATTATCATTACAATTGACACAAAATATTTTACAAAATACAATGAATCTCTAACTATTTTTCAAAAAGAAAAGCAAAAGATCCCAATCGATATACAACATAACCTGCTACAAATCATTAAGAATAATTTTAATGACATTTTTAGGAAAATAGGCATTGAAAGTCTTATTCTTGATAGTATTTGTAAGCTTGGGACAAACGAGTTACAACTTCAGGAAGATAATCAAAAAGTCAAATTTTCGGGCCTTGCCAATGTCGAGAAGATCAATCTTGCAAGAAAGCTTATCGTTGAGCATCTGTCTGAGCATCTGACAATCCCTATTATAGCATTGGAAGTGGGAACGAATCAATCTTATCTGAAAATCGGCTTTAAGAAAATGTATGGTCAAACCATTTTTGAATTTATCCAAAGTACCAGAATGCAGACCGCAAAAGAACTCCTTAAAAGACAGATCTTACTATTACAATTATCGCCTACAAAGTGGGTTATTCTTCATTAAGCAGCTTCAGCCAGACCTATAAAAAACACTTTGGTATTACTCCATCATTAGATTGCAAATAAAAATTTTCTGATTTCTAAAACAGTATTTCTTTATTCTAAACAGAGATGCTTTTTTGAGTTCATATTATATGTATCTTTGCACTTTATTAATATTTGGTCTAAATAAATATAATGAAGCAGATTTTTAGTTTAAACAGAACTAGTCCAAAAAAGATAATGGGGCAATCTCCTTTTTATTTTAAAAACAATCCTATTTAATTACTTTTTTATTTTTTAATAATTTCCTACTCAACTGTCATTTTTGTATGGGTAAGAGATAAACAATTTTACAATGCATAAACGATTAATTTTTCTATTTTCAATGCTTACGGCCTTATTTTCCTTTGCGCAAACCAAGACCGGAGCAATCTCAGGAACAATTACTTCCATTGAAGATGAACCTTTAGAACTTGTTTCGGTATCACTTTTAGATCAGAACAAAAGTACAATTACCGATATCAAAGGGCATTTTAGTTTCCCTGAACTTGCACCGGGAAATTATACTGTAAAAATTCAGATACTGGGGCTTAAAGAGCAGCAAATCCCGGTTGAAGTAAAAGAAGATGAAGATACACCCGTAAATTATCGACTTACCAAGGAAAACATTCAGGTATTACAGGAAGTGCGGATTGTTAAAAATAATTCAACTGTTACCCGAAAAGAGAGTCCCTATGTGGCAAAATTACCCATCAAATATTTAGAAAATCCGCAGGTTTACAATACCGTTCCAAAGGAATTAATCACTCAGCAAATGGCAGTAGACCTGGGAAGCGTTTCCAAGAATGTTCCCGGGGCTGGTATTCCGATGATTGCCAATCAGGGAAGAGTGACTTTCCGTTCGCGTGGATTTGAAACTGAGCCTAATGCAAGAAACGGTGTTGCAGGAGCGGCTTTCTCATTTTTGGATAATGCCAATTTAGAAAGAATTGAAGCTATTAAAGGTCCTTCCACCACCCTTTTTGGAACTCAGGTATCAAGCAGCTACGGAGGTTTATACAACAGAGTCACCAAAAAGCCCTACAACGGATTTGGTGGTGAAGTAGGTTATACCGGAGGAAGCTGGAATTTTAACAGACTGGCTTTTGATGTCAATACACCAATCAATAGTGATAAAACGGCACTGTTTAGATTAAATGGGGCAACAACTTTCGAGAAAAGCTTTCAGGATAGTGGTTTTACGAACAGTTTAGCCATTGCCCCAAGCTTTTCATACCAGATTAATGACCGATTATCTTTGTTACTGGATGTTGAATTTGGAATTGCAAAAGGAACTTCCGTAGTTCGTTTTAATCCTTACACGAAAAGTAATAAAATCCAATCCATCGAGGACATTAATTTCCCTTACAAAAAGACATTTTTAGGCGATGACATCACCTACTCTACTCAAATGATGAATATTTTCGGGCAATTAAATTACAAGATTTCATCTTCATGGACTTCACAAACCATATTTTCCCGTGCAAGATCAACCATCAATGGCTATATCACAGCATTAAACGGAAGATCAGACACTACATTACAGGCAAGTGTAATTGTAGGCAACACAAACTTTATTGCTACTAATTTACAGCAAAACTTCATCGGTGATTTCTACATCGGTAAATTCAGAAACAGAATGGTGGTAGGGCTTGATTATTATAACAATTTCAATAGTTTTGACAGAACCAACGTGAATGCACCAGTGGTCGATTTTATTAATACCCCAAGTACTTACAGAGTAACGAGGGATATGCTCGATACCCTTACCAATACAGGAACACCAAGAAAAGAAAAAAGCAGCGATGATACTTATGCTGTTTATGTTTCAGATGTTTTTGATATTACAGACCGTTTGAAAGTAATGGGAAGCTTAAGAGTTGATAATTTCCATTACAATGGGGTGTACAATATTCTTACAGGTGAAACAGCAGGAGGACTTAGCGTGAGCGGACTACAGGCAGGACCTTACACGCAAACAGCTTTATCTCACAAGTCGGGTTTAATTTATGAAGTTTTAAAAGATAAAGTATCTCTATTTGGAAACTATTTAAATGGATTCTATAATATCAGCGGAGTTGATAAAAACGGAAACAATTTCGTCCCACAGAAGGGAAATCAATTAGAATTCGGGGCTAAGGCAGATTTGTTTAATCACAGACTTGTCGGGACGATAAGTTATTATGATATTAAAGTAGATCATGTGTTAAGAACAGATCCGGATGATGCGAATTTCTCTATTCAGGACGGTTCGCAATACAGCAAAGGCATCGAAGTAGACATTACGGCAAATCCTGTTGCAGGTCTTAATATCATCGTTGGATATGCTTATAATGACAGCAAATTCACAAAATCAGATGCTTCCGTACTGAACTTACGCCCTGCTGCATCCGGTCCGCAGAATATGTATAATTTCTGGATGAGCTATGCTTTTACGAAAGGGAAATTCAGTGGTTTGGGAGCCGGTTTTGGAGGAAATATCGGAAGCATGTCTTATCAAACCAATACACAGACCGCAAAAGTGATAATCCCTTCTTACAAAATGTTCGATGCAAGTATTTTCTATGACCGTCCGAAATACAGATTAGGCTTAAAAATAGATAATATTACCAGCGAAAAAGCTTGGTCTGTAAGACTTACACCTCAAGCTCCGATCAGATTTTTGGCAAGTATTGCTTTAAAATTTTAAATAAGTTTTAATGAATTCTTTTATTGTGAAAAAAGTTTTTTATTTATTATTTTTTCTTTTGTTAAGCAATCTTGCCTATGCAGACGGATATTGGCTGGAACTGGAAGGCTCAGGTAAAAAGGGAGATCCCTTAATGATAAAAATCCGTTACGGAGGCGTGAACGAAGACAAAACAAGATACATCAAAAGCGGAAGTGATCTTGATAAAATGAAAGATTTTGAACTCACTGTCATCAACCCCAATGGAGAAAAATCTCAAATTTCAATTCAGCAGAAAAACGATTTCTGGATTGGATACTATATTCCTAAAAATGATGGAACATATTATATTTTTGCCATTAACGACAGACTTCCTGTCGTAGAAAGAGAAGATCAGAAACAGAATATTAGACCTACTCAATATTTGCAAACCGTTTATGTAATTGGTAAAAAAAAGGAACAGAAAACGCCAATGCCTTATTTAAATCTGGATATTCACGTAAGTGATAAAACAGCAAAAATTTCCGCATCTATCGATGGAAAACCAGTAGAAAAAGGAACTCTGTTACGTGTTTTCTTGCCAAATAATCAGGATTTAAAATTGAGTACAGATGATAAAGGAACCGCTACTATTCCACTTCTACTGAAAGGTCAATATTTAGTAAGGTTAGATAAAACCATAAACACTGAAGGAGTTGTTGATGGCAAAAAATATTTTGCAGAAAGACATCGATGCGATTATAGTTTGATTACAAAATAAAATGATAAAAAAGATACGAATTTGCATCCGTATCTTTTTATTTTTAAAAATTAATTCAATTATTTTAAGGCAAATAATATAGTTCCACCTATTATTAATACTGCTCCGATTGCTGTTTTCAAAGTCAGTGTTTCTTTAAAGAACAAAACTGCAAAAATGATGGCTATTGCCACACTCAATTTGTCAACCGCTGCAACCTGTGAAACTTTTCCGATTTGAAGTGCTTTGAAATAAAACAACCAAGACAAACCTGTAGAAACTCCTGACAATACCAAGAAAATGATATTAAATTTTGATAGCGAACCAATATCTTTCGCTTCTCCTTTAATGAAAACAACACTCCAAACCAGTACCAGAATAATAATTGTTCGAATTCCGGTGGCTAGATTAGAATTAATATTAGAAACTCCTATTTTAGCAAAAATAGCCGTGAATGCAGCAAAAAGCGCTGACAGTAGTGTATAATAAAACCACATTATTCAAGTTTTAAAAATTTTTAACAAAGCCAATTCCTACACTTTTATTTTGGTAGAAAGGCATAACCATTGTTGCCGAATTTTTACTCTTTCCTCCCAAAAGATTATTGATTTTAGGATAAAGCCAATATGCCAGTTCTGTTGAAAGAATTCCAAAACCAGCACCACCAACAACATCTCCAAACCAATGTTTGTCATTCAGCATTCTGTAAACGCCTGTGAATACAGCAAATGAATAACCTGAAATACTTAATAAAAAGTTAGTATCCTTATATTCTCTGAACATAAATTGCGCAGAGGCAAAAGCAATCGCAGTATGTCCTGAAGGAAATGACAAATTATTGGATTGGTCCGGTCTTTCTTCCTTTGTTATATGTTTTAAAGGAAGTACAAATGCCGAAGTAATGAGCATAGATGTTCCATAAATGATAGTTCTATCCTTGAAGTTATGTTTACCTTCAACACCAAATGCATTTAATCCGTATACCAAAGCTGCAGGAGCAAATTGTGTATAATTATCAATTCTGATGTGGTCTGGCTTGTGTTCGTTGATTTCGTCTCTGGTTGAGAAGTTTAATTGTTTTAGGCCATTAACACTCAAACTCGCCACTCCGTATCCAATCAACGCAGTTGGAATAATCAATTTTTTATAACTAGGATTATATATTTTTTCATTAATGATTGTACTATCTTTTATTGTTTTCTGACCCTGAATTGAATCATTGTTTTGAGCCTTAATATTTCCAAAAACTGAGGTTAATATGAAAAGACCGATTGCTATTTTTTGACTGTAATTTGACATTTTTTTTGTGTATTAATTTTTAATAAAATCATTGGCGAGCTGGACATTCGCTTCCTTAAATTTTGCAAGTATATTTTGTCCGTAATCTGTAAAATATTGGTGATTTTTTAGAAAATCATTGTTCTGCATCTGCCATTCTTCATCGGTAAAAATGAGTCCGAGATATTTTTCAAACTCCAGTCTTAAAGCTTTCTCATATTTGGGATAATTAGTTCTTGTTAAATGAAATAAATCTGCATCACAAATGATTTTTTCAATCTCTGATACAGGATTTTGAGGATATTTTGTTGAATCGATACATTCTAAAACCTTTTGAATAAAATCTTTTTCACAACCGAAGTTTTCAAGAAAATTGCAGGCAATTCTCTTACTTTCTTGTTCGTGACCTTTATAACAAAAAGCATATCCGCAATCGTGAAACCAAGCAGAAACCTGTAAGGCACAAATATCCTCTTCGGAAAGGACACTTTCCTGAGAAATTTCCCGAACTGCTGCCACTACTTCATAAGTGTGCCCTATATTGTGAAATGTCAGTTCACTGGAAATATTCTCTGTAAGAAAAAGAATCGCATAATCTCTTACAGCTTGTAATAAATTATTCATTTTTTTTATATTTAGAACTTATAACTATAACCAACCCTAATGACCTGTGTTTCATAGTAATCATCGCTGGTATAGTAGAAACCACTTCCTTGAATCTGTTTCTTTATTACCATTGTATTAAGCAAATCCGTAGCATTGAAGAACAATTCTCCTTTTCCATTTTGAATCGATTTTTTAATACCGGCATCAACTGAGAATCTAGAACCGATTTTCCCTTGCCGAATAATATCAGGAGCCAGATAAACAGCCGTCAATTGAACATCCAATCCGCCAGCAAATTTGAGAGTATTGTTAAATTTCACATTTCCTGATATTGCATTTTGCATTTCTGCCGAAAAAACATTTGGAGTTGGATAAAGATTGGTTACCGTAAAAGCATCAATCCGATTTCTGTAAAGATTTCCATTAATATTAAAGGAATATACTTTTGAAATCTTCTGATTTAAAATCATTTCAAGTCCGGAGTTATAACTTTTACCGGCATTCTGAAAAACAGCGTAAACCAAAGTGCTTCCTGGAACAATGCTTGAAATTCTGGTAATCGTTCCATTTGAAAAACGATGATACAACGCAGAATACAAATAACCATTATCCCAATTGTATTTGTGTCCCAATTCAATAGAATTGGTAAATTGAGGTCTTAATTGAGGATTTCCGACTTTAATGATTTCTGCATCATCATATTTTGGAAAAATCCTGATATCTACTTCATTCGGACGGTCTACCCTTCTATTATAAAAAATAGAAAATTTGTTTCTGTCATTGAGCTTATAAGCCAATCTCAGATTTGGAAACGGCTGTGTGTAATTGTAACCATCGCTTTTATACGTCGGATGATTCGGATTGACATCATACTGAATTTTCACATACTCCAACCTCACTCCCAATTCAGCTTCCCATTTTGGAGTTTCAAAAATATAATTCGCGTAAACAGCGGGAATTAATTCTTTATAAGTCGCCCAACCTCCTGCATTGACATCCAAAACAGAGTTTGCTCCGGGAAGAAAATTCATATTTGTCGGGATGCTTCTGTTTCTTAATTTGATTCCAGTTTCTAATCTTCCGTATTTCAGAGGTTTGATATAATCTACATTGAAATCATAAACCTGTTCGTCAGACAATAATTTAAAAGCATCTGTTCCTTTGGAAGTTGGCAAATAATTATCGTAAAAATACTTCTCATCTTCTCTGTGAAAAGTATAATTAAAACCTACATTCAATAAATGCCCTGCTTCCTTAAATTTATGCTGATAATTGGCAGTTCCCATGATTGTCGTTTTCAATTCATCTTCCAAAAACTGCCACAAACGAAGTCTTTGTGAAAAATCTCCGTTGAAAAAAGGCTGGTCGCCACGGTCAATTATTTTTTCACTTCCGTACATCCCAGAAACCGTTAATGAATTTTGAGAATCGATATTCCAATCCAAACCTGCTTTTGTTGTTAAGAAATTGGTATTTCTGTTTCTTTTTAACTGAGATTTAATGATTGTTCCGTCGTCGTAAGTTCTTGTGACGAATTCATTTTTATTCAAAGTCTGGGTGTAAAGATTGTCTGCCTGAAGAAATACATTAACCTTATCTTTTCTATAATTAAGCGACAAAGAAGGATTGATTTTCGGGGCAAAAGTATATTGAGGTCTTATTGTCGGAAGATTTTCTTTTCGTACCCAAAGCGAACCCGTTCCGTAAGTGAAACCCACTTTCCCGTTCAAACCGTTTTTTGAATTTTTCTTCATAATAATATTGATGATTCCAGCGTTTCCATTGGCATCATATTTTGACGAAGGATTGTTGATGATTTCGATTCTATCAATGGATGAAGCAGGAATGTTATCCAATCCGGTCTGGCTTCCGAATCCTGTCAACGCAGTTTGTTTTCCATCAATCAGAACCGTGATTTTATCATTCCCACGCAACTGAACTTTCCCGTCCTGAACCGTTACACCCGGTAAATTCTGCATCGATTGTAATAAAGAACCTCCACTTTGACTGATATTATCGGCTAATGAAAATGTTTTTTTATCCATCTGATTGCTGATTTCGTTTTTCTTGGTAGATGTTATAACAACTTCCTCAATTTTAGTTTCTTTCGTCGAAGAAGAATTCTCCAGTTCAATAATTGGAATTTCAATAAACTCAGAAAGACTTCCTACAAAGAGATTTTGTTTTTTGGCAGTAAATCCAGAAATAGATATTTCCAAATAATAATTATCGGGTTTCACTCCTTCAAGCGAAAATCTCCCTTCTTCATTGGTAATGGTTCCAGCGACAAAAGCCTCATCATTTGATTTTTTTAAGATAATATTTACATATGGCAGATTTTTTTGATCCGATTGATTTTTAACCATTCCGGAAATAGTTACATTTGAAAACTGCGATTTAAAAAAACTCATCGTCATTAGTAAAACAAGGAAAAACAAATTCTTCAGCATTTTATATCATTTTAATTTTATGAGACAAAAATGAGATGAGATTTAGAAGAAATTTAGAATTTGATAATATAAATCTTACATGTTTACATAAAAATGGAAGCAGTTTCGGTCAGACAGCTTCCATTCAATAAACACTAAATTACTAACACATCTAATCTTTCTGAAGTTTTATAAAATTACCTTTTGCATCAAACAAAGCATCACCACCATACACTTCGGCTTCATAATTTACAGTACCATTTGCTTTTGTAATTTTTGCAGCTTCTTTGATCTTACCTAATTTGTTTTTTGTAATATAAGCTGAAACTGTTGCTGGTAACTGATTAGCTTTAATTTCAACTTCCTTTTCTTCTAAAGTTCCCTGTGCGTTATAAACAACACTCATTTCCTGACCTTTGTATTTAAAAGAGCCTTCAAGTTTTCCGCCTTCATCTTCCCATTCTGCTTTTGTATTAGGATAAGCCTTTTGAAATGCCTTTTCCACAACAGCCGGAACTTCTACATTCTCTTTTTTTTCATCTTTCTCTTTTTTCTTCTGAGAATATGCCAATGTACTTACGCATAATAGAGACATTGCTAACATTAAATTTTTCATTTTATAATATTTTAAATTAATACTGTAAAGTTGAAATTCAATTCTGTAGAGATACTGAATTTTGAAAGTAAATTGAAAATTTATTTGAAGAATAAATATTATTTTTTAATGACTTTATATGTCTTAACTCCATTCTTAGAATTTAAAGAAATGAAATAGACTCCATTTGGATATTTCTGGAAATCTATCTTGTTTGAAGCAAGATTAGAAACTTCCAGATTCTCACCTAAAACATTAGAAATAACATATTGACATCCTGAAAAATCAGCTTTTAAATCCTTAAAAAAAAATAGAATCAGAAGTAGGATTCGGATATATTTCCATCAAATTATTTGAACTTAAATCTGAGGTTTGAAGGTTGGTTGTAGCAGTTGCAAGCCAGATAACAGCATTTAAAAGCAATGGTTTGTGATTTCCGTTGCCATCTCCTGTATATCCATTGTAAAGACTGTCACCTGAATCTCCAGTTCCGTCATCAGGAACCGAACTATCGCCCAAAGCCACCACTTTTCCGGTACCATAACTTGCTGTTGCAACCATAGCTCCTGTAAGCCCTGTTGTAGAAGAACCTGTTTTAAAAATCAAACCCTGAACTGCGGAATTATTCACTTTATTAAGTGTCATAGAAGTCCCGTTTGAATATTGCATTTGTGTAGGATTTCCAACAATTCCGTGTAAAATTGTATTTGCTGGAAGTGAGGCAAAATTACTAGTAGTTTGACTAAAATTACCAAGATCAAAAGTAATCCCGAACGGATTTGTCTGTACGGTATTATTTTGCAGGATATCATTCCAGATCGCTGGTGAATCCCATCCATCATTGTTTCTGTCGCTGATGTTATGGTCGCTGATCATAAACAAACCGCCTCCATTTTGAACAAAGTTTACTAGCGCATTAGCCTCTGCTGTTGTAAATTTCAGATTAGGTTCATCAATAATAAAAACTTTATAAAGAGAAAGATCCTGTGTATTAGTTAAATCACCATAGCTGATTCTTCCATTGTACGGTAAAGTTTCAACGGCATAACCCAATTTGACCAGATCAACTGCCCAACCGCTTAATGCGCCATTCCAATACGCTTCAGAGGTAGAACTTGTGATACCGCTTTGTGCGGGTGATGGAATTCTCTGAGGATTGCTTTGACTTCCACCTGTGGTGACAGTTCCATTGGAATTTGCTTTAAGATTATGCAGATCTGCATCGATCACCCAATCTGCATTACCAGCCATTTCAGCTTTCGTTGCATCAAATAAAATTTTAATCTGAGCATTGGATAAATGAACTACACAGATTAATGTAATAAGGGTAATAATTTTCTTCATAGAAGTAATTGAAATTTGTAAACATGGCAAAGCTGCAATTCAATTCTGTAGACATGCTGAATTTTTAGAAATCAGCTTATTTAAAACAAACTGTAAAAGAATGCCTGTTTTCTACAAAATCATACCGAATATCGTAATTATAAAGATTGCATATTTTTTTACAAATTTCAAGACCAAGACCTAAGCTTCTATTGTCATTTGACTGTTTCTTGAAACGTTGAAATAATTCAGATTCATTTAGTTTTCCTACACCATTCTTTGAATCATTACTGAAAGTGAGCGTTTCTCTATTAATTTCAATTTTTATCGTTTTATTTTCATCCGTATATCTTAGAGCATTTGAAAAAAGATTTCCGAACAGGATGTCGATCAAAATAGGATTTGCCGTAATTACAGAACTATTGTTGAATTGGATATCTAAATTTATATCCTTTAACTGCAAAGTATCTTTGTACTGACTGATAATGCCATCCAATACATCTTTGAGTACGATCCTTTCAACATTTGGAAACTGGTTATTTTCGATTTTGGTAAGCAGCAGTAATGTTCTGTTAATTCGCTGCATCTTTTCTCCGGCAGAAAAAATTTCGCTGATGAGTTCTGCCTGCTCTTCGGTGATAGGACTGGTCTGCATCAAGAGTTCCAGTTTGCTGGTAAAAACAGCAATCGGAGTCTGCAATTCGTGAGAAGCATTCTCGGTAAATTCTTTTTGGGCCTTATACAATTTGCCATTGCGATTCACCAGATCGCTGATTGAACTTTCAAGATCCTTAAATTCAAAAATTCTGGTTGGCATAAAATTAAGTTTGTCACTTATATCCACTCGATATCCCTTCATTTTATTGACAATATCATTAAACGGTAACCAAAGTTTCTTTGAAATTGAAAAATTAATTAAGCCAAGACCAACAATAAGAATCAAAATAAATACAAACTGAAGCAATAGGATGTTCTGTAAAAGATCCTCATCTTCGATCATTGATTTTTGAATGCGGATCACATAGTTTTTTCCATTTACACTGACATTAGAAAGCAGAACACGGTGCATAACGGTTTCATGATCAGCTTCTACAAATACAGGTTCATTGAAAGATTGTTCAGATTTCCGAAACTTCTCCTTTATAGGCGTTATTGTTATATTATTTTCAAATGTTGAAATAGCATTGGGCTTTTCAGTCTTCAATTTATTTTCAATCCAGCTTTTTTGCTGCTTCATGCCTTCATCAAGACCTTTAAGTAATAAATGCTGCAACGAAACGTAGAAAAGAGGAATAGCAATAAGAGATATTATCGTTGAATAAATAATATATCTACGTGATATGTAATGTATAAGTTTCATATCAGATTTCATATTTATATCCCATACCATAGACAGATTTTAGGTAGTCGTCACTTCCGGCCTTAGCAAGTTTCTTTTTTAAATTTTTAATATGAGCATAGATAAAGTCGTAATTATCATACAGATATAAATCTTCTCCTGAAAGGTGTTCTGCAATAGCGGCTTTTGAAAGCACTCTGTTTTTATTGACTGCAAAATAAAGCAACAAGTCATACTCTGTTCTTGTAAGATCAACGATATGATTGTTTACCGCAACTGTTTTGGCCAATATATCAATCGTAATTTCATTCAGGATCAAAATATTATCTCCATTAAATTTTCTACGCCTAATAACTGCAGCGATTCTCGCGCTCAATTCCGATAAGTGAAATGGCTTGGGAATATAATCATCTGCTCCTAATTTTAATCCTTCAATTTTATCTTCTATTGAGTTTTTGGCAGAAATAATAATAACACCTTCGGTCTTATTATTTTCCTTTAAAAACTTAAGGACATTAAGACCGTTTCCATCGGGCAATGAAATATCTAATAATATACAATCGTAATCGTAGGAATCCACTTTTTCGATACCGTCGGTGAAATTACCTGCGACCTCACATAGATAATTTTCCGATTTTAAATAACTGACTATGCTTTTACTTAAAGCCACTTCGTCTTCTACAATTAATATCTTCATAAAGATTTTTTTTAGTTAAAGTTTACTACCAATCCAAGAATCTTTGAGATAGTAGTGGCCCGTGATAAATAAAAACAAGATTCCTAAAATAAATCCACCAAGCACATCCGTAAACCAATGTGCTCCTAAATAAACCCTGGAAACAGCACCCATAAAGATCATTCCGAGACAAGCAGCTGCAAGAAATATTTTCATTTTGTTACTGAAAATTTTTAAAGTCATTATAATCATAATTATAGATCCAAAAAATACGGTGTAGAACAAAACGTGTCCACTTGGAAAGCTTTGATATTTGGTATCTTCCAGCAGTAGTACAAGGTCTTGTGTAGGTCGTGGCCTGTTAATTAATATCTTAAGACCCAAACCTAAAACTCCTGAGAACAAAGTCGATATCATTAGAAGAGCTTCCTTTTTATGTTTCTTCAAAGCCAAAAAAGATGAGAAAAATATTACTATAATAACAGAAACTGTTGTTCTTCCTAAAGAACTGATCCCTATCATAACATTATTGATATATATATTTTGGTTTTCTTGTATCTCCTTTGAAATGTGAATATCCAGATATTGGGGAGGTTCTACCATGACATATAAGCTGAGTAAAACGAAAGTAATCAGGCATACAGTAAAAATACCCGCTAATAAAGGTTTTAGATTGGTATCATTGAAAAAAAATGGTTTCATAAATTTTAATTTATAGCGACAAAATAAAAACCTAATTTTGAATTAATTCTGAATTTGGATTTCAGTGTTATTTCTCTTTAATTCTTGTGAAGTAAAGAGATCTACCCAGATATTTCCATTTCCAATAGCCTCGAACATACATTTGTCCTTCATCATTAATTTCGGCAAAAGCGTCCCAGGTTTTTCCGCTTGAAGCATCGTAAATCTTTCCATTTTCCCATTGTTGCTTTTGGGAATTATAATTCAATCCTTCCAAAATATCCATTCCGATAACTTTAGTACCCCGTAATTTTGGATTTGGATTGTGAGAATCAACACGTGTGTTCATCGGAGTTCCACTTCCCAATCTTTCATCAAACCAAATCACTTTTGCTTTAAAAGAAATCCCTTCACGATAAATATGAACGGCTACACTTTTGTCTGTCGCCATCCATTTTCCTAAAATGTCGTCCTTCGATGTTTGACCGGAAATATTTAGGAAGAATAAGAAAGAGAGCAATAAAAAAGATTTTTCCATTTTGAAGTAGGGATCTATTATTTTTTTAAAAATTAATTATCACCCACAAATATTTATGGAAAAACTGTATAGAATCTGAATTCTATAAAGAAATGAAAAATTAAACCATCAATTTGTATAAAATTGATGGTTTTTAATTGTGGAAGTGATTATTATCTAATTATCTGCTACTTAAAAATATTCATATTCTCATCATAAATCGGACTTTGTACATTTAGAAAATTCAAAACGCTGTGGAAAACATTATGCTGAGACAATGTTTTATTCGGTTTCAATTGTTTTGAATCATCGGAAGACCAAACGATAAATGGAATTTCGTACTGTTCTTTTGGCGCCATACTCAGCGGCAATCCGTGCATATAAAGATTTTTTTCGCCCAAAGATTCACCGTGGTCGGAAACGAAAATCATTGCACTGTTATAATCTTTCAGTTGTTTCAAATCCTCAATGACTTTGGATAAAATATAATCAGTGTAAACAATCGTGTTGTCATAAGCGTTCATCAATTCGGTTTGAGAACATTTTCCCAATTCCACGCTATTACAAACCGGTTTGAATTTTTCAAATTGTAAAGGATATTTCTTACTGTAAGTTGGTCCGTGGCTGGTGCTTGTGTGAAGGACAATCAGTATTTTATTCTTTTTGCTTGCTAAAATCTGCCCGTTCAAATCAGTCAGAAGAACTTCATCATAACTACAGCCTTCGCCTTTACATTTTGGTACTAAAAAAGCTCTGTCCTGATAATTTTTTATGTGAACAGGAGGTTCTCCCCAGTTTGTGGTTCTCCAGATAACTTCAACATTATTTCGGTCTAAATAATTAGGTAAAATCTCATACAAGTCGCCTGTATCTTTATATTCCAAGATACTTTTCACACCTGCAGTTGTATAAGTTGCATTAGAATTCGCATTGAAATGATGGACATTCGGAATTTTCGAAAGCAATGGATTGGTATCTTTTTTATATCCATAAAGAGAAAAGTTCGCCCTTCTAACAGACTCTCCAATTACCAAAACAACAACCGATTTTTTATTGTCTTTTATAGTTGCATTTGGCAGTAAAATTTCCTTTTGATTTTTCTGACTTTTATGAATGTAAAACAGTGAAATATTCACCGAATAAGACCAAGGCATTGCCAATCCGCCTAGTGTTTTTGAGTTTTTATCAATCCAAAGCCAATTGCTTGCATTTACGAAAACCATCGTCAGCATAAATAAAAGTGTAAGAGAAATTGTAATGAAAAATTTCTTCAGTGGAACAGTGGTAACTTTAGCTTTAATGATATAGATGCTTGGAAGAATTCCCAATAAAAGAACATATAATACTAGTTTAAAGGAAAAAAAAGTGCTTGATTCAGAATAATTTGTATTCAGAACATTTCCAATCATACTTTCATCAATAATAACGCTATATGTATTGATAAAATATACTGCGATTGAACTAATGATAAAAGTAATAACCAATAAAAATTTTCCTACATAACGTGACAAAAAATAAAACAGATAGAAAGCAAAAGCATTGGCAACTAACATTAAAATTATTAAACTAATGATAAGAAAAATACCGCTAATACTTTTATAATCAACGTTTTCAAAAACAAAACTGAAAAATGGAAAATGAAAAAACAGAAAATTTAGTAAACTTATCAATAAAACAAAATGAATCAGTTTTATATTATTTTTTAACATATACCGTAACAATTTTATATAATGAAACCACTAAGCTAACGAATGCTAAATAAAAAATAATCAAATTTTCATTAATTATTCTGTTGATTAATGAAATGCAGCAACCAGAAAATAACAGAATAAAAATTGGATAATATTTTTTATTCCCAATCCAACTCCAGATTTTATATTTTCGGCATATAAAAATTCCGACAAGTCCGGAAACAAATCCAATAATTCCGCCAATAATAGTATCCAGCGGATAATGTGCTCCTACTCCAACCCTCGTCAAAATAAGAATGAAACCGACAAACAGTATGGCAAAAATCCATAAAATTTTATACATTATTTTCTTGGGAAAAAATGCAAATAATACAATCGTAAGCGATGTAAAAATCGTAATCGAATGTCCCGAAGGAATACTGTTATGACCTGCCAATGTTTTTCCTACAATCACAAAACTGTTGTTATCAAAAGCTCCCGCCGGTCTTGGAACTGCAAATATTTTCTTCAATGAACTTGAAAATAAACAAGATAAAAGTGAAGCAGATAGCAATGCTTCCCACATTTTTGGTGCTGAAATAAATATCAAAGCTAAAAATGATGAGAAAATAAGCGCATCTCCAAACTGAGTAAGATTATATTCCAGATTCGGAAACTGACCTAATCTTGAATTCAAATTATAAAAACATTCCTTCTGAGCCTGAATGTATCCTTTAACAGATAATGCATTTTTGCTATATAGAAATCCAACAATTAAAATCAAAAGAGCTAGTGGCACAAGGAATATAGAAAGTTTCAGTCGTGAATAATTTTTGATGACAATCGTATTCATAATTATTTTTGATTACAGATTTTAAATACTTTTTAGCTTGTAAAAAAATTTCTGTAAAAATGAAATCCGACTTTGTAGAAATTCTGAATTATTTCATTGCCAATTTTAACAAATCATTAATTGTTTATTTCATCTTGATTAAATTTGATTTTACTTAATAGTGTTGGCAATACGATCAATAAAAGTGGTAAAGCCACAATGAATCCACCAATAACCGCAATCGCTAAAGGTTGATGCATTTGCGCTCCTGTTCCGATTCCCAATGCTAAAGGCATTAACGCAATGATAGCTCCTAAAGCGGTCATTAATTTGGGTCGAAGTCTTGTACTGATAGCATAAATTACCGCCTGTTCTTTTGTTTTCGTTGCTAAACTTTCATGAAATTGCAGATAAGTGAAAATGGCATTTTCGCCGATGATTCCGACCATCATAATGAGTCCTGTGTAGCTTCCGACATTCAGGGGTGTATTCGTTAGAAACAATAATAAAATTCCTCCCGAAAGTCCTAAAATAGATACAAATAAAATGATTAAAGCCACCAAAACATTCCGGAATAAAAACAACATCACAGAAAACACCAATAAGCTGGAAACCACCAAAATGATGAGCAATTCTTTAAAAGACTGCTGTTGTTCCGCATAAGCACCGCCATAAACCACAGAATATCCGCTTGGTAGTTTTATTTTCTGATCAATCTGTTTCTGAATTTCCTGAATCGTTCCGCCTAGATTTCCGTTATCCAATCTTGCCGTTACAATTCCTAAAGTCTGTAGATCTTCCCTGTTTACCTCAGCTGTACCGGTAACAACGCTTACTGTCGCAAATTCGCTCAGCGGTTTTAAAGTTCCATTGGGCAGAGCAATCATACTGTTGTTGATATCACTTAAAGACTGGTTGCTTTTTTCATTGTATAATAATCTTATCGGTGTATACTGAACCTGATCAAAAATATTTCCTGCAACATTTCCATCCAGATTGGCCTGCAGCTGATTCTGAAAATCTGGTAATGAAATATTATACTGTGCTAAAACAGGCAGTTTCGGAGTGACAACCATTGATGGACCTGCAATTACAATTCCGTCGAAAACATCGGCTGTACCGTTTACTTTTTCTACAATTCCTGCAATCTTTTGAGAATAATCTTCAATCACCTTTTGGTCTGTCCCAAAAACTTTGATTTCAATCGGCTGAACACTGCTCATCAAATCACCTAACATATCTGTAATTACCTGTCCGAAATCTACAGTCAACGGTAAACCTGAAGCATCAATTTTTGCACGTATTTCATCGGTCACTTCATTCGTGGTTTTACTTCTGTTTTTCTTTAATTGAATTAAATAATCTCCCCGATTGGGTTCTGTAATAAAAAATCCCATTTGCGTTCCCGTTCTTCTGCTGTAAGCCTGAACTTCCGGTGTTGAAGTGATAATTTTTTCAACTTCTTTTAATTCTCTGTCGGTTTCTTCCAGTGAAGTTCCCGGGGGTGAATTGTAATCCAAAACAATACTTCCTTCATCCATATCCGGTAAAAATCCTGTACTGATATTAGGAAGAATAACCGCTGTTAAAACAATTAATATTAAAATAAATGCATAACTGAATAATGGTTTCCTAATGAAAAACCCCACCCATTTTCTTTCTTTCACATCGTGATGCTGAAGATTATTTTCTTTTTTCTTGCCTGACGATAAAAGTAAATAAACGATGGGTAATAAGATCCAGGTTGCAAAGAATGAACAGATCAACGTTATAATCATTGTATCTGTCATTACCTTAAAATAAGCTCCTGCAACTCCACTCATCAACATAAATGGCAAGAAAATCACAATTGTACTAAGCGACGAACCAACCATTGCTTTTAATAAATAATTAATTGCTTTTTGCACTAAAGTTTTGGAAGATTTTTCAGGATGTTCTTCGTGAGTTCTATGGATTTGTTCCACGACAACAATTGCGTCATCAATGATTAATCCTATCGCAGCTGCAATTGCTCCCAAAGTCATAATATTGAAGGTCTGTCCCATCGTATAAAGAACCAACATTGTAAGACTTAAGGTGATCGGGATCGTGATCAAAATAACCGCACTCGCTTTCCAGGAACGGAGAAAAATAATGGCAACGATAATCGCCAAAACCAATCCGATCCATAAAGCATCGGTAACACTTTTGATGGAATCATTTACAAAATCCGCCTGAACGTAATACGGTTTTAAAACCAAATCTTTCGGTAAAGTTTTCTGCAATTCAGCAATTTTAGCTTCCATTGCTATACTTAAATCCACAACATTGGCATTTGGTTGTTGTATGATAGCAATCAGAATACTTTCCTGTCCGTTGGCATTAACTTTAATATATTGTTTGGCATTATGAACATTGATTTGAGCAATATCACCCAACAAAACAATTCGGTTTGCGTTGTTGCTTACAACCAGATTTTTCAACTGACTTTCATTGCGAATTTGAGCATCAGTAAGTGTTAAATATAAATATCGGAAATCAGAAGAATATCCATTCGATTTAATGAAGTTGGTATTTTTAATCGCCTGTTCCACAGAAGAGGGGGCAATTCCCAATCTCGCCATCATTGCCTGATTCATCACAACACGAAATTCCTTGTCCTGTCCGCCAATAATTCTGACTTCACTTACTCCTGGAACTTGCGAAAGAAAAGGCTTGATGGTATAAAGTGCCAATTGTTTTAATTCAATAGGATCTTTTGAACTGGAATTCAACGAGTATCCCATTACCGGTAGAATCGACGGATTCATTTTCTCAACAGAGATATTAACGTCAGGCGGTAATTGATTTCTAACCTGATTAATACTGCTTTCTATCTGCTGTTTGGATAAATCAACATCTACATTCCAATCCATAAAAGCGGAAATTTCGCAGCTTCCACGGCTCGTTGTACTTTTCAAAACCTGCAAATCCGGTACTCTTTTCACCGCATCTTCCAAAACTTTGGTCACTCCAATCGTCATTTGATTCACAGGTTGTTGACCTGCATCTGAAATAATTTTTATTTTCGGAAAAGTAATTTGCGGAAATAAAGCCGACTGAATTTTAGTGTAAGAATAAATTCCTCCTGCTAAAATCAGGAAAATCAATACCAGCAAAGGACTTCTGTAGGTTACAAAAAAAGACTTTTTCATCTGTAGTTATATATTTTTTTAAAATTATCAGATGGAATTCGCCAAAGTAAATTCTGTTATCATTCGACGAGATTCCATTGGCTCATTTCATCGGATTAAGGTTTTTGTATTTTCACAGTTGCAGTATCACTCAATCCAAAGTTTCCTGATACAATTACTCTGTCTTTCGTTGTTAGATTTCCCGATTTAATTTGAATATATTTATCGGTTTCGACTCCTTTTGTAATGTCTGTTTTTACGGCTGTCGTATCATTAATTAATTTCATTACCCAAAAAGAAGATTGCGTTTCGTCACTAACTACTGCCATTTTAGGAACTGAGAGTCCGTAAGCGGAAGTTTTGGAAAAGCTAACGGTACCAATTAAATTCTCAGGAATATTGTTACTGGAAACTTGTAATAACACTTTTACGGTTTGAGAAATCGCATCAACAGAAGGCATTACCTTTGCGATTCTTCCCTGCAAAATTGTATTGTCGGGCAAAGTTATCGGTAAAGAACCTTTGCTTTTAATGATTTGAAGATATTCATAAGGGACATCGACTACAAAACCAAAACTACTTGCATCGGTAATGGTTGCTAAAACTTCTCCGTCCTGTACATAATCTCCGATTTGATGATTGAGCGCAGCAACATATCCGTTTGCCGGACTGGTAACTGTTGTTGTTCCGTTGAAACGAAAAGATTTGTCCAGTTTATTAATGGTATTTCCCAATGCTCTTGCTTCTTTGGTCTGCAATCGGAAAAGTACCGAACCCTTGCCAACGTGATCTGCCAACTTGACGGTCATTTTTGTAATATAACCTGTGGAATTGGCTTTCACATCTGATTTAAGTAAATAAGTTGCCGTTGCATTCAGCGTAATTGTATTATTCAGTTGAGCTGTATCAGATGGATATGTAACGCTAACCAACGTTTTAGGTTTTGCAGCTGCTGCAGTTGTATCAGTAGGAACAGTTTCGCTTGTTTTATTACAACTGAAAACAAGGATAGATACTATGATGAGAGTAATTATATTTTTCATAATTATTGAATAATTAGATATTGTAACTGGTTTTTCAGATTGAATAGTGTCGTGTTATACTGGATGATGTTTCCTTTGAGACTTAATAAGTTATTGATTGATAAGATAAAATCAACCATTCTCACATCGCCTGTCGGAAGCTGTTTGGCATTGGCTTCTACTAATGTTTTAGAATAAATAATTTGCTGATTAGCAGTGTTTATTAATTTATCATATTGTTCCATCTGATTATTAATCTGAATAATCTGCTGTTGGTATTGTCTTTGGGTTTGTTCAAAATATTTTTTTCGGGTTTGTAACGATAACTGATTTTGTTGCAATAGCATTTTTTTCTGATGACCATCATAAATAGGAATGGTAACACCAACTCCGAAACTCATTCCGAAGTTTTTATATGGAGTACTTGTAAATGAAGACTGATAGCCACCATCTGAAAAAGCTGTAATCTTAGGTTTGTAATTGTACTGGATGATTTTAGCATCATTGGAAAGTTTCAAACTATCAGCTTTAAAAACATTTTCATAAATACTTTCGTCAAAAGAAGCTGGAGTAAGCGCTTCTTTAAATTCAGGAGCTTCAACAGGTTCGAAAGTGTCATCAACAATTCCCGATAAGTATTTTAATAAAGAGTAATTGTTCTGCCAATCAGCTTTTTGTTGTTCTAAGGTCAACTCGTTTTGTTGAAGTGTTACCTTAAAGGTCAGATAATCAGTTTGCTTAAAAACCGAAGCTTGTGTCAGCTTTTTTAATACAATATCTTCCTGATTCAGCAAATGAATAATTTCTTTGCTTAAATCATATTGTTGCTGACTTGCATATGTTGCAATATACTGGTCGGTAATTTGTTTTCTAAGTGTCTGAAGGCTTATATTTTTTTGTGCTAAAACCTGAGAAATACTTGCATTAATTCCTGCCAATCGGGTGTTCAGATTATTTCGACTGATAAATTCTTTCGCAACACGAACGCCTGCAAAAAGAGATTGTCCGTTTGTTAATGAGCTGTCATATCCCCAACCTTTTATATTTGGTGAATATCCTGCTGTTCCTTCTCCTGTAAGAATAAAACCGTACGTTGCTTTTAATTTTAAACTGTCAATTCGGTTTGAAAAAATTTGATTGTTATAATCATTCAAAACCGGACTATTTGTCTCTGCTGTTGCAAGAAAATATGGTAGAGTATTTTTTGACTGTGCATCAAGTTTTAAACAGCTCATTAAAATCATCAAAATCAAAAAAGTCCGAGCGAAATATCTTTGTAAAGTATTCATATTCTACCAATTATTTGGTAAAGATGAAACCTGATTCTGTAGAAATTCTGAATAAAAAAAGATTGATAAAAAATCAATCTTTCTTTCCTCATACTTTTTATGATTTGATCATTTAACTATTTATAGGGGCAGACTTCGTTTTTGTAAGTATCGTTTTAAATAAAATCCAAACGATGCATCCTGAAAAAATTCCCACACCAGCTCCCCCGACAACATCCGAAGGATAATGTACCCCATTGTATATTCGGCTGTAAGAAACCAATAATGCCCATAATAAAAGAACTGCTTTAAGCCAACTGTATTTTTTGGGAAGTAAAAAATACAAAAATGTGATCAATGCAAAGGCATTCGCACTGTGTGAAGAAACAAAACCATACATTCCGCCAGGACCTGCTTTACTTAAATGAATTAGCGAAATCAAATCTGGTTCGTGAGAAGGTCTTAGTCTTTTAAAGGTTTTCTTGATAATTCCCGATGCAATTTGATCAGACATCGTTATTGTAAGCGCAATAGCTAATAGAATGTAAATACTGAATTTTCTGTACACCTTTATTACAAAAAATAATAAGACGGCATAAAAAGGAATCCAAAATAATTTGTCACTCGCCCAAAACATGATGACATCAAAAAAGGCATTATGTACATTATTTATGGCAAAAAAAAGTTCCAGATCAAATTGTTTGATAGATCCCAAAATTGTATTCATCTTATTAAATAACTGTATTATAGATTACAAATAATTAATTGGTTTTAATTCTTATCTACTTTCATGTTTCCATTCTTAAATCTTTCGCTTGCCGTTTGATAATAGGATATTGTTTCGGAAACCTGAGAATTATTCTTTGATTTGACTTCAGACAAAGATTTATCTTCTCCTGAAACTGTAAACTGTTTTACTCTTTTGCGGTCATCGATCTGAGTAAAAACATTGCCTTTCAGCATTCCTAAAGTTCTGTAATTTCCGATAAAAGCTCTTTCGTCTCCAGCTTTAGTTTGATTAATGTCTTTTCCGTACAAGCTTGTGTTGTAATTCCAACCTAAATAACCAAATAATGTTGGCATAATATCAATCTGAGATGTCAGTCTTTCAATCTTTTGACTAGGCTGATTTAAGTTGTAAATAATTGCCGGAATGTGGTGTTTTGCAATATTAATTTCCCATTTCCCTGCACTGCTTGCACAATGGTCTGCAACAATTACGAAGACTGTATTTTTAAACCAAGGCTTTGATTTTGCGTCATTGATAAATTTTCCTAAAGCATAATCTGTATATTTCACGGCACCGTTTCTTTCTCCTTGCGGAAGGTCAATTTTTCCTGCAGGAAAAGTGTATGGTTTATGATTGGAAGTCGTCATGACAAATTGGAAAAACGGTTTGTGTTCTGCTGTACTTTTATCAGCATATTTTATCGATTGTCGGTACAAATCTTCATCGCAAATTCCCCAAGCATTTTCAAAACTCACTTCTTTATCTTCTATCTTGAATCTTTGGGTTTTAATGTTATCAGACAATGGATTTCCTCTGTCTCTATCAACAATATCGAAGCCTTGTCCGCCAAAGAAATTATTCATATTATCAAAATATCCGTCTCCGCCATAAATAAAGTAAGACTGATAATTTTTAGATTTTACAATGGAAGCAACTGAAAATAAATTGTCATTATTAGGTCTTCTCACAATACTGTTTCCAGGAGTTGGCGGCACTGATAATGTTAATGCTTCCATTCCACGTACGGTTCTTGTTCCAGTTGCGTAAAGATTCGTAAAAAAGATACTTTCGTTCGCCAGTTTTTCATAATTCGGCGTCAGATTATCTTTATTTCCGAATTCGCTCAAAAAATCGGCACTAAAGCTTTCGATTGCAATTAAAATAATATTCGGACTTTGTTCCTTACTACCTTTTGTTGCTCGGGAAATATCATCAAATTTTGTTGAAGTATAACTTTGATTTTCCTGCAAAAGACTTTTCTTCACAACAGAGTACGATTCTTTGTCCGAAAGTTTCGGGTAAAAAATTTCATAATCCAATTCATTTGATTGATATGCTGAAACGAATGAAAATGCTCCATTTTTTCCAAGTTCATTCACAACTAAATTATTGCTGAAATCTGCCTGTTTATTTTTCATTATAAATCCTAATCCAGTTGAAATGATGACAAAAGGAAGTATGTACTTACTACGACTTGAAACAGAAATTTTATCTGAAAAAGTATTTTTGAAAACGTTTAATTTTTTAAAAATAAAAATCGTTGAGACAATTAATCCTACTAATACCAATGCAATAACCGGCAATGGATAAGACTGATTAATGTTCTCCACCACTTCATACGTGTAAATCAGGTAATCAACTGCAATGAAATTGAATCTTACACCAAACTCATCCCAAAAAGGAATTTCTGCCAAAAGACTAAAATAAATAATGATAAAAATTAAAGTCAGATAAAAATAAGTAAAAGATTTATCGAAAACAGATCCTATCCATCGCTTTGGAAAAATAAAAAGATAAACTGAATACAAAACGAGGAATAAAGTCCCAATCGTAATATCAAAAAGAAATCCTGTGAAAAATGCCCTTAAAAGATATAAAAAATTAAAATCTATATCCTTTGCAGACCAAATTAGAAGAATTATTCTGATCAGAAATGATAGTAAAAGATATAAACTTAATGTACTGAAAAGTACTGAAAACCGTCCTGAGAATAGCTTTTTTACTAAATTAGATATTTTTAGAGCTGCCATAAGTTAAATTATAGACAGCAATATTAGAGTCCAATTTTGAAGAAATTTTGAATTTTCTAAATTGAACTCTAACTTTTTGAAAATTAAGAACGTATTTTATACTAGAAATTCTGACCGATTCCGAAGAAAAATAATCCGTCTTCCTTCGATTTACCGTAATCAAAATACAAAATGGTTGATTGATTCCAACCAATTCGAAGTCCCGCTCCATACGAGTATTTAATTTTTTGAAAATTAAGGTCTTGCCAACGGTCACGTACTGTTCCCATATCAAAGAAAGGTGCGACTGTAAATGATAAATGCTGTTTCCATAAATTGGTTTCAGCAACTCTTGCTCTTAATTCGAAATTGGCGAACCACATTGATCTTGCAAGAAAACGGTTTGCTCTGTATCCTCTTAGAGAAGCTTTTCCTCCCATTGCGTTGATACTACCTTCTGGACTCCATTGATCCTGATATTCGAAAAATGGTGCGTTTTTACCAAAAACATTTCCAACTCCCACACGACCTGCCAAAACAGTTCGGGGACCAAATGGTAATTTTTGATAATAACGTCCTTGAATCAATAATTTATCAAAATTAAATTGTGAACCTATCGCCTTACCTGAATATTCATTAGCTATTTCAAAATAAGCACCTCTTGAAGGATCCGGCTCAAAATCTCTTGTATCATAAATTAGAGCACTTTGGATAATTGAAACCCATCCACCATCAACTCCTGAAATATTTCCCTGTTCAAAATCACGCCTTAAAAGTGATGTTCCGTTAGGAGCTTTTATTTCTCCACCAGTTACTGGGTCGATTGCCTCTGCTTCTGTTCCTTCAAAAGTGGCATAATTTAAATGCTGAATTTCATAGCCTCCCATTAATCTCCATTTTCCGTTTCCTAAAGCATAATCAGCCTTTAGATTAAGCATAAATTCAGTTTCACGAAAACGGTTTGAAAGAGCGTCTGTGGCATACTGTGCTTCCCCTGCAGTTCCGGGACGTAACGTTTTTCTGGCTTTGTCGAAATCCTTGTACGTTGAAAAAGTTACATTTTCATTGGATGGAAGGCTGATGTTGCCCAACGTTTTCTCTTTAAGACCGAAGTAAAGATTTGCAGGATTTTGCTGAGCTTTAAAATCTACTTTAAAACGCCAACGTGTCCCTTGATAATAAGGTACATCAAGTGATAATGCCAATTCTCTCGCATTCGAGGTGTAATAGGCAGCATTGGCTTTAAGCTTCATCAGATAAGGAGTGTAGGCAAATAATTCATTATCTCTCTTACCATTCCAAATAAAATTGCTTCGTACTCCAAAACCAAACCCTGTGACCGGATCTGAAGAAATATCCGGAATCCCCGTTACAAAAGTTCCTTCTTTTTTCTTCGCCAAATCTGCGTCGCTCATACGTTTTGACTTCACATAAGACATCGTATCGTTCTTCGTCGACGAAACTTCCTGCGCTTCGGCCGCAACCGAGGTGACAAAAGTTGCCGCAATTGAAATAAATTTTCTCATATTATAAAGTTTAAAATTGTAAAAATCAAGACACCAACGATATACTTTGATTAGGCATCGTATTATGATTACAAAGAAACTTTAGAATTTAGAAGAAATTTAGAACTTTATAATTTGACAGAAAAAGTATGATGATTATTTTCAAAAGTATAGGAGATTTCCCAATTCTGAAATCGACATATCTCACGGATAATTGCAAGTCCAAGTCCACTGCCGTTACTATCATTAGAAAATCTTGAAAAGCGTTTAAATATTAAATCAGGGTTTAATCCTTCGGATCCGGAATTCGATATGCTGAAATATTCTTTTGATAGATCTATTTTAATATTTCCTCCGATATCAGTATGTCTGATCGCATTAATCACAAGATTATTAATCAATACATCGGTTAAAGATATATTACCACGAGATTTTACATTTTCCTGAATATTAGTAGAAAGGTTTATATTTTTTTGATAAATGTGTTCTTCAAGATTATTGATACTCTGATTTACTTGTTCATCAATATTAATTTCGACAATATCAAACTGACTATTTTCGATTTTAGCCAACAATAAAAGATTTTTATTTATTCTTGAGCTTCTGGTTAAGGCCATATTTATTTCCTCAACAATCTCATAATGTTGATCCGTTAAATCTTTGCTTTGCAATAATACATCTAACTTGTTTTTTATGATGGCTAATGGCGTCTGTAACTCGTGAGATGCATTCTCTGTAAATTCTTTCTGGCCTTTAAATACAGAAACACTATGATCAATCAACCTGCCTAATGACTCATTGAGCTCTTCAAACTCTTTTGTATCTGTTTTTATAAAATTGATCTTGTTTTGATTATTAAGATTGAATTTTTTTAACTGATTAAGAGTATCATTAAAAGGTGCCCAAATAACTTTGGAAAGCCTTCTGTTCAGAATAACAAGACCAATAACAATTAGAGTAAAGAAAAAGAATGTAATAAAGCTTATGATCATTATGGTGCTTTCCGTTTCTTCAATATTCGTCTCAATGGTAAAAAGATAAGGTGAATTTCTTATGAAAACAACTTTTCTCAAAGACCTGTAGCGTTCTATCGTAGGGTCCGCAGAAAACGGTTTATATTTTTCTTCTGTGAAAATTGAATCTTTTGGAAGTTTTTGAGAAGTAATTTTTTCAATATTGGTACCTGGCTGAATCTGGTTCCACAGTGCAATATTATTTTGTAAATCTTCAGCAGAAATATTTAATCGATTAAGTTCATGTGCTGTTTTTTCAGCAACGATTTCATTATGCTCATCCAACTCATCCTGCCATATTACATCAATTACATAATAATAAACAGGAATACTGATCGTAAGAACAATCAATAAAAATAGAACGAATGGTTTGGTCGTTTTACTTAAAAGAGGTTTCATTGTAAATGTTTTTTTAGCTTTCCCATTTATAGCCTGTTCCATAGACCGTTTTCAAATAATGGTCACAACCAGCATCGTAAAGTTTCTTTTTAAGATTTTTCACGTGGGCATAAACAAAATCGTGATTATCCAGCATATCAGCAAAATCACCGGACAAATGTTCTGCTAATGTACTTTTAGAGATTACCTTATTTTTATTCCCGATAAAATAAATCAAGAGATCAAATTCTTTTTTAGTTAACATAATTGGCTGATCATTTATAGTAACAGTCTTTGACAGCAAATCAATTTGTAATTCGTTATTATTTATGGTATTGGAATTATCAAATTGCTTCCTTCGAATAATTGAAAAAACTCTTGCCATCAATTCAGAAAGATGGAATGGTTTCGTTAGATAATCATCAGCACCTAATTGCAGACCATTCACACGGTCATCAACGGCATTTTTTGCCGATACGATTATCACCCCCTCTTGTTTATCCTGCCTTTTCAGTTCTTCCAGAATATGAAGGCCATTTCCGTCAGGAAGCATGATATCCAAAATGATGCAATCATACTGATACGTATTGATTTTTTCTAATGCCTGAACATATGTCGTTGCAAATTCACATAAATAGTTTTCTTCCGAAAGATATTCAGCAATACTTTTTGACAAATCAATCTCGTCTTCTATTATTAGGATTTTCATTTTGCAAAATTACTATTGAATTCTGAATAAATTTTGAATTTAAAATTATGAAATTTGTATCATTACATTGTAAGAAAATTGTGGTTACTTATGAAAAATGAACTTTGTAATTCTTGTTTAATTTGGCTTAATCGAACCAAATCATCAATAAAAGTGTTTGAAGATACGCTCGTCGAGGCACAAACAGCCAAATGGCGCCTACTGAAGACAGTTGGCGCCATTTTATGGTCTTTGTTAAGTTATTTTAATAATCGTTTTTTGAGATTTATTATATATTATAATTAGCTTAATTGGTACAATATTAAATTCTAATTGATTTCGTCTTCCTTGCCTTGCATAGCACTATTTAGAATCTGCTCAGCTTCTGCGTAAAATGTATTAATCGATATTTCAAACCCATTTTGCATGAAAAAAGTCACCTGCCCATCATTATTGTGACTTAAAAAAGCAATATTGCATCCATTGATTAAAACGGGCTTACCTAAGACTTTTGCTCCTTCAAGAGAATTAGGTCTTTTAATACCTAAAATTACTTTTTGGCTGATATAAATTAAACTGTTACTATTGCATTTTAATCTCATAATACAAATTTCCTTTTTTTAATATTCATACCTAATTGAATGGGTTTAATTCTACCTGATAGGAAAGTATTGTATTATTTTATAAAACTTTTATCCATCTTAATATGTCTGTAAAGTTAATATTAAAATGCATCCTAAACCAGCATTATTTTTAATTGCTCTAAAGATTTAAAACGAATTTTGAGGGATTTAATTAATTAAAATTTTCCAGGTTGATATTATTTATCAAACCATATGCATTATTCTCCCACAGATCCCGATGCAAAAATCTCTGTAAAACCTGGGAAAGCCAGACATTTGAATTATTCGGGACAAGTTTCAGTAGACGATGCTCATCACGTAATTACAGGAGCTTGCGGAAGTACTTCTGGGAGTAAAGATTCAGCAATTTTTAATAAAATTATGGATCAGACTTTAGCCAATTTTAAAGAAAACCATTTACAACCCGATGAAATTTTAGCCGATGCGGGTTACAGCAGTGGAGAAAGTTTAAGCTATTGTCAAAAGCGCGGTATTAATGCTTATATCCCCAATTTTGGACAGTACAAATCTCATCGTGAGGGTTTTGTTTTCAACCAAGCAGAAAACCGCTATGAATGCACAAAAGAAGGAGGCAACAAAGCTTTTTTACCATTCAAAAAAGAAGCGATCGATTCTAAAGGCTACACAAAAAAAGTCTACCGAAGCAGTGAAAAAGATTGTGGGAAATGCCCACTTAGAGAGGGTTGTTGTGGGAAAGTTACGAAATTTAAAAAGCTTGACGACAGCATTCACAAACCACTTTACGATGCCATGCACGAAAAGCTGAACAGAGATAAAAACTACACAAGATACCTCACCAAACGCCGGAGTTCTACGGTGGAGCCTGTTTTGGGCACGCTATCAATCATCATTCGATGAAACGCATCAATGCTCGCGGCATAAAATCTGCCAACAAGCATGTTTTGATGGCGGCATTATCTTATAATTTAAAGAAACTACTCAAATTTTCTGCCCGAAAAGTAAAAAGCAAAGCTCAAATTCAAGACCTTCCAAAAGTAAAGTCTTGGCTTTTTCCAAAACTACAAAATACGACCTTCATATCCCTGAATTAAGACCCTCAAAATCCTAAAAAAACTTACCCGCCAAAAAAGCAAAAACCTCTCTAAAATCGCTTCTAAAGAGGTCATATTTATTAATGATTTTTAAAATAGGAGTTGTGCAACGGTTACCAATGTTAGCAGAAGTCGCAATTTCCTTTTAGAATGCAAGAATATTTGTATTTAATCCCCATTCTTTGTCAATATTTTCTTTTAAATATTCAATCGTTTGTTCTTTTGTTTTTAAATTAACCAAAACACTTCCACACCAAAAATCAGTTACTTTTTCGCTGTCAAACTCAAATATTAGAATTTTAGTAGACATTCCAATTCCTCCCAAATTATAATTTAATATCGCAATATTTTTTCCATTTCCAAAATATAGTAACTTTCTTCTCGGTAATGTTTTATCTGCAATTACATCTGTTGCATTCCATTTTTCATTTGGATTTGCAATCGAAAAAGAAGGATCATAAGATTGTAAAAAATCGAAGATAACTCCATCAATTTTTTTCGTCTCATTTTCGGTTTGTAATTCAGTGCTTTCGAGTTTTGAAATCAATTTGGGAAGATTCTCATTGTTTAAAATTCTTTTTGAATTAATAACAAATTGATATTCATCTTTATCCTTAGAATTTAGTTTCTCAGCTTTTTTGCAGCTGAAAAAACATAATAAAAATATTAATACTATTGTTATGCTTCGAGATTTCATGCGATTTCTGCTAACGTTTGGCTTTACGCATTGTGTCAATCCATAATTATATAATATTCGCAAAGCCATTATGGTACAAATATAAAATATTGTTTTAATTAATTGAAAATTAGTTAAAAACAGTTGTCATATGGTTCGATTTATTTTAGGATTGGCGAACTTTTTACTTTTTAAGGCCCATATTTTTTATCTCTTCGTCCGTATGATTATCCAAAATTTTAGCATACCGATAAAATGTTGCTCGAGTCAATCCCATAGGCTTATAAATATCTTCCGGACGTTTCGTGACATCCTTATATATATTACGTAAAAGTAATAGCTTCGAAATTGTTTCTGCAGTGTACCCCTTCGGTCTTCCGCCTAATCTACCTCTTGCTCTTGCAGATTGCAAACCAGCATTAGTTCTCTCTCTTATCAACTCTCTTTCATATTCAGCTAGGGAAGCCATTAAATTTAAAAATAGCCGCCCATTAATAGTTGAAGTATCTACACCATCCACAAGACCTTTTATTATAATTCCTTTACCACTCAAACTTAAGACAAGATCAATAATGTTTTTCAAACTTCTTCCTAACCGGTCTAGTCTCCAAACATACAGTTCATCACCTTCCCTAAACTGTTCAATCATTCTATCAAGCTCAGGACGATTTTTTGTTGCACCCGAAATTTTCTCTTGATAAATTTTCTCACAACCTGCTTTTTCTAAAGCTTCAATTTGAAAATCCAAATTTTGATCTTTGGTTGAAACCCGGGCATATCCTATTTTCATAATTTGTTACATTAAACTCATGCATTGTAAATTTATGAAACTTTGTTTATTGATACGACATTTTGAGAAAATATTCTTAAAAAATAAAGTGATCAATTCTGACCACTTATAAAATCTCACAAAACCACCGTAATCATGAAGCTATATTTACAGACGGTACAAAACCCACCGGTATTTACTATTTAAATGAAGGTAAAATAAAGAAGTACAAGGTAGATAATGATGGCAGATAGCAAATTATTTACATTTACAGTTCGGGGGAATTTTTCGGATATTCTGCTATTTTAAGTAATGAGACTTATGGAGATACCACATTAACCCTTGAAAATTCTGTAATCTCATTTATTTCAAAAGAGGATTTCTTACACATCCTTGATCAGTCATCAGTTTTTTCAAGACTATTACTAAAGTCCCTTAGTCACGAGTTTAGTGTCATGGCCAACCTCATGGCTGTATTATCACATCGAACCGTTAGAGAACGGGCCGCTCTCAGCTTATTGATCCTTCATGATAAATATACATCTAACGAGTCCAAGGAAAATGTTTTTATCACGCTATCCCGAATTGATCTAGCCAATATGGTGGGAACTGCAAGAGAAACATTAGCCCGTATTCTCAATGATTTCAAGCAGGAAAAACTAATCAAAATTGAAGGACGTAAAATTCGTTTAATCAATATTGAACAATTAGTCCGTATTGCCAATTTTTAAAAGACTATCTGCTTTTAGTATTATTTAAGCCATCAACGAAAAGAGATTTACCCTATTTTTGAAATAAAATTTGGTAACTATATAGATTTTACTTTACATTTTTTTACCCAATCGCCTAGTCAAGGTAACAAATAGCCAAAAGGCGCCACTTGTTTTAAGTAGCGCCTTTTTCAATACACATCTTAATAGGAGTTTAATCTTGATTATTATAACCAGAAAAGATTTTATTTGAATCTCAGGTTTAATGAAATAATATCTGATTTCATTCCAACAGATTTTGTATAATGCCCATATCTGATTTCCAGCATATTCAGCCTTTCCACTCCAAATAAACCATTTTTCGGACTGATTCTGATTCCTGCTCCATAAAAGTTACTGTTAAATTTCGAAAGGTCATAATTACTCGTATAAAAGTCATCAAAAGCAGTATGCTGCTGATAAGGCGCAAAATATTTAGCTGCTGTCTGAGAATAATATCTGTAAAACGGACTTACCGAAACAAAAGGCGAAATTTTCACCGGTGTTTCCAGACTGAATGTATTGGACTTCAACCCCCAATCGTCGGTATAATAACGATAATACGCTCTCAAAATAACTTTATCCCCCAGGAAATAATTCGCTCTTATCCCCAAAGGAATTTTAAATCGTTTATCAGGCAAAGCTTCCTGATGAACTGAATTGTCCGTAAAGTAAACACGATGGAAAGGCAAACTTAAATATCCTATCTGCTGAACTCCATCCGCCAAAAATTCAACCTGAAAATTCTGGTTGATGATCTGTGAATAAGATAGGGACAGTGCAAAAGTATTTCTTCCGCTGGTTCCGTAGTTTTCGTGTTCCCCTCCTGTGCTTCCATTTGTTCTAAGCTCAATCGGGGCAATCAGTTTTACCTGGTCGAGATAAGCCTGAAATTTCGCTGTAAACTCCCCCATTCTATTTTTTGTTTTTTGCGAAAAACCGATATTAGCGCCATAAGACTGATAATCAAATTCAGTCGAAAACGAAACTCCAGCCATTAAAGTGGTTCCCTTCGTATCATTTTCCCGACTCCAGCTAAGAGCAGGATAAATTCTATTGTCTGCATGGGAAGCGGATGAATTGGCCTTTAAATCTATCATATCGGAAGAGGCGGAAGTATAATGATCTATCCCCACGCTGAAATTAAATTTATTTTTTCTGGCTTTTTTATCATATTTTACCATTGTTACATCAATGGTATTAGAAATGTCAGTTAATTTTTCTGTTCCTATTCCGCCCGTAACCGCCGAGTTATTTCCATCCTGCTTATAATAACTGGACACCAAATTAGCTTCATCAAAACTAAGCTTTTTAGGCTGTTCATTATTTGAGTTTTCCTGTGCTTTTGCGTTGAAAATTCCGAAAAGAGCGAAAATGCTTATTATAATTTTTTTCATTTTAAATCACACTTAAATTTTACTTTAATTACAACCGCATCCGCCTCCTACTTTCCCTGCATTGGCTCCCGAAGAACCTTCTCTGTAAGATTGAAAGCTGAGTTCTGTTTTTTCAATGGTTCTGTTTCCCAACACCATTTCAGCATCATTAAGTTTATTTTTTTCATATTCTTTTACGGTTGTGCAAGAATGTATCGAACCAACCAGGAAAATAAAAAAGCCTGTTATTATTATTTTTATAAAATTTTTCATTTGAATTGAATTTGTTTTAGTTATAAAATGAAATCTAAAACTTCATTTTAAATTAATATTTTGAGAGGAATATATATTGTCCTGATCATCAATAATGATACATTCCAGATGATTGATCTGGTTTACCATATTGAGTGACGCATCAATTCCCATAATGCTTACAGGGGTTGCCATTGCATCAGCAATTTCTGCATTAGGACAAAAGATGGTAACACTTTTCACCCCCGAAACAGGCATTCCTGTTTTTGGATTAATGGTATGAGAATATTTTTTACCGTTGATGACCACAAATTTTTCGTAATTCCCAGATGTTGCTACCGCCATATCAGTAATATTCATGTAAGAAAATGGTTTTCCGGCGTTATCAGGATCAGCAATTCCAACCGTCCAAGGTTTTCCGTCTGCCTGATTTCCCCAAGCTGTTAAATCACCTGATGCATTTACAATTCCTGATTCTACACCTCTATTCTGAAGAAGTCTTTTTGCCATCTCCGCTGCATAACCTTTCCCAATTCCCCCAAAACCTATTCTCATTCCTTTTTCTTTCAGGAAAACTGTTTGATTGTGATGGTCAAGAATGATGTTATGATAATTAACCAGTTTCAGATGTTTTTTGATCAGTTCAGGATCAGGAAGCTGTTGCATCTGCCGGTCAAAATTCCAGAAGCTTTTGTCGATTCCACCGTAAGAAATATCAAAATATCCGTCTGTAATTTTACTGATTCTCAAACTTCTTTCAATTAAACCAAAGATTTCCCCATCTACTTTCACAGGCTTTATGCCTGCATTTTTATTGATAAAATGGGTTTGGCTTTCGTCGTTGAAAGTAGTTAAAAGTCTTTCAATCCTCCGAATTTCGTCAATAGCTGCATCAATATGCTGATTAGCCAAATTTTCATTATCACTTACAACGGTAATTTCAAAAGCGTTCCCCATTAATTTCTGAGGTCTTTTGAACTCTCTCAACATATGATCTTATTTATTTTGGTTTTCTTTAATGTCCCGTACTTCTTTGGTGAAAGCTAAAGCATTTTCAGATGGAAGCCCCTCCCAGCTTTTCAAAATCTTTCCCTCCGAATTCAACAAAAGGGTGTAAGGAAAAAGTCCTTTCGGATTATATTGATCAGCAAGCACTGCATTTTCTTTTTTCAATTCCGGAGAAAGCTGATTCTTTTTGTTTCTTGGAAAGTCTGCATTGATGTAAACAGCGATATTTTCTGTTGCCAGCTTTTTAAATTCATCGGTTTCAATGATATTTTTATGAAGTTTGATGCATGGAATACACCAATCTGAACCTGAAAAGTTCAGTAAAATAAGTTCTTTATTTTGAGACGCCAGTTTTTTGGCACTTTCCAAACGACTCTGCGCTTGAATGCCAACAGCGAATACAACCATTAATATGGCTGAAAATAGTGTTTTCATTATTTAATTTTTATAATGATTTTAGAGAATAATGATGTTGTTTGATTGTAGATCAATCAAATTAAATAGATTATATGGACAAAGATTTCGGTGGTTCCCAGACCGATCCTGTAAATCCTTTGTAACAAAAATCTTCATCTTTTGAAGGAATTTTATGAGATTGTAACGGTCTGAAACTTTCAGCCTTTGCTTCAAAACAAAAGCCTGGGTGAATCGTGAATATCAAAGTTAATGGTGCAGAATGAATTACAAACGGCAGTTTCTGATCTTTACCATAATCTCCGTCTTTAACGGGATTTTCATAATGGGTTTTCAGAAACGCTGTAAGAGACATTTCCGGATTCAACTTTTTGTGTTCCCAATAATGTTCTATCAAAGTCGGAATTTTCAACAGCTGATATACTTCAGTTGTTGAAATTAAATACAGTGACAATAACAGTATGGAAATCAATTTTTTCACAAATCAAAATTATAAAATATTTTATTAAGAATGATTATTTTTTATTTCCTTTCCAAAAGCCTTTTTAGAAGCTTATAAATCTCAAACCAAAGCACAGAAACTGCAGCAGTAAGGAATGTTAATCCTAATTCTTTTACTGTAAGAGGCGCTACACTAAAGAATCCTGATACCGGCTTTACGTATAGAATAACAAACAATAATACAAGAACCAACGCGGAAATCCCTACTAATAAATAATTGCGATTTTTAAAACTTTCAAAAATACTGTAATGGAAAGATCGATTTACCAAACTCAGTAAAATATTCGCAAATATCAAAGTACTGAACACCCAAGCTCTTGTTGTAGGCTCATCATTCCCCAGGTGGACAGAATGTTGATATATCCATAGTATTCCTGCTGTGATAACCAGTCCCTGAATAATACTTACCATAAGCTCCCTCCAGTTCAGAAATGTATCTGTAAGCACTCTTGGAGGTCTTTGCATTGCATCTTTTTCAATAGGCTCATTTTCATATACAATAGAACAGGTAGGTCCCATTACCAGTTCAAGAAAAATAACGTGAACCGGAGTAAATATGTGAGGGAACACCCATCCAAGGAATAAAGGCAAAGAAACTGTAAGGATAATGGGAATATGAATAGAAATAATATACTGAACAGCTTTTTTGATATTGGCATAAATTCTCCTACCCGCAGCAATTCCTACTACCAGCTTTTCAAGATCATCATTCGTAATGACGAGTGCTGCTGCTGATTTGGCAATTTCGGTTCCTTTATTTCCCATTGCAACTCCTATATGGGCCGCTTTTAATGCAGGTCCGTCATTCACTCCATCTCCCAACATGGCCACTACGTTACCCTGTGCTTTCAGCGCATTCACCACTTCAAGCTTTGCTTCAGGAAACATTCTGGTAAACAGAGTCGTTTTTTCAGAAAGCTTCATTAAATCATCTTCTGAACTCGCGGTGACCTCACTCCCATTAACCGCAGGAGCGTTATTGATAATCCCGGCCTGCAATGCAATGGCCTTTGTGGTATCCGCATTATCCCCCGTAATTACCTTTACCTTAATCCCCGCATTATAAATATGCTGAAGCACTTCTTTTATTTCTTTTTTAGGAGGGTCATAAAATGCGGTCAGTCCTAAAAATTCAAAACTAAAATCCTGCTGGTTTTTAGGGAAATTATTTCCTTCGAAATGAGATTTGGCAACTCCAAGAACCCGATATCCCTTTTCACCAAATTCTTTTACGATATTTCTGATTTTATTTTTTTCCTCTTCTGAAAGTTCAGAAACAGTAAGGATGGCTTCAGGCGCACCTTTTGCCGCAATAATTCTCTCTTTTTGTTCATTTTCAAAAAGATGGGTCATCATAGGAGGTTTTCCTTCCAACGGATATTCATGAAATAACTGATAATCTTTTCTGTCGTCAGAATCCTCAGTCTGCTCATACACCTTATGTAAGGTTATTTCCATCGGATCAAACGGAACTGGCTCACTGCTCCACATCGCATAATCAATAAGTTCATCCAGCTCTTTTGTCTTGAAATTCTCCTGTTCATAAATCGTATCAGACTTATAATCATAAAGATGTTTTAGCTGCATTGAGTTTTCGGTAATTGTTCCCGTTTTATCTGTACATATCACTGTAACACTTCCCAACGTTTCGACAATACTGCTTCGTTTGATAATAATTCCTTCCCTCATCAGCTTCCAGGCCCCCAAAGCCATAAAAGTGGTAAAAGCCACAGGAATTTCCTCAGGAAGTACAGACATCGCCAAAGTCAAACCGCTTAATAGGCTGGTCACAAAGTCTTCTGTTTTAATATAGCTGAAAATACATACCGCCAAAAAAATTATTAACCCAATAATAGCCATGCCTTTTACAAAATTCCGGATCTGGAGCTGTAAAGGAGACACTTCTTCTTTTATTCCCAGTAAAGATTGCCCTATTTTTCCTACTTTGGTTTCTTTTCCTATTTGTTCTACCTCAAAAACGGCAAGTCCGGAAACAGTAATTGTTCCGCTGTATACTTTATTATCTTCTGATTTGCTGTCTTTAAAAACAGAGAAACTCTCCCCTGTAAGTGAAGACTGATTAACGGAAAAATCATTGCTATGTACAATGGTACCGTCTGCATTGATCAGATTTCCTTCTTCGGTAATACAGAGATCTCCCACAGCAATTTCAAAAGTGGGTATTTTAATAATCTTTGAATTTCTTATGACCGTACTTAAAGGCTCGTTCAATTTTTCAAGTTCTTCCAGGGCCTTTTTACTTCGGTTATCCTGATAGAAAGAGATAGCCGTAACTCCTATTATCGCGACCAACATAAATAATGCCTCACCATAGTCACCTATGATTACATAGATAAGAGAAACACATATCAATAAAATAAGCATAGGTTCTTTCAGAATACCAATAAGCATATCTGCCCATGTTTCTTTTTTAACCGCTTCCAGCCGGTTATATCCGTATTTTTTTCGGGAAGCTTCCACTTCCGCTTCTGTAAGACCTTTGAGATTTTCAGGGATATTGTAATTCATGTGAAATGGATGTAGTATTAAAATTACTGAATGTTTTTGTCATAACAGAATAATATTGATGATTTTAATCCTTAATTGATCTCCTTTTTAACCTGAACCACCCATTTTTCTATTTCCGATTTATCCGTAGAAGATAATTTTGCATTATGATGGATTATTGTATACGAGCTAAGCGGCATTTCTCCCTCTTTAACGGTTTCGGCAATTTCATCTAATTTCTTCAATTTCTTTTCTTTAGTATAGGTATTAAATTCATCAAAATTCAAATGTCTCTTTCCTGAATTAACGTGATCTGCCAACCACCATTTTACCGGCTGTATATTATTGTACCAGGGATAAGCTGTATTATTAGAATGACAATCGTAACAGCTTGCTTTTAATAAGCCCTGTACGTGTCCGGGCACCACATAATGTTTTTCAATAGCATTTTCCGAAGGAACCGTCGCTATATTTTTATCAGTATCAAAAAACTGAATCACAATTAGAAACAGGGCTATAAATCCTGCTCCTGTTTTTATTAAAGATGATGTTTTCATAATTTGTATTTATTTATAAGTTCTTTTATTTTTTTACTATAATTTTTATTCATCTGCTGTGTTCTTAAGTTTCATAAGAAGGGTATAGGCATTCTTGGTGACAATTTTCTTATTTTTAAAATCATCAGTATTAAGTATCTGTATGAACCCGTTCTCTGTTTCACCCAGTGTTACAGATGTCAACCGATAGGTACGTGTTTTCTCTTCCACAAAAACAAAGCTTTTTCCTTCAAAATTGACAATGCTTTCTTCAGGAACAGCATTGGAAAAAGAAGTGCTTGTTTCTATTTCTGCATTCATATACATTCCCGGTACAAGGCTCTGGTCATATTTTTCAAAATGACAGTGCACTTCAGCCATACCTCCCGGGTTAACATCCTTACTGATCAGAATAATCTCTCCGTAATATTTTTTATCAGGAGCCGAATTCGTGTAGGCTGTAAACCGTTGTCCCATTTTAAGGTTTCCAAGATCTTTTTCATATACTTTAAGGTTAAGATGTATATCATCCGGATTGATAAGTTCAAAAAGGACATCCGAAGGATTTACATATTTTCCGATGTTCACATTTACCTTACTCACAAACCCATTGATGCTGCTGTAAACCGGAACGCTTTTTTTAATATTTCCGGAATTCAGCGATGCTGGGTTAATATTGATAAGACGGAGCTGCTGTGCCAGAGAATTCATCAGGATTTTCTGGCTGTTCATTTCAGACTGGGCCTGCTGCATGACTTTATCACTGGTAGCCTGGCTTTGATTAAGAGTTTTCTGACGGTTGTAGTCAAGTTCGGCAAAATGCATTTTAGACCTTGCCATTAAATAATCCTGCTGAAGCTGGATAAACTGCGGGTTTTCAATAACGGCAATCACCTGTCCTTTTGAAACCGGCTTTCCTGGCAACAGACTGCTGGATTTGAGATATCCGCCCAGTGGAATACTTACCGAAACCAGGTTTTGCGGAGGAACATCAATCATTCCATTAAGCTTTAAAAGCGAAGATATCTTCTGTAAAGAAAGGGTTGTAGTTGCTATAGGAGCATTTTTTAATTGGGCTTCAGTAAGCGTTACTACGTTTTCATCTTTGGAAGAGACCGCTGCTGGTACCGGTTCCGTTTTACCATGGTCTTTACACTCATAAAACATGAGCAATCCTATTATTGGCAGAGAATATGATATGATTTTAAATTTACGTTTCATTATTATGGGTTTAAAGTAAGATATTCCAATTCTATAGCACTCTGATTCAATTTCCAGACTGCATCGGTATAACTGTTTTTTAAGGTGACTGCCTGATTGACCAATATTACAAATTCGAGGTAATTGATCTCTCCGGCAAGAAACTGTTTTTTAGCTATTTCAGTGATAACAGCGGCGTTTTTAAGTTCTGCGCTTTCATAGCGGGAAACAATGTCAAGATTAGCATGATAGATACCGGATGCTTTTTTACGCTGATTCTGCAGGTTGAATTCCATATTGGAAATATCATTTTCAGCAACAGATTCTGCAATTTTAGCAGCCTGAATTCTGGCTTTCTGTCCGCCTGAAAAAACAGGAACCGAAACACCCAGCTGTACGGAATGAAATTGTGGTGCAGAGCCGTACACTTTGTCATCCGCCCCCGTTCCTTTAAAACTGTTAAGATTGTAAGCAAGCTGCAACCCCGGAAGCAGCTTAGCTTTTTCAAGAGCTGTCTGCTGTTCGGAAACTTTTTTCTGCTGCTGCAATACCTGGATTACAGGATGTGAATTAAGCTCTTCTTTAAGTCCTCCGCTAAATAACTTTTTATCTTCAGGAACAAAATCTGTTTCAGTATTCAAAAGCCATTGCAGCTGATATTTCAAAACTGAAAGCTCCTGATTCAATTGCGTCAGCTGGATTTCAATAGCAGATTTCTGGTTGGAAGCAGTTGTTTTTTCTAAAATATTACTTTCTCCTGCTTTCAGACGAATGCTTGCTTTATCCAGAAAGTCGGTATACAGCTTTAATGTTTCCTGCAGAAGCTTTTCTTTTTCTTTCCAGTAGAGAATATTATAAAAAGTAAGGCTTACGGCTTTCTTTAGCTCATATTCTTTAAGGGAAACATTCAGCAGAGACTTTTTCCATTCTTCCGTATAAAGATTCTTTTGTTTTTTATATACAGTAGGAAATGCTATATTCTGAGAAATACCGAATTTCATATCTGTCAGGGCACTGTTGATTTGGCCATAATCCATCGTAACTCCTGTCTGAGGAATATCTGATGATGATCTGATAAGTTCCTTTGAATACTCAGATTTTAATTTTTCATTTTTAATAATCCGGTTATTTTTCAAAGCGACATCAACGGCTTCTTCCAAGGTAACAGGAGTTTGGGATTTTACTTCAAGTCCAATAAAACAGAATAAAAATACCAATACGGAAGCTATATTTCTGTTTTTCATTTTTTTCATTTTGATTCCTTTTTCAATATTTACATAAAGCAATGGTAAAACAAACAGAGTAAGGAAAGTTGCCACTATTAATCCTCCGATAACAACTGTAGCCAGTGGCCGCTGTACTTCGGCTCCGGCCCCGTTACTCAATGCCATCGGGATAAAGCCCAGCGAGGCAACAAAAGCGGTCATAAGGACCGGGCGGAGACGTGATTCTCCTCCGTCAATAACAATTCTTACAATATTTCTCATTCCGCTATTGTAAAGACGGTTAAACTCAGATATTAAAACAATTCCGTTCAGCACAGCCACTCCGAAAAGCGCAATAAATCCTACTCCGGCACTGATACTGAAAGGCATTCCTCTCAGAGCCAGAAAAAAGACTCCTCCAATGATGGAAAGAGGAATTGCAGTATAAATAAGTAAGCTTTCTTTTACAGATTTAAATGCAAAAAACAACATCACAAAAATAAGTGCAAGTGCAATAGGAACTGCGATCATGAGGCGCTGTTTGGCATTGTTGAGGTTCTCAAAAGATCCTCCATAGGTCATATAGTATCCCGTAGGGAGCTTCATTTTCTGATCTACTTTTCCCTGCAGCTCTTCAACAATGCTTTGTACATCCCTGTCTTTTATATTAAAACCTACGACAATTCTTCTTTGGGCATTTTCTCTCTGAATCTGGTTGGGACCATTCTTCACTTCCACTTTGGCAAGCTGAGACAGCGGAATCTGATTTCCAAAAGGTGTGGGAACCAAAAGATTCTTAATATCGGTAACATTTTTCCGGTCTTTGGTATCCAGGCGTACAACCATATCGAAGCGTTTTTCACCTTCAAACACCAGCCCTGTACTTTGTCCGGCAAATGCCGTATTGACAATTCTGTTAATATCTGCAACAGATAGGTGGTACTGGGCAATTAAAGGACGGTTGTATTCTATAATTACCTGAGGCATCCCGGAAATAGGTTCGATGTAAAGATTCTGTGTTCCTTCAACTGTTTCTATAATTTTACCAAGTTTTTGAGCATTCTGGGAAAGAACATCCAGATCATCACCAAAAATTTTCACTACTACATCCTGTCTTGCTCCGGTCATCAATTCATTAAAACGCATCTGCACAGGATACTGAAAGCTGGCTGTAATTCCGGGTACTTCCTGAAGCTGTTTCCCCATTTTATCTGCTAATTCGGGAAAAGTAGAGGCAGAGGTCCATTCTTTTTTATCTTTCAGAATAACCATCATATCCGAAGCATCCATCGGCATTGGGTCTGTAGGCACTTCCCCGCTTCCTATCTTTGTAACTACCTTCTGTACCTCAGGAAATCTTGATTTGAGAATATGTGCCGCTTTTTGGGTACTCTCAATTGTTGTGGTCAAATTACTTCCCGGAAGCACTCTTGTGTCTACGGCAAAATCTCCTTCTTCAAGGGAAGGAATAAATTCGCCTCCCATTTTGGATAAAATGAAAACAGCTGTTATAAATAAGATTGCCACTACCCCAAAAACTATTTTGGGTACTCTGAGAAGTTTGAGCAAAACTGCAAGATAGATCTTCTCTACCTTTTTCATCATTCTGTCTGATAAAGTAGGTTTATTGCTTCTTTTTCTCAGCAATACCGCGCTCATCATCGGAATATAGGTCAGTGAAAGTAAAAATGCTCCAAGCAGTGCAAAAGCTACGGTCTGTGCCATGGGTTTGAACATTTTCCCTTCAATTCCCTGCAGGGTAAGAATCGGCAGATAAACAATCAGAATGATAATCTGTCCAAAAACAGCACTGTTCATCATCTTTCCGGCAGAATCAGTAACTAAAGCATCCATTTCTGTTTTGCCCACAGAAAATACTCTTTTGAATTTTGAATTATGGGTAAACTGATGCAGAACAGATTCCACAATAATAACTGCCCCATCAATAATAAGCCCGAAATCCAAAGCCCCAAGGCTCATAAGGTTCCCGCTGACTCCAAAAAGGTTCATCATGCAGATCGCAAACAGCATAGCCAGTGGAATTACTGAGGCTACCAAAAGCCCGGCGCGGACATTTCCTAAAAACAGGACCAACACAAAGACTACGATCAGGGCTCCTTCAGTAAGGTTCTTTTCTACCGTTCCAATAGCATTATTTACCATTTTGGTGCGGTCCAGAAAGGGTTCTATGACAACTCCTTTAGGAAGTGTTTTCTGAATCTGGGTAATTTTTTCTTTTACATTTTTTATAACCTGATTACTGTTTTCACCTTTAAGCATCATCACCACAGCTCCTGAAACTTCTCCCTGGTCATTAAAGGTCATGGCTCCATAGCGGGTTGCAAAGCCTGGTTTCACTTCAGCAATATCTCTTATGAACAGAGGAACAGTATTTGTTTTTGTTGCAATAGAAATATTGTTAATTTCTTCAATATTTCCTACCAAGCCTTCACTTCTGATGTATAAAACGGTAGGCCCTTTTTCAATATAGGCACCTCCGGTATTCTGATTATTGGCCTGTAACGCATCAAATATATCATTGATCGTTATTCCATAGGCATTAAGCTTGTCTGGATTTACGGCAATCTCATACTGTTTCAGCTTACCGCCAAAACTGCTGACTTCCGCTACTCCCTTTACTCCCAGCAGCTGTCTTCTTACAACCCAATCCTGGATAGTACGAAGCTCTGTGATATTGTATTTTTTTTCATATCCCTTTTCAGGTCTTACGACATATTGGAAAATTTCGCCAAGTCCTGTAGAAATGGGGCCAAGCTGGGGATTTCCTATTCCCTGCGGGATAACAGCCTGTACCTGCTGGAGCCTTTCAGCAACCTGCTGTCTGGCCCAGTAGATGTCAACATCATCTTCAAAGACAATGGTAACCAGCGATAGTCCAAACCTGGAAAAACTCCTGATTTCCTTTAATCCTGAAATATTATTGTTGGCCTGTTCTATAGGAAAAGTAACAAGCCGTTCTATATCTGTTGCACCAAAAGACGGGGCCATCGTAATAACCTGTACCTGATTATTAGTGATATCCGGAACAGCATCTATCGGCAACTTGGTGACCTGATAAGAACCAACTCCGATAAGCCCCAGTATCAACAATGCAATAATGAGTTTATTCTTTACAGAAAACTCAATGATTTTTGTAAGCATAAAATGATTAATTATCTTAATTATTGTAATGAAATTCTGGTATCCTGAAACGTAGCCACAAGCATCTACATTTCATGTAAACACCTATAAGGAACAGAATACCTTCCCAATCAAAAAATGACTGAGAAAAACAGATTAAGATTGACAGAATCTTGGCGGCTGCCAGATAGAATTGAGAATTTCTTTATTGTAAAGAGCACTCTTATAAAAGATCTTTTTGATCTCGATAGGGCTAAATACTTTCCCTATATAATGAAAATCTAAGGAAGGATTAATAGTGAAAACGACAGATAACAGGTTTGCATGTGAAATAAAAGGTAATTTCTGGTCCTGATCGTGGTCACTATCTTTCACAGGATGATCATAATGAGTTTTCAGAAATGCAGTAAGTGACATTTCAGGATTCAGGTTTTTATGCTGAAAATAATGCTCAATGAGAAGCGGCATTTTCAAAAGCTGATATAGTTCGGTTGTAGAAACCAAATACAATGTTAACAACAATATGGAGATCAGCTTTTTCACTCTATCAAAATTATGAAATATTTCATTAAGAATGATTTTAAATAAAAGAATGAGAAATTATTTCGGCTTATATTATTCATGAAGATTTAAAAATAAATTCTCATATTTTACATGTCGTCAACTTCTAATTCCTTTCGTATATAAAATTACAAAGTCTGTCATAAAAAATGACAAGTCAATATTTTAAGTGAATTTTTTCATTACTATTCATTTAAAAGCTGATTGATTTCGTCATAGAATGAATCTTTGCTGTAATCTGCCATTCCGGTATGATGCATTCTTATATTCCCTGATTTGTCCAGAACTACTGTTGTCGGAAGTGAACCGTTAAAAAAAACCTTTGGAACAAATCCTTCCGAAACCAGAAACGGCACATTAAATTGTTCTTTATTAAGATATGCTTTTCCTGCAGCAGCGTCATCTTCAAGGTTAATGGTCAGAAAAACCAAATCTTTATTTTCTCTGTACTTCTCGTAAAACTTTTGAATCGACGGAAATTCTGCACGACAAGGAAGACACCACGACGCCCAGAAGCTAATGAAAACCACTTTTCCTTTGAGTTCAGAAGTATTGGTAAGCTTTCCGTTATCATTTCTTATACTCAAACTCTCTGTAATTCCGGGTTCTGTTTTCTTTTTTTCAATCTTTGAATTCAGAAGACCGGTAGAGATAATCTGGCGCATCAACCACGCTTTTGTATCAGGACTTACAAGCAATACTATGAATATTGAAAATAGAAGTACAGTGCTCCAGCTTTTCAGGAACCATATTTTAAGTTTATTCATTTAAGACTATTTCAGAATCTGTTTCTTCACTTCTTCTTCAATCACAAATCCGAGATTATCCCACACTACTCTGTCATTTTTATACAGCTTTAAAACCGGAAGTGCTGAAACATTCAGTTCTTTGCAAAGTTCTGTGTTCTCATCAGCATTAATTCTTATAATTTTTACTTTTTCCGGCATTTCAGCAGCCATTTTTTTTAGGTAAGGCTCCATTTTTTTGCAGGGAGCACACCATTCTGCATAAAAATCTACCAAAACAGGTGTACTACTTTTTAGCATTTCGTTGTATTGGGCAAGACTCATTCCTGCAGAATGTGACACTTTAACTTCCGGAAGACTGGCATCTCTCCACTTCATCATTCCGCCCTGCATTTCATAGACATTTTTAAAACCCATTTCCTTGAGTCTCGCAGCTGCGGCCATACTTCTCGGTCCGCTCATACAATATACAAAAACAGGTTTGGATTTGTCCAGGGCTTTTGCTTTTTCATTAAAATCACCCGCACTCCAGTCGATATTCATCGCATTTTTCAGATGTCCGTTACGGAATTCTACGGGGGTTCTTACATCCACAAGCTGTGCCTCTTTGGTCTGGTCCAGTCTTTTAGAAAATTCTGTGGCAGGAAGACTGCTCTCGCTTTTGGTATTCTGGGCTTTTCCGCATCCTGTAAGTACGATAAGAAAAAATACAGCGATTAAGTTTTTATACATTTTAACTGTTTTGCTTGATTAATCTCTCCAATTCATCCGCCTGAAAAACACCGGACTGTTTCCATTTCACTTCGCCATTTTTGAAAATCATCAAAGTAGGAACACTCCGGATTCCAAACTGTGCGGCAACAGCCTGATTTTTATCAACATCAATCTTAACGATACTGGCTGCATCGCCAATATTCTTTTTTAAATCCTGAAGAATAGGAGCCTGCATTTTGCACGGGCCACACCATTCTGCAAAGAAGTCAACCAAAACAGGTTTATCCTGATTAATAAGTTCTTGAAATTTATTCATTTTGCTATCCTTTTATTTAATTTCTTCATATTCAGTGTCATCATTTGTATTGTTTGAATGACGGGTGGGTACGGAACAATTACCTGTTGCACAACATCCGATATTCAATAATGGCATTGCAACAAAAACTGCTCCAACAGCAACTAAAAACCACATTCCTGATTTTACCGCTTCCACTACAAGAACAATTCCCATTACGAGGCGAAGCAGTCTTACAAAGTTCCAGTTTTTTATTATATTTTGTATCATTTTAAATTCATTATTGGTTTCACATGATTTTAACACTAAAAGTAAAAAAAAAAATTAAATAAGATGTTTTTATCCGATTTAATAATATCTTTGCAAAAAGACCTCAGACATGTCAACAATAAAAAGAAAATACTTACTTATCCTATCCCTGTTATCGCTGCTTCTTAATGCAGGACTGCTGTATGTGTTCTTTTACAGGGGCGATAAAGCCGTTGTAAGTCCGGACGGAAGAACGGAAATAAAAATGCCGGAAGAAAACCGGGCTTTTATCATGAAAGAAATGCGCGGTTTCCTGGAAAGTGTCCAACAAATAAATGAAGGAATTGCTAAAAACGATCCGGAAATTATTGCCAAAGTCGGTAATCAATCCGGAACATGTAAAGTGAATCAGGTTCCCCAGGGAATGATAAGGTCTTTACCGTTTGGATTCAAACAAATGGGATTCGGAACCCACGAGCTTTTCGATGAAATGGCAAAAATGGCAAAAGAAAACTACAACCGCCAGCAGACACAAGAAAAACTCAATCAACTGCTTAACAACTGTGTCGCATGTCATAAAACATACAAAATAACTGCTGAATAATCTTTACAATGTATACTCATACCATTATTATAGGTCTTTTACTTACATCAGGAATGGCTCACGCACAAATCGACAGTCTGAAAATGAATATAGACCTGAGAACCAGAGGAGAGCTTGATAACGGTGTCAAAACCCTTATTGCAAAAGGAAAATCTCCTGAAACGACGGTTGCTTCACGGGCCCGTTTCGGAATTGATTACTATTATCAAAAGCTGGAGGTTTATGTCTCCGCGCAGGACGTAAGAACCTGGGGTGAAACCAACTCGGTTGCTGCAAAGAATCAGAATTTTACCTTACATGAAGCTTGGGCAAAATATCCGTTTTCTGAAAAATTTGCGGTCAAGCTTGGAAGACAAATCCTGGCTTACGATAATGAGAGACTAATCGGTGCTTTAGACTGGGCCATGCAGGGAAGAAGCTTTGACGCTTTAAAAGGAATATATACAATTAATCAGAACTCAAAGATTGAGGCTGTATTAACGTACAATAACGATGACAATGACGCAAATGACCTTCCTGATAAGGAAATTTACAGCATTGTAGACGGTGGAGAAATAACAAAATCGCTACAGGTTATCCATTACCAGTTTTCCGGACACCATAAATTCCTGTTTTCTGCTATTGCCATGAATACTGTTTTACAGAATCCTTCCGGAACGCATTACGATATGATAACGGTTGGCGTTAATTCTAAAAAATATGTTGACGGTATAGAATTTTTCGGATCTGCGTATTACCAGACCGGTAAAAATACAGACGGACAAACAAAGAATGCCTACGAGCTTTCTTTAAATGCAGATTTTACAGTTTTACCGGCACTTCATCTGACAGCGGGCGCCGAATGGCTTTCAGGGAATAATTATAATACGGAACCCGGAAAAAATCAGTCTTTCAGTCCGTTGTATGGAACCAATCACCTGTACAATGGTCTTATGGACTATTTCTACTCCGGTACCAGTCATTTCAATACATATGGTCTGAATGATTACTATCTTAATTCTACACTGACTTTCAATTCAAATACAGATTTAAAAGCCGCGCTTCACTCCTTTACGACAAATGGAAAAGTAGGATATGACAAATCCGGAAACGATTTATCATCCTATCTGGGAACTGAGCTGGATTTGATTTTCACGAAGAAATTAGGAAAAATCATTACCGCTAATCTTGGCCATTCCTTTATGTTGGCAGGAAGTACAATGGAAGTACTGAAAAACAATCCTGATCCTAAAAAACTACAGACCTGGACCTGGCTTGCATTTAAAATCAACCCGAATTTCAGTTTAAAATAATAATTCCTAAGGTTTGAGTAATCCGCACTCGTTCTTAAATTCATTATCTTTACATTCACAAACCATATAAATGCTGATATTTTCAAATACCTGCCAATATGCTATTAAAGCCTGTATCGTTCTCGCAGAGGAAAGAGAAAAGACAGGCATCCGGGATGTTTCTGAGAAAATCGGAACACCTACTGCTTTTACTTCTAAAATTCTGCAGCATCTGGTAAAAAAAGGTCTGATCTCTTCCGGAAAAGGAAAAGGCGGAGGTTTTTATATGAACGAAGAACAGTATGAAAAGCTCAGCATCAGGGATATTTATGAGCATTTCGAAGGTAAAGAAGTCTTGGAATCATGTCTGCTGGGACTGAAAAAATGCGATGGAAACAATCCCTGCCCTATTCATCATCAGGCCGCTGAAATAAAGCAGAAAGTCGTTCTTATGTTTCAATATAAAATAAAAGATCTTAAAGATTTCGGAAGTGTTATGATGCAGGAGTGAGCTCTTTCAGAAAAGAGGCGATAGAAAGCATGATCAGCACAGAAGCAAAAAGAAGCACAAAGGATGCATACGGAAAAGGGATATAAAAAGCGGAAAGAGCACCCGCCAATACTAAAATAATTTCGTTTAGTACAATACCGGAAATCATCAGTATAATGCTTTTTTGAAGCATTTTGCTGATTTTTACAGTGTACAGCTCTACAATAATCCAAATCAAAAAGAGACTTACACCCATCAACAGCACCAGGTGAAGATAGGCAATAACTATATTAACATTGCTGAATACTATAGTACCCAATGCGGGAACTGCCGACAAAGTCTGGAGGATACATTTCGAAAAAAATGCGAGTCCGGAAACTGACAAAAGAATTTTCTTTATAAAATCCTGATTCCTGAATACATTTGTTTTTTTACTCCATATTAGCAACTTCATTATTCCCAATACCTGAAGAATGGATATAAAGCAGAAGAATGCCCGACAGATGTCTTCCATTGGGATCCACAGGACAGAAAGGCCATAGCCGAATAAACAAGCGGTGAATAAAAGGTAAAAGATGTTTCTGTTGAGTTTTCCCGGGATGCAGATTTTATACTTCTTTAGTACGGTCAGAAACAATCCGATACACGAAAACATAAAGAAGCCATTGTACTGATAATGCAGATAAAAATAGGTTGATGCCTTAAACAAGACATCATATTCATCTTTTTTTCCTGAAAAATACGCCAATCCAAAAATTCCTATTGAAGAAAAGACTGCGAAAAAAGCACCCACTTTCAGCCAAATGACTTCAGGCTCACTGCTTATTTTGGTGTCCATCATCAGAAATATAAAATAGGCAAAACCAGTAAACAAGACCACCGATGAAAAAACAATGGAAAGCCAGAAATAGCCTCCGTAAAGAAAAGAAAACAGCATTCCGTAAGATCCCAGCTGGTTGAAGATCATCAAAATTTCGTATTTCCTGATTTTAATTTTATTGATATGCTCGCTGAGATACCGGGTTACAAAAATATAAATAGCAGCACTTACCCATCCGTAAAAAGCAAAATGGGAATGCGACTCCTGCATAAATGTATGGCAAATTCCCCGAAGAGAAAATGCCATTCCGTACCTCATCATCACACCGATAACCGATACGATAAAGAAATTAAACACGCAAAGCTTTATCCAAAATCCGGAATTTTTCATTAATCCGGATTTTTGCTTATTGTGCCGCATTTCACTTTATCGCCTGTTTTTACAACCGAAACATCAAGGTATTGTACAGCTCCGCAGCTGGCAGCTTCAAACTCTTTTGCTTTTTTGTCAGCGTATTCGTAGGTATATCCGATTCCCATTATAACTTTGTGACCATTGCATTGTCCCATAGCCAGATAAAGATATTCTCCCAATTCGGTCTTGATTATCGTATTCATTTTTATTCAATATTAAGTTTACATATATTTAATTTCAGGTCTTCGACAGCTGATTTTTATACACTTATATCAGTACAACTTTCATCTTATGATTGTTTTAATTTACTTCCAAAATTCATCCGGATAGCTATCTTCCTCTTTTCGATGAAAATGCAGGAGATGTTCTCCAATGGTATCCAGCTCCTCTCCGGAAAGCTGCTCTTCCAGATAAGGGAAAATCATTCGTTCTTCAAAACGGATATGTTTATGTAAGGCATCGGCAAAATCAGACAGTAATTCCCTGCTGCCGGCCTGACTAATACTTTTAATAAGCTTCCTGATTTGCCTGTGTTCATCCTGCATCTGGATCTGCAAAGGCTCATTATTAACTTCAGGAAGCACAAGGTCTTCGATGTCAAAATGCCGGCTTAGATTTTTTCCCCAATAATCAGCGACATAATTTTTAATTCTTTCATAAGGAATATTTTTTTTAATTCCTTGTCTGATTTTCCAGCAGCACAGCAATCCAAAGTGATGGTCTCGGGATAGAGGCACTAAATTTTCGTTTCTTTTCATAAAGATATTTTTACGGTAGCTCCTGCTCTATTGTTAAAATATGAAAAGAACCGCCACTGCTTTGCAGCAGCAGTTCTATAATCAGATAATCTATTATCGCTTTTCTTTTAAAGACCAACCTGTTTTCAGTCCGATGATAAATATTACCAGCAGTAATTCTCCGACTGCAAGCAGAATATCACCAGGCACGCGTAACCAACGTAAGGTTTTCATAAGATCAGTATGCATAAATTCTGCAGAACGCGCATACCAGTATCCTTCTTTAATGGAAGCGACAGATTGCATAATTCCTATCGGCAACAGACTGATGGTCACCATCACCAAGAGCCCAATATTGGTAAGCCAAAATGCCCAGCCAATTAGCTTATCGTTCCATTCCCTGTCAGGATATAAGCCTCTCAGCATAAACATCATCAGGCCTATTCCCAAAATTCCGTATACCCCGAACAGTGCGGCGTGGCCGTGAACCGCCGTGGTATTAAGTCCCTGAATATAGTAAAGTGCAATAGGAGGATTAATGGCAAATCCGAAGATTCCGGCACCCAGAAAGTTCCAAAAACACATGGCGATAAAGCAGTAGATCGGCCATTTGTATGCTTTAATCCACTTGGTAGATTTGCTGAGCTGATAATTCTGCCAGGCTTCAAAGCCAATCAGTACCAGCGGAACGATCTCCAATGCACTGAATGTTGCTCCCAATGCTAAAACAGCCGTTGGAGTTGCACTGAAATACAGATGGTGAAATGTTCCCAGAATACCACCGGCAAGAAAAATAATCGTAGAAAACAATACAGCGTGAGTTGCTGATTTCAGCCTTAATAATCCCAACCTTGTAAAAAGGAAAGCAGCTACGACAGTGGCAAAAACTTCAAAAAAGCCTTCCACCCAAAGATGAACTACCCACCATCTCCAATATTCTGCTATAGCCATATGAGTTTGTCTTCCGTACATGAGCCCCGCTCCGTAAAACATGGCAATAGCTACCGCTGAGAGTGTGAACAGCAATAATAAATGTCTGTCACCGTCTCTCTTCTTAAGTGCCGGAAGCAATGCCCGGATCATTAAAATCAGCCAGAGAATAAGGCCAACCAGCAATAAAATCTGCCAGATTCTGCCCAACTCCACATATTCATAACCGGAGTGGCCCCAAAGGAAATTATCGACATAGCCCAATTTCTGCATTACTCCCATCCATTGTCCTGCCAACGAGCCGAAAACAACGATCAGCAGTGCCCCGAACAATATATTGACACCCAATACCTGATATTTGGGCTCGTATCCGGAAACAGCGGGGGCAATATACAATCCGGTAGCCAGCCAGGAAGTGGCAATCCAGAAAATAGCCAGCTGAACGTGCCAGCTTCTGGAAATGGACTGGGGAAGAATTTCATCAAGCGGAATTCCGTAAAAGGCATTTCCTTCCACTCCATAATGTGCCGTGACTACTCCGGCAAGCATCTGAACCAGAATAAGCAGCGCCACAACCCAGATATATTTTAATGTAGCTCTCATCGAAGCCGTAGGTTTCATATTCCTGAGCGGATCTTCCAGAGGCAGCATTTCCCTCTCATTGATTTCTTCTTCTTTGTTTCTGGCGTGATATAATACCAGCAGACCGACGCAGCCAAGAAGCAGCAATACACTGAATCCGGACCAGAGGTGCAGCGATGGCGGCGGAACATTTCCTATGGTTTCATCGTGCGGCCAGTTATTGGTATAACTGACATCATCACCCGGACGGTCTGTGATGCAGACCCATGCCGCCCAGGAGAAAAAAGCATTCATTTTAGCCATTCTCTCCGCTGTTTTCACGGTATTTTTCGGTATAGCATACTGATCGCGCAGCTTCGCCATTTCAGGAGCATTCATGAAAATTTTAGTATAATATTCGGCTAATTCTGCCTGTACTTTTGCCCGCTCCGGAGAAATGACAATCGTGTTTGTCGTCTGATCCAGTGTATTTTTCCGAAGTTCCTTTTTCAGAAGTACTCTGTATTTTGCCTGCTCATCGTCCGGTAAATCTTTATATACTTTACCGTCCTTTTTAGCAAGTTCTTCCAGCAAAAGCAGCGATTCCCGATGGAGGTAATCAGCACTCCAGTCCGGTGCAATATAGGCTCCGTGGCCCCAAATACTGCCGACCGTCTGTCCCCCAATTGATTGCCATACATTTTGTCCGTCTTTAATGTCCTGTCCAGTAGCAACTGTCCTCCCATCGGTAGTTATTACCTTATCGGGTATGGGCGGAATTTTCCGGTAGATTTCCACTCCATAGAAAATCAGGACTATAAAGGAACCTATGATTACAGCGGCAAGCCAGGTCCATAATTTTTTAGGTGTCATATATTTTTATATTTTAATTCTTAGAATTTGTTTAAATGGTCAAGGTGATGATTCTGTGTTAAGAATTCCTCATTTTTACACCTTAATGACCAATGTTAAACAAACCGCGTGTTAATATGTTGCTGAAAATTCTTTTTCCAATTCGATGGCTTTCGGAAAGAGGATGTTATTCTCAAGATGAATATGCCGGTGAAGATCGTTTTCGAAATCCTGAAGCATTGCAAAGGCTACTTTATAGGTATTGCAGGCATCTGCAGGCGGCGTATATTCATCAGTAAGCTCTGCAATTTTTCTCAGGCGTTCACCTTCTACCGTATGCTCGTGCTTCATCATATTGACAGGATTTTCCACGGTACCGAAATGGGGCTGCGGAATGGCGCCTCCATCTATCTCAGACTTCACCATATTTTTGATGAATGGGAAAAGCATTAGCTCTTCTTTCTTCATATGTGCTCCTAAATCTTGAGCAGAAGTATCAAAAAGTTCCCTGATCTGAAACAATTCGGGGTGATGCCCTCCGTGTACTTTGCAGAGCTTATCTAAAAACTGTTGAAGGACAGGTGTCTTTTCTGCTACATAGCGGTGGTGTGTTTTCTCTATATAGTCTGCCAGTAAATCAAGGGGCCAGCTTTTAAAATCAATGGATGATGCAACATTTTGCGGGAGATTTTCAATCTCTTTATAGATGTTTTGTGCATCCAGCTTTTTGGTTTCACAGGCATTTTCAATTGTTCTGTCTCCTTTGCAGCAAAAGTCGATACCATGTTTCTTGAAAATTGCTGCCGTTCTGAAATCTTCTGCAACAATCTCTCCTATAAAATCTGTTTTGATATTCATAATTAAATACTTTTTTATCTTTTATTATTGTAAATTTTTTTTATTTTTTTGCCTGTAAAGCAGCGTAACTGCGACGAGCCTTTTAACCATTATTTTTTCATTGAAAGGATATATTTCACCATTTTTTGTGCATTCTCTTTACTGAGTCCTGCATGCGGTGTCATCGGAATTTCTCCCCAAACACCTTTACCTCCGTCAATAACTTTCTGTGCAAGGTGATCTATATCAGCATCCGTATATTTTCCAGCAACATCCTGGTAAGCCGGACCTACTAATTTGGAGTCTACTTTATGACAAGACAGGCAGTCTGCCCCTTCCACAAGAGCTTTTCCTTCGGCTTCAGGAGATGCGGGTGCTTCTTTTGCGGCAACGGCTGCCGAGTCTACCGGTTTCGGCTCTTCCAGCATGGTATTGGATTCGGCAACGGGTACAGGATCAGTATCTTTTTTATCTGAGCAGGAGATGATCGTGAGCGATAACAGCATTGCTGTCATAAATACATTTTTCATTGTTTAAAATTTTTAACGGGTTACAATTCTATTTGTTTTCTAATTTCTTTTACGATGGCATCATTATCCGTGTCCAGCCCTTCCTGCTGAAAAGCAAGTGTTCCTTTTTTGGAATAAACACTGATGATATTGGAGTGTGAAAATTCTATGGGAGAAATTTCTTTGTATTTCACTGCCATTATATTGGCAAGTTCACGGGTGTCGACTTCATTGCTTCGGATGAAGGTCCACTTTTTGTCATCAAATCTGTTGACTGCTAGATAAGCTTTCATCACTTCCGGCGTATCGGTTTCCGGGTCAATGGAAATCAGCAGGAAACTGATGTCTTCCGGATTTGTTTTTCCCACTTTTTCTGAAATTGCCCTCATTTCGGCTGTCAGTCTCGGGCAGGCCGTTTTACAGGAAGTAAAAATCATTGCGGTAACAATCACTTTTCCTTTGAAGTCGGAAAAAGTAATGGCATTACCATCCTGTTTCTGCCATTTTGAACTGACGTTGTAAATGGAATCCGAGCTTATTTCTTCATTTTTTTTACTGCAGGATAACACTGTCATCGCAAGCAGAATGTATAGTATACTTTTCATTATTTAAAATTTTTATAATCTTTGGCACATCTGAAACCTAGATTGTTGAGACAGTAATTTGCTTTTAGGCTTCCTCTTAATGCATAGCGCACGAATGCAGCATAATTCCTGAGGTCTGATGAAGTAACTGCTGCTCCTGCACAAAAAAGATTCTCATTGGTGGTGTTATCTTTTCTCGATTCCCCGCTCATCATTACCGAATTAAAATCGTAGGTCCATTCCCAAACCATACCGTACATATTGTAAACACCGTAATAATTGGGCTTTTCGTGTTTTACCAGCTGTCTGGTTTTGTCCTTTTTCTGATAAGATCTCAGCACATAGTCGGTAAACTGCGGTTTTTTTGACGCATTGCGCGAATTTTGGTCGGCCAGTGCCACGTATTCCCATTCATCAATGGTGGGAAGACGTTTTCCTACACTTTGGGCATAAGCTTCCGCTGCAAACCAGGATATATTGGTTACCGGCGATTCGGGATCAAGGTTTTCAGGTATTTCATAATCGTTTTTCCAATGCTTCAGATAGGTACTGTCTGCATACAACCGCAGCACTTTGCTTCTTGCCCATTGTGGATTTTTCTTCAGGAACGTGAGATACTCCGAATTGGTTACTGGACTGTCATCCATATAAAAAGATTCTACTTTTATAATTCTCCCTGTATCTTTACCAATGAAAGCTTCATATGTCCCGCCCTGAACCTTCACCATTTTCTTAGCATCTGCAACAGGCTTCAGTACAAAAATCTGAGGTTTCGCATCAGGAATAGTTTTGTTTTGGCCACAGGAAATTAATGCGGTAACCGTAAATATTCTTAATATGCTGATTAGAATTTTCATTTTTCCCAGAATTAAAACCTCAGTAAACAATATTAACTATGGATTTTTTTTGTAAACAGCAGGATTTTCTGGTCCGGTCACTTTTATTTTACCTAATGCACCTTTATTAAAGGCTCGGAAGATCGCGTGATCAACAATTACATATTCTCCAGGAACCGTTGCTTTGAACTCTACAATAGATGCTCCTCCTGGAGGAATTATTGTAGTCTGTACATTTTCATTAATTTTGCTACCTCCTTCCATATATACTCTATCAAAAATTTCTCCAATGACGTGGAAAGATGAAGTAAGATTAGGTCCGCCATTCCCAACGAAGAAACGAACGTTTTCCCCTACTTTTGCCTGCAATTCTCCATCTCCCAGCAGGGTGCCTGTTTTTCCGTTAAAAACGACATATTCAGGATGTTCAGCAATTGCTTTGTCCATATCAAACTCCTGCAAACCTTTGTCCCCGAATTTTCCTTTGGTATAGAAATCTCCCTGCATGATATAGAATTCTTTATCTACTTTTGGAAGCCCGCCTTCAGGCTCAATCAGGATGAGGCCGTACATGCCATTGGCAATGTGCATTCCTACAGGTGCCGTTGCGCAATGGTATACGTAAAGCCCCGGATTCAACGCTTTAAAATTGAATATTTTTTCTGTTCCCGGAGCAACAAAAGTAGCTTCTGCCCCACCGCCGGGACCATTTACCGCATGAAGATCGATATTATGTGGGAATGTATTGTTTTCATTATTCTTTAGGTGAAGCTCGATCTCATCTCCCACTCTGGCGCGGATAAAACTTCCAGGAACCGTTCCGTTGAAGGTCCAGAAATGATATTGTGTTCCGTCTGCAAGATCTCCTGTCTTTTCAATCGTCTCCAGCTTGACGATCACTTTTTTCGAAGCACGGCTTCCAACCGGTGCGGGAACATTTGGCGGAGCAACAGACTGTTGAATTTCTGTTGTCCCGTCTGTTTTTATTTTTTCAGTATCAGTTTTATTTTCAGAGTTGTCGGAAGCATTTTGCCCACAGGAAATCAGGCTGATAAATGATGACAAAATAGCGGTGATGAACAGTGTCTTTTTCATGATGGAATTATTATAGTAATTTTAACTTACGAGGTTTTTTATTGTATCAATTATATTTAATAAGATAAAAACACCTTTTAGTATTTTATTAAATTAATTTTTTTTATTTTTTCAGGAATGTAAGCTTTAAATCCAGGTTTTCTACAAACAGCTGAATCTTTGATCCTTCCAGCATTACTTGTATAGCCTGCCTTACGTGCTTAAATTCATTATGAATAGGACAAGGATGATTTTCCGAGCATTCCTTTAATCCCAACCCACAACCTGAGAACAGCTTGTTACCATCAATTTCCCTCACAATATCGGCAATGGATAATCCTAAATTGTTATCATCCATATAAAAACCGCCATTAGGTCCCTTGGCCGATTGCACAAAGTCTTTTCTGCTTAAATCCTGAAGAATTTTTGCAATGAAATATTCCGGTGAATCAATCCCCGATGCAATATCTTTAATCCCGATCCTGCTTCCGTCTTTAGACTTCTGCGCGACATAAATGAGTGCACGGATGGCATATTCACAGGTTTTGGAAAACATTCTCTATTATTTTATATGACAAAAGTAAAACAAGTTTTTCAAATAAAAGAGTAAAAGGTATTTTATTTTTAATGATTATTGTCATAATTTGCTACTCAGCACATTACCATTGGGTAATGCTCCCTTTCGTTGCAGGAAATCTATTTCTCGGGAAACATTTTTTTTATAACAAAAAAATATATCTATAGGAAACGAAAAAGTATCATCTTTGATAACGCAATTTTAGTAATAATTTACCATTTCAATCATAATTACAAGGTAATATTGTGGGTATTTGTGTCGGACAAAGATTGATAATATCATTTTTGTAGTGAGTATCCTTTTCGAAGGACGAGGATTTTTATAGATAATCAGCAATTGGAAACGACGGACTGATGATCAGAAAATCTGCCATTCCACACCTATGAAGATCTATATCCTGTATTAAGAAAGTCATCTTTTAACAGCAATACATTCAATCTCAACTGCCGCACCTCTAGCTAATGAAGAGACTTCAACCGTACTTCTTGCAGGCAAACTATTTTTAAAATAACTGCCATAAATTTTGTTGACTGTTTCAAACTGTTTTATATCCGTCAAAAAAATTGTTGTTTTGGTAATGTGCTGAAAATCGGATTGATTATTTTTTAAAATAATTTTCAGATTTTCCATGATCTGAACCATTTGTTCCTCGACACTTCTTTTAAGTGTATTGGTTTTTTGGTCTAAACCAATTTGACCCGATACAAAAATAAGATTGCCATAACTGGTCGAATGGCTATAAGGGCCTGATTCTTTTGGCAAGCTGCTATGTTTTACGGTTACAATCTTTGATTTTGTGCTACAAGAAAATAATAGGAGTGTTGTTAGAAGTAATAGGAATTTTTGCATTCTGATTGATTTTACATAAAAAAATGAGGTTAGCTTTCTATACTAACCTCATGCTTGAATTATCTTATTCTTTGATGAAGTTTAATAACTCGCTATTGAATTTATCAAGCTCTTCGATAAACAGGGCATGACCACTTTTTTCCAAAGGAACTAAAGTTGAGTTTTTAAGTAAGGCATGCATTTGTTCTGCAAGGTCATAAGAACAGATTTTATCCAACTTACCGTGCAGGATCAAAGTAGGGATGGTTATTTTCTTCAAATCACCGCGCAGATCACTGTCTCTCAATGTTTTTAGTCCTTCAGCCATTGCATAAGGTGATGCCTGTGCCTGGATGCCTCCTAACCATGTGCCCAGACCTTGCGAAACACTGTTCTCATTTGCTGGAAATATCTTACCGAAAGTGGCGAATAGTTCCGGACGGTTGGTGTTGTTCAGATTGATCAATCCGTTAACATCTTCCTTGGTCCATTGACCATAGTTAAAGTCAGCTCGTTTTGTCCAGATCGGTGCTGCTGCTCCGAAAAGAGCCATTTTTGAAACGTGGGCGGCATTATATTTAGCCACATAGTGGATTACTGTTGCACCTCCCATAGAGAAACCACCTATTGTTGCATTTTCAATTTTTAGTTTATCCAGTATAACTTTGATGTCATCCGCAAAAACATCATAATTATATTTTCCTCCTGGTTTATCAGAAAGACCGAAGCCTCTCAATGTAATCCCAATCACGCGGTATCCTTTCTGTATAAAATCGGCATATTGGTATTCATACATCGCGTCGCTTAAAGGCCAGCCGTGAACCAGGACAATAGGTTCTCCCTCGCCAAGATCCGTTACATGCAGTCGAACATTTTTTTCTACTTCGATATATTCTTCCCGGCCCAGTGATGCCGGAGTTCTTTTAGTTTGTGCAATTAATGAGCTTGAGATTAAAGTTGTAAACAGTGTGAATGCTAAGATTAAATTTCTCATGATTTTTGATATTATTGTTGTTATTTTCTTGTTATTTTGATTATACAAAGCTGGTTTAATTCCAACCGCACTACAATGGATAGTTTACCCTTTGCATTGTACTTTTTGCCCTTGAAATATTACCCGTTGATAAATGCTAGAATATCACGGTTGATCACGTCAGCATTAATGGTAGGCATTCCATGGGAGAAACCGGGATAGATGATGAGTTTTCCATTTTTAAGAAGTTCCGCTGCTTTAACCGCTGTTGTAGCGTAAGGAACAATTTGGTCATCATCACCATGCAGGACAAGTACAGGTGCATCTACAGTTTTTAGATCCTCTGTAAAATCAGTCTCTGAAAACACTTTGATACAATCATATTGTGCCTTTATACCGCCCATCATTCCCTGTCTCCACCAATTGTCCTGAATGCCTTTTTTAATTTCAGCACCTTCCCTATTGTAACCATAGAAAGGCACGGTTAGGTCATGATAGAATTGCTGTCTGTTGTGCAGGGTATTGTGACGGATATCATCAAAGACAGCTAAAGGAACTCCATCCGGGTTATTTTCATCCACTATCATATAGGGAGTAACAGCACTAATCAATACTACTTTGGAAACCCTGTCCTTACCATATTTAGATGCATATCGAATCGCTTCACCGCCACCTGTTGAATGTCCTACATGGATACATCTTTTAGATCCAGAAACGCTACCAATTCTGCGACGTCTGCTGCATACGTGTCCATATCGTTTCCCTTATAGGTTTGAGTCGATCTACCATGCCCTCTTCTATCATGTGAAATAACTCTAAATCCCTTTTCCAGAAAGTACATGATCTGCGCATCCCAATCATCGGATGACAATGGCCATCCATGATGGAAAAATATGGGTTGTCCTTCGCCTAAATCTTTGAAATAAATTTCTGTTCCGTCTTTTACTGTAAACTTGTTCATGTCTGTATTATTTAATTGTTATTACTATTGTTTTATTTTGATATTGCAAAGTTGGGGTAATTTCGAAGGCGCATCAATGGACGGCTTTCGCTTTGAATTGCACTTTTTGCCCAAAAGAGTTTATAGCCTCCTCGAATAGCTAATTGTAAGGAACAAAACATTAAAAAAGCACAGCCTTAGAGGAAGGATGGCCAGAATGAATGCCTTTTTTGCATGGAGTACCTGGGTTTGCATCACAGAAAGACCCGGAGATGATGTCACCTATACCAACAACTGGCCTCATGATGAGGCTGTAGGAAATGTTCCACCTCCATCGCTTCACCTGTGGTCAGGATTCAGTGTATTGTTACTGTTGGCTTGTGTTGGACTTCTGGTATTTTATCACGCAAGGAATAAAGAGGAAGAAATCAACGAAGCGCTTCCTCTTGAAGATCCTCTGCGGAATATGAAGCCTACTCCATCTATGAAAGCTACTTTAAAATATATCTGGGTGGTTGCCTTACTAATCCTGGTTCAGATGCTTGCCGGAGTCATTACAGCCCATTATGGAGTCGAAGGAAGTGGTTTCTACGGCATTCCTTTAGATCAGTTTCTTCCTCAATCTGTTTCCAGAAGCTGGCATGTCCAACTGGCAATATTCTGGATTGCTACCTCATGGCTGGCTACGGGATTGTATATAGCACCAGCGGTTTCAGGATATGAGCCCAAATATCAGAAATTGGGTGTCAATGTATTGTTTGGAGCGTTACTGATCGTTGTGTTAGGATCTTTAACCGGGCAATGGCTGGGAGTGATGCAAAAATTAGGGTTGGTAGATAACTTTTTATGGGGACATCAGGGATATGAGTATGTAGAACTGGGGAGAATCTGGCAGATTTTATTGCTGATCGGGCTGATTCTCTGGCTGATTTTGATGGTAAGAGCATTACTTCCTGCTTTAAGACGTAAAGACGGAGACCGCCACTTACTCCTTTTGTTTACTCTTTCTTCTGTAGCAATTGCCATGTTCTATGGCGCCGGTCTGATGTATGGAAGGCAAACTCATATGGCTATTGCCGAATATTGGAGATGGTGGGTTGTACACCTTTGGGTAGAAGGTTTCTTTGAAGTTTTTGCTACCGTAGTGGCGGCATTCTTATTTACAAGATTGGGATTATTACGCCTGAAATCAGCTACCAATGCCGTATTATTTTCTACTATTATTTTCCTTGGCGGAGGTATTTTAGGTACTTTCCATCACCTGTATTTCAGCGCTACGCCTACTGCTGTGCTTGCTTTGGGGGCTACCTTCAGTGCATTGGAAATTGTACCTCTTGTCCTGATTGGTTATGAAGCCTATCAGAATTATCAGCTCAGCAAATCTACAAAATGGATTCAGGCTTACAAATGGCCAATATATTGTTTTATCGCCATGTGCTTCTGGAATTTCCTAGGAGCAGGAATCTTCGGATTTGCCATCAATCCTCCGATTGCCCTGTATTATATCCAAGGATTAAACACAACGGCCGTTCATGGCCATGCTGCCCTGTTCGGCGTATATGGAATTTTAGGAATCGGATTAATGATGTTTGTCCTCAGAGGTCTGTACCCGGACCGCCAATGGAATGACAAATTAATTGGTTGGGCTTTCTGGCTGACCAATATCGGATTATTGGTTATGGTGACGATAAGCCTTCTTCCTATAGGTATTATGCAATCGGTAGCCTCTATTAAAGAAGGATACTCTCGTTAATTCTTCCAAGGATTTCATTCCTCTGTACGAGTTTCCTTTTAAATTTAATTTTGGAAACCATACCGAAACGATATAATGTTTAGGCATGTTGCTACAATTTCGCTCCGTACGCCACTTTTTCCAGGCAAACCAACTCGGAAGGCAAATTCTCCTGATTCGTCATAAAACCCGTATGTTTGCATAAATTATTTGTTTAATTTACACACTTTTAAGAAAAGAAAACAGACATTATTAGCTTTTAATATCATATGAATATACATTATAGGGTATAATTCTCCTAGCTAAGTTTTGCGAAGCCCAACATCCTAATAATACTGGAAAGAATAACACATATCCGTTAGGTGCTAGATTACATACCAAGAAAAGTGCAGTTAAAGGAGCATAAATAGATGCTGATAAAGTAGCGGCAGCCCCAACCAACACAAAATTTACATAAATTAAAGATGTTCCAAAAAAAGTATTGCAAAAAAGAGCAAAGGTAAGTCCCAAGAATGCACCTGCAACAATACTAGGCGCAAAAACACCACCATCTCCTCCAGCGCCAAGAGTTAGAGCAGAAGCTAATGGTTTTAATAAAATTAGAAAAAGAAGAAAAAGAAAGGAGTAACTCTTGGGATGGTTGAGAATTTCCGATAATGAATGATAACTATCGCCATACAAAAACGGAAAACAAAATATTAGCCCCCCTACAATTAAAGCTCCTAAATTTACCCTCAAAAAATTATTGGAAATTCCTGAAAAAAAATCTTTAATCTTAATAACTAAAACTGTAAAATAAACAGATAAAACACCTCCTAATAAACTTAAGATTACAAAAAACGGAAGCGCAGTCCATTTCCATCCAGTAATTTCAAAAGAGAGTAATGGTTCACTTTTTATAAAACAAAGAAAAATAGCGGAAATGGTAGCAGATGCAGTACAGCTTATAAAAAGTGTTTTATTAAACTTTCTTGCAATTACTTCCATAGCAAAAAGCCACCCAGCAATTGGACTTCCAAATAAAATACTTACCCCAGCAACAACCCCAGCACTAATAAGTTCCAATTTATAAATATTTGCAGAAAAATGTTTTTCGTATATCGTATTTCCTAGAGTTGCTGTTGCAACGACCGTAGATACTTCAATTCCTGTGGAACCGCCGAAGATTACAGTAAGAAATCCATTAAAATAATGTGATGGAATCTTGAAAAGAGGTAGATGATTTTTTCTTTGATCAAGAGTTTTGTAAATTTCGGTGATTCCTTTATTTTTTCTATTCAAAAAAAAGTATTTTCTTAAAAAGTAGATTGCTGTAATCCCAATCGTTGGCAGAAAAATAAAAATTAAGGTATTTTCTTCTTCTGCAAAATGAAATATGAGCTTTTGAAAATATTCAGTAATTAACTTTAATGAGTATCCTAGAAAAGAAGCGCAGATACTTATTATGATAGAAATTAAAATTAATCTGAAATAATGGTGTCTTTGTATGCTTTTTCTTTTCATTACCAATATAAATTCAATTTTTTCACAAAATTAGGTGCTGGATAGATGGATTCAAAAAGAAATCTATCATATTTTATCATTTAAAATCAAATTTTCTAAATATTTTTTTAAAATCAAAGGATGGCAATGCTGCTCATCTTTAGCACCATAGACCAAAGTGATGATATCTTGTTTTTTATTTCGATTTAGAAATTCTTTTCCAGAACCATTTTCTTTGAGTTCGGTTTCGTATTTTTCTGAAAAACCCTTCCAAAGTTTAGGATCATGGTGAAACCACTTTCGGAGTTCATTAGAAGGAGCTAACTCTTTATTCCATTCTTCAATATGGGCATTTTCTTTAGAGATTCCTCGAGGCCATAATCTATCTACTAAAACACGGTATCCATCTGTAGGAGAAAAAGTTTCATAGATTCTTTTGAGTTTTATTTTCATTCAGTGTAGTATTAATGTTAAATAAATTAAAAAAATCGTCAAAATTTATCGTGACTAGGTTAATAAAAATAGACAAATATTTAATTTAAAGACTAAAATTCGTAACAATATAAAAAGCTGCCCAAGCTATAAATATCAAAGCGATAACCCAAACCCAAACTGGAATAGTTCTCGGGTTTTCACTTCCTTTAATAATAAAACTCTGATTTCTACCTGTATCATACGCATTGATCATCAATGGTAATATTCCGTTGACGGTTTCATTGTTAGATAGCCCCTCCATATGAATGATCGGTCCATTACGCACATTAAAACGAGTAATTTTCAGGCCTTCTTTATTATCAAATTTGCTAACAATTTTTAAAGTGTGTTCTCCGTCTGCCAATTTCGTGGTATCGAGATTGAAAACTATAGGAGTCTGAAGTTCAGCAATAGGATTCGGTTCCTCATCTATATATAAAAAGACTACGGCATTATGTTTTGACATTTTTCTAAGATTTAAAAATCCAATATATTATTTTTGATATGTTTCTTGCTATTCTCGTTTGGTTTGATTAAGAATTTGAAAGAATAAAACAATGTTCCTAGGGTAATTATTGTAATAATTGTCACAATAACCCAATCCCAGTTTGATTCAGGACCCGTACCATGTGTAAAGTTTTGGGTTATTTTGGGTTGCTGAAGCCTACAGGCATCACAAGCCTGAACATATTCAGTCCAAAGAACAAAAATAGGAATTATAAACTTTAATTTTTTCATACTATTTTATTTTATCCATGATTGTTTTTACTTCTTCAGCAGTTACTTTCTTACCATTATTTCCCCAGCTTGTTCTTTCATGATTAATGATAGCAGCCACATCTTCAGGTTTGAAATTAGCATTGGTCCCTACTGCTGGCATTTCTCCAAATTGAGGTGCCAGACCGTTATATCCTTTCATAATAATAGTAACATACAGTTCCAAATTATCTCCTAAGACTACTTTGTCACCTTTCAATGGTGGGAATGCTCCCGGAACTCCTTCTCCGGTTGCCTGGTGACAGGTGGCACAATTGGCTACAAATAAAGCTTCTCCATCAGGAAGATTATCTCCTCCAACACTTCCTTCAGTTTTTTTCTCTTCTTTTTTGTACAAAAATTCTCTTGCCGGAATACTCTTAGGAAGTTCGGTCTGTTTAAGACTGAGAAGATATGCCACCAGGTCACTGGCATCTTTTGATGGAACAACTTTTCCTTTAATTCCTTTTTTAAATGCGTCAGGAAGACTGATTTCCTTATCTCCAGGATCAAGTTGATCTTTAATTAGGAATAACCATTTATAAGAAGGCATGATCGATTGGGGAACTACAGATCTGGGGTTGAATAGGTGGGAGTATTGCCAGTCTTTACTAGATTGTCGGGCTCCGATATTGGTAAGATCGGGACCTGTTCTTTCTGTTCCCATGAGGGTAGCAGTATTCTGGAAAAGATTGAGTCTTTTGTTTCTGGCATAATCTGCAGCCAGGCTTGGACGGTTACCGAATACTTGGTCCATGTCTACATTACGAACCTGCTGAGTATGACATGCTACACAACCTTCACGGATATAAATTGATTTCCCACGGCTTTCTTCTTCTGTAAGAGGTTTACTTCCCTGTAAAGGTTTATATACTTTTTGGTTGTTCAATGCAGGAAATATGCATATAAACAGGGTCAGAAAAAGGAAAAATGCCAATGCTGAAGAAAAAAGTTTCTTATGATCACTAAAAAAATCCATTATGCTTTTGTTTTTTTATTGTGAATGATTTCTAAAATATCGTCTGGTGTCTGAGGAAGTTTAATTTCTTTTTTGGGCTTTATCATTCTGTAAAAATTATAAGCAAAGATGATGTGTGACAACCACATCATTGTTCCCCCGATCGCTCTCCAGAGCCAGAAAGGCATCATATGCATAACTCCTTCAATAAACGGTTGTTTCTCCATCCACATCATTCCTTTTTCTGTAGAGCCTATCATTAGTGAAACGGTATATACTAAAACCCCAACCAAAGCTAACCAAAAATGTAATCCGACGGTAATACTTGGTGGTTCACATGAAGTAAGTCTTGGTACTAAGGTATAAGTGAAAGACCATAGCATAAATGTAATAATCCCGTACATCGTTAAGTGTGAATGGGCTACCGTAAAATCAGTAAAATGCCATAATAGATTGGTAGATCTGAAAGCTTCTGCCGTTCCTTGCATTGAGCCTGTAAAGTAAAAAATAATAGAAACTACATAAAAAGGTAGTACATAACTCAGTTTCAAGCGATGCCATGACCCACGAATTGTCATCATAAAATTAATACTGCCTGCTGCAACAGGAATCACCATGCCCACACTAGCAACAATAGCAATAGTCTGCATCCACCATGGGATAGCACTAAAAATAAAATGATGTGTCCCAATGAGAGTATAAAATAAAATCTGTGTCCAAAACGCAAGTATACTCAAACTATAAGAATACACCGGACTGTTCAACTCTTGTGGAAGAAAATAATACATTAATCCCAAATTGAAAAACATAAACCACATCCCCACTCCCTGATGCATAAAATAACCCTGCGTTATGGTTTCTCCCAAACCGTCTTGCCAAAATGGAAGATAAGCAACCACCAATATGACTACAACAAACATCATAGCCGAGACTACATACCAATTGGAAACATAGATTTCTTCTGTTTTTCGGAACGCGATCGTATTGATATGATTATAAATACTAATTATAATTCCTGTAGCAAAAAGTAACATAACTGGCCAGATATATTCCCTGTACTCTCCGCCACTATTATTGATTCCCGCCATTAAGCAAACGCTACCAAGAAATACAGCAGAATTCATTAATATTAAAGTCACATATCCTATCTTAAGATTGAAAATTTTTGTATTTCCCACCCTTGGAATGACATAATATGAGAAACCTACCATTGCCATAGATGCCCATCCCCAAAAAACCATATTGGTATGTACGGGTCTAAGCCTTCCGAAACTCAACCAGCTGATATGGTCAGCATCCGGAGCGACAAATTTTATTCCAAGATATTCACCAACCGTGGTTCCCATAAAAAGCCAGAATACACTAGTGCCAAGAAACCAAAGGATTAATTTTTTTTCCTCATCCGGAATTTTAATATTCCTTCCCTCCTCTCTTTTGGTTTGCAGAAAACGGATTTCATGAATTTCATTTGCTTGGTCTATTAACCCACGCGGGTCTTTTACTTGCTTATTTGCGGAAAGTTCGTTTCCTGAAAGTTGGAATTCAAGTTCTTTTTTTCGTTCCTCCAACGCAGAAATTTCGCCTGGCTGCAGATGACTCAGATGCTCATATATCCTTTTAAGTTCTTTTTTTTTCAATGTATCAGAAATCATCCGATTTACTCTTATTAAAATAAGAATAAGTGCAAAAATGATGGGAATCAAAAAAAGAACAATTGTAATTTGTAAACCAGGCTCATTAAGAAGTTCGTTCATAGTATAAGTTTTAAGAAACAACTTTATTTACTTAAAACTACTTTGAATGCTTAATTTTCTATTATGATTGAAATCACAACTGGTTAGTTTATTTAATAGTAAATTAATCCTTTTTTTATCTTCAGCAGATTATTTTTTTCCATTAATTTAATAGTTCGTATAACAGTTTCTACACGCAATCCGGTTAGATTTGCCATCTGTTGGCGGGTTAACGGAACAATATATTCGGAATTTAAACCATTTTCTATGCAATAGATATTCTTAAAATAATTCATTAAAGTTTTAAGTCTCGTAGTAGGGTCATTAGAAAATATATGTTGAGACATGATCATTTTATAATATAACCTGCGTGAAAGGCTTTTGTTAATTTCTATCGCATATTTAGGATATTCAGTCAACAGTTTAAAAAAATCTTTGGAAGAAATCTGTATAATCTCACAATCTGTTAAGGCTATGGCATTAGTTGGATACTTTTCATTAATAAATAATAAGGCTTCGCCAAATCCTTGTGGTGCATTGATAATATTCTGAATGAATTCTTTTCCATCTTCACTGTAATTATTAAGCTTGACCGTTCCTGATATAATTTGAAAATAACTCTTACAGGTTGAATTTTCCTCATAGATAAAATCTCCACTACTATACTGCGTGATATTGTAATTATAATCTTTTATATGTTTTTCAGAAATCATTTCTATTAATCGTAATTTATTAAATTTATAATACTATTGAATGATTTTTAATACTTATTATAATATTGCTTTCGGAAGGCCTCGGGGGTAAATGATGTATATTTTTTAAAAAATTTTACAAAGTAAGACGGGTCTGAATAATTTAATGCTTCAGCAATATTTGTAATTGATAAATCAAAATTCACCAAAAGTCTTTTAGCTTCCAGAATAATCCTATTTCTAATAATTTCACCAGCTGATAGGTTAATTTGTTGCTTACATATAAAGTTCAATTGGTTAGGTGTTATATTTAGAGAAGTTGCATAATCTTTGGGTAATTTATATTGATGAAAATTAGTTTCTAAAATCTCTATAAACTGCTTTAATATTAAAGAATTATAATTCGTGTCAATAAATATAGTTTTGGAGATAGTATCTTTTCCAGCAAGTGCACAAATCTGAAGTATTAAAGATGCAATCATTATTTGTGACCAAGATTGAATGTCAGTCATTTCTGTAATAATATTTTCAAAACAAACTTTCAACTTACGTTGGTTTTCCTTTGAAATATTTACCATCTGGTCACTTTCAAATAAATTAAAAAATGGAAATTGATCAATTAACGAAGAATTGATCTTCAACTGATCAAAAAAAGTAGTGGAAAAATTAATTACATAACCTTCTGTATTTTCAGCCAATCTCCAACTATGAACCTGTCCCGGACGCATAAAAAAAATCTTTTCTGGAGCAACGTCGTATGTTTTGAAGTCGATTAAATTTTCACCATATCCTTTTACAAAATAGGTAACATGATAAAAAGAATGGCGATGAACTTTTGTTGTTCCAGGATTTTGATCTAAAAATTCTGAAAATCTATCAATGGTAAATACTTCATTAATTGAATTACACGTCGACAGACCTTCAATTTCAAATGTTGGATAAACCTCCTTCATACTTTATTGCTGTAATATTTTAATCATCATAAAAATAGCTATTTTTTCGATGATTAACACCATAAATAAATGATAGTGGTATATTAACTTTGAACATAATGGAAACACAGAATTTTTACTATGATAACACCATAGTACGTGCATTTTTATATGCAACAATAGTTTTTGCGTTAATAGGATTCGTCTTTGGACTGACTGCAGCTCTGCTTTTGTTTTACCCTGAACTGCCTGAATTCATTTTTGGGACAGATGACCAATCTATTCATATCTTGAGAAACGGAGGTATCCAAGCATTGATAGATACTAATGGAGCCTTCGGATTTGGTCGAATAAGAATGTTGCATACAAATACTGTAATCTTTGCATTTGTTTGTAACAGCTTTTTTATTGGGGTATACTACTCTGTACCTCGCCTCTTAAAAACAGAAATGTTTAACAAAACATTAAGTTGGATTCATTTTTGGACGTGGCAGTTAATGGTCGTAGTAACATTTATTACTTTCTTCATGGGAATCAATACATCAAAGGAATATGCGGAACATGAATGGCCAATCGACATACTTCTTACTTTTTCATGGGTAATTTTTGGACTTAATATGTTCGGAACCATCACAAAAAGAAGAGTTAGACATCTATATGTTGCAATTTGGTTTTATTTGGGAACTTGGATTGCAGTAGCAATGCTTTACATATTCAATAACCTTGAAGTTCCCTTATCATTTACGGGGTGGAAATCATATTCTGCGTATGCTGGAGTAAAAGATGCTATTGTACAATGGTGGTATGGTCACAACGCAGTTGCATTTATTTTAACCACTCCAATTTTGGGATTAATGTATTATTTTTTACCAAAAGCAGCCGAACGGCCTGTTTTTTCGTATAAACTCTCAATTATTCATTTCTGGTCGTTAATTTTTGTGTATATCTGGGCAGGACCACATCATCTTCAATATACAGCAATACCAGCATGGGCACAAGCTGTAGGTACTGGTTTTTCAATTATGCTGATTGCCCCATCATGGGGAGGAATGCTGAATGGACTATTGACTCTGAGAGGATCTTGGGATAAAGTACGAGAAAATCCTATTTTAAAATTCTTTGTCGTTGCAGTTACTTGTTATGGTATGGCAACTTTTGAGGGACCACTACTGGCGACTAAAAACATCAACAAAATTGGTCACTTTACCGATTGGGTGATAGGTCATGTTCACCTTGGAGCATTAGGATGGAATGGTTTTATGGCTTTTGGAATGATCTACTACCTTATTCCAATCCTATGGAGAACAAAAATATGGTCTGTTAAGCTGGCGAACTGGCATTTCTGGTTAGGAACTTTAGGAATTATTTTCTACGCAGTACCAATGTATATTTCAGGATTTACACAAGGATTAATGTGGAAACAATTTAACCCGGATGGGACATTATTATGGAAAAACTGGTTAGATACAGTAACGGCAATTATCCCTTATTTTAAAATGAGATTTTTAGGTGGGTTATTTTACTTTTCAGGTGCTATCTTAATGGTCATTAATCTTACAGCTACTATTAGAAAAGGCTCTTTCCAAAAAGAAGTGCCTGCCGAAGCACCGGCCTTAGCCAATATTAGTAATAAAAGGAAAGAGGGAGAAGGTATCCATCTTTGGTTGGAAAGATTGCCCGTCTTATTCACAGTCTTATCTTTTATTGCAGTATCAATTGGAGGAGCTGTAGAAATTATACCAACTTTAATGCTTAAACAAAATATACCGACAATTTCAGCGGTAAAACCATATTCCCCATTAGAATTAGAAGGTAGAGATTTATACATCCGCGAAGGCTGTAATGCCTGTCACTCTCAAATTGTAAGACCATTCCGAGATGAGATTGTAAGATTTAATGGCAAAAACGGCCAGTATTCTAAGGCTGGGGAATTTGTTTATGACAGACCATTCCTTTGGGGTTCAAAAAGAACAGGACCAGATTTACATAGAGAAGGTGGTAAAAACCCAAGTTCTTGGCATTATAAACATATGTATAACCCTAGGTCCACATCCGCCGGTTCTATCATGCCTCGATATCCATGGCTAATAGCCAATAATTTAGATCGATCTAAAATGATCGATAAGCTAAAATTTATGAAAAATACATTTGATGTACCTTACACAAAAGCCCAAATTGATTCAGCTGATAAATGGGCCGATAATCAGGCATCTATAATAGTGAAAGATATTTTTTCGGAGGCTACAGACTTGAAAGAAGCCTACGCCAAAAGGCCACAAGGTGAACTAGAAAAGAAAGAAATTATAGCCCTTATAGCCTATCTGCAAAGATTAGGTACAGATATAAAAACAAGCGATATAAAAACAGCTGGTAACAATTAAATATACATGAAATGATTCCTCAAAACTTTAAAGACATTTTAGCAAATACTGATTATGCAGGATTTTATCAAACGTTATCCATGATTATTTTTTTATTTTTTTTTGTTATTCTCATACTTTATGTTTTCACAAGACCAAAAAAATTTTATCATGAAGCAGAGCGTGCTCCCCTCCGTGATGATCAATAAGAATTACAATTTATATACTAACACTGAAATGTCAGAAATAAATGAAGAAGTCGTTCGCGGCGGACAGGGGCAAGTTTTAAACCCTGAGACCTATAGAGATTCTATAGGAACAATGGAACAATCAGGTAAGAGAAAATGGGTTTTTCCAAAAAAACCAAAGGGTAAATACACTAATTACAGAGATCTAGTAAGTTATACTCTTTTGATTATGTACTTTGTCATTCCATTTATTAAAATTAATGGAAACCCTTTCTTTTTGTTAAATGTCATTAATGGAGAATATTTTATTGCGGGGCAACCTTTCTATCCGCAGGATTTTTTTATTCTTACCCTAGGTGCTATCGCTTCTCTTATTTTCATTATTGTTTTTACTATTGCCTTTGGAAGAATTTTTTGTGGTTGGATATGCCCTCAAACAATTTTTATGGAATCAGTCTTCCGAAAAATAGAGTTTTGGATTGAGGGTGATCGCAATAAACAAATGAGACTTGATCGACAGGAATGGAATACTGAAAAAATTTGGAAAAGGACTCTAAAATGGGCTATTTATATTATCATTTCTCTCATCATAACCCACATTATGTTTATGTATATTGTTGGTTACGAAAAAGTGTTTAAAATTATCTCGGAAGGACCTTTTGAGAACATCACCAACTTTATTGTTATGATTCTTTTTACAGCCACTTTTTATTTTGTATTTGCATGGTTTCGAGAGCAGGTTTGCACATTGGTTTGTCCATATGGAAGGTTACAAGGTGTACTAATTGATAAGGAAACTATTAATGTATTTTATGATTTCAAAAGAGGTGAAAACCGCTCTAAATGGAGAAAAGGGGAAGACAGAAAAGTTACAGGAAAAGGTGATTGTATCGATTGTTATCAATGTGTTGCAGTTTGTCCTACTGGAATCGATATTAGAGACGGACAGCAATTGGAATGCGTAAATTGTACTGCATGTATAGATGCATGTGACGAAATAATGGAAAAAGTAGGTTTGCCAAAAGGTTTGATCAGATACGCATCAGAAAAAGAGATTGAGACCGGGACTCCTTATAAGTTTACTAGCAGAATGAAAGGTTTTGCAGCAATTCTGATATTGCTGATCGGGTTCCTTGGATTCCTTCTGTCAAGCAGAGGTGATATGGAAGCGAAGTTTATCAAACCTGCAGGTAGTACATTTTTTGTAAGAGAAGGAAAAATTATCAATACGTATAATTACACATTTCTTAATAAGACAAATAATAAAAAAATTGTTACTATAAAAGTTATCGAACCGGCACATGCTGAAATTAATTATAGTGCTTCTAGTAAAATAGTCGTAGATCGTGATAAAATATCAAAAGGAACCATCAACATCAGCTTTCCAGAATCACAAATGAATCTTTCCAAACAGAATATTACTATAGGTGTATATGATTTAAATGGGAAGTTAATTGATTCTTATCAGACTTACTTTGAAGGTCCTTTTAAATTACAAATACCTTAAAAGTCATCATAGCAAACGTAGCCAATATTAAAAGTGTTTTAAACTATAGCTTTAGTCATTAATTTATCACCTATTCACACATACATTTAAAAAGATGAAACTGGATAGGTACTCTTTTTTTAGTGAACTACGTTAATTTAGTTTAAAATATTTCAATAACTTGATGTAATGTCAGAGTGAACAAATCGTATTTTCTCAACATAAAAAAACTTGTTTTAATCACAATATTCCATACTCATCAACAAAGAATTAGATACTTTTTTTAAGATAAAACATATTCGCATTGTTTATAACTGTTAAATTACAATTCTTTACCAGACAACCTGTTCAGTAATTTGTTTTAAAGAATCAAGACTATTGTTCAGTGTACAAATTTATTTGTGTTTTGTCATAAACGAAAAAGAAATTTTGATCATTGTTTCGATTGATAATGAAAAAATAAAAGTCAAAAGAATTAATACGCAAATAGAATTTTGATATAATAGCAGAATCTAGATCTTTATGCAAGATCGTGATTGAAAAGTCAAAATTTTGTTTACAATATCTACAAACTATTGTTTCAAAGGTCAAAGACTTGATGGAAGATGAAAATCCGTTTTTACGAACAAAAACACAAGAAAATTGATTCATATAAAAACTATAACCTGTCTTCTTATATGCCTGTTTACTATCTTAGATTTTTTTGAAAAGTAGCCCATAGTAATCCACCGAAAAAATAATAAAAGCTATTCTAAAAATTTCTTAAGCTATTAAAGGCTCAAAATATAGAATAACTCTTAATTTATTCACTTTCGGTCATAAGATTGCATTACGCAATCTTATGATTAATTTTAATTAATCATAAGTGATACTAAATTAATTGTTAAAATATTTTATTATTATTTATTCCAAAAACATAATTTCCGAATTTCTCTATTCCTTTTCTAATTTTCTTGAACAATTCCGAGAACTCAATAATGTTTTCATCTACGCAAATTGAAGTAGTTATTCCTTTTATATTGTTATTTGAATTTGATATTGCAAAAACATAAATTATTTCAGAATTATCGTCATAACATTTATATATTTTATCAACTTTGAACCCAGAAGCTGGAATTTCAGAACCTTTTGTTTTAATATTTTGTATTAAATTTAAATATTCCGTTAGTTCATTTTGTAAAAGATACCCACTGTCTAGGAGTTCTGATATAGTTTCACTAAAAATTCTTATTTCCTCCATACTTGTTTTATTCTTAGTCCCAGGTGCCTTGCATCGAAATACTTAAACTATCGTTTTCAATTTCCATATCAATAGGGAAAACAATTTTATAGTCATCCATATCAATATCACACCTTCCAATATATCCTGAAATCCCGCCCCAAAGCTCCAGGTGGTAATTTTTCCCGTATAGGTTCATGCTTGGCGAAGGATACATTTTTAGAGTTGCCGGCAATGGTAATGTACTTGGATATTCTTCAGTTTGCGCAATCGACTCTGGTAAATCATCAGAAAAAGCTTTTATATACAGCTTTTGTTCGGGTAAATTCTTTGAATATTCAAGAAGCTTCACTGTTTTCAGATGAAAAGTATTGTCATCATTATTACAGGAAAAAAGACCATTTAATATCAAAAGAATAATTAATATATGTTTTAATTTCATAATATAAGTATTGATTAAAAAGTTTAAGCCGGTGAAAGTCTTCGGGATCTAAGATATACACGAGTCCTATTAACATACGGGAATATTGCAATAAGTACCATAATGATTAATAAGAAAATAGCCATCATCTCATAATAATCCATAGCAAAACGGATCTGTGTTTGCATAGTAAGATTTTTAATAAGTAATTTCTCAGAAGCTTTAGAAGATATTCCCTCCAGCATACCTTTGGTACTAAGTTTTGTATTTTGCTTATGCAAAAAGTTTTTTACCATAGGATCTATTTTTGTTAAATGATCCTGAAAAGCATTATAATGCATACTTTTTCTGAAAAGCTCGAAATAATTTATAATAGCAATACTTACAGCATAACCAAAATACCTTATAGCTAATGCAGCAGCAGCAGCAGATGGACCTAACGAGACTGGTACAGAGGCAATAATATAAACAATTGTGGGTACCATAATAAAACCTACACCCATTCCCTGAAGAAATAATGGTAGAAAATAATTAAATTCATCAGCTTGTATATCAAAAAGATAATACATCCTTACGTGGAAAACAAACAATAAACAAAATCCTAATAACCAAATATTTCTGATTCTTTTTTTCTGCAGAATCATCGCAGCAGAAATAATAACTCCAGCTATTATCCCTAAAATATTAAAAACATTCATGTAAGAGAGGTAAAAAGGATCAAACTTCAATACTCCCGTGAAATAGCTATTGGTAATACCTGACGCAAACCGACAGATATACATAACAAAAAGCACAACTAAACCTACTTTACAATTTCGATAAGAAAAAATACGTAAATTGATATAGGGTCGCTTCAATGATTTCTGACGAAATATAGAAATAATTAACAGAATTATTATAGCTAATACACTACCGGAAATCCTGACATCATCAAGCCAATAGTACTCTTGTCCAAATATGGTAATATAACCTAAAAGTGACAGAATAGCACTGTACATTACAAAGCTTTGCCAATCCAATTTGTATAAAGGAAATTTAACGTGTAACCGAAATGAATTCATTCCTGTTATTATAAACAGTAAACCTGGAAAGAAGGAGAATATTGCAGACTTATAAACGATGTTAAAGTTGTAAGAATCTATTAATTCCGCGGTAACCAAATTGTTGAAAGGCAAAGCACAGAGCAAAGTTCCAAAAAATACTGAAAAACCAATTTCTCTCGCACGTTCACTTTTCAACCTTGTAAACATTAAAGATAAAGAGATATTCACATTGGATGCAAACAACATTCCTTGTATAAACCTTACGGGAAATAATATATAAACATCTTTTGTAATGTAACATACCAAACAAGCAAGCATTTGCAGAGTAGTAAAAATTATAAAATATTCTTTCGCAGCTAGAAAAGTAAAGAACCTTCTTTCCAGAGAATAAAATCCTACGTATCCGGCGTAAAAAAGAGCCACTGCAAACTGCATATCTGCGGGTTCACTTCCATAATAGCCTGCTGCTGCATTGATGTTAGCTAGAGGAAGAAAGAAAATCACAATTCCAGGTAGGGTCATACTGAAAAGTACTATTTTCACCATCCAGTCAGGAATCCAAGATTTAAATATTGGGATTGCTGTCTTCATTTAACTATGCTTTTTAGACGCAAATACGTTAACATTCATACCTACCTTTAAAACATCTATTTCTTTCCTCGAACCATCTACTCGTATTCTTATGGGTATACGTTGAACAATTTTAACATAATTACCTGTAGAGTTATCAGGTGGGAGTAACGAGAAACTAGAACCCGTAGCAGGTGAAAGAGAAATAATAGTTCCTTTAAACTCTTTTTCAGGATATGCATCTGCGATAATTTTTACTTCATCACCTATTCTCATATCTTTAATTTGAGTTTCTTTATAATTTGCAACGACCCATTTATCTGTATCGTCATTTACAATAAAAGCAAGAGTTTCCCCTGCATCAATCATTTGACCCACTTCAACTGTACGTCTTCCCATTCTGCCATTATAAGGAGCTGTAATGTACGTATAAGTAACATCTAATTTATGTCTATTTAGCAATGATTTCAACCTTTGAATTTCAGCCTTTACAACATTTCTTTCTGCGCGAATATCTTCTATTTTTGAAACTGATGCAGCGTAGTTTTCTTGAGATGATCTATATTCACTTTTATCTACATCAAGTTGTGCCTGAACTTTTTCGACTTGTTGTTTAGTAGCAGATTCTTCATTATATAGTTTCAGATATCTATCATAATCCAATCCTTGTTTCCATACCTTCGCTTTATTTGCGGCAATCTGTGCTTGAGAAGAAGAAGCTTCATTTTCCAATGTATTAATTGTACTTCCTAAAACGACAAGCTGAGCCTCAGCTTTTGCAAGAGATGCTTGTGTTTGTTCTTGTTGAAGAACATATTCTCTATTATCAATCACCAAAATTGTGTCTCCCTTTTTTACGTTTTGATTTTCTTCAAACTTAACATCAACTATAAAGCCTCCAGCCCTAGAAATAACAGGATTAACATACTCTTGTATTTGTGCATCATTTGTTTGCTCATATTTATAATAATCCATTAAGGATCCTCCCCCCCAAACTATAAGCCCCAAAAGAATTAAACTTGCAATCCACCCTGTAATTTTAGTAACAAATCTATCAGTTACCGTATATTTTTTTTTCATGATTTATAAAATACCTATTATATTTTGTAGTAAGTAATATTTATTTTGTGCCATTATTTTTGCTGCTTCAAGCTCGAACTTTGTCTGCAGAAGTTGTACATCTGCATCTAACAAATCTGTAATTAAAGAAGTCTGATTAAAGTAAGTATTTTTAATAATTCTTGCATTTTCTTTCGCATGAGCCTGATTAGCCTCAGCAACTTTTATCTGTTCTAAAGCCTCCTGATACCTCAGGTAAGCTTCTTTTACTTGTTGTCTTACCTTATCTTCGGTATTTTTATAACTTTCTTCTTCTTTTTCAAACTCTATTTTGGCAGCTCTTACCTTATGGGTATTATGATAAAAAGATGATAAATTGAAAGATGCTCTTAACCCTATTACCCCCAAAGAATACCAATATGGATTGTAAGGAAATAAGAAAATTTGTGGATTTGCATAATAAAATTCTCCATACATTCCAATTTTGGGTCTTACATTAGCTTTAATTTGATCTATTTTTATTTTACTGAGCTCTGTTTTGTGTTCTGAAATGTGATAATCAAATGAATGTTCTAAGGCCGTTTTTAAATATTCTTCGTAGGAGGTGGTATTGTTCCAAATGTAAGTCGGTTCGTCTGGAACTACAATTTGTTCGTCAGGAACTCCAATAATAATATTCAGTTTTTGAGTAGCAATAAGAATATCATTTTCTATCGTAATTAATGCCATTTCACGTCTGGAGAGCTCAAGCTCTATTCTCAAAACGTCACTCTTTAGTACAACACCGTTTTTTAATAAGCTACGTATTTCTTTCAGCTGTTTTTTTTGGTCTTCAATATCCTCTTTTATAAGTTTTCTGAAAATTAATATTTTTTGTAAGTCTAAATACAAAGCAGCCGTCTTGTAGTGAATATCAGAAACAGTTTGCTCTCTCTTAATTTCAGAAATCTCGTGAAGTATTTTTTCTTCTTTAATTTGTAGATTAAGTTTATTTCCATTATAGAGATTAAGATAAAAATCAGCACCTGCTCTGTAGAGTGTATGTATTACTTCATGTTGACTTGGTTTTGAAAATAAGCCATTTTCATAAATCGGTATATTGCTTGCTTTTTCTGCACTTCCTTTTATCTGCACTTCGGGAAGCCGCTCCGCTCTAAGATCTTTTACTTCTTCAGCAGAAATACCCACTTCCAAATGTTTTATCTTAATATCGCGACTGTGTTCCTCTGCTTTGTTCCAAGCGTCTTTTAGTGAGAGTTTTAATGTGTCTGCATTCCAAACAGAACTCTGGGCCCAAGTCGAAAAAGTTATTCCAAACATTAGAAATCCAGTGAGATAATTTTTCATTGAAAATTTTAGAATCATTGTATTGCAAATCTACATTATTTACATAAAAAAAATTTATCGACAATAGTCATTCTTTTCATGATTCCGGCCAAATTCATTATCTTTGTTATCAATAAATACAACATTAGTATGGGATTAATTAATTCACTACCAGATATTGATAAGAACGATAAAAGTGTATTTGTAATGCATGAAAAATCTGAAAAATTGATCCCGGTTCATAGACATACCAAAGGACAACTTAGTTATGTTGAAGGAGGTATCGCTTATATTACTATAAATAATCGGACATATGTTGTTCCCGCAAGACATTTCTTCTGGATTCCGCAGGGTTTGGAACATATTTTACAAATTGGTCATTCTGCAACAGTATTACGATCATTATATTTCTTTGCTCATGACGATTTGTCTGATCCTTTTTTCAGTCGTCTTGGTATTTATCCTGCCACAGAACTTTTAATACAAATGATCAAGTATACTGAAATATGGGATGAGAGACATGTAATATCTACTGATGAAAATTTTGAATTTTTAGTAGCATTAAAAAAAATTCTACCCAAAACCCATCAACAACCCTTGCCCATTATTCTTCCTGCCACCAAAAACAAGATGACTAGGAATATTGTTTCTTATCTTGAATGTACAATAGAAGAAAAACACAGTCTTGCTAGTATAAGTAAAAAATTTGGATTGAGTGAACGCTCTCTATCGCGTCTTTTTAAAACAGATTTGGATATTTCTTTTCTCCAATACTTAAAAACTTTAAGAATTATTAAGGCCATTGAACTTCTTCTTAATACAAATAAGTCCATTAATGAAATTGCATATAACGTGGGTTATAATTCTGTAAGCTCATTTAGTGATACTTTCCGCGAATTTACCAGATCGAGACCTTCAGATTTAAGGAAATTAAATAATTGAAATACTATACCTGAAAATATTCAAAAATAAAAATATTTCAACGGACAGTACCCTGCAAATAATTAAATTTTAATAAGACATTTTTAGCATACTCAATATATTAACTAATTCTTCTTTTTTTGGGAGTATTTTCCAGGTAATATTTCAGAAATTCTTTCCAAATCTTCCACCAAATGTTTCGAGATTTCTTCGGTTATGGGTACAAAAAGCACTGTTAATCAATTGATTTTCAGTGCTTTTATTTTTATCACTCCCGACTTTCTTCCCGACTTGAATTATTTTAATCATTTTGAATCTATTTTAATCTAAATGAATCTACGATTTGAAATAATGTCTGTTGCTTTCAAAATAATCATACATTAAATTTCTCGATGTAGCTTCCCAATCAACATAAATATAGTTTGGTAAGTTATCAAGAATATCTTCCTCTAATATAGATTGTGCAAATGTTTCATCGCTCGAATATTCACCAATATAATAATTCATAACATTGTTATAAATACTCTGAAAATCTAATTTCCCAATGCAATCTACATAAGCTTCAAAAATTTCGATATCATAGCAAGAATTGTCTATTTGCCGTGATATTTCGTAAATTTCGGCAGATAAAAAGTTTTCGTTAATCAATCCCAACTTTTCAAAAAAAGAACAGTTTTCATAATCCTGAAACATAAACTCTGCGTTATGTTCATCTTTGTGTAATTCTTTCATTGCTTCCAATAGCTCGTTATAATCAGAATAGTCTGATAAATTAAGCCATTTCCCCAATAATAAACCATTATTGTATTTTGTGTATGTTCCTACATAAATACTGCAAGAACCAAGACAATTTTGTAAATTTGTCATAGTCGATAATTTTAGTTACGTTAAAATTTATTGATGCGCCTTGTCGTGCTCCAACACTTCAAGGCTTTTTTATGTATAATTAAGATGTATTTCAGTAGAAAAATTGCTATTAAAATGCAGAATAAAGATAAATAAAAATCCCCATAGATACAAGTGTTCAAGACAGTTTTAACTTAAAAAGTAATGTTTTTAAAAAGATTTTAATCGTTTTGAAAAGATGGCAAAAAAGCAAAACCAGTTTCAAAAATCACAATTCGAGTATAGGGGGTATAGCAAATTTTTTGTTGATTAGATATACCTTTTTATGATTGGTAGGTTGGCTCTTAAAACCTCTATATAAAATTTCAGAATTGGGATATAGGCTGTTTCCATATAGGATTTTGAGACTTTGGGGCAATCTGGAATACATATATTTACAAAAAGCTTGTAATCTTAGTCTTTTTTTTAATTTGTTCAAAAAATTCTAAACTTCATCCATAATAGTTTTTTATAAATATTAATAATATTCGTTAATGCATTTAATATTATATAATATTGTGTATTTTAGCATTAAAACACCTATTTTAAAATATAAACTAATAGCAAAACTAATTAAATATGAAATTTCAAATTCTAATAGATGATAATTTCTGTAACTACTCTACTGATGGAGAACTTACAGGAATTGACAATAAAAAAATATTATCTATAATTAATGATTTTGAGGACGGAAAATGGAGATATAAAAAATTTCAAGAATTTATTTGGGATAATGTTAAAGAAACAGCTTTGAGTATAAAAGAGCGAAATGCCCTAATAAATGATGAAGGAAGTACGCTTGGTAAAGCCGTGGAAAAACTTCGTTTAATAGACGATCCTAATGATAAAGACAATGGTAAAGGAGGAGAAATAGCTGAAATAATACTATATGGCATAATGAAACATCATTTTAAAGCTATTCCCGTTGTACCTAAAATTTTTTATAAGCAAAATAAAAATGACTTTGCAAAGGGAGCCGACTCAGTTCATATTGTAATTGAAAATAACAATACTTTTTCATTATGGTTTGGTGAAGCAAAATTCTATGACAGTATCATCAATAGTAAGTTGGATAAAATTGTACAATCAGTTAATGAATCTCTCTTATTAGAAAAATTAAAAAAAGAGAATAGTTTAATAACTAACATTTCAGATTTAAAAGACTTCACCGAAATTAATGATGAACTAAAAGAAAGAATAATTAAAACTTTACACGAGGACACATCTATAGATGAAGTAAAACCAATACTTAACATTCCAATATTGATGGTGCATGAATGTAAAATCACACAGAAAGAAACCGACAATAATCCAAAATATAAGAATGATATAATTACTTTTCATAAAGATAGGGCAACAGAATATTTCAAAAAGCAGATTGCAAAATGCTCCACAGTACATAAATATTCGGAAATTAAATTTCATATAATTTTATTTCCAGTACCATATAAAAAACAAATTGAAGAAAAGTTTTTAGCAATTGCAAATGCACTAAAATAAAATGAATACAGATTATATTTTCGATCAATGTCATATTATTAATGATTTCCTAATAGATGGAGAAGACAATAAAGCTAGAGAAACATTAATAAAGTTATTAGACTTTCACGAGGAAAATCGAATTGATTACTCACCTATTATTAACCACATGATTAGAGAGACTGGTCTTTTTCCATACCTTGATTATAAAACTAGTAGTTGGGAGGAAAGATTTATCCAAGAAGCTTTTAAAGTAGATGTAGGAAATAATGATTTTAAAACATTACATAGAGAACAATCATTTCTTTTGAAGAAACTGATAAATAACAAAAGTATTGCAGTCAGTGCACCTACAAGTTTTGGAAAAAGTTTTGTAATTGATGCATTTATAAAAATAAAAAAACCAAAAAATGTAGTTATTATAGTCCCAACAATTGCGTTAACAGATGAAACAAGAAGAAGACTTTATAAAAAATTTGCAGTAGAATATAAAATAATTACTACTACAGAATCAGAATTAGCTGAAAAAAATATTTTTATATTCCCTCAAGAACGTGCTTTTTATTATGTTGATAAAATTGACGAGGTAGACATTTTAATTGTTGACGAATTTTACAAAGCTAGTATTAATTTTGACAAAGATAGAGCTCCAGATCTTATTAAGGCTATTATTCAATTTGGAGAAAAGTCAAAACAAAAATATTTTTTAGCACCCAACATCAGTTACCTTAATGAAAACCCTTTTACGAAGGGGATGGAATTCATTAAAATGGATTTCAATACAGTATTCTTAGAGAAAAATGAGGTATATAAAAAGATAAAAACACAAGAAGATAAAACCAATGCATTATTAGAAATTCTCCAAAGAAAAGAAACTAAGACATTAATATATGCAGGTAACTTCACACAGATAGATGAACTTTCAACCGTTCTTCTATCCGAAAAATCTAATATTAATTATAATTTATTAGATCATTTTTCAAGATGGTTAGAGAAAAACTACAGCTATAACTGGATTCTTCCTAAACTTATAAAAAAGGGTGTGGGAATACATAATAGTAGACTACATCGCTCTCTAAGCCAAATTCAAATTAAGCTTTTTGAAGAACCAAAAGGTATTAGAGAAATCGTATCAACTTCATCAATTATTGAAGGTGTTAATACAAGTGCGGAAAATGTCATTATTTGGTTAAATAAAAATGGAGGTTCTAATTTAAACGATTTCACATATAAAAATATTATTGGACGAGGTGGTCGTATGTTTAAACATTTCATTGGGAAAATATATATCTTAGATAGACCTCCAAAAAAACAAGAAACACAATTAGACTTGCCATTTCCCGAAAATGTTGCTACATCATTAGATAAAGATAAACATAACAATATCCTAACAAGTGATCAAGTTGCAAAAATAATTCTGCAAGAAGAAGAAATGAATGAAATTTTTGGAAATGATCGATACAAAGAACTAAAGAATGAAAATGCTTTTCAAAATACAAATTATGAATTATTAAAAACTATTGCTCATAGTCTCAAAACTGATTCTGGCTGGAATGGCTTGGGGTATTTAAATGGAAAAGATAGAACAAAGTGGGATCGTATTTTATATAAAGTTTTAAGATTACAGCCTGGAAACTGGGATATTGGTTATACAAACTTTGTTCAATTTATTAAAACTTTAAGCTATAATTGGAACAAAACAATTCCAGAGCAATTAAGAACATTGGATCAATATGAAATTAGTATTGATGATTTTTTTCAGCTTGAAAAAAATGTCACTTATAAATTAACATCTTTATTAAGAGATATCAATGTATTGCAAAAAGAGATTATTCCACATAAACATTATGATTTAAGCGATTTTATTAGGTGGTGTTCACATGCTTTCTTACCTCCTGTTATATATCAGTTGGAAGAATATGGATTACCGCGCACTATCTCTATAAAAATTCACAAAAATAATATTGTCAATTTAATTAACGACACAAATATTCACAATGCTATTGAGGATTTTAATAATATAAATGTTGATTTTATAAAAAACAAAATAGATTTGGATGAATTCGACATTTACATATTAGAATATTTTTATGATGGTATTAGAAAACCTGAAGTAGGTATGATTATGTAAATTTCTTATATTTGTAACTGAATTTTATCGAAAAAATATAAAGCGTTAGCTTTTATTCTGTAAATAGGAAATCTCGCAAATTAACTAATGTTACACAGAATAAACAGTTGATGCCTCTACCTATGCGTGGAGGCTATTCTTGTTTGTGTAACACGGTTTCGCGAGAACCTCCTATTTGCAAATTGAGTTTAGTCCTCTACGCTTTTTGCATTTAAAAACCAATCACTTTAGGAGGGCGAGTGAATAAAATAAATATTCACAATGAAAAAAATTATCTTTTCAGCATTCCTATTATTTGGGATTTCTTGTTTTTCCCAAACCTCAACAAAAAAGTATAGTTCCATAAACCGCAGATATGAATACTTTGATTCAAGAGGAAACATGACAGGTTATGAGATTTATAATACTTTAACAAGACAATGGGAATATTATTCTACAACTTCACAACAAAGAAGCCCAAACCAGTACAGAGATCCAGCACCATTGGACATTGCTCCTTTAGGAAATACCACAACTACACTCCAAAACAGGTATAATCAAAATACACAATGGGTACAACAGGAAATAAGCAAAATGTTTGATGCCGTTTACAGTCTTGATATTTATGACAATCAAAAAAATCAAATCATAGAAACATTCAAAAACTCACCTATAAAAAGCGTAAACTCTCAAAGAATAAATTATAGTAACATAAATGAGTGTAACAGAGTTTTGAATTACCTTAGAGAAAGCCTAGGCGCAATTATTAAAAATGTTACTGCTTCTAATTCCAATAATACAACCCAAAACAGTTCATCTAATGATTATGATAGTGACAGAAAGATAATTGCAAACTATGGAAAGACCTTGCCTGTTTATAATATTGCTCTTTTTGACCATAACAATAAACGAGTAAAAGACGAAACTATAAAAAGTGATTCCTATATAATAATCAATGATGATAGGATTTTGTTTAAAAAAGCTGATGGTGAACTAATGTACCGAGATTTAAGAGATAAAGTTTACAATGAACGTAAAAGAGGCTATCAATACTCATCAAGCATGGGTGGTGTGTTCATTCAAGAAGATTTAAAATATGTAGAGTTTTTTGAGGGTAGTTTGGCAATCGGAGAAAATTATACTTACTATATAACTCCGTCAGGAAACAGATAACGTTTAATTACAAAATCATAATATGAAAAATCACAAAATCTATTTAAAACAGAATAACAATCAATTTCCAACTGATAAAGAAATCAGGGAATCACTCCGAAAATTAGGATTAAAAGATGTTGCTTTCTCGATATTAAAAACAGTCGAGTTTGCCGAGTTATCCCCAAAAGATTTAAAAACCGTTATTACGAGCAAACCGCAAAATCCATTGGAGGAATTGTTGAAAACTCAACTTTTAAAATAAAATACGTCAAGTTTTGGCGTTATACCGAAATACATTTGTAAAAACCTATACAGATTGTTATTTTCGTTGCTTATAGAAAAATTGTAAATTGCAGGAAACACAAAACACACAAAATATTAATGTTCAAGATGAGAAAAATATATATTTTTCCTTTATTACTTACAGGTATAATAAGTTTCGGTCAAATCCCGAACTTTTCTACTCCACAAGCAAGTGGTTTGGGTAATTATTCCAGTAATAATTATAGCAGTCCGACAAATGGCAGAAGTTCCCAAAGAAATTATGCCCCCTCAATGCCGAGTGCATATCAAAAATCCTCAAACTCAATCGGGCAAAATAATACCTATGAAACGCAAGGAAGATCACAGGATGGTGCTTTTCTGCGTGAGATAGACAGAGATATGGCAGAAGCTCATGAAATGCAATTCCGTGAATGGATAAGCAATGGCAGGAATATGCCTTATGATTTGCCTTCACTTTCAGGAAAAGCAGGAACTGGGTCGTATTATGATGCCTTTAATAAACTTTCAGCAATGGATGCTGAAAACTACTCATTAGCTGATGTCAATTTCACTGTTGAGAATGCTTTTTATGATAACAAGCAGGATGTAAACAAATTTAAATCAGGAATTCAAAAAACAGCAAAACAACTGTTGCAGAAAATGAAAGAACGGAAACAGGACACAGAAAGCAATGTTTCCAAAAACCTTATAATCTTTGAGTATTTCTCTAAGGATATGAAATTGAACGGCACAACTCACAAAGCCTTTGAGTATGATTTTAAGGACTATATGGGACAAAAAGACTATTCCAAAATGTTTGTTTCCAAACTCCTTAAAACAGGATCAGGACAATGCCATTCAATGCCTCTGTACTATCTGATGTTGGCAGAAGCAATGAATACAGAAGCCTATTTATCATTAGCTCCCAATCATTCCTATATCCGTTTTGTGGATGATGAAGGAACTATGAGAAATATGGAGCTTACCAATGGAATGTTTCCTACCGATAATGCGTTTTTGGAATCAGGATATATCAAATCAGAAGCATTACAGAATAAAATCTATTTGGAAAACCTTTCCAAAAAAGAACTGTTAGGAATGGCATATTTTGATTTGGCAAGAGGATATGTAAGTAAGTTTGGTTATGACGAATTTGTAAATAAGGTTATTGATAAAGCATTAGAACTTTATCCTAACGGAATAGCTCCCAATATGGAAAAGGCAAATGTCAGTCAGGTAAGATTTGCCAATGTAATGAAACAATTAGGTATTAATCCCGAAGATAAAAGAGGTTTACAAAGAATTGGTTATTTTCCAAAAGCAATTGAACAACTAAATAAAATCAATAAGCAATTTAATACTATTGATAATTTAGGATATGCTGAAATGCCTTCATCTGCTTATGAATCATGGCTTGGAAGTCTGAAAACCGAAAAGAACAAGCAGGAAAGTGAAGCACTCGCAGAAAAAATGAGATTGTACCAACTTCAAAAACAAAAGGAGAAACAAGAACAGCAGAAACAGGAAGCTGTAAAAAAAGCACAGGAAAAGAAAAAGAAGGAACAGAAACCTATATACTTTCCGATAAAAACATAGATATTTTAACACAAATGATTGAATGTAAAAAATTAATAAATAACTTTAACAAGTAACCAAATGACTATGAAAAAAATATTATTAATTGCTTTTGCCGTAGTAACAGGTTTTACACAGGCGCAGGTCAAGAAAAAGGCTCAAACCACACAGAAACCCAAAACTGAAAAGAAATGGGTTAATCCTGTCAAGCTGACAAAAGAAGAACGAAACCGTCCTTATATGGATGAAGTATTAAAAACAAAGGATTCTTTGACACCACAGGAAGCAGAAAGACGAAGAAAGAACATTGCTATTGGAAACCCTTTTGCTAAATATGGAGTTTATCCAAAGATTGCAACACTCAGCAAAGGAAAGTATTTGGAATTTCACGATACAGACAGTATTGTTGTGATTGGTTCTGTACGATACAATACAAAAAGAGGGAACATCATTGAAGTGAGAGAAATTGATTTATCTGACCCTGATGCACAGCCGATTGGTGATACTCACGGACGTTGGATGTCTTCCGATCCTTTGAGTGAAGAATTTAGTAGTTGGACACCATATAATTATGCTGTAAATAATCCTATTTTTAATACTGATCCTACTGGAATGGCTGCAAGTCCTATTTTTGATGAACAAGGTACATTGTTAGGAACAGACGATCAAGGCGTTAAGGGAAGTGCTATTGTTATGAATAAAAAAGACTTTCAGCAGGGTATGGCACATTCTGATGCGCTAGAAAAAGGTACACTTGCTTCAAACCTACCTGAAGGCAGTGTAGCAAGAAAAAGTGCTGACAGTTTTGTAGAAAGTGCCTCTAGTAGACCTGATTATGATGGGCAACTTACTTTTAATGAAGCTAATAGCTGGGCAAGGGGTGGTTCTGCTTCTGCACAACAGAATTATGGTAATGGAAATCTTTTTGTAGATGCTTCTAAAATAGATACATCTAAATTTGACTATCAAGCAATAACATCGGAAAATAAAAAAGGAAATTATTTTTTCAATTTTTTATCCTATGGCTCTGCTACAACAAATACACTTGGAAATTATTTACTTGAGTCAGACAATACCAATACTGGTTTAATCTATGGAAATTTGAGACTGGAGATCACAGCGGAAAGCAGAGATAGAAAAAATGCAACTCTCTCCATAGGAAATAGAAGTACAAGATTAGTAGATATATATGATTTTGATACAAAAAACGGTAGCTTTATGAAAAGAGCAGCCAATGCATTAGGGGAACATACGGCAACAGTTGGAGGATTACATAAAATAACATCTTATAGTATTTACGGATATGGAAATAAAACTATTAAAAAGTAGTAGTATAATAACACTATTTTTATTTATACTAATATCATGTCAGAAAAATGAGAACTGGACAAAAGTTTTAGGATTTGAGGGCACTAACATACAAAAAATTGAAAGTTACAACGATAATGCAGATGTGTGTCGTATGGATAAATATTCGATTTCATCTAATGATATTGAGGCTTTTAAAAAAGGATATAAAAATATCAACGCAAAAAATACTTTTCAGAATCAATCAAATTGGACATCGGTTAATTGGGATTATTCTAACTTAGATAAAAGTATTATTGAGTTTGTTTATCCAAATTTTATTAAAAATGATTTACGAAAAATAGTATCAAATAAAGATTACTATTATACATACAGTTACAAAGGGAAAAAAGACGATATGTTTTCTATACAACTCTATGTTTTAGTACCAAAACAAAAGGCATTATACTATTTTGAAATACTCCCATAATCTTTAAATATGAGAAAAATATATTTGGTTATATTGTTTGCCTGTTGCTTATTCACAAAAGCACAATCTAATCAATTTTATGATGATGCCTACCAAACCATTGACAATATGCTCAATGACAAAGAGCAGTATAGCTTTAAAAATGCTGTTTTCAGTGTAGAAAATGCTTATTATCAGGGGAAATTAAATACAGAAGAATTAAATCGTAAGATCAGATTTTTGGCTAATTTCTGTAGTCAGCTTGTTGATAACAGAAAGCTCAACTATACAGAAAAAGATCAGACAAAAGTAAGCAAATATGCTGCTGTTTATACGGTAATGTGCCAAACAACATCTGTAATTGTAAAAAATGATACTGTAAAATACAAGCCCTTTACCTACGATTTTGAGGATGTGTTCGGGCACAAAGAACTGTCAAATCTATTTGTATCAAAATTATTAGACACCCAAAAAGGCAACTGTAACTCTATGCCATATCTGTACAAGATTTTAGCAGAAGAAATTGGAGTAGATGCAAACCTTGCATTAGCACCAAACCACATTTATATCAAACATAACATTAAATCTATCGGTTGGTACAATACAGAGCTTACAAGTGGTATTTTTCCAATTGATGCATGGTTGTCAGCTTCAGGGTTCATTCATTTGGATGCCATTAAAAATGGCGTGTTTATGAAAGCCCTGAATAACAAGGAAAGTCTTGCGTTGCTATTGGTAGATTTGGCAAATGTATACAATAGAAGTTATCCAGAGAATGATGGTAGTTTTGCATTAAAATGTGCAGAAAGAGCGATCCAAATTTATCCTTATTTGCCCAATGCCTTGTTATTACAAGCAGAAACCCATACAAAACAGTTTCAAAAAATGATGAAAGAGCAGAACACAAAAGATATTCAGACTACATTAAGCAATCCGAAGGCTAAAGAATTGTTTGATCAGATGAATAAGGAATATACCCATATTCACAAAATTGGCTATCGCAGTATGCCAGAGGAAATGTATTTGGATTGGTTGGTATCTTTGAAAACTGAACGGTTAAAGTATGAAGATAAAAGACTTAGTAGATAATTATTTCAAAATATTTAAATGAATAAAACATTTCGTCATAATGCAGGTTTCGGAAAACGGATGGAATATTTTGTTATAAGCAGAATGTTAGAACAAGGGCTTGATGTTTATATTCCATTAATTGATGACAATGCTATAGATGCTGTAATTCGTAAACAAAATGGAACATTTGTAGAGGTTCAAATAAAAGCCCGCTCAAAAGATGTTACATTTGGTGATGCCGCTCTTTTTGCAGCAATTACTCATGAACATCGTGATAATTATTATTTTATATTTTATTCTCATCGTTTAGACAAAATGTGGATATTGTCATCTGAAGAATTTATTACAGAGGCAAAACAGAATAAAAATGGAAAGAATGTTGGCAAAAGATCAATTTGGTTTAATGGTAAAAATACACGCAATCAATCCGAACATCCAAAGCCACGATTCGATAAATATTTGAAAGAGAATTTTGAAATGTTTAGATGATATTTTGCGTATAATTTTTTGCTTCCATACTAATCATGGAATGATAATCATGTATCAATTCTTCATTTATTATAAATGATTCCATTTCATCAATTAACGTTTCTATATCATCTTTATCAAAATTAAGATAAGCATTGTTATCAAAAATCTCTAAAAAATGATCCAAATATTTTTCGGTTTTATTGAAAATGTCATGCTTATTTAAAAGAAAAATATAATTTTCTCTAATTCTGACAATATCATGGTCTTCTATTTTGAAAGATGATTTATGTCTAAAATAATATAGATTGTCAAAATCCTTTTGTCCTGAACAAGATCTTTGGTTACAGAAATAATTTTTGAAATCTCTCTTTTCATAATGACTTTCAAAAATACAACCTGACATTTGAAGGATTATCCATGAAATTGATCGCTTAATATTCTTTGAACTTTCGGTAATGTGTTGATTTGTTTCACCTAATATATAATAATAAAGGTTCTCTTTTGGACAGACTGCATTTTTATATCCTATCAAAAATCTATCAATTTTACTCAAAAATATATCTTCAAATTTGTTTGAAATGATATATACAATTACGTGTCCAAATTCATGATAAATGGTTTCTTTTAATTGTCGGATATTCATATAATCATTAGGGTTAATATTATAAGATAAAGTGATTTGAAAATCTTCAAATAAAAATTTAATTATATCAATATTATGTAAATGTGATTATCCCATATTTGTATTTCATAATTATTCCCTGTTTTAGAATCAATCCACAAATTGTCTGATACTTTAGCAAATGTTTCTGATAATATTGCTTTCACATTCTCAAGAAAATCTTCTGTATAAAATAATTTTTGTAAATAAAGTCTGCCCTTACCTTTTTTATAATCAGGATTATTGATCTTAAAATCAATGTAATCAGTATAGGTTGCCATTACATTGGGCATACCTATAAAGAGATTTTTTAGTTCATCAAAAAGCTCTTTAATTTTTAGAAAATCTACTATTTTACCTGATTTAATACTGGGTTTGACAATACTTCCGTCATTGTCAATTTTTTCGGCATACCGATAGGTTTCAGTATTTCTTTCTAAAATGGAAATCAATTCTTCCAATTTCTTGAAATATTTACTGAATTCATTTTTATCTTCCTTATCAGCATTAACCTGTTTATGCAGCCTATTAAATGCTATTTTGTATTCCTCTGCAAGAGATTTTAAATCGTGGCTTTTTATCAAATGTGTCCATTCATCAAATTTTGTGAGTTGTTTAGAGTCAATATACGAATGTAGAAATTTCAAGTTTTCTTTTAGGGCAAGTTCTAATGCATGAGAAATTGTTGAAAGGAGTGGTTGAGCTATTGTTTCAAATCTTGTATTTGTTTTTGGAAACTCATCAAAAATGAAATCAACCATTCTTTCATATTGACCCCAAATTTGAATATTATTATATGTTTGACCTATGTAAGCTATGAATTTTTCTCTTTCAAGTCTGTTCATTCAAGTATATTTAAATCCGTTTTCTATAATTATTTAAAACATTTCCATTGACATAATATTCTATGAAAATTTCTCTTTGTGGAACACTAATTTCGTAGTAAACACCAAGAATATATCCACATACATTGATAGGAAATCCTCCATTTGACATTTCAGTAACTTCAGAAATTGGTTGTGTAAGAGCCTTCAATCTTTTTTTATCTTTTATTTTTTCATCAAGTGGATGATAATCTCTTTTCATTTCAATTGCTAACAAATTATCCTGATTGATAATATTTCCTCTACTATGTATTATCAAATCACAAGTGATATTTAATGTTTCAAATTCATCATTAATTATTGTTTTGACCCTTCCTTCATTTCGATTGTATTCGATATCAGTAAAATAGTTATTAAACTCTGTATTATCTAAAATTCTTCTCAATATTAGCATAAAAGAGCCACAAAGACAACGTTCACTTACCGTACTCAAAATTAAATCTCGTTCATTCTCTACAAACTGATCACTTGCCTGAATGAAAATATCAAATATTCTTCTTAACATTATTGTGAATAGTTATAGAGATTATATTTTTTGTAAAATTTCTTCAAATGTTTTACACTTGAACTGGATTGAAACCATATATGTTAAAACAGAAATAAAAAATTTGTTTAGATTATTTTCAGAAATAGTAATTGTATTCTTCCCATGCACTATTGTATTTCTCTGATCTGTTATAATATTAAAGCTAGACAATACTGAACTATATATTTCATTATTATTTAAATCTTCAGTGTCAGTTTCAATCTTGAATAACTCATTAATTTTGTCAAATAATCTCCCCCTTTCATTTTGTAACTTTAAATTCACAAAACTTTCTAATGCAGAATAGAGTAAAAAAAATGACAATTTGTAATTGCCTTCCAATTTTAGAACGTAACTTTCTCCTAACAGATCTTTATAAAATTCTATATGATTCTTTTTAATAGCGGTAACATTTATCATTGAAAATAATTCCCAAAAATCAGGGACAATATGGTAAGGAGATCCGAATACCCCTCCTTCATAATGAATTTCTTTCTTGGTATTATTTATATATTTGTCCTTTAAATTGTTAAGTTTGAAGCCGTCAAATTCTGTATCAAATTTATAGTCTTCAAGTAAATCAGATCGAAGTGAATCCAACTCATTTACAGAATATTCAATATCATCTTTATCAGTGAATAGGAAGTCTTCATTTTCCTCTATATCATTAAAACGATCATAGGAAAAAACAAATTGGTCTGAAAATTTACAATCAATTACGAAATTATGATCATTATCAAATTTTAGTTTATTTGTGAAGTAATATTCTTTATCTGTATGTCTATCATATTCTAAAATCCTAAAGTCAGGAGCGAAATCAATTTTTGCTATCCAACTTTTAACTTCAATTAAGTCTAACGCTTCCAATAAGTTTGAAAATAATTTTTTCTTTCCGATAAATGCTTTGTATGTTATTTGTTGAGTCATTAAGATTAAATTTATAATATTATATAAAGTTAACATTTATGTTGATAAGTTATCTATTATTGTTTAAAATGGATAATGTTCTTTTCTATTTCCAAATTTTTGTAGTCATGTTCGGAGGATAACCAATTTCACGTATAAATATTTCATGCATGAGTTCGTAAACTTGTTCCAAATCAGATTCTTTAACTACCAAACAATCATGTAGTGTAAAAAAAGGGATTTTGCGTTTAAATGTATTGTTTATTTCACGAGCAATCGTGTGAACCATAAAATGAGATTCTAATTGAAACAGCAAATATGAAAGTCTTTTATGTCTTTCAAATGTCACACACCCCTCAAATTTCACTCGTTTAAACTTTTTAGTAAGTTCATATATCTTAGGAAAATGATTGTAAAATACGGCTTGTTCCTGCATATAATATTTAGGATGCGCAAAAAGCATAGCTAAGAATTTCTTTTTAGTATATTTTCTTAGGTCGTCTTCATCACCGTCAAATGGTCTTTCAAACATAATTTCAAAACTTGATTCAAAGTTTGGCAGGTTCATAAAACTATCTGTAAAGTACTCATAAAGCTGGTTATTTAACACAAGTTCCCTGAAATTTGCTATCTCCCTGTCAGAAGGCTTTACCAAAGATTCTACTATCATATAATGATATAATATATCCTGACTGCACAGCTGTGCGCATAGTATCCCCGCCTTAGTCTCCCCACAGGTAGTAGGGATGGAGAGAATATAGGATAGAAAGAATGGAATTGAGGACGACAAATCGACTTCCGCCAGATTTTCACCATCATATTTTAAATACTTTCTGCATAACTTAGAAAATGAAGTGATTGCGGTATGCAATCTACCGTCCGTTTCGGGTTTATGATAGAAGTTAAAACATCCATTTTTAAAATCTATAATTCTTTGAGCATTCAAGAGATACTTATTATAGTCTCCTGTCTGCACGTAATCCGAATAAAGCTCATTTAAGGCTGATTCTGCGTCTAATTCAAAGCGGGTCACATCAAAGTAACCACGCGTAAAATCAAAGCGTTTTCGTACGGTATTGTCAATCGTAGGCGCATTATTTTTTTTGACTTTACGAGCAAAAGTTTTTTCACTGATGCAATACATTTCTAACTTACCATCCCCCCAATAATATTTTGGTAAGTGATAAGCATAACAACTACCAGATTTATAATTGCGTTTCCAAAGCATCCGCCCCTCACCCCCGAAATTCTGATAAAGATAATTTATATTCTGTTTAGAATTTCTGTAAATAGTTTGATTAATTCCTGCGCATCGTGGGATGAAATGATTTATTACTGATTCAAAGCTGCCATATTCTTCAGTGTCTTTATTGCATGATTCTTTAATCAATTCAGAAATAAAATAATGGCAATAATCTCGGCTTAGTTCAAAATCAGGTGGAAATTTAGACAGCCTTTGTTCCAGATTCAGGCTTTTTGGTACAAGTACATAATATTCTTGCATAATAATATTGTTTAAAAAAAAGGCATAGCAAGGGCTGTACATGGCTTTTTTGCAATGCATTCAGGGATTTTTGTTATACGAATTGTTTTAGTTGATTTTTTGGGCGTTTACGAGGCTTTTACGGTATATGTACGCAGAGTTGTGCAATGTAGTAGTAAAAAGATTTTGCTTTCATCAGCCTCGTAATTATCGGGAATGAAAAAAAGTTAAGTTTTTATGCGGTATAATAATAAAAGATGTTTTTTATGCGCACTCCTATTCCCCTTTCAGCCTTGATAATACTGTGTCTTTAGAATAGTACACTCTTTTACCTACTTTTGCAGAAGGCATTAAAATTCCCTTTTTCTTCCAATAATGAAGTGTTTCTACAGTAACATCTAATAGTTCGGCAGTTTCTTTGCGAGTGTATGTTTGTTTTTCATTCTGTGATTTTATTTCAACTTGGATTTGATTAACCACTTTACGAAGTACCTGTTCAAAATCCTGCATTAGTTCTTCTTTTGTAATTTGAAATAACAATGTGTTATTACTGTTGTTACTACTGTTCATAAATTTATATTTTTTAATTATTAATTCATTTTATCACCTGATATACAGGCATAAAAAAAGGAAACCTTTTTTGAGGTTTCCCATTGATTTTTGGACATAAAAAAAGACCTAACTTTAAAAAGTTAAGTCTTTATATTGTTATGATTAGACATAATTATCACTGCTATTTCTGAATTACACGTTTTTCTGGTGTGCTCTCCTTTCTATCAATAACGATAGTAATTCAATTTTTTTGCATAGTTATCCCTTTGCGGTCTGAAATTGCGTTATAATGTGTGCATCCCACGTCCCTATTATCTAGGTACTTTCAAATTTTCTATTAATTTTTACTAAAAATACATAATTGCCTCTACTATCTCTGAAATTACGTTTTAAGTGTGTATCCCACGACTGCATATTGCAGACCTTTCAATTTTTTCCATTAAAGAAATAATAATCCCTGCATTTTCCGAAAAATTGCGTTATAATGTGTGCATCCCACGCTCTCATACTCTGAGTACTTTTTCGATTTTCGCCATTATTCTATTTATCTTCATGATAATGGTCTTTTCTATTTTTAATAAAATAAATTGTGATAATTTCTTTTAAAGAACAACTACGCTAATATTATTTGATTAGTCACTCATCTGTAACTAAAATTAAATAATAACTACTTTTAGTGTTTTCAAATACCATGCCAAAAAATTATTCCTTTTTTGGGTTCTTTTTTGATTTTTCTTTTTCTTCCCAATATTTTTCTAATTTTTCTGCATGTTCTCTTTTAGATGTTTTTACATAATCTAAAAATTGGCTGTGTGATTTATGAGTAGTAATCGCCATTATAGTTTTATCATCTAATTTACCATAATGATTAGAAACAAATGACCTTCTGCATGTATGAGAAGCTATAAGTTTAAATTTTGTATAATAGCCTTTTTCTTTTCTATTAGTTTCTGGGTTTCTTAAACTTCCTAAAATCACTTCATTTATGCCAACAAGTTCGCAAAGTTCTTTTACGTATTCATTAAATCTTTGATCACTAATTTCAGGCAGAATCCCTTCCCTCTTTTCCAAAATGGATTTAAGTTGTGGATGAATAGGTATTTCAATGAAGCTATTGGTTTTTTCTGTTTCAATAATTTTAATTCTATTATTAGAAATATCAAAACTATTGATCCGTTTTAAATCTGAAATTCTTAAACCTGTCCATAAACCTGCAATAAATAAGTCTCTAACTTTATCTAATCTGTCATTTTCTGAAAGATCATAATTAAAGATAAGATCAATTTCCTTTTCATTCAAATAGGTATCAATTGTTTCATCTTTTTTAATTGTGAATTTATCACTTAGTGCTTCTCTATTAATTTTATATCCTTTTTCTTCTGCTTCTCGTATAAAAAAACGAATATGGCTTAAAAATTTATCAATAGTAGTATTACTGTAAATACATTCCTCTTTGTAATAAAAAAGGAAATCATTGTGAAATTGTAAATTGATGTCGATTGTTCTTAATCTCATCTCTTTAACTTCTTCAAATTCTCTTATTTTACCTAATGTATAATAGTATCTTGTAATGGTTTTAGGATCTAATAATTTGCCTGTTTTAGGATTAATTCTAGTTTTCAATGTTTCAATATGGCTTTCAATAAAAGGAGCAAAAAAATACTTCGGATCAGTATCTCCCTCTGGTCTTTCATGAAACTCATTGATAATTTTGATAAGCCAAATGGAATTAATAATGTTACCTTTTGGAAAATCCTCTATAAATTTGTCATAAACACATCTTTTTAATTTTTCAGTCTTTTCTTTTATTGAATCGTTAACTACATCAATACTTCGTGTGCTCTTTTTGCCTTTTGCGATTTTTTTATATTTAAAATCCGTATCAAAAACAAAGATGTTGGTTTTTGCGTTAATATCAATTTTATTATGATAAAATCGTATATTCAAATTTATTGGAACTTTTTTACTGTACACTCCAAATTCTATATTTGCCATAAAATGCCTATTTTAGGTATATATAAAGATAATTAATTTTTCCGATTTACTCCCGAATTTATGTTATATTATATTTAATTCAGTTATATTTATTTTAATTAAAACAAGTAAAAACTTCCATTTTAAGGGCTTTTAAAGATTTATTCAAATGAAGATAAATTTAATGGTTACTACGGTCCTGGGTACATAAGCCAAATGGCGCCAACTAAGTTGGCGCCATTTATTTTTAACTATTTTCAGATAATAGTTTTATAATATTATTCATAGTTTATTTCCGGAAAGCAAGATTAATTAGCCATCAACAATAGTATAAGAGCATATCATTAAACCTTTTATCAGAATTTTTAAATTGTTTGTGCATTCAGTTATTTCATTTTAATCTTTTATTTTTCTATATCTCAAATTATGTTTTATGGATTTTATCCTGATTAATATAGATATAATTGAGCATGCAGAATGTTGCGATCGCTCCGAAAGTATGCCATAAAAAATGCGTTCCAAATGAAAACCACCCCCATTGATCAGCTATACGAAATATAAGCGCCAAAACAAAAGACAAGAGAGCAAAACCTACCCATTTACCGGCTCTCCAATGAGTATACATCAAATACTTTACTACCGAAAAAAGCACCAGGGAAGCCATCATCGCATAATTTAGATTGATAAAAAGAAAAGGGTTATCTGTAAAAAACCAGTTTCTTAAGCCAAACATCAGCAATAAATATCCCATGACCATTAAAACCGCATAATACCATCGGGTACTTTTAGCCAGAAAATAAAATCCGGCAGATGTGCAAAGGAACATAATGGGCATCCAATCCATTAAAATAAATACCGGCCATTGCCTGAATGAGTGGTAAATAGTTCCGCCTAAAGCTCCAATGTACAATAAAATCAAGCAATAGGCTAAAAAAGGATATGTTTTAAAATCCCTACCGATCTTAATTGTCCAAAAAACAGCTATTGCTAAAAAGAATACGGAAGTAACGGCATTTAATGGCTCGGGAAAAAGATGAGCCATATTGGTTTCTGTGTAAATTATGCCTCCATCAGGAGGTAATTTATTTATCGGCATTGTTTTTTGTTTTATTTATAGTTTGTATCTGTAAGAGTAAACACAAACCATTTATAGTTAAAGGTAAAGAATATTAAACTATTTATATTTAATAAAATGATAATTTACTTTATTGACGAGACTATTGGTGTGAATCCTGTAAAAAAAGTTAGCAAAAAAAAATATTAAACTTTTTCCGATACAGTTCCGATATCAAATTTATTAAATTCACTTTTTAACTTATAAGCTGTATTTTCTGCTTTTCAAAAGATATATATGAATTTCGAATTTTATCATTTTTTTTAATTTGTTTTCTTTACCGTTTTCAACCTTTATCAGAACATTTTTTTGAAAACACTCTTTTTCATAGTCGAGAAAAGTCTTAATTATTTCTTTATTTTTTGAATTAATTCAATTTATTTCCATATTTCGTGATAATAATATCCGTAAAAACAACAAAGTAATAATCACCTTAAACATGCATGATTACAGCAATTTCAAAGATTCACATGCAGAAATTACTTTGCGATAATCCTAATTAAAAAGACGATTTAAATAAAAAAAATCACTAATAATTGACTTTTTTTACATTTAATTTTAATATATTTGAAATAGTTTCGCTTTAAACAATTTTTCAATGACAATTGAGTGCACGCAGTTTAAATTAAAAATAGCAGTTAAAGGAAGCTAAAAAAATCATTCAAAATATTAAATTCAACACTATGAAACTTCAAAGTTTAAAAAATGAAAAATTCGGTAAGTACTCTAAAAACACTTTGGAAATAACTGAATTAATTAAAGGTGGTTTAGCTGGTAACACGAGCACATCAAGTTCTACAACAAATGAAAGTACATTCGATACAGATAGTGCTTGTCCTGACTGTGAAAAAGATCCAAACCCAGGGACCAGTATTGGCTTTGATCCTGGATTCAGTATTGTTAAATCAGGAAAATAACATTTAAATCATTCAGCCTTAAATATTTAGTTTATTGTAATAAATTATATTTAAGGCTTTTTATTTGTAATTATAAACTTGATTCAAAATTGAAAAAAACTATTTTAATACTAAGTCAAAAGTCTGACATTTCCACCAATAGAGTGATTGATTACTTATTATCCTATAAAAAAAAATTTTACAGAATAAATATAGATTCTGATAAGCTCGTTGATGTATGCCTGCATTTTGAAAATGGAAAAGTGGCAAAATTTATTCTTTATTTTGAAGGCAGAGAGCCATTAGATTTAAATGACATTTACTCATGTTGGTATCGTAGAGGTGGTATTCCCATGTTTCCTCTGCCCGAAATGCAAAATATTTATGATCTTTTTAAAAGTGAAAAAATCTCTCTTAAATCCCGTGAACATTTATTTGAAGAATCCCGTGAATTGCACGAATATATACATTGGTTTATAGAAAATAACAGTGAAAAGATCATTGGCCGCCAGTCTACTGCGCATATTAATAAATTAAAACAACTTAGCTTGGCAAGTGAATGTGGTCTTCTGATTCCTGAAACTAAAATTTTAACAAATTTTAAAAATGTTAAAAAGAATAAAATCATAACAAAGAGTATTCAGGACATTCTTCATGCCCAGGATGAAAAACACCGATACATGTATTTTACCGAAGATGTTCCTGAAGATGACATCAATGATACGAATCAATTTTACCCCAGTTTATTTCAGGATAAAATTGAAAAGCAGTATGAAATCAGGATTTTTTATTTACATGGCGTTTGCTACAGCATGGCAATTTTTAGTCAGAAAGATACTAAAACCCAGACTGATTTCAGAAAATATAATTTTGAAAAGCCCAACAGGACTGTCCGGTATAAATTACCGGCCGACATTGAGCAAAAAATAATTTCGTTCATGAATAAAATCAACTTGAATTGCGGCTCATTGGACTTCATCTATACCATGGGAAAATATTATTTTTTAGAAGTAAATCCGGTTGGTCAATTTGGATGGGTATCCCAATCATGTTCATATAATTTAGAATCCAAAATAGCAGAATATTTATCTAACTAATTGCAAAATGACAAAACTACCATATATCTACCGGTATTTAACGAAGATTAAACTCAATATAGACAAGAAAAGACAAGAAGCTTTTACAATTGATGATTATAACAGCACTTATTGCGTACCCGAAGGTGGCGCTAACCGACCTATAAGTAAAATTATAGATTTAAAAAAATTAAATGAAGACATAAACCTTAAAGACAGATAATGGATTATATAATTTTAAAAGACAAATTTTTACAATTATATTCCTTGTGTCTTATGACAAAAGGGGTAAACAGATCCGTAATAGTTGATACCCAAAGAGAAGAATGGTATCATATTCCAAATTCTTTACATGATATTTTATTAAATTATAATAATCAAAAATTAGAAAACCTTTTTAATGATTTTAAAGACGACGGTGAGATTATCATCGAATACCTGGATTTTTTATATGAAAATGATTTAATATTTTTCTCCGAGTCAGCGGATAATTTTCCGCCGTTGGAGGATTTTATGGAAAGTCCTTCGATTATTGAAAGTGCAATTATAGATTTTGACAGCAGATCTCAGAATTTACAATTTATAGAAGAAATCTTTTCAGACTTAGAATTGCTTGGCTGTAAAAATTGTCAGTTCAGGTTTTTCCATTCTCCATCAAAATCGGAGATATTTAAAATTATTACCCTTCTCAGCAAATCAAGAATTACTTCTTTAGATTTCATTATAAAATATGACGAATCATATAGTATTGATTTTTTACTGGAACTAACAAAACAAAACTTAAGAATTAAAAGCATTTTTATTCATTCAACACCCTTTAATAAGATAGAGATTATCAATGCCAAATATTTTTCATATATGGGTAATGTTGTTTTTATAATGCAGGAAATTAAAGATGAAACACACTGCGGTAAGATCTCAACGGAATATTTTACTACAAATTTTAAAATGTTTAATGAGTCTATAAAATACAATTCATGTTTATATAAGAAAATTGGTGTTGATACAAACGGCAATATTAAAAACTGCCCAACCCTTGCAACCTCTTTCGGCAACGTACAGCAAAACAGGCTATCTGAAATTGTCATCAAAGAGTCATTTACAAAAATATGGAATGTAAATAAAAATCAGATAAACGTTTGTAAAGACTGTGAATACAGAAATATTTGCAGTGACTGCAGAGGTTTTTTAGACGAAAACCAACTTTATAATGATAAGCCTCTGAAATGTACATATGATCCTTATAATAATGTATGGAGAGAGTAATGAATAAATTGGCACTTAATTTTATTTTTAAAAATGAAGAACATGTTATAGAGAGAATGCTTGATAGTAATTTGCATTTGGCTGATCTTGTCGTTTGTGTTGATACTGGTTCTACGGACCATACGGTACAATTGATTGAAAACTGGGCAAAAAAAAATAAAATACAGGTATTTATCTTCTATAAAGCTTTTGATTGCTTTGACAGCTGCAGGAATTTTGCTTTACATAAATTAAGGGAAGTTATCCGAAGCTTAGGCTGGAGCAGTAAAGAAACTTACGGCTATTGGCTTGACTGTGATGAAGTTGCCACACATAAAAATTTTAAAAAGGAAGAGCTCAGTCATGATGCATACCTTTCCAAAGTTTATCTGAACGGTGATGTTTTCTCAAGATTAACGTTTCTAAAATTAGAAACTCCTTTTTTTTGGTACGGTCCGGTTCATGAATATTTAAAGTGTGAAAAAGCCTTCACTTCAGAAATAAGCGAGAATTTTAAAATCCATGTCTATAATGACGGCAACTCCTGGCAAAGTAATTTGACAGAAAAATATTTAAGTCATGCAAACATTTTAAAGACCCATTTGCAGAAGGAGGATGTAAAAGATAGGCCGAGGTGGCTTTTTTATCTGGCTCAGAGCTATTACAGCGCCGCTCTTTATGCGCATGATCAGGAAGAACGTATGGGTAAATTAAATAATGCTTTACAGATCTATAAAGAAAGAATGGCCTATACAAATGAAGGGTATAGTGAGGAAGTATTTTATTCCCAATATATTATTGCCCACATTTCACATTTATTAAATAAAACCCCGGATATTGTGCTGGAAGAATATAAAAAAGCCTCCTCTATTGATCCGCAAAGGGCGGAGCCTTTATATAAGATCATTTCTCATCATTTTGATAATGAAAATTTTGATCTTGCTTACCAATATTCTAAAAAATCCCTGAAATTATATCATTGTAAAAACCCTTTTCCATCAAAATTACTTTTTATTGAATCTGAATTATACAACTGGAAGCTGCTGTACATGCATGTAAGGATATGTATAAAAACCAATTTAATAGATCAGGCAAAAAAACAACTTGGAAAATTAAATAAATTAACACAAAAAAATCCGGAATTTTTTAACGGACATGATATTGATAATATAAAAGAGATCAACAGGTTTCTTGCCTATTTTTAATGATTATCTGAAGGTAGCAACATTCATTTACTCAAGTAATACAAAATTAAACCATCTCACATTATGCTAAAACACATTTTTCTTATTCTATTAATGAGCGGTTTTTTCTCTTCCGCACAAACACACCGTTTTATTTACGAGCTACAATTCAAGCTGGACTCTACTTCTGCAGAGTATGTAAAAACAAATATGGTCTTAGATATCAATCCTACTGATGTTAAGTTTTATGAATATAAATTTCTCAGAATGGATTCTATAAATAAGGCGAACCATAATTACCGATACCGTACCTGGGGTTTCCAAAATATCATCACAAGAGACCGTAATTCTTTTAAAAATAAAAATTTTGAAAATATAGATGATCTTTTTGTGTACCAGACAGATGATTCTATGAAATGGAAATTAAGCAATGAAACAAAAATGGCTGATAAATACTTACTACAGAAGGCAACCACAAATTTTGGAGGAAGATTTTGGACTGCCTGGTTTTGCAAAGATATTCCTTACAATGAAGGTCCTTATAAGTTCCGTGGATTACCCGGGCTGATATTTGAAATTTATGATTCAAAAAAACAGTTCAGATATAATATGGTACAGTCGAAGATATTGGAACAAACTTATGACACAACAGGTTTTATAGAAAGCTATGGCGGTAGTAAACCTTTAGAAGTGAGTGATAAAATAATTCAGCAGAAAAAACTGGAACAGTATAACGATCCTTTAAAAGATTTTATGACACAATTTGATAAAGATCCAAATGCACAGTATTTTTACAGAGGTACACAAATTACAAGCAAAGACCAGCTAAAGACATACGAAAAACAAATCCGCGAAACATTATTAAGAGAGAACAATCCTATTGAAATTAATAAAGCTATTCATTATTCCAAAAAATGATGATTTAGAGCTGGATCAACATATTTAAGATTGCAATTAATGATAAAGCGCTGTTTCAGATAAACTTTGGATTTTATTTGTTCATCGTCTTTCAGTACGATCATGTTAAGACTTTTACATTTATTTCTGTCATTAATTTCTTATAATGTTATTTAACAATTATATGGTAGGGCATTTTATATTCTAAAAAATATCAGAAAGCAGGTCACAATTAAACATAATTATTAATATATTACAGTATCAATGAGAAGTTTTTTTATTAAAAGTCTATTTATTATTACTATTATAATGTCTCAAACCATATATTCCCAAAACACTTCTGTATTGCATGATACAATAGTTAATAACAAAAATGTTAAAGTAATTGCGGATATCCCGATCACTACAAATGCGGCAGATAAAAATAAAAAATATCCGGTCTTTTTCATTTTAGACTCTCAGGAAAAGAATATTGTTGATATTGTAAAATCAAACATCAATTATTTGCAGAATTTTGGTAAAGAGATCCCGGAAGTACTATTTGTAAGAGTGGAGATCTATGAAAGAGCCGATTCCTATTTTGGAGCAGGAGCAAATGATTTGGCCGAAATACTGCAAAAAACAATTGTACATTTAAATAAATTCAATGCAGCAGATTATCACATAATACTTGGACATTCCAACTCAGCATCATTTGTTTTAAACATTTTAAACAATCCGAATTTCAGTAAGCTGTTCCAGGTTTATATTGCATTTTCTCCTTCTGAAACTATAAATGATATAAATATTCCGCAACAAGATGTAAGTTTATATTTATCGCATGGAGGTTTGGGGCAATATGAAAATTCTTTCAAAAGCGCAACTATAAAATACAAAGAAAAAATAAATGATCTCAAGAGCTCTACAATTAAAATGAAATATGATTATTTCCCTACTGCAAATCATAATACAATCATTCCGTTATCACTTTACAACTCAATAAATTTTGCCTTTGATCCGTGGCTGATAAGCAATCTGGAAAGTAATTTCATCTCAGATAATAAATATGACATATTAAAAAATCTGCAATTAAAATATCGCCTATTAGAAAAAATAACAGATTCAGTATATACCGTATCTCCTAATGAATATGTTTATATAGCGGACCTGTACTATAAAAGCGGTGATATTAAAAAAGCGCTCTTAATCACAGATGAAGCATTGTCAAAGTGCTTGCCTGAACATGAAGATTATTATAAAATTTATTTTAACAGAGCCTTGTATTTTTTTGAAGCGGGTGATTATAGAAAATCAAAGGAAAATATAATCCAGGCAAAAAAATTTATTACGTCAAAAACCGGAGAGTATAATTATGCATATCCCATGATATCGTACTATATAAAATTCATAGAAATTTTTACGACCAATAACGGCAAGAGCGAAATAGAGAAAAAAAGCCATGAATTACTTCAATTAATAAAAACAGAAAAGAAAATCAGCAATAACAACCTTCTGGTAAATTTCATTAATAAATATTTAAATAACTCAAAAAGCAGTTTATAAAGAATGCTAAATACTGCCTTTCCCTTCTACAGACAGCCGGACGCCAAAGACTGTGGCCCCACCTGCCTGCGGATCATAGCCAAATACTTTGGAAAAACTCTTTCTATAGCACAAATACGAAACCTTTCAGAAACAACTCGGGAAGGAAGCAGCCTCAAGGGTCTGGATGAAGCTGCAAAGAGTATTGGGTTCAGTACGATGGCGGTAAAAATCAACTGCAATATGCTTGTGGATGATCCTCCTCTACCCTGTATTCTTCACTGGAACAAAAATCACTTTGTAGTTTTATACAAAATTGAAAAAAAAAATGAAACTTATTATTTCCACATCTCTGATCCGGGATTTGGTATCATTCAATACCATCAGGAAGAATTTATTAAACAATGGATTGGTGAAAGTGCAAACGAAAATACAACCGAGGGAGTCGCTTTATTTTTAGAAACCACACCTGAATTTTCAGAAAGCCAGTTTGATAAAAAGGAAAACATGGCTAGCCTCCGATTTTTAGCCCATTACTTATACGAATACAAGTCGCTGGTAGGGCAATTAGCTATTGGGCTTCTCGCAGGAAGTTTACTTTCTCTTATTTTTCCGTTTCTTACCCAGAGTATCGTAGATGTAGGAATACAAAATCGGGATCTAAACTTCATATATGTTGTCCTGCTTGCCCAGATCATGCTTTTTTTAGGCAAAATGGGAATAGAGATTGTCCGAAGCTGGATACTGCTTCATCTTTCAACTAAAATCAATATTTCTATAATTTCCGACTTCTTTATTAAATTAATGAGACTACCCATCAGCTTCTTTGATACAAGAATGACGGGTGATATTATGCAGAGAATCGGTGACCATCATAGAATTGAACAGCTTTTAACCGTTTCTTCTCTTAACACTCTATTTTCGCTAATTAATCTTTTAATTTTCAGCATCGTTCTCCTTTATTACGATTACAGGATTTTTATAGTATATCTCATAGGAGCAATTTTGTATATTATCTGGATTACCTTTTTCCTTAATAAAAGAAAGATACTGGATTATAAAACGTTTTCCCAGAGTTCGCGCGAACAGAGCAAAGTAATTGAACTGATTAATGGAATGCAGGAAATAAAAATGCACAATGCCGAAGAGAAAAAGCGCTGGGATTGGGAGCGTTTGCAGGCACAACTTTTTGAACTAAGAATAGAATCGCTATCAGTAGAACAATGGCAATCTGTCGGAGGAAATTTCATTAATCAAATGAAAGATATTTTTGTGACTTTCTTATCTGCGAAATTGGTAATGGATGGAAGCCTTACGCTAGGAATGATGCTCTCGGTACAATATATTATCGGGCAGCTGAATAGCCCGCTATTACAACTCATTGATTTTATTAAACAAAGTCAGGATGCCAAAATTTCACTGGAACGATTGGGCGAAATCCATGAAAAAGAAGACGAAGAAGATATAAAACAACAATATACAACCGAGATTCCCAATATGGATATTGAAATTAAAGACATCTCTTTTCGATATACGGGCTCGAAGCAATATGTGTTTGAAAACTTAAACCTGGTGATTCCCTATCAAAAAACAACGGCAATTGTTGGAACCAGTGGAAGCGGCAAAACTACCCTTCTCAAACTTATCATGAAATTTTATGAACCAAACACCGGAGAAATTAAAATCAACGACACCAATCTTAAAAATATTTCACCAAGGTTCTGGAGAGATCACTGCGGTGTGGTTATGCAGGATGGGTATGTATTTAATGATACGATTGCAGAAAACATTGCCGTGGGAGAAAATGAAATAGACCAACAGAAATTGCAAAAAGCGGTAGACATAGCCAATATAAAAGATTTTATTGAAGAATTACCCCTCAACTACAATACCCCGATAGGAAATGAAGGAATAGGAATAAGCGGCGGACAGCGACAAAGACTTTTCATTGCACGAGCCGTTTACAAATCTCCCGAATATATTTTCTTTGATGAAGCCACTTCCGCTTTAGATGCCAATAATGAAAAGATTATTATGCAAAATCTTGAGCAATTTTTTGAAGGAAAAACAGCAATCATAATTGCACACCGCCTTTCTACGGTAAAGAATGCTGATAAAATTATAGTTCTGGATAAAGGCAAAGTAGTAGAAGAAGGCAGCCATGCTGAATTAGTAGCTGTACGAGGTGAATATTTTAGACTTGTAAAAAATCAATTGGAACTTGGAAACTAGAAAAAAAATAATAAACAATTTAAGACTACGCTCAGAAAGTGTACAGAAAATACTTACTACACCTCCTCACTGGACGATCCGTTGGGGAAATACTGTTTTTCTCATTCTTTTATTGCTCGTTTTAATGACCTGTTACCTCATCAAATACCCGGAATCCGTAAAGGGCCCTATTAAAATTACCGTACAAGATCAGACTGAAATATTACACACCAACAATGCAAAAACCGGAAAAGATTTAATTAAAAATAATCAGCAAATTTCCGTTTCATCAGAAAAAAGAGAAAATTTAATCGGCAGAATTGCTGTTCCATCATCTGAAATTTATAAAATAAAACAAGGTCAAAAAGTTATCATCCGGTTAAAAAATAACCATTACAATAAATATGAAGTCACAGAAGGAACAGTCAACAAAATAATTTCAGATTCTAATAAAAATTATTATGCTGAGGTAGTTTTTTCTGAAAAATTGAATGGGTTAAACAACAAAAATTATAACCTAAAGAACGAATTACAGGGCGAGGCTGAAATTGTAATAAATAATTTAAGGCTGATCAATAAATTTTTCCATAAAATCAAATGATCAATAAAATTCTTGAAACCAAAGAAGTTCTGAACGCATAATAAAAATTTGTAACAAAAAAATGATCTTATACCAACTGATCACAGATTTAATCTATTATGCCGATTATTAAAAAATATTTAACAAAACATCTTTATTAAAATAAATTGAATAAAAATAATTAAATTTGCAAAAAATTTATTTCATTATATGCGAAAATTCTTGCAAATTCTACTACTAACGAATTTCTTCATTTTTTTTAATGCTCAAAACAAATCAACATTAAGTATAAATTCAAAATCCCTAAGCGTTCTTGCAGAAGAGTACAAAGAGATTTACACCACTGCCAAAGAAATCATGACAAATCTTCTGGCAGAAAATAAAACTGCTGAAACAAATCATGTTGATTTCTCAGTATCAGATATTTCTCTGAATAAAACTGAACCTGCAATTGATTCCAAAAACATAAAATTTAAAAATACGCCACATCTGAATTGGGTTTCGGATATGAGCTATAACTTCAGTCCGGGATTTGGTGATGATGATAATATTTTTTACCGCGCAAGAGTATCTTCGGGTCTGGACTGGCTTGCCTTAGGAGAAGGAAGCCTTAAAAACCAGAAAATGCAGAACGCTCTCAATGAGAAAATGAGAAATATGAATGTTTTAGAAAAACAGAAATATAAAAAAGAACTCAATCATAAAGAGAATCTGGACCAGGTAAGAGCTGCCTTCGATGCAAAAAAAATAAAACTTTTATCTGATTATGAAAAACTTCTGAAAATTCAAAACGATTTTACTGCTAAACAAAATAAAATCGGATTAAAAAATGATGCAGAAGCTGCACAGTCGAAATACAGGCTGGATAAAATTTCCATAGAAAGAAAATCACTTGAAAGCCTTTCAAAAACTTCTGATAATCAAAATTTTAACAACGAAATTATCAATTCAGAAATTCCGGACCTGATACCGGTTGAAAATATTAATTTCAGTGCTCTGGTAAAAGACAAGGAAGTCGCTCTAAAAATGGAGAAAGAAATCCTGGACATGAAACGCAAAAGAGACAAGCAGCCTGATCTCAGATTTAAATTGCGCTACAATTATTATTCTGCATTATCAAGAGACCGGAATTTTGCCAGTGTTGGTGCTACTATCAATCTGCCAGTAAGCAGAAGTAAAAATGATCTTGAAAGTGAAAATGAGATGAAGCTGAAAGAAAATTCTATCCAGGATCTGCAGCTGCTGTATCGCAACAGGCTCAGTGAAATATACAGAGATTATTATCTTGCAAAATCTGAAATAGAAGTCCTGGAAAGTGAGGTACAATACCTTGAAGCAGAACTTAAAGTGAATTCCACCAACGAAAAAAGCAATACTTTCAGTCCTGCAGCATATCTTGCTACCGCAGAAAAACTATTAAATAATCAAATACAGATTTGTGATAAAAAATCAGACCTGTATGAAAAATACCTTGATTACAGAATGCTATCAGGAACAGATGATACAGCCGAAAACCTGCAGAAACTTACCAATAGCGATAACGCGGGAAATGAAACCTATATCTGGAGCAGCTTTTTTACAAACTATTCCAATGCCTACATTATCAACCTGATGAATCACTGGCACATCAACAGGGTTTTCCTGTCGATTGGCAAAGTGACAGACCTGGTAAAAGTTTCAGATTTCATGGCGCTGGCTGCACAAAACAACATCCAGGTTTACCGCCTTATCGGTGAAAATTCTTATGCTAAAACAGATGATGGTTTTAATGATCTCCAGATCGCTTTGCAGGATGCGAAAAACATGGGATTTGCCGGGGTACATCTCGATATTGAACCTCACACTTTTGATGATTATAAAACCAATGTAGACCTTTATGCACAAAGGCTTATTAACCTTTTTACCAGCTCAAAGACCTGGTGTACACAGAACAATATGGATTTGGGAGTAAGCGTTCCGATGCAGCTCCCGGCAGAAGTAGCCACTGCTTTGTATAACAACAGCATTATGACCTATATTATGGCTTATGATGTTCTTACTCTTGATAAAAAATTAAATAAAACTGCGGTAATAAGAAATATTCTGGGTCCTGACCTGTATGTCTGGGTATTCCGGATTAATGATTTCCAGGTATTCAGTGATCTTCTGGATGCAGAAACGTATGTACAGGCAGCAGGCGTTACAAAAATAGGATATTACGATCTATCACAAATGAATAATTTTAAGCCATAATTAATGGAAATCAATTTTAATGACGATAAAATAACAGAAGAATCTTACGAAAAACCTGTAAAAAAAAGAAGATGGGACCGTTGGATTTACTTTGGCATTTTATTGTTAATCGTTTTTTCTGTACTCAAATGGATCATTTCTTCATGGATATTTGATTATGCAGACGGATTTCTCAAGCAGCAGCAATTTGATGTGAAATTTACCAGCGATATACGAATCCTTAACTATACGGTAAAGGAAGGCTCTGCGGTAAAAAAAGGGGATACCTTGTTCAGCTATGAATTTTATGATACCAATCTTCGTAAAAACAGCATTCAGGATTCCCTGAAAAATCTCGTAGCCAATACGTCTTTTGATAATAATATTGCATCAATCAACGCCCAGATCTCAAAAAAGAAAAGCCTTGCAGCCGACCTGAGAAAAAGAGTGGCTTTCTGGCAAAGCGAGAAAAAAAGGAAAGAAAAACTGGTATATATTAACCAGATTACGCCAAACGAACTTGCCAACGTAGACCGGTCTATTGACGATCTTACCTATGAGCTCGCTTCGGTAAATGCCGATATTGTAGCACTGAATGATGAAATTGCAAAGATGTTCCAGATTAATAACCAGAGAAACAATCTGGCAAGAGAAGAAAACAGAACGTCCACTATTAACAATTATTATATCTCACCGGTAAATGGTAATACCGACCGTTTCAGAATTTCAGACGGGCAGGTTGCCTATAAATCAGACATTATTACATCAATTGTCCACAAAAGACAGTTTGTACAGGCATATATTGATATAAGCGATCTGGATGAATTTAAAGAAGGCGACCGGGTAGCCATAAAACTGCCTTACGGATTTAACAAAACGCTTACGGGACAGGTAAAGAAAATTTACTCTATTTCAGAGATTAAAGACAATACTCTTCTTAATAAAACCTTGAATGACAATAAATACGGCGTTGTAATTGATATTGTACCGATAGACGGAAAATCCTGGGAAGAAGTAAAGGTCAGTAATATTCCGGTAAAAGTAAGAAAACTAAAATTTACATAATCTATGCCTGACAAAATACTGAACCTCGAAAATGGGATCAGCGCACAATTGCTGGATGACTGTATTGACAGAAATGAAATTCCAGATGCAGACAATGCAGACATCTGGATTATTAACAACGATAAAGCCCGGAATGTAAGGAAATTCCTAGTTTCACTGATCAGACATCCGGATCCGAAAGTTTTTCTAAAGCCTGTTTTCCTGCAGAAAGACTTAAAAAAAGTTTACAAAGAATATAAAAATTATAATCTTAAACAGCTTTGTGACGGTTATATCAAAGAACTGGATATACAAAACAAAATACCCTATATACGATTTATTTTAAATTTCGTTAAAAATCTTAATCCTTCAATTTCTTTTTCTGAAGATGATTTACTGAAAAGAACATTGATGTATTATTATTCAAGAAATAAAGACATTGAATTTTACGAAAGCTCAGGCTCCCTCAGCGGATATTCTTACCCAAGAATAGAAGCATATTATGATGGTACTACCGAATCCTATGCAAACGGCAGGGCTCTTCTGAACAGTGCTTACAAAAATGACTTTCTTCGAAGGAATTATGTTGATACTTCGCATATCTGTAAAAAATGCTATTCCGGCTTTCTGAATTATAGGGAGGAATGTCCTAAATGCAAGCAGCACAACCTTCAGGTAAGGGTGCTGATCCATCACTTCAGATGCGCTTATGTAGCAACAGAACAGAGCTTCTGGCAGGGAGAAAAAATGATATGCCCGAAATGCAGTATGGAACTTAAAAATCTCGGTGTTGATTATGATAAACCGGGAAAAGTATTCTACTGCCTGAACGACCTATGTAAACACGAATTTCAAAAACCTCTCATAGGCGTACATTGCATCAATTGCAAAACAGAACAGACCCCTTCTGAACTGAATCTGGAGAAGATCTACAATTACGAGCTTACTCAAAAAGCCATCAGCGAAATGCTCAATTAACGAATTATCAGTGGAAAGTTTCTGGGAAATTATTTTTTCTAATATAAGGTATTCAAACTGGTCTACTATCCTGAACTGGGGCTGGTATGTTTTCATCATAGATATTCCAAGGTTTCTTATCCTGGAGGTCATCGTGCTTTTTGTTACCTTCAGAAATCGTTTTTTAAGTAAAGACAGATGGGAACGAGCACATACAAGAATGATGAGGGAATATCCTTTGGTTACGGTTCTTGTTCCCGGCCATAATGAAGGAAGACATCTTCATAAAATGGTGGTTTCCATGCAGAAGCAGACGTATAAGAATATTGAAATTATCGTTGTTGATGATGGCTCTACGGATAATACCGGAATTATCGGAAGATCTTTTGAGAAAAAAGGGTTCATCACAAAATTCCTCCGGTCCGAAATTCGGGGCGGAAAAGCTTCGGCTGCCAATCTCGGACTGAAATATTCTAAAGGGAAGTTCATCGTACATATTGATGCAGACTCCTCCCTTGACACTGATGCTATCGAAAAATCCCTCCTCCCCTTTTATGTTTACAAAAATGTTGGCGGTGTCGGCGGAAACCTTATGGTGAGAAACGATGAAGATTCCCTTACCTCTACCATGCAATATCTGGAATATCAGCAGTCGATCAGTATCTCAAGAATTGTTCTTTCCAGCTTAGGAATTTACAAGATTATTTCAGGAGCATTTGGTGTTTTCCCTAGAAAAGTACTGGAAAGAGTTGGTGGCTGGGATGTAGGTCCGGGTCTGGATGGTGATCTTACGGTGAAGATCAGGAAAATAGGCTATAATATTCATTTTGAGCAGAATGCAATATGCAATACCCATGTTCCGGTAGCATGGAGCAAACTTGCCAGACAGAGGTTGCGCTGGTCTCGCTCGCTGGTGCGGTTCAGGTTACGAAAACACTATGATATATGGATTCCTAACAAGAATTTCAGATGGTCTAACTTTTTCGCTTTTTTTGAAAATGTTTTTTTTGGATTAGTACTGGATATCACCTGGATGATTTATATGCTAAGAATAATAATTGAAAATCCTGAATTCTTACTTTTTTGGCTGCCTCTTAAATATTTAGTATATTTGCTGCTCTATTTTATGCAGTTTATCGTTTGCCTGGTAATAGTGAAAAATAAAAAGAAATATTTATCAAAGATCATTTACGTTCCGCTTTATCCTTTATATATGGGATACTTCATGCGCATCGTAAGAACCATTGCCTATTTCGACGAACTTTTCTTCTACGATTCTTACAAAGATCCGTGGAACCCCCAGAAAACTTCAAAAAAAGCACGTGAATTCGGTGCGTAAATTACTTAACGATTCAAAAAAACCTTATAAAACAAAACAACTTCCCCTTACAATGACTAAAAAACTAAGCGTAGTAATAGGATTTTCCCTTCTTGTTGCTACAACCGGATGTTCTTCGGAAGATAATCTTCTTCCCGAAAATAACGAAACTTCCAACTCAATTACCAATGGAGATATTACCCTTCGATATGGAGGAGGCGATCTTGCCAAAAGTATTGAACTAAAAAACTCAGCGGTTGATTTCATTAGATTCGACCAAAACGGACAGAAAAATTCTGTTTCCCACAAAACCGTAACCTACACCCCTAATCTTTCCGGTGCTATTGCTGCTGTAGGAAACAACTGGTATAACATTAACAACGGAGAAACCTATTATATTCCGGAAGGTACTACCTTTACAGGAGGATTCAATTTCAACTCTGCAGGAAAGATCATCGTTTTGGGTGAACTGGGCGGATCCAACTGGATCAACGTTCCGAACGGAGGTAAAGTAGAAGTAGGAAATAACGGTAAAATTTCAAGTTCCGTAAATTTCCACCTGAATTCCGGGGGTATGCTAAACAACTATGGATTTGTAACCTATACTACAGGATCTGTTGACGGAATCATCAACAATTACAACAATTTAAACTTCAATAATTCTGAAAGCCTTAACGGAAGTTCCACGGTAAACAACTACTGCAGAATGGTCTTTAATGCACAGAACAACTATCTGAACGCAAATCTTAACAATGAAGGTTATTTAACTTTTGAAAAAGGATTTCATATAAACGGTTCGGGGATACTGAATCTTAAGCCGCAGTCCTTTACGGAGGTTACCGGCGGAAGCGTTTCTGTGGACGGAAAAGTAAGCAATGCCGGAAACAGCTTTGCAAGAATGGATTTTTCAAATATGTCTTTCGGAAATCTTAACGCTTCTCCTGCTTTCACAGGACTTATTGATATGAACTTTGTGAATACTTCGTATTCTGTTCTTCAAAACAATAACAAAATCAACAACCAGGTTACTTTAAATTCAAACACGTATATTGCAGCAGGAGAATGTACACCTCAAAAAGGTATTGCACCTTGTTCAGACAGTCAGCTTCAGTTTACGGTAGTAGCCAATGTGGTAAGTCCTTCCATCAACAACACTACACTTAGTGCAACAGGCGTTACGGTAAACAACGGTTTTGCTTACGTATCTTATCATACCAATGATGCGCTTTCCGGAAGCAATACGCAGGGAGCTATCAGAATTCTTAATGTGACGGATTACAGCGCTCCGTCTCTTGTAAGCGAAGCATTATTCAACAACATCGAATTTAACAATGTTGATGTGGCGAACAATAAATTATACGCTGTAGGTGGAGATAAAAACGGTTCTAGACTGGTTACGGCGCCACTTTACAATAATGTGTTCAATACTCAGGATCTTTCTTCATTCGTGAATTATAAACTTCCGAGTTCTACCGCAAAAAATTCTTATTTCTACAATAATTATCTTTATGCTTCTACAGGGACAACCGGCGGAGGTTTCTTCAAGCTGGATCCTAACAACGGATATTCCGTGGCCGAACAGTTCAACTTTGCAGGAGAGAGAGCCAAGTATGTTGCGCACAACAATACATACCAGGTATTTTTAGCAACCCAGGCCAATGGTGCATCTTTAAGAATTGCCAATAATGACGGTTCAAATGTGAAGGTTTACAATTATGCCACACTTGCTCAATCTGTAACAGACGGTAAAAATGTTATTGTTCTTGATGATGAATATGTATACCTTGCTTTAAGCGATAAAGGGGTTGCTAAAATCAGACTAAACGACGGACAGCTGATGAGTACTTTTGTTCCGAGAAACTTTAAGGTTAATAATCAGAATGTCTTCAGCCAGACCGGACTTACCAATGCCGTTGCCGTAAGCAACTGCTACCTTTACCTGGCAAACGGTACAGACGGAGTCATTGTTTTGAATAAAACAAACTTTAAAGTAGTTGGTTATTATAAACTAAACGGTTCTGCCAATTATATTTATATCAATAACAACCTGGCATTTGTTGCCACAGGACAGTCTGGTCTTAATATTTTGAAAATAAATTAATTGCTACATTAATTAATATCCTGAATTAAAAGATTTAGGTTAAAACACAAAGGAGACTGTTTCAAAACAGTCTCCTTTATTATTGTCTACGGATTAAAGATTCTTGAAATGAGGGCCGTTAATGATCTGGATTCTTCCCTATTTTAAAACTGTTTGATATAAAAAAAGAACTCAAACCCGAAGTATTTCGTGGCATATCTGGAAAATCCCTGCTTTTCATAGAAAGGAATATTGACTAATGTAGAAGTTTCCAGGCACATGGCTTCTTTTGAAGCTTTATAATATTCTATCAGCTCCTGTAAAAACGAGGTTCCTATTCCGTTGCCCTGTAATTTCGGGATTACCCCCAAAAACCACAAATGAATATAATCTACATTTTGAGGAAGGGTTTGCTCAGTAATGTCCTCTTTCTTCAGAACTTTCTTAATTCTTGATAGTCCTACCACTTTAAAGATCAATTGAAGATCAAGCAAAACCGATTGTATGCCAGGCTTTTTTTTCTTCGGATCCAGTAAAATGGCACAGACCGTTCTATCATCATTCATCCAGACATCACCAAAGAGAAACCCTTTTGCAATTGAATATTCAAAAAGTCCGGGAAGTGATTTTTTGTTCTTTACAGCAAAATTTGCAGATTTGTTATCTTCAAAAGATGCGGTCAGCAGTGCTACCAGTTTAGGAATATCTTCCTTTTTTGCCCTTATCATTGTTTTAAAAAAAATAATTACACGCGTTATATATTAATCACCCATTCAATTATTTACATAAGTAAATAATTGAATATTTCACTTTTCACGCATCAAAATTATTTAAAAAAAAAGAGGTATCCCATTTTTATTCATTAAGGTTTATTAACAAAAACTCAACTTTACAAACATTTAAAATTAATAAAACCATCCGGCTGCTATTTCTTGCACAAGTGTATTTTGGGAATATACTTTATGGATACATTATTAATGAGTATCAGCGAAAATATCCCGAATTTTTATAAGAAAAAAAAGAGGCTGTCCATAAAGTTGGATGGTCTCTTTATTAAACTTTTTTTTCAGTTTTAATCATCATTTTACACCGTAGTGCCTGAAATAATCATTTAATTTGTTCCTAAGGAGCATAAAAAATGATCTCTTCATCTTTGGTGGCGAAAAAAAACGCTCCTCAAACTTTTTGGACAGCGTGCAAGTAAGTCATGCATACAATATAATTTCTGAAGATTGATAAGAGAATTTAGGATTGATAATAATTTATAAATTAGAATTAATTTTCACTCAACAATTTTTTACTGTTGATTTCCTCTGTCTTATAAACTGGAAAATAGAGCCTGCAATAAAAAGAATGAAAAGAAAAAGAAGTGTTTGCGCGATTACCGGATCTTTAATGTCTTTAGCAAGCGGATGGCCAAGCGGAACTCTTGTAAATGTCTCATTAACTGTGGGTACAAGAGAAAGAAAAAAGCTGAATGACAGCAAAAAGGTTTCAAAATACCTCGCTTTGCTGCTTTCTTTTCTTTTCGAATATAAAAAATAAGCAACAGCAATAAGAAGAATAATAAATAATGAAAAAACATGCCCCGCATTAAAACCTCCGTGTTTTGATATACCCAATGCCGTAACTGAAGTCACAAGTGTTGTATAAAAATATACTTTCCCAGAACCCGCAGCAAGATTGATTTTGCCATATTTAACAAATCCTGTTACTGCTGCTACAATTGCCGAAATACCAATGATGGTATGAAAAATTCCTAAACCTGATAAATTCATTTTTGTTTTATTTAAAATTTGTTTTCAACTAAAAATTGTCAGGCTTGTAAGAGAAAATTTTTTCCCTGAAACTGACAAGGCAAAGTTGCAACAGATAGACAAAAATGTTTTTGCGATTTGGTTCAGATGTTTGCGATTTTGGTTCAAAAATCAACTCCGAAAATATTCAGAAATACTTATTCATCTGCTTTCTTTGTGGCTGAGACGGTAATTTGAAGGACTGCTGTGGAATTTATCCTGAAAGCTCTTCGTAAATGTTGCAAGATCATTAAATCCGCAATCATATGCAATATCGGTAATCCTTTCATCTGAAATCAGGAGTAGATCTGCTGCTTTCTCAAGTTTTTTATTTCTTATATAATGGGCAGGTGTGTCGTTATAAAGTCTTGCGAATTCTCTTTTGAAGGAAGAAACACTGAGGTTGTTCTGTTCGGCCAGCTGCTCAATAGTTAACTGTGAAAACAAATTCGCTTCAATGATCTGCTTAAAAGAATAAGCCGCCGGAGAAAAAAGCCGGGACAGGATCAACTGAACAGATGCTGCACTTTCAGACTGAGCCAGCAGTAAAATGATTTCCTTTAGCTTAAGAATCAGGATATCTTCGTTGACGAGCGAAGGGTTTTCAAAATAGAAAAGCAGGCCTTCCACATATTTCTTAACCAGAAAATCGTTATTAATCTTCTGATTGGATTTATTTGAAACCATATTTTCCGGTTTTTGCATAAGCAACGGCAATTCCCGGTCATAAATCTTCTTTAAAATATCAGGATAAAAAGTAACGATAACAATATGACAGCTTTCCTCACGACTGGAATTCTGAATATGCTTTCCAGAACTTATACAATTCAGCAATAACGAATAATCCGTAGGAATATTAACCGATTTATCATCCGATCTGTATTGAAGTTCTCCCTTCATTACATAAATAAAACACGCTTGTTCTGCCACCGGAAAATCGTATCTGAACGGCCCTTTCAGTTCGATTTTCTGCATCAGGGTCTTTCCGAATAGTTCATATTTTCTGTAATCATTAATCATAATTATTATTCATTAAACTTTATTCAAATTTATAAAATATATAAAGTTTAGGATGATCTCACGACAGTTTTCTATAACAGCAGTTTTCGAATATTTCACTATCTTTCAGAAAGAAAATAGAGAAGGCTGCAGAAACACCAAAACAAACAAGTGATCATTAAACTGTTTTTGATGTTCGGTTGCTTGGTTTAAAAATTTACCTCATGAAAAAACGCCCCCACTTTAAAGCATTAATGACTTATAAAACAACAGAAGATGGTGGCATTGTCACTCCTGTTTCATCCGGTTTCCGGGCTTCATTGAAATTTGCTTTCGAAAGCAAGCTGTATATGGCAAGCCAGACTTTTTCTGAGACAGAACTTGTATTTCCCGGAGATATTATCAGTGCCGAAATTACGATGATAAATGATGACCTGCCAAACGATAAATTCTACGAAGGAATGGATTTTGAGTTTGAAGATCAGTCGGGAACCATTGGAAGCGGCGTCATTATTACTGTTTATCCGCTGTAAATATTATTTTTCACTTAAATTCAGGTGATAGATATAAAAAGGAGACCAAAAAGGTCTCCTTTATTAATGTGTTATAATTTTGATTACAATTTATTATTAACATCCGTAAATGTTCCGGTAATTGTTGAAGTACCATTTTTGGTAACTGTCCCGTGAATGGTAATGGATGAATTGGTTCCGATAAATTCAATTTTTGATCCCTGGTTAATGGTAAGGTTTCCGAAAATCGTTACATTTCCTTCAATTTTCCAGTTGGCGTTGCTGTTAAGGATCATATGCCCATAAGTTGTAAGGTTACCTTTCAGGTTAAGGAGCGCACCACTGTTGATATTAAGTGAGTTCCATGGGTTGCTTTGTGTACCCTGATAGAACTGCCCGTACATATTGAATGTTGAATTGCTGTTCAGGTTAACTCCCTGAGAAGCTGTTAATGCCCCGCACCAAGTAAGAGTCTGGTTTACATTGATTCCCTGAAGGCTCTTTGTTCCGGAGTATTCTAATGTTTGTCCGGAGTTCACATTCAGCCAATCACTTCCGTTGTAAACTGCATAACCAGAACAGTTGGGAGCACCACTTTCAGGAGCTACGGTTTTAATAATTTTTAATCCTCCGGTTCCTGTTGCAACGAAGATATACTCCCCTTTACTCATTACGAAATTAGAAGAACCTGTTAAATCAAGCGAACCCATAAGTTTAAGCTGATTATTATCCGTAGTATAAACATAAAGACCGGCCCCTCCATTGGCTACAAATATCCTTCCTGAATTTACAGATACTGCATTGCTTACAATATCCGAAGCATTAACACCCGGAACCTGTGTAGGTAAAGAAAGCGTTTGAAGTTTTGTTCCTGAAGTTAAATTATAAACCCCAACTCCATTATATCCTTCCGAAACCAATAATTTCCCGTCGATAAAATCAATCGTTCTTTTAGCTTCTGCCACATCTGTGGAAGTTGAGAAAGAAGTGATTAAATTAAGACCATTTGCATCATAAATTTTTACACCTTCCGTTCCGCTCAATACAACAATTTTATTGTTGTTATATCCCAATGCTCTGAGATCAGTAAGAGGGATCGACATTTCAATTTGCTGACTGCTTTTATTAAGCTGTGCCAAAACACCCGTCGCTCCTGAAACAGCATAGTATTTTGAGCTGCTGGAAGTAACATCCGTTCCTACCTTACCGTTAAGTACAGTCTGCTGAAGTGTGTTGGTAAGCATACCACCGTTAAGTGTCATACTTCCTACAAAAGCAGGTGATGATGCTCCCGAAGCATAAATATCTTTAGCACCTGCAATATATAATTTACCGTTATCGTATCGTACAGAGCTTACATCTGTATCCGGGAGGATTGCCTGCATGACAAGCTGCGGAGCATTCGGATTTGTGATATTTAAAACCTCGATGGCTCCAAGATAGGTCTCGCCTTCCGTATTATAGGAAACATAAGCATAATTTCCTTCCACTGAAACATGAGTTGCTCTTAATGTTTTTCCGTTATAAACCGGCGGTGCTACTTCAGCCACCAATACGAGGGGAAAATTACCTGCCTGAACTGTTTTACCACCGGAACTTGATTTCATATCCAGCACACCGGCATTTCCAAAGTCGATTCTTTTGCTTAATGTACCGGCATCAGAACTTAAAATAGGACCCGTTTCCTGCTGATCCTGAATTTCGTCGCCATCATTCCGGCAAGATAGAACTGTTAGAAAAGTAAGTACAGCGATGTACGGTAAAATTTTTCTCATAAAAATATTTTATTTATAATATTGACAAAAGTGACTATTTTTTTATAGCACAATTTAATTTGTATAGTTGTTTGTTGCTCTCTTTAAACATTACAAATCTACTGCGACAAGCAAGACCATTTTGTAGTCTAAACAGTACATTGATGTAGTAAAATAACTACAAAAATAGTATATGCTATAAATTTTTTATCATTAAATTAAAATCTAAATAACATTGCTGATAACTCATCAAAGTATTCTATTTAATCTCAGAAACTTATATGAAATTTATTATACCTGAAATATTTTTTTCTACCCTATCTAAAAGATTGGCAGGTTCCTTATTTTCGAAAAAAACTTCTATATGAAAATGATCGAGTTTGGCCATAATACGAATAAGCTCAAACTTTTGCTCACGAGTAAGCTTAGCCGAAACTATTCTTGTAAATTCGGAAAAGGACACTCACGCAAATTATAAATTACGCAACAATAACAAATGATTTACATAAAAACATTGCACTGTTTAAGGCACTACGGCTATAAAAAGATAAATTAAAAAAATCCCTACCAATACAATCCCCTGCATAATATTGGTCTTACCGGTAGCCAGTGATACCGTGATAATAAACAAAGAAAGCCCGAGAAGGACTGTTGATTTGATATCAATACCCAGCGTCATTCTTATACCGGTAATAACAGATATAATTGCAATAGCCGGAATACTTAGCCCGATACTTGCCAGTGCAGAGCCAAATGCAAGATTCAAAGAAGTCTGGATCTGATCATTTTTTGCAGCCCTGAACGCCGACAGCGCTTCGGGCAAAAGCACGATCCCGGCAATGATAATCCCAACTGCAGATCTGGGTGCACCAACAGCAATCACCAGAAATTCAACATCTTTAGAAAGCAGCTTTGCCATCAATACTACTATCCCAAGACAAAGCATTAGAAAAAAACTGCTGATGTAGATCGTCTTATAAGAACTTTTTTTATAATTATTTTTTTTACCATGATCTTCCAAAAGTTTGTTCTGTGGTGAAATAAAGAAGCTCCGGTGCCTTATTGTCTGAACCATTGTAAAGCCGATGTAAAGTGACAGGCAGATCAGCGCAATGAAAAGCAGCTGAAAAGATGTATATTCTCCGCCGCTGTGGCTCACCGTATAATTCGGGAGTATAAGCAGAAATACCACTACTGCTGTAAGAGTAATAAGAGCTGTGCTTACACCTTTCAGGGTAAAAGACTGCTCCCGGTATCTCAATGAACCTATGACAATACAGATCCCGATAATTCCGGTAAGAATAATCATTACGGCCGCAAAAACAGTATCTCTTGCCAGGGTAATTGTTTCCAGCCCTTTCGCGCCCAGCATAATGGAAATGATAAGTCCCACTTCTATCACCGTAATGGCAAACGCCAAAAGCAATGTACCGAAAGGTTCACCAATGCGGTGTGCAATAACTTCCGAGTGATAAACTGCCGCCAAAACGCTTCCCAATAGTAAAAAAGTTAAAAGGATCGAATAATAGCCTGAAGAAAAAAAAGCACTTGCAAAATATAAGAGCCATGATAAAAGCGGAACAATGATTGTCCATGTCCGTAAGTATTTGTTTTTATACATAAAGGTTTTATGATATTCTATAAAAAATGTACTTCTTATAAAAGTTAATGATGTTTATTCAAATGAAATTTTCTATTTGAACTGATAAAGAAATACCACATCGCCTGTATACGCAGGTTTAAGCTCATTTTTAATAAGAAGCTTCGCCCCGACAATAACTTTAACCGTTCCTTTAAGGTTATTGACAGACCGGATAGTAGCCTGAAGAGAAACTTCACAATCAACTTTTACAGGAATCCCGAATCTGAAATTTTCTATTCCGTAATTGATTTCAAGATTGACATTACGTACCTCTGCGATCTGTTTCCAAAGATAAGGTATCAGTGAAAGAGTAAGGTAACCGTGCGCAATTGTCGACTGATATGGTCCTTCGTGCTCCGCTTTTTCACAATCTACGTGAATCCACTGATGATCCAGTGTCGCATCTGCAAACCGGTTGATCTGATCCTGATCTATGATATGCCAGGAAGAACTGCCCACCATTGTACCTTCCAGCAATTTATATTCTTCGTAATTGTTGATGATAACCATTGTTATATTATTTAATTGTTAAGTGAATAAAATAAGTATTATTTCCGTCTGTATAATACTTAAACCGTTAAAAGCCTCCTGCATAGAGCAAGAGGCTGATGATATAACGAAAATAAAAGTAATATATCGATTAAATTATGCGAGTTTTACGTTAACCGCATTTAAGCCTCTGTCACCTTTCTGTACATCAAAAACAACCTGATCGTTTTCACGGATAGATCTTGTGTTCAGTCCCGAAGAATGTACAAATATATCTGTCCCACCTTCTGAAGGGGAAATAAAACCGAAGCCTTTTGCTTCATTGAAAAATTTTACGGTGCCTTTTTGCATTGTAATTATTATTAAAAATTAATAGTATATCGTTCTGTATATTTTACAGAACTCATTTTTGAAATTGTCTAACCGGCATGGTAAAGCCAATCAGTTTTTGGATATTTTTTAAATCTACCTGTTCTTCTGCATTGCAGAGAGCAATTGCTGTTCCTTTGGCCCCTGCCCTTCCCGTTCTGCCATTTCGGTGAATATAGATTTCCGGAACATCCGGAAGTTCATCATTTACAGCATCCACGCTCTTTGCCGACAAAGGGTGTACTGTTACCTCAACAGGATTCTGCAGCATGGTTTTTGCAAATTTCCGAATGTCAACAGGCATTGTAGCAGAAAAAAACAGGGTTTGTCTTTTCTGTGGAATCATCCTCAGTATTTTGTTTACATCATTGATAAAACCCATATCCAGCATACGGTCTGCTTCGTCCAGAACGAGAACTTCTATTTTGGAAAGGTCAATATGTCTTTGCCCTGCAAGATCAAGAAGTCTTCCCGGCGTCGCTACAAGAATATCCACTCTCTTCCTTAAAGCAGCAAGCTGGCTGCCTGTAGAAACTCCTCCATAAACAGACAGCTGGGAAAGAGGAAGATACTTACTGTAGATTCCTAAATTTTCTTCAATCTGTATGGCCAGTTCTCTTGTGGGGGTAAGTATTAAAGTTCTTATTTCATTGTGATCGGGAGTATACTTTTTCAGCAGTTGCAGGATAGGCATTGCAAATGCAGCAGTTTTTCCGGTACCGGTCTGCCCACATCCGATGATATCCTTTCCGGCCAGAATATGAGGAATTACAGAATATTGTATCTCTGTAGGTTTGGAATATCCGGCTTCTGTTACGGCACGGATGATGGGATTAATTAAATGTAAGCTTTTAAAACTGATCATAACTGTTCGGGAGTTTCCGGTATCTTGTGAGCAAATCCATTCTCGGATCTGAATAGGCAATATTGTAAGGATAAATAAATCAAGTGATACTCTTTCCATTTATCAGCTTCTTGCTTAGCTTCCATGTTATTTCAAAATATCGGACAGCCTGCAATAACATAGCATTTCTTATAATTTTCGGAATTAAAGTTCCGGTTGTTAATTCGAAATCGGATTAATAATTGGGCAGCTGTAGAAGCAAGACTGAGAGATCTAAATATGATTTAAACGATGCCAGTTTTAGCGAAGGCAGGAACCTGTCTTATGAACACATTGCAAATATACGGTAAAACAAAGTATAAAATAGCAAATATAATTAATTGATTATCAAAATTTTATTCGTAGCTTACACCTCAAACAAATTGTTTGCAAAAATGCGGATGATTTAAATTCCGTACCGATGCAAACCCACATGAACCTCCCGCAAACCCAATCCGAAATCCAGGATCAGCATTCACCCCGACAAGTCAGAATTGCCTATTTTATTATGGTACATCATAAAGCGGATGTTTTCAGGGCCATGTTTGAAAAGATCTATACCCGGGATCAGTTTTACCTTATCCATATCGACAGAAAGGCCAAAGCGGAGCTAACAGAAGAAATTCAAGTGTATCTGATGCAATATCCGAATGCATTTGTTTTGGAAAGTATGAATATCATGCCGGAAGGTTTCAGCATGATCCAGGCAGAGCTTAACGCAATGGAATATCTGCTGAATGTAAGTAAGGAATGGGATTACTTTATCAATTTAAGCGGTGAAGACCATCCCCTGAAGTCCCAAAACATCATCCGCCAGTTTCTTACAGCTCATAACGGCAGAAATTACCTTTTTTACTACGACCAGAAATTTTACAGACCTGATACACTCCGAAGAATCCAGAATCATTTTACGGAATTAAGCCATAAAATTTCTTCGTTAATTTATAAAAGAGAATTTATGGATGGAGTGATCCCCTATATCGGAGGCAAATGGTTTATATTTACCAGAGAAACCTGTACTTTTCTTGTTAATAACAAACGGGTGATGGACTTTGAAGATTATTACCTCCATACCCTTCTACCTGCAGAATCATTTTTCCAGACGGTTCTTATGAATACGGTTTTCAAGGATATTATTGTAAATGATGATAAAAGAGTCTTTATCGAAAAAAATTTTTTCAATAAAAATCAATATCAGATCCACCTTATTGAATCACTTAAAAACAGCAACCAGCTTTTTATCAGAAAAGTGAATGATAAAACCCATGAAGGCATTCTTCAATATATCAACGAAAGTTTTCATATTCCTCTTAAGGAAATCGACGAAGTGCAAAGAGAACTCAAAAGAGAAGACCGCAACAATAACTGGTCTTAGCCAATATCTGAAAAGAGCAATATGATATAAAAAAAATATATTTTATTAGGATAATTAATCACTTAATCGTAATATTGCAATATATAATTATTTATGGGCGCAACTAAAACAGATCATTTTACAGATCAACAGAATAAAATAGCAATCATTGCCAAAGCACTGGGGCATCCCGCAAGAGTTGCCATTATTGAGTATCTGCTGAAGGTAGACACTTGTATCTGCGGCGACATTGTCAATGAATTACCTTTGGCACAAGCTACCGTTTCTCAGCATTTGAAAGAACTGAAAAATGCAGGACTTATCAAAGGAAACATCGAAGGAACAGCTATCTGTTATTGCATTGATGAAAATACCTTTAGCATACTGAAAGATTATTTTTCAAAAATAATTGTTACGGTTGCCAACCAAAAGTGCTGTTAAGTATTTTTTTACTTTTAATCATCGCAATATTGCATTTAACCAATAAACTTAGCATTATGAAATTATCAGAAATCAAAACAATTTTACCTACATTAGAAAATGTTGAATTTCAGCTGGAAGACGGAACCTTTGTTCCGGAACATTTTCACGTAACAGAAGTTGGAACAGTTATAAAACACTTTATTGACTGCGGAGGAACAATTCGTAAAGAAAAAACAGTAAGTTTCCAATTGTGGAATGCGAACGATTTTGAGCACAGGCTGAAACCCTCAAAACTTCTGAATATCATTAAGCTCTCCGAAGATAAGCTTGGTCTTGAAGACGGCGAAATTGAAGTAGAATACCAGAATACTACTATCGGAAAATATAATCTTGAGTTTAACGGGCAGAATTTTATTCTTACCAATACCACCACTGCCTGCTTAGCACAAGATGCCTGTGGAATTCCTGAAGAAAAACAAAAAATCAAATTATCTGAACTTTCTTCTGATTCATCTTCCTGCTGCATGCCAAACTCAGGGTGTTGTTAAATAATATCCTAAATAAATAATCAATGTATCCTAAACTATCAGAAACGATTGACCTGATGAAGCATCAGGAAATCAGTCAGGAAAGGAAAAATACACTTGCCCCGTTAATTGATTTCATCCAGAAAAAGATGGATAAAAAAACAGAAATCCGAATTAATTTTATCTGTACGCATAATTCAAGGAGAAGCCATTTAGCACAGATCTGGGCACAGACAGCAGCGGCTTACTATAATATTCCGGGACTGAGCAGTTATTCCGGCGGAACAGAAGAAACGGCATTGTTTCCTAAAGTAGCAGAAACACTTATCGGGCAAGGCTTTTTCATTACAAAAATTTCGGATTCCGAAAATCCGGTGTATGCTGTTAAATACTGTGAAAACAGTCATCCGATTATCGGTTTTTCTAAAAAATATGACAGTTCTTTTAATCCGCTCCGGGAATTTGCGGCGGTTATGACGTGTTCTCAGGCCGATGGCGGCTGCCCTTTTATTGCCGGTGCCGAGCAGCGTATTCCCATTACATTTGATGATCCTAAAGTTTCCGATGGCACACCGGAACAGACAAGAATTTACCATGAAAGAAGCCTGGAAATCGGCGCTGAAATGCTTTATGTTTTTTCACAGATAAAAAAATAAAATGGAAGTTATATCAATCAACAAAAATCATTATCCGGATATCGCTGAAATATACAGGCAAGGTATCGATACAGGCATGGCAACATTTGAAACTTCCGTTCCTTCCTGGGAAACCTGGAATGAAAATAAATTGGAACACAGCAGATTGATAGCCTTTGAAAATAACGAAGCGTTGGGATGGGTAGCTTTGTCTAAAGTAAGCAGCCGTTGCGTTTATGAAGGTGTTGCTGAAGTAAGTATTTATGTATCCAAAAATCACAGAGGAAAAGGTGTGGGAAAAATACTGATGGAAAATCTCATTAATGAAAGTGAAACCCACGGAATCTGGACTTTGCAGTCGGGAATGTTTCCCGAAAACGAAGCAACCATAGCTTTGCATAAGCTTGTTGGATTCAGAATCATAGGCTATCGCGAAAAAATAGGCAGACTGGGAGGAATTTGGAGAGATAGCGTACTGATGGAAAGAAGGAGTAAAATAGTAGGAACAGATTAAAAGATATGCAAACAAAATTAAAATTTCCCGATAACTTCCTTACTCTTTGGATATTCCTGGCCATGTTTTTGGGAGTAAGCTTAGGATATTTCTATCCCGGAATTGCCGAAATGGCCGATAGAATGTCCGCAGGAACCACAAATATCCCATTAGCAATCGGGCTAATCGTCATGATGTATCCTCCGCTGGCAAAAGTTGACTACACATTATTACCTAAAATCTTTCAGGATAAAAAAGCAATCGGAATCTCTTTAATTTTAAACTGGATAATCGGGCCTGTTCTAATGTTTATACTGGCTGTCGTTTTTTTAAGAAACGAACCGGACTATATGATCGGGCTTATTCTTATTGGTTTGGCAAGATGTATCGCTATGGTTCTTGTATGGAACGACCTGGCAAAAGGGAATCGTGAATATGGCGCATTGCTGGTAGCGCTGAACAGTATTTTTCAAGTATTGAGTTACAGCTTTATGGTATGGCTTTTCATTAATGTTTTACCTGAAAAATTAGGGCTTGCACATTTCAATGTCACCGTATCAGTGAAAGATGTTACTAAAAGTGTTTTGATCTATCTGGGAATTCCTTTCCTGGCCGGTTTATTAAGCCGTTATTTTTTAATCAGACTGAAAGGAACAGAATGGTACAACAGGAAATTTATTCCTGCCGTTTCTCCTCTTACATTATATGCATTGTTATTAACAATTGTATTGATGTTCAGCCTTAAAGGCGACACCATTGTCAAGTTGCCTTTAGACGTTGTAAAAGTGGCCATTCCTCTTATCATTTACTTTATGCTGATGTTTTTTGTAAGCTTCTTTATCAACAAATCACTGAATATCCCTTATGATAAAAATGCATCCGTATCATTTACCGCAACAGGAAACAATTTTGAGCTGGCCATCGCTGTATCCATTGCTGTTTTCGGAATCAGTTCCCAACAGGCTTTTGTAGGTGTCATCGGCCCGTTGGTGGAAGTTCCGGTTCTTATTCTGCTTGTAAAAATAAGCTTGTGGCTTAAAAAACGATATTACAGTTAGGATGGACCGAAATTATACCTTAATTTTTTAAAATATAATATTTTCAGTCACTTTAAAGCCTTCCACATACATTCATCATTTTAATCAATAAGCCTTAACATCAATTGTTAAGGTTTTTATTTTAGATGAATCCACATCTTCATTCCAGATTTCTAAATCTTAATTTCAAATCTTTTAATACTCTTTTACATACACGGCAACTTTAACATTAGCTGTGAAAGTAATTATGCCAGATAAACAGATTATTTGGCGGGTATGTCAGCCCTGATCGGAGTAATTTTACACTAGTAAACATTCCAAAAACTATCAAAATGAGCACTAAGAATGAACAGGAAGCCCTGCAATCCATAGTACAGAAAGCATGGAAGGATCCGGTATTTAAACAAAATCTGATTGCCAATCCGAAACAGACTATTGAAAGTTTTTTAGGACGTTCCATGAACATTCCTGAAGGCAAAAACATTGCTGTTGTAGATCAATCTAACCCGGCAACAATTTTTATCAATATTCCGGCAGAGCCTGATATGGATGATATGGAACTGAACGAAGATCAGCTGGATATCGTAGCCGGAGGTTCGGGACAGGCTGATCCGCCACCGGTAATTCTTATTATCAGTAATTCGAATGGCGATTTATTTGGTGGGAATTAATCTTAAATTCCATTTACTAAAGAACAATTCAACGTATATATTCAGCCTCTGAATGTATACGTTTTTGCTTACAATTTAAAGTACAAAAGAATTATGAAAAGGTTTCAGATACTTTCAACACTCCTCTTTTTTCTGGTCTTAGGAACTCAGAAACTGGGATTTTTCGGTCAGGTAAGTGCTGATCCGGTAAAAAATACGGTTCCGAAAACCAGCCAAAACGGGGACGATTTTTATCAGAAAGGAGAAGCGCTTCAGAATGCAGGAAAGTATGCCGAAGCACTGCATTTTTTTGAAAACAGCCTTGATATTTATAAAGAAAAAGGAAACACCAAAGGAGCCGGAGATGCTTTAAATAAAATAGGAACCATGTATTATTACCAGGGAAAATACCTTGAAGCCATGAATTACTTCAACCGGTGTGCTGAGGTTTATCAGAAAATCAATAATATCAAAGGGGTTTCTTCTGCGATGAATAATATCGGGGCTATTCATTATTATTTAGGAAACCATCTGAAAGCACTGGAATATTACAAAAAAGCCGTCGGAATTCAGGAAAAACTGGGCGATCAGAAAATCATTGCAGCCACCACCCAGAACATTGGCGGAATTTATTTGAATATTAAAGATTTCGGCAATGCCATGAAATATTATAAAAGGGCAAATGCGATTTATCAAAAGCTGAATGATCAGAAATCTTTAGCGCAAAATCTCAACGGAATCGGAGAAGTATATATGAAACAGCATGATTTCAAAAATGCCCGTGAAAATTTCATCAAATCCTTACAGATTGCAGAAGCTTTAAATGATAAGCAGAAAATAACGGAAGTTTTATTTAATCTCGGGGAACTGTTCAGAATGCAGAATGATGTGGAGCAGGCAAGGAATTATTATAATCAGTCCCTGAAAACTGCTGTAAAAATCAATAACCTTCAATATACAAGTGTCTCGCAAATTGCCCTCGGAAATATTCTTCTGCAGAAAGGAAAAGCCGAAGAAGCAAGAATAAAATGTGAAACCGCTCTTTCCATGGCTGAAAAACTGGGTGCCGTGAGTGTAAAAAAGGATGCCTGCGATTGTCTGTATAAAACATATAAACTTTTAGGAAACAATAAAAAAGCGCTGGATTATTACGAAAAAAATCAGGCGTTCAAAGACAGCCTGCAGTCTGAACAAACTTCTAATAAAATTTTAGGAATGGAATTTCAGCAGAAACAGTTGCTAGACAGTCTTTCTTTTGTTAAAAAAGAACATCTGATCCAAACCAGACATAAGGAGGAGGTGGAAAAAAAGGAAAGACAGAAAAATTACATCATGCTTACGCTTCTCTTTATCCTGATTATTGCAGCCGGATTATGGAACCGGCTGGCTTTCATGAAAAAGTCCAGGGAGGCTATCCGTGTAGAGAAAGACAACTCCGAAAGATTATTATTAAACATTCTTCCGCAGGAAATTGCCGACGAGCTGAAAGAAAAAGGCTATGTGGATGCCCGGAATTTCAGTATGGTTTCCATTCTTTTCACCGATTTTAAATCATTCACGGAAACTTCTGAAAAACTCTCGCCTCAGGAATTGGTTGAAGAGATCAATATCTGTTTTAAAGCTTTTGACAGTATTTCTGAAAAGTATAAAATCGAAAAAATAAAAACCATCGGTGATTCTTATATGGCAGCCGGAGGTATTCCCCAGCCTCATAAGGATTCTTTACGGAATATTGTCTGCGCAGGTATTGAAATGCAGGAATTTATGCTGAAAAGAAAACTGGAAAATTCAACGGGCAAGCCGGTATTCGAAATGCGCCTGGGAATTCATGTCGGGCCGATAGTTGCCGGAATTGTCGGAGTAAAAAAATTCCAGTACGACGTTTGGGGTGACACCGTGAATACAGCAAGCCGCATGGAGAGCAACGGGATGACCGGAAAAGTAAACATCAGCGAATATTTATATGAACAAATTAAAGATGAAAAAGACTTTTCTTTTCACTACAGAGGAAATATCCAGGTAAAGGGAAAAGGAGAAATCAAAATGTATTTCGTGGAAAGAAACCAGGAAGCATCGGCATCATACGCTGCTGTAGCCTTCATCGGACAATAAAACAACAAAAATAAATTGACAATCCTGTCGGCGATTTTGGCAAATTTATCATTCTTAAACAGTGTAGCTTTACAATATCAGAACAACGAAATAATGGAAGTAAAAACTGCACAACAAGTATTACAATTAGTGATCTCTAAAGCCTGGGAAGACCTGAGCTTCAGAAAAGAATTAATTGAGAATCCGGTAACAGCCATTGAAAACCTTACCGGCGCGAAGATCACCTTACCGGAAGGAAAAGAGCTTATCATAGCAGACCAGTCTGACAATTCTAAAATTTTCGTGAACATACCCTCCGAGCCGGATTTGGAAAACATGGAGCTTTCCGAAGGCCAGTTGGAAGCTATTGCAGGAGGACAAAACGTAATGGGGAGTATTGTAGACGCTCTATTTCCGAAATTACACGATTTTATAAAACTATAATAACAACACAAAGGAACTCATATTATGGAAATCACTCAAGAACAAAAAATGTACGCAGAGATCGTACAGAAAGCATGGGATGATGCCGGGTTTAAAAAAGAACTTTTGGAGAATCCCGTAGAAGCCATTGAAAAACTTACAGGTACGAAACTGAATCTGCCTGATGGAAAAAGAATCATAGTACGTGACCAGACGGACAACTCGTCCGTATACATCAACATTCCGGCAAAACCCAATACTGACGATATCGAGCTTAATGAGAACCAGCTGGATATGGTGGCCGGAGGCAGGGAAACAGGAATTATAAAAGATGTTGTGGATTTCTTATCCTCGCTAAGCCTTTATTCACCCAAATAAAAATCAAACAAATACAAAATTAATACGTATGGAATTTACTCAAGAACAAAAAATGTATGCAGAAATCGTACAGAAAGCATGGGAAGATGCAGCGTTCAAAAAAGAACTGGTAAACGATCCCGTAGCTGCCATCGAAAAATTAACAGGTAAAAAAATGAACCTGCCGGAAGGAAAAACACTGGTAGTAAGAGATCAGTCTGATGAATCGGTTGTTTACATTAATATTCCTGCACCTGCTAAAAATTCTGTAGACGCAGAACTCAACGAAGAGCAGCTGGAAGCCGTTTCAGGTGGAATTGCTGCCGGAGGACGCATACCGGACTTTCCTTTTCCAGGAGGAACCACAGGACCCTACAATCCTTTTCCGCCAATTTTCAGCGAATAACTAATACTAACTTAAAATATTAAAAACATGGAATTCACTCAAGAACAAAAAACGTACGCAGAAATCGTACAGAAAGCATGGGAAGATGCAGAGTTCAAAAAAGAACTGGTAAACGATCCTGTAGCTGCCATCGAAAAATTAACGGGTAAAAAACTGAATTTACCGGAAGGAAAAAAATTAATCGTAAGAGATCAGTCTGATGAATCTGCGGTTTACATCAACATCCCGGCCGCTCCGAAAAACACGGCTGATGCAGAACTAAGCGAAGAGCAGCTGGAAGCAGTTTCCGGAGGAGCTGCAATCTGGCCGCCAAGAGACACTACGTTTCCTTTCCCTGGCGGAACAACAGGGCCTTTCATTCCTACTATCCCAATTTTAACAACAATTTAATTTAAAACTAACAACAAAATATTACAAACATGGAATTAACACTAGAACAAAAACTGAACGCTCAAGTAGTACAAAAAGCATGGGAAGATGCTGAATTCAAAAACGAATTAATTGCAAATCCTGTACAGGCAATGGAAAAACTTACAGGTCATAAAATCAACCTGCCGGAAGGACAAAAGCTGGTAGTCGTTGATCAATCAAATGATTCTACAGTTTATTTCAACATCCCGAAAAAGCTGAATCTTGATGCGCTGGAGCTTACTGAAGAGCAACTTGAGCAGGTAGCTGGTGGACTTACGCCAACATTCGTTGCTATTGGTTACGGATTTATGGCTGGTGTAGCAGTATGGGCTGCAACGCACCAATAAAAAAATGCCCAATAAAAAATTAATCACTTAAAAAAAATCAAAACAATGAACTTAACAATAGAACAACAAGAAAAAGGGGCTGAGCTTTTAAAAACCTTAGCACAAAAAGCGTGGGAAAGTGCTTCTTTTAAAGAGCAGTTAATTAAAAATCCTGCTTCTACAATCGAGCAGCTGACAGGAAAGGCTGTACCAACAGATAAGAAAATTATCGTTGAAGACCAAACAGATGAATCTGTAATCTATTTAAACATTCCTACAAAAGTAAGCTTGGATGAATTGGAATTAACAGAAGAGCAACTGGAAATGATCGCCGGAGGAGCTACTCCCATTGCTGCTGCTTATGTAGCAGGTGTTGCTCTAGGTATTGGTGTGAGCTGGGTGGTTTCTCACTGGTAAGATACTACAATCCTTTTTTAATTTTATATCATCAAACAACCACCCTTTTGAGTGGTTGTTTGATAGTTTTTTCACTGTATATTTACAAAAAAAATAATACCGAAATCATGAATAAAAATGCCTTCAAACCTGTTTTAGGACTTATTGCAATAATCTTAGGCTTTGTAATATATAAGCACCTCGACCTTCGCACAATGACGTTGAAAGATCCTTGGATGGATGCTTTATACATCATCACTCTTGTCATCTGTCTTTTCTTACTGTTCAGAAGCAGAGGGCAAAGCTCAAAAGAACTTGAAAAATAAGATTTAAAATAAAATCTTTTTTACTCTACCTGTCAATAGATTACATTATTTATTGATCCTATTACTAATGCCTAATAATCACAATTGAAAATGGATAATCCGACAATGAATCTGATTAAAGATGAGCACGCAGACATACCTTTTGTAGACGTTCTGGTACCCTATACACAAGGTTTTGTAAATGAACTTAAAAAAACAAATATTTCGGCTGTATTGATAAACAAACTTCATATAGGACTTTTGAACGAAATGAGCAGTGTGGCAGAAGTAACGTTACAGGATGAGCTAAATGATCTAAAAAAGAATGGCTTAACTATTTACAGTGAATTTGTAGAAACAATGTATTCAACATTAGCCATAAAATATCCTGTTTTAAATAAAATTTTAAAAACAGTTGTCAACAATTACCTCATCCACATTCAAAATATTTTTTCAAATTTCAGCAAAGATCTTCATTTTATTTCTAAGACATTTTCTTTAGCATTGAACAGTGATATTACTATTAAAGATATCAACCTGAGTCTTGGTGACGGACACGGTGGAGAAAGTACAGCTTCCGTAACATTATCCAATGATACGAAACTCATTTATAAACCAAGAAATATTGATACTGCCAAATCATACAATGTATTTATCGATTGGATAAATCAAAAATTAAATATTAATCTGAAAATTTTAAGATGTCTAAATTATGAACATTATGGCTGGCTGGAATTTGCAGATCATCATTGCGCAGACTCTGTTACCGATCTTCAGGAGTATTATCAAAAAGCCGGAGTGCTTTTAGCGGTTACCCTTCTCTTAGGAAGCAAAGATTGTCATTATGAAAATGTGATAGCATCAGGAAAAAATCCTGTAATTATAGATCATGAAACGATTATTCAGCCGGTTTTATCACAGCAGTCCATCCGCACTTGGGATGAGCATCATAAAATAGCTCCTTTCTCTGTATTGGAAAGTATGCTTATTATTAATAAGAATACCGGAGTTCCAACAGAATATGCAGGATACGGAATTAAAGGCAATATCGAAATAATGGATCTGGAAAAAAAGGTTATACATCCCAATACGATAGATTCTAAAAGAGACACCCGTTTTGTATTCAGAAAACTGGTCAAGGAAAACATTCCTTTCTACGAGGATAAGCATCTATTTGCCGGGGATTATCGAACTTTTTTCATTGAAGGCTTTACAAAAGCTTATGATCTGTTTGTATCATCAAAAGATGAACTAATGTCTTCAGATTCTCCGATTCAGGGTTTCAAAAAACAAAAAATAAGGTATGTATGGCGACCGACATTTGTGTATTTCAGGATTTTAAAATACATGAGAAGCTCTGTTTTTATGAAAAGTTTCGAAGCTTACGAATCAAAATTATATGAGCTGATGTCGAAAGCTTACCAAAAAGCAGACTGTGAAAATTATAAATTCATTCTTAATCATGAAATGCAGCAAATGCTGAAAGGAGATATTCCTTTCTTCAATCTGGATAGCCAGGATCATCATCTTGGGGGAAATGGCTCTTTCAAGATCTTCAGCCACAACTGTATTGAAAATATTGAGCAGAGAATAAACCTATTCTCCACAAAGCATAAAGAGGAACAAATAGAATTCATCAATAATTGGCTGAACATCAATACCTCTGTATAGGTTTAAATAAATTCAAAAATCATCATTCCTTTTTTAACATTTATAATTAATTCTGATGAATATTCTTACCATACCTTATTTTGCAGGAGGACTTTCACACCTGATTCCTTTATATGTTTTGCAGCAGAAATACCTGAAACACAGCATCGGAATAAAAAATCATTTTTTAGTAAACAGCGGTTCCCAAAATTTTCTAACCATGCAGGGAGTTGCTTGTGTACCACTAAATTATAGTTTAGAAGAAAATCCGCTGATTCCCGAAAACTCGGAGAAAATAAAAGAACAATTGCTGGAAATGGAAAAAAAAGCATATGAAATAGTGAAACCATCAGTAATTATTGAAGATACTTCTTTTTTTACTCCTCTTATTGCTGAAAAAAATAACCTACCTCGAATTTCAATTCAAAGGACAGGAATTTTTAGATCTATTGATAAAAAATTTAGAAATGCCAATCATGTTCATTCTCTGGAAAAAGGAAACAACAGCAGCAAATCTGACGGCTTTTCGGACTCTCACAATACAGAAACAGCAACAAATATGGAATCTGACCTGTATTTTCTTCAGCAATATGCAAAGCCGAAAGCCAAAATCGTCCCGGGAATACCTACCATCGAACGGTTGCCGGAGAATATAAAAGACAAAGATTCTTATTTCTATTCCGGACCTTTGATTGTAATGGATAAGCCTTCAAAAAACTTAACCGAAAGACTATTTGGATTTTTGAAGATAAATGAAAAAAAGCCCATTGTATTTATTACAACGGGTACAATAGACAAAACACCAATTGAAAATTATATTGAATTTTTTGTTCAAAAAAATTATGCGGTGATTACAACTTGCGATCATCCTGTAAACGAAAAATATAAGCAGGAAGTTTTTTACAATAAACTGCTTCCGCTGAATTACATCTGCGGAATTTCGAATCTGGTTATCCACCAATGCGGTTCCGGTATGTACCACTATCCTATCTTGAACCGGGTTCCTTCTCTTACAGTAGGAACGCAATGCTACGACCGCGAAGATGTGGCGCTAAGACTGCAGGAGCTCGGAGTTTCCGCGCATATTCCTCACCCCGACGATAATTCTGACTATTGGAATATTTTTCTTGATATGGTAGATAAATTTGAAAGAAATACATTAATCAATTACGAAATGATGGATCAGCTAAAAACCGAAATCGAAGAAACAATGTCCGGTTTTAAAATAGAAAAAGTTATCGAATACGCATTAGCATAAACCCAAACAAAAATTATTACCATGAAAAAATCATTTTACGAATTATGCAAAGATGCCGGCACCGATAAGGTAATGCATCATGGTTATCATTTTTTTTATCCTTCTTTTTTAGAAAAACTAAGAAATGAGAAATTCACCATGCTTGAAATCGGATATGGTTCCGGGGAATCTGCGAAGATGTGGTGCGAATATTTTCCTTACACCAACTTTTTCTGTATTGATATCGATACCGAAGCTGTACACAATGACCGATGCAGAATAATAAAAGCAGACCAATCTAAGAAAGAAGATTTACAAAAAATAACAGGGAAAATAGAATCTGCAAAGCTCATCATTGATGATGGCAGTCACAATCCCAGACATCAGTTCGATACTTTTATGTATTTGTTTGAAAATCTATTAGAAGAAGGCGGTATTTATATTATCGAAGATATTGAAACCAATTACTGGAAACCCAATGCCGGACTTTACGGCCGTTTTGTCGGGGATTTTAATTTAATGAAAAGCATAAGCTCTTTTCCGGATATGATTAACCATGAATTTTCGAAAATCCAGAATACATTGAAGATTTCAACAGTCACCTACGGACAAAACTGCATCATTATTACCAAAAGAACAGAAGAAGAACAATTATATTTTGACAGAAAATATAGATTCGAGATTTTTACATCCTAATGAGAAATCACGGTATTTAATTAATCAATTCTTAAACATCGAAATAAAAATTTTTAATAGTTTTGCAGCAAACAATTGTTTTAAAGCAACGCCATAAAAATTAATATCCCATGAATCACAACAAATGTCTGAACTGCAACAGCGAAACAGAAAACAACTATTGTTCTCACTGCGGACAAAAAACTTCTACACACCGTTTTTCTTTGCAGCATTTTCTGGCGCATGATCTTGTGCACGGCGTTTTTCATCTGGATAAAGGGTTTTTGTTTACCGTTAAGGAGCTTTTTACAAGGCCCGGCCACAGCATCAGGGAATATGTTCAGGGGAAACGGGTAAAACATTTCAATGCGTTTACCGCCATTATTTTTGTGCTTACCATAACGCTTGTTATTACAGGGGCAACCAAAGTGAAAGCCAGTGAAATTTACAATCAGGAACAATTAAGCGAATATTCAAAATTATTGAGGGAGTATTATAAGCTCATTATTTTATCAGGAATTCCGTTTTATGCATTGGGAAGCTACTTTATCTTTAAAAAAACAAAACAGAATTACACCGAAAACCTTGTCCTGAATACGTATCTCACCATCGGCATGCTGATTCTTGGCTTAATTTTTCCCATCATCACCGTATTTTATACTAATGTAAATGCATTGTATTACCTTAAAGCCATTACGCCGATTCTTAATATCATTTATATATTCTGGTTTTACTATCAGTACTTTTCAGGATATGAATATAAAAAAGTTTCATTAATCATCAGAACATTACTCATTACTGTTTATATTCTTCTGATCAACGGCGCCATCAATGCATTAGCGAATAAAATCGGTATATTTTTACAGCATTAATCTTATCAAATAAGCATATTATTGGTTGCGAAAATAATCGCTTCTGAAATATTGGTAACTTCAAGCTTTTCAAAAAGCTTTCTTCGGTGGAATTTTACGGTATCCGGCGAGACGAAAATGGTATCGGCAATTTCATTGATTGTAAGGCCTCTAGTAGAAAGCTGAAGAATTTCTTTTTCTCTTTTGGAGAGCGAAACCTGTTCAGTCACTATCCAGGTGTTTGTTTCAAGATCATAGTTGTAGACCTTGTTTTGTCCTTTTTTGTAAATTTTTACATTTCCTGCCTCTTTACCTGATGACAGGGAGACGATGCATACTGCCTTCCATATTTTCCCCTGTTTGGTTAAAAACATGGGAGTAAGTTTATGATTAATAAGGATGAGTCTTCCTTCCTTGTTTTTTATATGAAAATCGTAAGAAATACTGTACTCTTTTCTTTCCGAAACAGGAATTTTTTCATAGAAATCAAAACCGGCATTGTTGATTTTCAGCAGCATCTGCAGATCACTTTCAGGGACATGTTTGAAATAAAAAGCGTAACCCATCTGCAGTACCTCTTCCGGGGTATTTCCGCATAGAAAAAGGGCATTATCAGAAACAAATTCAAACCCCTGTTTTTCATAGTCGATCACATAAATACTGGTGTAGGTAGCGCGGGCAAAAGACTTTATGGGTTCAAGATAATGAAGGGTCTCATCACCCAGATCTGATGAAGCTTCAACCGTGTTCCTTGAGTCAAAAAAAGAGTTTATGTCATTCCCACTCATATCCTTAGTTTTTTCCAAAAATAGTGAAAAGAATTTTACATTATACATTTTTCTAGAAAAATTATATCTGTTTTATTATTAGATACATATTTATTTTTTTTAAATGTTACTTTTTTCACCCTGTCAGGAAAAACTACACTAAAAGATAGTTTTTTATCCCGCCTGTACATACTACCATTTAGTGTAGGAGTTTTCATTTTTTGATGAAATAGTTTTGTTACAAACCAATAACCATGAAATCACAAAACTATTTTGAAAAGCTTGAAATGGATCAGCTGTCTGAATTGGCAAATTTCGTAGTTAATGAAAACATGTGCCATCACAATGACAATGAAACAGACGAAACGGAACATATCCAGGACATGATCACAAAAATGTATTATGAAGACCTTAATCTATTCTTCAATTCAGAATTTTTTGTTTCAAAGGATTCTTCAGGAGCAATAGAAGGTGTTATAAGAGTTGTAAAATGGGATTATCATCAGGAATTGCCAATTCAGAAATTATTCCAGATCGATCCCTTACAGCTCAGCAACAAAAAGCGCCGCACGCCCATCTGGCATATCGGAAGATTTGCAACCAGAAAAAACATTGGAGACCGGTTTTTATTTAAAAAATTAATGGTCTGCGCCATTGCTCCCTTGTGCCGAAAAAAAAGAGGGCTGGCTTTTGCAGAGTGCGACAGCAAACTTCTGAAAGCCATGAAGCTGCTGGGAATAAAAGCCAAAGTTTTAGGAAAATCCATCAATTATCTTGGATCAGAAACAATTCCTATTTCACTGGATTATGAAGGACTAAAAGAATTTTATCACCAAAACAAAAAATTAATACATCGCAGAAAACTTACTCCGGCTACATAAAATTCACACCTACGTCACCAAACCGATCCACTACCAACACACCTTAACCAAATCAAACCATATAAAAACTGAGCTATGAATACCATGACTAACACTATTGACTGGACTTCACCGGATGTACTGAGCCAGATTGTCCACAACATTAAAAATCCTCTGGAAACCATCATTACAGCCAGCAGACAAAATGAAAGACCCGGCCATGAAATTATTTTCAACAGCAGCAAACAAATCAATAATCTGATAGAGGAAATTTTAACCGAAATAAAATCCAAATCGGTAAGCCTGACATTTCATGAGCGCCCAGATATTTTCGGAATTTATGAAGCCAATGAAAACGTTCAGTGCATGTGTGCAAAAAAAATCAATCCCTCAAAAATTACAAAACTTGATCAAAACTGGCTGGTAAATCTCGAAAAGGAAATTTACAGATCCATTAATCAGAACGATATCAATATCTATGATCTTGCCTATAAAATGGCAGTAAGCGAGAGACAGCTTCATCGTAAAATAAACAGCCTGCTGTATCTCTCACCCAACAAATATATCAGAATTCTTCGCCTGCACAAAGCTAAAGAATTGATCGATAATTATATCCAGAACTCAATTTCCCAGGTGGCATATGCAGTCGGTTACAATGATGTTCATTACTTCTCTAAACTATTTGTAGCCCAGTACAATATGTCCCCGAAAGAGCTTATTCATTCTTTAAAATAAAGAATGCAGGTAGTGCGAAGAGAGCATTACAAAAACATCCAACTAATATGAAACTAACAAACGAACAAAGGAAAGGACAGGAAGTGCTTTTTAAAATCATAGAAGAAGCATGGAATAATGAAGCGTTTAAAGAATCCCTCCTCTCCGACCCTGAAAAAACATTAGAAGCATTCTTTGGCAGAAACCTTCCTAATGGCAAGAAAATCATGGTGACCGATCAGTCTGACCCGGATTATCTGTACATCAATATTCCTGTAAAGCCTTATTCAGATTTTGAAATGGACGATAAAGATCTGAATAAAATAGCAGGCGGAACCGATATACCGAAACCAGGAACAGCAAACACCTGAACGATACCCAAAAACCCTTAAACGGAAAATGCCATGTCCGTTATCGCGTAAAAAATGGCAAATCCGTAAACTGATAATTAAATAATTTGGCATAACCATTTAAACTTAAAGATAATGAAACGTGTACTTTTTTTCTTAGGACAATTAAACGACATCGATGTAGAGTGGATGATTAAAAATGGAAGTAAAATTGAATTGAAAACAGGCAGTAAACTCATACAGAAAGGACAGCCTATCGACAACTTATACATCGTGCTTTCCGGGCAGCTTGTAGTGTGTACAGACGGTGCGGATAATGAGACTATTGCAACACTGGGAGCCGGTGAAATCGTAGGTGAAATGTCTTTCCTTGAGTCAAGATCGCCCTCTGTTTCGGTAATTGCCACGCAGCCCACTGTTGCTTATGTAATTTCCAGAAATGTAATGGATTCCAGGCTTTCCACCAACTCGGATTTCAGGGCAAATTTCTACTATGCGCTGGCACTTTTTCTTTCTAACAGACTTCGGAAAACTACCGAGCAGATGGGCTACGGAAAACCTGAAGAAGAAGATTTAATAGACATTAATGTTCTGGATGGTGTGGCTCAGGCCGGATCAAGATTCGGACAGATACTCAACAGATTTTCAGAAGTTTAAAATTAGTAAGGATGAAAAATTTTAAAAGGGTAATTGCAAAATGTGCCGGTATTGTTTCTGTATTCTGTTTTGGAAGTATGACCATCGCCCAGTCTAAAATTACAAGTGATCTTTTTGTATTATCAGGAATGGCTTTTAACAAAAATCCTTCCATCCAAAGAAGTTTTCTTTCCATTAAAGATGCAGAAGCCAACTTTCTTATACAAAAAAGCATGTTTGATTTCAATCTCGGATCAGATGTATCCTACAAAAAAAGCCGTTATAATCTTTTGGAAAACGATCCCAGAAATCAATACCTAAACAGAATATTGACCGACAATGTAGATCTCACCAGCACCTTATCCAAAAAGTTCCGGACTGGCCAGACTGCAGAATTCGGGTTGCAGTATTCATACAACAGAAACAACTACCCTTTTAACGATTTCAGCCAGTATGTGGGACCTAATATCGGAAACCACTCCAGTTACATGAGCTTTACCCTGAGCCAGCCGCTTCTCCGCGGGAGAGGGAATGTGAATACGCTGTATGAGAAAATATCTGCGCTGTATATTGAAAACTCAAAACATAATTTTGAATATTCAAATTCTTATGAAATTCTTCAGATCGCCAATGCGTACTGGAGTTATTACACCGCTTATAAAAGTGTAGACATTTACCGGCAAAATGAAGCCAGAGTACGCAATGTTCTGGAAATGACGAAAGAACTGGTAAAAGCAGATAAAAAACCTGCTGGAGATTTGGCCCAGGTGAATGCAGACCTTGCCAATCAGGAACGGTTGACCATCGCCGCAGAGCAAAACCTTTATAATGCAAAGCTTAATTTAGGAAGAGTAATCGGCCTTTCGGAAGCAGAAAGTGCTATGCTGGATATACCGGTAAATGATTTTCCTTCCATTGCAGAATCAGGATTCGAAAATTCCATCGATAAGGAAGCTTTAATCAATACTGCCCTTGAAAAGAGAGCAGACATAAAAGCCGTAGCGAGAGTTGCCGAAGCCATTAAAATGGAAGTGGATATTGCCCACAACAATCTGCGGCCACAGCTTGATCTCTCGGGTTTTGTCTTCTACGGAAGCGCAAGTGTCGGAAACGGATTTGGCAATACGTTTAATGCATTTTCCAATTATCACGGAAGAAATTTTGGCGGCGGCGCTAGATTAACATTCAATTTCCCGCTGAATAATAATTTGGCTAAAGGAAATTACGCTAAAGCAGTAGTCGCATCAAAAGATCAGGCTGTAAATAATGAAAACCTTAAAAGAAATATCTTACTGAATATCAATACTGATATCAATAATCTTAACAGCAGTGTAATCATTTTGAAAAAAGCAGAAGAAGCACTGATGTTCTACAAAGAAGCTTTCAGAAACGAACAGGAAAAATTCCAGACCGGTTTAACAACACTTCTGAATGTTATCTTATTTCAGGAACGTCTTACCTCGTCAGAATTGGATTACCTGCAGGCACAGCAGATTTTTGCCACGCAGATTGTGACGCTGCGTCACGACACAGGAACGCTTATTTCACAGGGAGAAAACGGTTTCACCGTAGATCCCAGATCATATTATACCATACCTAACAACTAATAACCTTTAAATATATTCACGATGTCAGCAAGTTTTTTTAGAAAATCAGCATTAGAAAAGCTCTCCACTCCGGAAAAGCTGGATCAGCTCATTAAAGTAACGGGCCCGAAAGCCTGGATTGCCCTTCTCACCATCGCTTTGGCATTGGGGGTAGGAATCACATGGTCTGTTTTCGGCAGGGTTAAAACCAAACTTGATGTAGTGGGCGTTGTATTGGGAGGCGACGTTCATGAGGTAGTTTCCACAGCCCAGGGACAGCTGGTAGAACTGAAGGTAGCCATTGGGGACAAAGTAAAAAAGGGCGACATCATTGCAACGATTCAGCAGCCGGAACTTTCCCAGCAGATTGAAGACGCCAAAGCAGTGCTTGCCGACAGAAAATTTGAAATGGGAAAACTGCTTTCTTATGGAAGCCAGGGAAACCATCTTCAGGGAGAATATATCAGCCAGACAAGAGTAAGCATTCAGGGAGAAATTGAATCTGAAAAAAAGAAACTGGCCTTTTTAAATAATCAGCTTGAATCCGAAAACGGTTTATTATCAAAAGGATTAATTGTAAAATCTCAGGTTGCCAATACCAAACAGCAGATTGAAGCATCAAAAAATACTATCGAAAGGCTGAAGGGCCAGATGGTGGAGACTTCAAGCCAACAACATACATTAGGATATGATCTTCAGCAGAAAGTTACCTTACAGAATCAGAGAATTGCTGAAGCAGAAAGAACCTTACAGTTTTTAACCGAAAAATACGATACCCAGAAAAATATCCGGAGCCCGTACGAAGGCGAAGTAGTTGAGGTTCTTACCGACAGAGGCGTGGTTGTAGGTCTCGGCTCGCCTTTATTCAAAGTAAAAAATGAAGGAAGCTCCAATACAAAACTTGCCGGACTGAAAGGTGTTCTTTACATACCATCTAAAGACGGTAAAAAAATAAAAAAAGGAATGGAAGCTTTGGTAGCTCCTTCTACCGTTCAGCCGCAGGAATACGGATTTATTAAATCTAAAGTTACCTACGTTTCAGATTTCCCGATTACCGAAAAAGGAATGCTGACTTCCGTTAAAAATGATCAGCTGGCAAAAGGACTTCTGGCTTCAGGACCATTATTCGAGGTGCATGTAGATTTCGAAAAAGATCCTGCCTCCTACAGCGGATTCAAATGGACTTCTGCAAAAGGTCCGGACGTAACCATCAAAGAGGGGACATCCTGTATGGGTAAAGTAACCATCGAAGAAGAAAGACCTGCAACCATTGTAGTTCCCGCATTCAAAAAGTTCTTTGACCTTTATTAAATTAAAACATCCATGAAAAATAATACAACATTAACCATTGAGAAGCAGGCCCGTCCTACCAAAGTCCCTACTGTACTGCAGATGGAAAGCGTTGAATGCGGCGCAGCAGCTTTAAGTATTATTTTGGGGCATTTCGGAAAGTTTGTGCCTCTCGAAAAACTGAGAATTGCATGCGGTGTTTCCAGAGACGGGCTGAAAGCAACCAATATCATTAAAGCTGCCAAAGAATACGGACTGGAATCAAAGGGCTATGCAAAATCCATCGAAAAACTGATGCAGATTAAAACACCAGCAATTATTTTCTGGAATTTCAATCATTTTCTGGTGCTGGAAGGTTTTACAAAAAATAAAGTGTACCTGAGTGATCCTGCCCAGGGAAGATATACCGTAACCCATCAGGAATTCGATGATTCTTACACAGGTGTTGTCCTCACATTCGAAACCACTGAGAAATTTGAAAAAGGAAATGAAAAGCGCGGCTTAATGGCATCTTTGGCTTCAAGAATTAAATATTCAAAGCAAAGTATTTTCTTTATCATCCTGGCAAGTCTGTTTCTGGTTATTCCGGGACTGGTCATTCCTTCCTTTCTTAAAGTTTTTATTGATAAATATTTAGTTAATAATTTCTCGGGCTTCGTGATGCCGTTATTATTAATTATGGCCGGGATTTTAATTGTAAATTCCGTTCTGGTGTATATTCAGCAGTATTTTTTATTAAAATTGGAAACCAAGCTTGCCCTCGCTACCTCGAGTAAATTTCTATGGCATGTTTTTCATTTACCCATTGCTTTTTTTACCCAACGATACAGCGGTGAAATCGGAAACAGGGTTTCCCTGAACGATAAAGTCGCCAAACTTCTGAGCGGTGACCTCGCCAATGCCGCATTGAATGTCATCGTCGTGATATTTTATGCATTGCTGATGTTTTCTTACGACATCATCCTTACCCTGGTCGGGATTACTATGGCAGTTATCAATATCGTTATCCTACAATATGTTTCCAGAGCGAGAAAAGACGGAAACCGCCAACTGACCAATGAAACCGGAAAACTGCTGGGAACCACTACTTCGGGAATCAGCATGATTGAAACCCTGAAAGCTTCAGGGCGTGAAAATGATTTCTTTACCAACTGGATCGGGTATCTTGCTAAAGTAACCAATGCCCAGCAGGAATTAGGCTGGCTTTCCACAAGGCTGAACACAATCCCTCCATTGCTGACTTCCTTAACGACAAGTGCCATTTTAGGAATCGGTGCATTGAGAATTATGGACGGACAAATGACTCTGGGAGCTTTAGTGGCTTTTACCTACCTCATGAATAATTTTATTAATCCTGTTAATCAATTGGTTTCGGTAGGTGCAATGCTTCATGAAACGGAAAGTGATATGGGCCGTATCGATGATGTAATGAATTATGAAGTTGACAATCAGTTCAGAGAAGAAAATGCGGTAAAACCGGAATCTTCAACACAAAATAAATTAGTGGGATATTTTGAAATGGACAACGTCACATTCGGGTACAATCCTACCATTCCGCCACTCATCGAAAAATTCAGTTTAAAATTAAATCCCGGAAGCAGAGTTGCTTTGGTAGGAGGATCCGGAAGTGGAAAATCCACAGTAGCAAAAATTGCATCCGGATTATATGATCCCTGGGATGGAAAAGTCCTGCTGGACGGAAGATCCAGAAAGGAAATCCCAAGAAATATCATTACCGAATCTTTATCCGTGATCGACCAGGATGTACTGGTTTTTAACGGAACCATTAATGAAAACATCGCTTTCTGGGATACATTGATTCCTGAAAAAAATATCGTTCAGTCTGCAAGAGATGCGGCTATTCACGATGTGATTGCTGCGAGAAATGATGCCTACGACAGTAAAGTGATGGAAGGCGGTGCCAATTTCAGCGGCGGACAGCGCCAACGGCTTGAGATTGCAAGAGCTTTAGTAAGCAATCCTTCCATTCTCGTAATGGATGAAGCAACCAGCGCACTGGATCCCGCCACCGAAAAAATGGTGATGGATAACATCAAAAAAAGAGGATGTACCTGCCTGATTGTAGCGCACCGATTAAGTACCATTATGGATTGTGACGAGATCATTGTGATGGAATTCGGAAAAATAGTAGAACGCGGAACACATCAGGAATTGATGAGCATGAACGGTGTATACTCCCAATTAATTGAAACAAAATAAATTCAGAAAAATGGCAACTAACGAAAAAATACGCATCGGTGTTGAAGCACCTTTTTCTTTGGACAGTTCAGAAAAATTCTGGATGATTTTGTCTGGTGAGGTCAATGTTTTTTATACCGATATCGCAGAAGACGGAACCTATTTATCAGCTTTGAAATTTTTGTACACCGCCAAAAAAGGAGAATTGCTGTTCAGTTTAATTACGAAAGAAAATTCCGAAAATATAAGACTTATTGCTTTTTCCAATGATGCAACCCTTGTTTCTATAGATAAAAGCAATTTGCTGGAAATCGATCATTTTTTTCTTAAAAAAATGGTCAATAACTGGATCCTGAAAACATCCGCCGCACTCGATTCATCCAATAATCCGAGGGTTTATACAGCACTGGATCATTTTAATGTGATCAATATTACAGAAAATACCATTGCTTACCCTTCGTCAGGATTAAACTGGATTCAGGTATCGGAAGGGAAGCTGGAAATATTCTCCGGGAATAAGATTTTGGAAGCGGGTCAGTATGAAGATTTTCCGGTTCCGGTATGCAGCAAATTATGGATTAAATCTTTATCCGCAAAAACACTGGTAAAAGTAATAAGCACCCGTGAAGTACTTGAAAATGATATTAATTTCTTGATTGCTGTTGATTATATTCAAAAATATTTCTTCAGCAGGCTTATTACCATTATTAATGATCAGCAGACTGAAGAACAGGAATATTTTAAAAGTAAGGTAGAAAACGAAAATACGGACCTCAGCAATACACTGGAAAAGATCAGATCCATTGTTACCGGACAAACGAAATCGGGTACCAGGGAAGAAGCTGTTCATCAGTCTAAATCAAAAAATATTCTTTTTTTAACCTGTAAATTAATTGGTGAGCATAACGGGTTTAATCTTGAAGAGCCTAAACACATCGAAAGTTATCAGAACAGTGTGACCAACCAGCTGATCGCCATTGCAAAAAGCTCTAAAATACGCGTAAGAAAAGTAATTTTACGGGGAGTCTGGTGGAAAGAAGAAAATGGAAACCTGCTGGCTTTCACGAAAGACGGCAATGTCCCGGTAGCATTAATTCAGAAAAGTTCTTCTCAATATATTCTTAAAAACCTGCAGACCAATGCAGAAACAACGGTAAACAATGAAGTTGCAGAAACCCTGGAACCTATCGCTTATATGTTCTTTTCGGGTTTTGATGTAAAAATGACTTCCATAAAAAGAGTTCTGGGGTTTGCTATGCAAGGTGCAAAAAGAGACCTCAAGTTCCTGATCATTGCTGCATTGGCAGGAAGCTTAATAGGTCTTCTGGTTCCTATTTTATCGGGAGTGATGTTTGACGATGTTATTCCAACCGCAGACCGTTCTTTACACTTCGAGATTTTCGGAATATTGCTTATCATAGGCTTTGTAACAGCCGGATTACAGCTTGTGCAGGGTGTTTTGCAGTTAAGAGTAGAATCAAAATCAAGCATCAATTTACAGGTTGGAGTCATGGATTATATCCTGCGGCTTCCTGTAACTTTCTATAAGAATTATACTGCGGGAGATCTTACCAACAGGGTATTAAGCATTAATTCCATCAGACAGATCGTTTCAAATACTTTGATTACCGCAGCACTGAGCGGCGCTTTTTCTTTCGTGAATCTGATCCTTCTGTTTTATTACGATTCCAAACTGGCCTGGATAGGAGTTGTATTGGGAGTAATTGCCGCGTTATTTACGGTAGGAATGGGATTGTTAAAATTAAAACACGACCGTCAGATCTCCCAGCAACAGGGAGAAATCCAGGGTTTTTTATTTGAATTTTTATCCGGCATTACCAAGATAAGAATGACAGGCGGAGAAAAAAGAATTTTCACATTATGGGCTGAAAAATTTTCGAAACTAAAAAAATTAGGCTTCAGCTCAGGGAGTTATCAGAATTTTGTAGAAACTTTTAATGCCTCTTACCCTCTTTTTACGAGTATTTTCTTTTTCTCATTTATTTATTACACCGTGCTGCATGCCGATAACGCCGCAAGTATGCTTACGGTAGGTGCTTTTATGGCTTTTATTACGGCTTTTAATAAATTTTTAAATGACAGTTTAAGAATCAGTATGGCCTTCATCACTTCCATGAATGTCATTCCTTTATATGAAAGGGTAAAGCCGATTCTGGAAGCTGAGCCGGAATCTGCCGAACACAGTACAGATCCGGGTGAACTGAGCGGCGAAATTGAAATGAATTCCGTTTCCTTCCGGTATCATGAAGATCAGCCTTTGGTACTGAATAATATTTCATTCAAAATAAAACCGGGAGAAATGGTGGCTTTTGTAGGTTCATCTGGTTCCGGAAAATCAACCATTATGAGACTTCTGCTGGGTTTTGAGCATCCTGAAGCGGGATCTATTTATTACGACGGCGAAAGCTTCGAGTCTATGAATAAAGAGCTGGTAAGGAGACAGATTGGTGTGGTTCTCCAAAACGGAGCACTGATGGCGGGAAGTATTTTCCAGAACATTATCGGCAATTCCGAACTTACACTGGAAGATGCCTGGGAAGCGGCACGTATGGCCGGAATGGAAGAAGATATCAAACATATGCCGATGGAAATGCACACTATGGTAAGCGAAGGAGCCGGAACATTTTCCGGCGGGCAAAGACAACGACTGATGATCGCAAGAGCAATTGTCCACAAACCCCGACTTCTTTTTATGGATGAGGCAACCAGCGCCTTGGACAACAAAACCCAGAATATCGTGTCTGAAAGTCTTGAAAAATTGCAGGCTACCCGTATCGTGATCGCTCACCGGCTGAGTACCATTAAAAATGCCGACAGAATTTTTGTGCTGGATAAAGGAAGCATCGTTGAATCCGGAAATTATGACGAATTGATGGACAAAAACGGACTGTTTGCAGAATTGGCAAAACGTCAGATCGCATAGCATGGAAAACAAGACAGAGCTGAAAGAAAATATGGTTTTACCAAAACAGCTACAAGATTATTTTTCAAGTAAATTTACCGCTGATAATGCAGGAATTCAAAATTCATCAGATAAAACATTTTGGGAAGAATATATTGACCATTCTACCGGCAATATTCCGTTTCACGTGCTTCGTGCGTTTTATCCCCAGCTGAATTTTCCTATTGAAGAAGGAACAGACAAAAATCAGATGTACCGCGATGCTGTTCTGAAAGGATCATTCATCATTTCAGATCAAGCCTTACAGCTGCAAAAAGAAAGTGAGATTACGCTGAAACTCCATCAAAGTATGGCTTATCATATCCCAGTGCTTACAGTTCCTGACGAAACTGATTTTGAAACGCTTATCCAATGCTTAATTCATAAAAACAATCCCGTGAAAATTCCGAAATCAATGGGTGCAAGCCTGATCAGCGGAATAAACAACTGGAAGAAGATCAATAATTTAAAACAGAAATGGAGTGAAAACAATTCATCTCTTTCCTGGAATGAGGAATTTTTAAAAAATATTGTACCCAATACGCATTTATATAAAGACAGAATTATTCTGCTGAGCATGAAACCTTACAGCAATGTAAACGCAGCAACACTAGACCTGAACAGTGAAAAATGGAAGGAGATCTCATTAAAAATACGGTTAGAGCATGAATGCGTTCATTTATATACGTTAAAAAAATTTGGTTCTGCTTCCAATAATCTTCATGATGAGCTGATTGCAGATTATATAGGAATTGTTGCCGCTTCAGGAACTTATCAGAAAAATTGGATGCTCACTTTTATGGGGCTGGAAGAATATCCGAAATACAGATCTGGCGCACGGCTCGAAAATTATCTTGCCGGAATGAATCTTTCTGAACCTGAATTTGCACAGGTAACAAAAATCATCAGAAATGCTATTGAAAATATTTCAGTTTTCAGCAATCAGCTTAAAGAAATGAAAACTGATGAAGACAAAAGATCAAGGATTGAAGCGCTCTGCAAAACAGATCTTCTGCAAATTTCATCACCAGCTGGAGCCGGGTTGCTACTTGACAGCTATCAAAAAATTTCGGCGCGCTGATTCTCAGCGCGCCGAAGATATATAAAATGGTTATTAGTGTATAATTAATTCTGTATTGTTGTGAGATAAAATTCCGGAAAAGTCTTTACATTCTTTCCGATTGCAATCTCAAAAGCAATATGCGTACTCACGGCACCGGCCAGCCAGGAAGCAACAGCAAGCTGAGGCGGGGGAAAACTTCCGTTTTCTTCTTTGTATTTTTTTATAATATCATCAATCCATACCTGGCGGTTTCCCCAGAAAGCTAAATAGCCGGTTGCATATTCTACAACATTCAGCTCATTAAATCTTTCATCTTCTTTTGATAAAAAACGTAATCCCGGTAATCCGGAAATCACAAAAACAAGAGTACCCCATCCCAGATTATAAGGATGCAATACCGGAATGCCCTGCTTTTGGCAGGCTTCATCAAAAATAAGAGGAACGTCTGAAGTAAAATCCAAAGCATTAACGGCAATCTTGTGTCCCGGAATGAATTCCTGAACATTTTCAGGCGTCAGGAAACAATGGTGGACTTTAATCGCTGCATTGCTGTTGATAGACAGCAGTCTTTCCTTCAGAGCATTCACCTTCGGTACGGAAATATCTTTTTCGGTGTAATTCTGGCGGTTTAGATTAGACAATTCAACAACGTCGCCGTCGATAATGGTAAGGTTTTCAAATCCGAATCTCAGGAGACATTCTGCAATGATACTACCAATTCCGGCTCCCCCTAATAAAATCGGGAAATTTTTTATATACCGCTGTTCTTCTTCAGTGATATATAATCTGTTTCTGGTGTATCTTTCTTCCATGACGATCATGATTTAGACAAATGTAAAGAACAGGAACTGAAACTCCGCTACCTGAAAGTGTAGAATTATAGTGACGGCAGAATAATATTTAACTTAAAAAGGAAAAAGTCCGTTGCAGTAACGGACTTTTCATATACAACTATTTTTAATATTGTTTCAACTTTAGATGCAGTTCATATTCAGCTCCTCATTATTTTGAGTTCATGAAACATTCACCCCGAAAATATGCCCTATCAGTGCTGTAACTCCCATTGCAACAGTACCCCAGAAACATATCCTCATGACAGCGATGCCAGTTTTTGAACCGCCGGTTTTCGCGGAAATGGCTCCGAGAATCATCAGAAAAACAATTGAAAATCCATATTGGAAGTATACCATTTCTTTAATAGGTGCTGTAAGAGAAACAATAAAAGGAAGCAGTGCTCCAAGAGCAAAGGAACCAAACGAAGCAATAGCCGCCTGTAAAGGCTTTGCCTGGGTAATCTCATTGATGCCCAGCTCATCATGGGCGTGGGCTGCCAATGCGTCATGCTCCGTAAGTTCGGTAGCCACACGTAAAGCTGTTTCTTTACTTACTCCCCGTTTTTCATAGATTTTGGCAAGTTCCTGCAATTCTATTTCCGGCATTTCTTCAAGCTCGCGTTTTTCACGCAAAAGATCTGCTTTTTCGGTATCTTCCTGAGAGCTTACGGAAACATATTCTCCGGCAGCCATGGACATGGCACCGGCAATCATTCCTGCGAGGGCGGCAAGAATAATGGTATTTCTCTCAGGTGATGCTGCAGCAACCCCAATAACAATACTCGTAGTGGAAAGCAATCCGTCATTGGCTCCCAACACCGCTGCACGAAGCCACCCTACCCTGTTTACATAATGTTTTTCTAAAAGATGATGCATAATTAAAAGTTTAAAACCATTCCTGCCCCAAAATTTTTACCATCCGCAACCGGATAAATCACGGTAAAACTTTTAGAATCTTTTTTATTAAATAGCGTATTAATTCTCGGAAAAAGCCAATAGGCAAGCTCCGTGCTTAAAATCCCAAATCCTGCACCGGCTACCACATCTCCTACCCAGTGTTTGTCATTAAGCGTTCTGTAAACACCTGTAAAAATGGCAATAGGATACCCCGAAAGAGACAACCAGAAATTTTCATCTTTATATTCCCTGAAAAGAAAATGAGCTGATGAAAAAGCAGTTGTTGTATGCCCGGAAGGAAAAGAAAGGTGGTTGGATCCATCCGGCCGTTCTTCTTTTACCAAATGCTTCAGAGGAAGAACAAATGCAGCCGAGATAACCTGTGAAGTCCCGTAGATAATTGTCCGTTCTTTGAAATTATGCTTTCCTTTAATTCCTGCAAGATTATATCCATATACCATTACTGCAGGAAGATACTGCGTATAATTATCCAGTTTAATGTGTTTCGGCTGATGTTCTCCGATTTCATATTTCGTAGATCGGTTGAGGTTTTTCAATGCATCCGAAGTAAGGCTAATCGTTCCGTATCCGATAAAAACAGCCGGAACGATTAGCTTTTTATAATTGGGCTGATAAACTTTGTCCTGATATTCAAAATACTCAACGGACATGGAAGAATCTGCTTTGATCTGTCCATTCACAGAAAAAGAAAAGATCAAAGCAGTGAAAATTGTGATAAATGGTTTCATAGGTTATTATCTGAACCTTAAATTTAAGGAAATAATATCAGATTTCATCCCTACAGATTTTGTATAATGTCCATATCTTATTTCCAGCATATTCAGGCGTTCCACTCCAAATAACCCATTCTTCGGACTGATTCGGATTCCGGCCCCGTAAAAGTGGCTGTCGAATTTTGACAAATCATAATTACTGGTATAAAAATCATCAAAAGCCGTATGCTGCTGATAGGGCGCGAAATATTTTGTTGCCGTCTGCGAATAATACCTGTAGAAAGGACTTACCGAAATAAATGGTGAAATTTTCACCGGCGTTTCCAGGCTGAAGGTATTGGATTTCAGTCCCCAGTCATCAGTATAATACCGGTAATAGGCCCTCAGAATCACCTTATCTCCCAGAAAATAGTTGGCTCTCAATCCTATTGGAATTTTAAACCTTTTATCCGGTAAAGCTTCCTGATGTACAGAGTTATCATTAAAATATACCCTGTGAAATGGCAGGCTTAAATATCCTGTTTGTTGAACAGCATCTCCCAAAATCTCGATCTGGAAATTCTGATTGATAATTTGGGAATAAGCCAGAGATAAAGCATAGGTATTTCTTCCGCTCGTACCGTAGCCTTCACTAGTTCTTAATTCGATAGGTGCAATAAGCTTAACCTGATCTAGAAAGGCCTGGAATTTTGCCGTAAATTCTCCCATCCGGTTTGCCGTTTTCTGCGAAAAGCCGATGTTTGCACCGTAAGACTGATAATCAAACTCAAAAGATGTGGAAACTCCCGCCATTAAGGTTGTTCCTTTGGATTCATTTTCACGGCTCCAGCTTAAAGCAGGATAAATTCTGTTGTCTGCATGGGATGCCGACGAGTTGGCCTTAAGATCAATCATATCCGAAGATGCGGAAGTATAATGATCAATCCCCACACTAAAACCGAATTTATTTTTTCGGTCTTTCTTATCGTATTTTACCATTGTTACATCTATGGTATTGGAAATATCGGTTAACTTTTCAGTGCCAATTCCTCCTGTAACGGCAGAATTATTTCCGTCCTGTTTATAGTAGCTTGAAACTAAATTTGCTTCATCAAACGTCAGCTTTTTTGGCTGTTCATTATTTGTATTTTCCTGTGCTTTTGCATTAAAAATTCCGAAAAGAGCAATAACACTTATGATTAATTTTTTCATTTTAGATCACTTTAATTTTATATGTACTCTTTTTAATTACACCCGCAGCCGCCTCCAACTTTCCCTGCATTGGCTCCGGAAGAGCCTTCTCTGTAAGACTGGAAGCTAAGCTCGGTCTTTTCGATCGGCCTGTTTCCAAGAATCATTTCAGAATCATTGAGCTTATTTTTTTCGTACTCCTTGACGGTAGTACAGGATTGCACTGAGGCTACGGTGATCAATAGGCAAATTGCCGCTATTATTTTTATGAAATTTTTCATTTGTTCTGAATTGTTTTTAGAAAGTTATTCTGAATTAGAAGAGAATTTTTTGTTTCACCCCGTCTGTTCAGAATGATAATGGTTTCATTTTAAATTAATGTTTTGAGATGAATAAAATTTGTCCTGATCGTCAATGATGATGCATTCCAGATGATTGATCTGGTTGACCATATTGAGAGCGGCATCAATTCCCATAATACTTACGGGCGTCGCCATGGCATCTGCAATTTCTGCATTAGGACAAAAAACGGTTACACTTTTTACTCCTGAAACAGGCATCCCTGTTTTGGGATTGATCGTATGCGAGTATCTTCTTCCGTTGATGATAACGAATTTTTCGTAATTCCCGGACGTTGCTATGGCCATATCGGTAATATTCATGTAGGAAAACGGCTGTCCGGCATTGTCTGGATCTGCAATTCCTATCGTCCAGGGTTTTCCGTCTGCCTGATTTCCCCATGCAGTAAGATCCCCGGAAGCATTGACGATTCCTGAGGTTGCCCCTCTTTTTTGTAAAAGCCTCTTTGCCATTTCGGCAGCATATCCTTTCCCGATTCCCCCGAAACCGATGCGCATTCCTTTTTCTTTTAGAAAGACCGTCTGGTTACTTCGATCAAGAATAATATTCCGGTAATTCACGAGCTTCAGATGATCTTTAATAAGTTCAGGATCCGGAAGTGCATTCATTGTGCGGTCAAAATTCCAGAAGCTTTTATCAATTCCACCATAAGAAATATCAAAATATCCGTCTGTAATGGCACTGATACGCATACTTCTTTCAATCAGATCAAAAATTTCCAGGTCAACCTGTACAGGTTGTATTCCTGCATTTTTGTTGATAAGGTTAGTCTGGCTTTCTTCACTGAAAGTGGTGAGAAGTTTTTCGATCCTGCGTATTTCTTCAATGGCTGCATCAATATGCTCCTGTGCTTTTTTATCATCATTTCCCACAACGGTAATTTCAAAAGCGTTCCCCATGAGTTTCTGAGGTCTTTTGAATTCTCTTAGCATACGTGTTAATTATTTTTGGTTTTCTTTGACTGAGCGGATTTCGTTACTGAAAGCCAAAGCATTTTCAGAAGGAAGTCCTTCCCAGGTTTTCAGTACCTTTCCTTCCTGGTTCAATAGCAGCGTATACGGAAAAAGCCCTTTTGGATTATATTGATCGGCAAGTGCTGCATTTTCCTTCTTCAGGTCCGCAGAAAGCTGATTTTTTTTGTTTCTCGGAAAGTCTGCATTAATGTAAAGAATAACGTTATCCGCTTGCAGCTTTTTAAAGTCTTCGGTTTCAATGATATTTTTATGCAGTTTGATACATGGAATGCACCAGTCTGAGCCCGAAAAGTTAAGTAAAATAAGTTCTTTATTTTCTGCTGCCGTTTTTTTTGCGGTTTCCAGCCTGTTCTGTGCGTGAAAACCAATGGAGAATACAACCATTACAATGGCTGACAATAGTGTTTTCATTATGTATATTTTATAATGATTTATAATTTAACGATATAATAATTTGATTTGTTTTAAATCAATTTTAAATTACCAGGGAAAAGCGCGGAGGTTCCCAGATGGAGCCTGCAAATCCTTTAAAACGAAAGTCCTCATCCTTTGACGAGATTTTATTGGATGTTATCTGTTGTACATGTGAATTTTTGGATTCAAAGCTAAATCCCGGATTCATTACGGTAAAAACCAAAGCCAAGGGTGCGGAATGGATGATAAAGGGAAGTTTCTGATCTTTTCCGTCATCTCCGTCATTAACAGGATGGTTGTAATGGGTTTTAAGGAAAGCGATGAGCGGCATTTCCGGATTGAGCTTTTTATGCTCACAGTAATGCTCTATGAGATTCGGGATTTTCAAAAGCTGATACAATTCGGTTGTAGAAACCAAATATAACGAGAGGAACAATATGGAAATCAACTTTTTCACCATTCAAATTTATAAAATGTTTCGTTTAGAATTACTTTAAATTAACATTTTAATATTTTTTTAAAGTCACGTTTGGACGGCTATTCTTATATCAGATTTCCGGAAAGATTAAAATCCCGCAGATCGTTTGAACATGCGGGATTCAGCGTTTTCGGCATTCATGATATTTCCTTTTTTTCGGAATGAGAACAGGGCATTGAAAATGTACTGAGAAAGGTAATGGTTGTTCGGTTTCCGCTTTCGTCAACTTTTATTACAAGCGATTTGCAGCAGGGTGATGCATTGAAATGGTTTTTGTATTGCGTTCCGCATTTGAAGCATTCCGTGATTACGGTTTCATTTTTTTCCATGATTATTGTGTTTGTTTATGATTATTCCGGATGAATTTATAATTTTTGACTGTTAAACTTCGGTTGATTATTCTCTTTCTGAAATTTATTGATGAGGGATACTTTGTAGAGTGCATCAATAACCTTTTCATCGCTGAGCTTTTTCTTTCTCACTTTTCGGATGTATGCCGGGTCTTTCGGTTCCTTTTTAAGAATGATGTTCACTGAAGTGGTATAGCGTGGCGGCAGCCATTGTTCGATAAAATCGAGCTTTTTGCCGGTTTTATCCTGATGAGAGGGTTTCATCAATGTGTTCATAGAAACGATAAATTTTGTTTAACCTTTTTTTGTAATTTTGTGTCTGTCTGATAAGACATTTGAAGAACAAATATACAATTATATATTAAAAACAACAAATTATTGAATTTAAACAATGATTTATTGTTTTCAATCTGATAAGAAACACTTAATATGAAAATTTACGAAAAGATCCGTGAGTATAGCAAGAGCAAAGGCGAAACCATGAAGGAAATTGCAAACGCATATGGTGTAACCCCTCAATCTATTCAGCTCTATTTTTCGGGAAAAAATGCAATGCCTCTTAATTTTCTTGTTTGGTATATCGAAGAACATCCCGATCTGGATCTCTATGCTCTTTTTAATAAAAATCAGCAGAGTATTGTTTCTGAACCTAAGCCTCCCTATCATAAAAAATCGAAAAAACAGGACGTGATTGACAGAATTGTAGAAATTCTGGAAAAAGAATTATAAATAATATTTAGGCAGTAAGACTCTATGATCAATATTGCTAAAATTTCCAATTTAATTAAATAAAAGATTTTTAATTTTATTCCAACCTGATTTAATCAGATAATTTTACTCAATTATTATTCTATGAATGTTAAATTTTAGCAAAATTAAAGACATTTATAGCAGTATTTATTTTTAATGAGCTACCTTTATCGGTGATATATAGAAAACATGCAATTTTATAATTTATTATTGTCTTTTTTGCATTTCTATTATTTTAATGATCAGGATTCCACAAATATATCATAAGATTTGTAATCAGGATTTTTGTTATTCAGGCGAATAATTTTCGCAGGTATACTAAAGGCTTCACCATTCTGAAGTTTTATGGACACTGGCTGAATAATAATTCAGCTATTTATGTATTAAGGATTAGAATCTTTTTGGATATGACAAGCAAAATCATAGGTGTAGGAAACTACATCCCCTCAGAAACCATCAGTAACTTATTTTTCGGCGAACATGTATTCCTGAATGAGGAAGGAAACTTACTGAAAGACAGTAATGAATCTATTACAAAAAAATTACAGAAAATAACAGGTATCGAAGAAAGAAGATATGCCGGCAGTACGCAGGTTGCTTCAGATCTTGGTCTTATTGCCGCACAGTCTGCGATTGAAGATTCCGGAATTGATCCGGAGACTCTGGATTATATTATTTTTGCCCACAATTTTGGAGATGTACGCTTCGGCACTATTCAGTCTGATACCGTTCCGAGCCTTGCTTCAAGGGTAAAGCACACTTTACGAATCAAAAATAATTTCTGCGTAGCTTATGATGTCCTTTTTGGCTGCCCGGGATGGATTGAAGGAGTAATCCAGGCGCATGCTTTTATTCGCTCCGGAATAGCTAAAAGATGTCTTGTAATAGGTGCTGAAACGCTTTCTAGGGTAGTAGACATTCATGACAGGGACAGTATGATCTATGCAGACGGAGCCGGAGCTGTTATTCTGGAAGCCAACGAAGCGGATGATTCGGGAATTAAATCGCATCTTTCAGCTTCTTATACCTTGAATGAAAAAGATTTCCTGTACTTCGGAAAATCTTATAACAATGAAAGCTGTCCGGATACCAAATATATTAAAATGGATGGAAGGAAAATTTACGAATTTGCACTCTCCAACGTTCCCACAGCCATGCAGAAATGCCTGGATGACAGCGGATATACGATCAATGACCTGAGCAAAATCATCATTCATCAGGCTAATGAAAAAATGGACGAAGCGATTGTGGAGAGATTTTATCAGCTTTACGGCATGAATGTTCCTTCGGGAATTATGCCAATGGTAATCAGCAAACTAGGAAACAGCAGTGTAGCGACAATTCCTTCCCTTCTTACCATGATCCTTAAAGATGAACTGGAATCACATACCATACAAAAGGATGATATTATTCTTTTTGCATCCGTAGGAGCAGGAATGAATATCAATGCATTGGTTTACAAATTTTAGTGATCTACCCTATTCAATTGTATAATGTACAAATATTTTTGATAATCAACAATTTAATTAGCAATACTATGGAAATTTTTTGTATATTTGCAGAACAAAACAGGTTTCTGCCTTTGCTATTCTGTAGAGCATAGATAATATTTTCTTTCAGTTTACTTTTTCAGCCATTTGTTTTTAATAAGGTCACGGCACAAGGCTTTGGCTTAACAATAATTTAATACCATTTACAATGCAAGAAGGCACAGTAAAATTTTTCAATGAAGCAAAAGGCTTCGGATTTATCACTCCAGCAGACGGCAGCAAAGACGTTTTCGTACATTCTTCCGGATTAATCTCAAGATCTATCCAAGAAAATGACAGAGTAGTTTTTGAAGTTCAGCAAGGCCAAAAAGGCTTAAACGCAGTGAACGTAAAATTGGCGTAATGCCGAATGTCAAGGTATTGACAGTTGAGACAAAAGATATTCACGGAGCTTTCTCAGTTAGCCAAATCTAGTTAATATCCAATTTATCTATTTTCTCATTCTGAATATATCACCTGAAAAGACATTATTGAATTGATTTAATCTTATTTTATATATGTCATAAACCTTCCACAATGTGGGAGGTTTTTTTATGTATTTTCATTAATGATTGATAAAATAGTTTTCCTGTTTTTAGCAATTTATTTATCTTCGTTTCTTCAACCTTAATATTTTAATTTTGTCTCAAGAACCAGTAAATAAACCAGTCAGCTCCTCCCATAAACTAATTCCTATGACGGATTTCGTTATAGAATATTACTCCCATGAAGGTTATGCAGATCTGCAGACCTTAAAACTGATGAATAATTATGCTAACTTCCTGAAAAAAACTTTGACACTCGGTATGTTTGTGCCGGTAGACAACAAAGGAAACATTCTGAAAGAGCCTAAAAATTATTCTTCCTGGAAATCTCTTAAGCATAACAAAAAAGCAGGCAAAACAGACAGCCCTGTTTTCGAGGAATATAAAATATACCGCAATGCAGAACAAAAATGCTTGTTTGAAGGATTCTCCATTGCTTACAACGGATATTCCGTAGTGCGGATCACCGCGATTTACAATCCTATGATTGAGCTTTCATTTAATAAAAACGATAAAACCTTTCAGAACTTCAGCGATGTAGAATCATTAACCTCTTTTGATGAAATATTTTTAAACGCCAATGCTTTAAAGAAACTGGGGCTTCGTTCGTAAAGTTGCAATTACGGCAACCTGATCAGCTTTTCACTGCTTTTCCATAAACTTCAAGTGCTCTTTTCCTGGCAAAAGTATGTTCTACCATTTCTTCAGCATTAATTTCATTTTCATTAAGCCACGTCCTGATATATTTTTGATCTTTGTCGAATTTTTTAGTCTGTTCCGAAGGATTAAAAACCCTGAAATAAGGTGCCGCATCGCAACCACAGCCTGCTGCCCACTGCCAGTTTCCATTGTTGGAGGAGAGCTCATAATCCAAAAGTTTTTCTGCAAAATATGCTTCTCCCCACCTCCAGTCGATCAACAGGTGTTTGGTAAGGAAACTTGCAACCACCATTCTTACCCTGTTGTGCATGAATCCTGTTTCATTCAATTGACGCATTCCTGCATCTACAATAGGATATCCTGTTTTTCCCGTGCACCAGAGATGAAATTCTTTTTCATTGTTTCGCCATTGTATATTTTCATATTTCTGTTTGAAAGGTTGGTGAACGACTTTCGGGAAGTGATAAAGAATCTGCATAAAAAACTCTCTCCAGATCAGCTCATTCAGCCAGGTCTCATTATGTTCTAATGCGAACCGAACACATTTGCGTACGGAAATTGTTCCGAAACGGAGGGCTACACCAAGATGTGTCGTATGATTCATTCCGGGAAAATCCCTGTATTTATCATAATCATCAATGATTGATTTTTTTAATGCAGGATCCGTCATTTTCAAATCTGTCTTCTGGAAACCGATATCCTTAAGCTCAGGAAATTGGGAAGGTTTGTACGACAGAAAATTAGAAAAATTAATTGTGAAATTTTCGATTTTATGTTTCTTCAAAAGTTCTTTCCATTTTTTTGAATAAGGCGTGTAAACCGTATATGGTGTCCCATCATTTTTCATGACCTCATCTTTTTCGAAAATGACCTGATCCTTATAGCTTTTAAAATTGATCTGATGATCTTTCAGAAAATATTCGATTTCCTGATCGCGACTGATAGCCTGAGGCTCATAATCCGTATTGCAGAAAACCGTATCAACATCATAGTTTTTGATTAATTTTTTGAAAGCATCCAGAGGTTTTTCATAAAATACTGTGATTCCGCTGTTGTGTTTTTTAAGTTCACCATGAATCTCTTTCAGAGCCTGATGAAAATAATCCACTCTCTTATCCGACTTTTTTTCAAGCCTATCAAGAATTTCCTTGTCGAAAATAAAAACAGGGAGCACTTTTTCTTTCTGTTGTAAAGCATAATAAAGACCGCAGTTATCCTGCAGCCTGAGATCTCTCCGGAACCAGAAGACGTTTATTTTATTCTTTTTTTCAGACATAGATCAGTTATTGATTGAAATATTTCTCCAGAACTTTAAAGCGGTAATCAAAAATATGTTCAAGCTTATTTTTAACAAAAAGTTTATGCGCAATTTCTCCGAGAAAACCAAACGGAAGCTCATAATCAACCCTGTCTTTCATTAAAACACCCTGCTCATTTTCGATAAATTCATGATGATGATTCCAAAGTTTGTAAGGTCCTTTTTTCTGAAAATCGGTAAAACTTTTCCTGAAATTTACCTGCGTAATTTCTGTTTTCCATTTCATTTTAATTCCAAAAAGTGGCGAAACGAAATAATCAATGATCATTCCTTCATATATTTCATTTGTCTCAAACTTTGTACGGACAATGAAGTTCATATCTTCAGGAGTAATTTTGGAAAGATTTCCGGGTGAAGAAAAAAACTCCCAAGCTGTTTTCAGATCACAATGCAGCTGCTGCTCGCGGAATAATGTATGTTTCATCTTTTTCTCAATCAAATACAATTAAAGTACCACAACATTAAAATTTGCAATAAAAAAGTAAAATAAATTACTAATATTACAAATTTAATATATTTTTTTTAAATCCAGTAAAATTAAGTATCTGTAAAGGAATAAGCAATAGAGACAGATAACTCTTAATACTAACTTTTAATATTATAATAATAATCTTTGTGTCTTCGGTTAATAAAAAGTTAATCAGCTATCAATTATAGATCCACATCAGAACAGGAGTTTCTGATTGCTGCAAAATCGGATCGATTTTTTTCATGGCATTATTTGATATGGTAGGACAGCCCCATCCTTCGGGAGAACCTGTAGGAAAAGTTTCTTTATCACTCATCAGTTCCCAGGAATGAAATACAATGACTCTTTTCAGAGCATTGTTGTTGGTATTTTCCAGACCGTGCATCAAATATTTCACATTAATTCCCCAGTTACTGTACCCTCTTCCCTCAAGTTTGTATTTACCTAAAGAAGAAAGATGACTTCCATCTTCATTACTGAATTGCGGCTTATCCTTTGACTCATCACTGCTCCAGCGATTATTTCCACACCCATGTCCTACAAGATATGCTGCAGAAACAGAATCTTTTTTAAAATCCCAGATGAAAAACCGCTTTAGCCCGGAATGAATGCTCATATCAATCAAAATACAGAAATCAGTATTCAGTTTCTTCTTTTTACAGAATTGTAGTGCTTGACGGGCTTTATGCCTCATCTCTTTGAGATCAGATTTATCCGCAACGGTATTATTTTGCGTTAGAAAAGTTCCGGAATTGTTTTGCTGTTGTTCTTTCTGACAGGAAAGGAATGCATACAAAAATATAATGTTAAGATAAATGAGCTTTCTCATTTTTTATAATGCAGAAATATTCCGTAATCAGTAGGCGTCCATAATGCAGCTTTTTGCCCGGCAGCTTTCAGTGCATTATTTGCCCAGGTATTACAGGTATCCAGAAAGCTGTATCTCCCTTTGGCATCATAGAATGCATCGTTATTTCCGTACACTGCATTGGTAGGAATAAGGATATTATTTCCATTTGAATCTTTATCAAATTTATCATCAACAAATTTCACCAGCTGTCTGTACTGATTTTTGCTGATCATAATCATTTTACAATCGTCGCCTTCTTTCATTTCGCGGTAATAGGTACAGTGCATGGCAGATTCGCTGAGCCAGAAAGCAGCTTTAAAAGCGGTGGAAAACTTAAGGTCGGCCCAGGTAGGTGTATCCAGGTAAAAACCTTTATCACCCCAGCCAATACCTACATATTTAAAATCTGATTTTTTTGATTTTGTGTTGGTGAAAGGGATTTCCCCACTCCAGTCGTGAAGATCATTTTTTACGAGCATTACAATATCTGTATGTACACCGTTCGTATAAATATAAATGGGAATTTCTTTTTTCTCTCCGTCATCCTTAGCCGAAATTTCGATAAATGGCAGGAAATATCCGAGCGCGACATAAAGAGCAACAATGCCCACGATAATTCCTAATGTTTTAAGAATGATAAACAACATTTTTTTCACAGTCAAGCTAATAAATATAGTTAATAAAATTTAATAATAATTTTCACAAAAGTATTGGATATAAATAAATTTTTCTCTAAATTTAAGTACAAAATCTTCACAAATATGCAGAAAAACGCTAAATCCAACAAAAGATTTAAAATAAGAGTAAAACTAGCTCCAAAAAGAGTACAAAAAAAACGTTGATTTTCGTTGGGATAAATAATCTCCGGAAGTCAATTTTTTTTACGGAAATTTTCTTATTTGTCTGTAAATCCCGCCTCTTTAAATTTTGAATTTAAAGAATGGCCATTTATCCATTTTACTTTGGAAATTAAAAAATTCCAGACAGGAAATTGTCTCTCTAAAAATCTCCAGGTTTATTATTCTTTTCCAGAAATTCAATATTCCGTTTTAATCCGGCAAACTTTGTTCTCTTAACGGGAGATTTCCTGAAGATTTCCGAAAAAAGCTCCTGCGTAAGTTCTTTCCATTCACCTTTTTTAAAATTTTTCAATGCATCATTCGGGGCAAATTTTTTCTGCTTCGTAGGCGCTGAAAATCGGTTCCAGGGGCAAACATCCTGGCATACATCACAACCAAACATCCAATCATCCATTTTATCTTTAAAATAATCGGGAATTTCATTTTTCAGCTCAATTGTTGCGTAAGAAATACATTTGCTCCCATCAATCAGCTTATCGGAAACGATGGCATTTGTAGGACATGCATCAATACATTTCCTGCAGGTTCCGCAATGATCTGTAGTGGGATGGTCCGGAATTAATTCCAGATCGCAAATAATTTCTGCAAGGAAATAAAATGAACCGCTCTGTTTCGTGATCAGGTTGGCATTTTTTCCAACCCAGCCTATTCCTGACTTTCTGGCCCAGCTTCTTTCCAGAACCGGCGCCGAATCTACAAATACCCGAAAAGCAAATTCCCCGATCTCCTCTTGCAGCCCGGAAACCATTTCTCTGAGAATATCTTTGATGACTTCATGATAATCTTCGGCATATGCATATTTTGAGATTTTAAAATTGTCCAATGTCTGAATTTTCTCTTCGGGAAAGTAGTTATAAGAAAGAGAAATTACCGATTTTGAGCCTTCTACCAATAGCCTCGGATCCAGTCTTTTATCGAAATGATTTTCCATGTACTTCATTTCGCCATGAAAATTGCTCTTCAGCCATTCTTCAAGAGGCTTTGCATCTTCTTCCAGAAAATCAGCTTTAGAAATACCACAACTCTGGAAGCCAAAACTTTTTGCCCTGGCTTTTATCAACTGTGAATATTTTTCAGCGTTTGAATTCATAATTTTACCTTGCAAAACTAAGATTATTTTATAAATTTGTTTAAGATTTGAAGATTGAATTGCTGTATCTGTTTTCAATAGTTCGTTTTCAACAAATAATTCTAAAATATTAATATATGTCTCTATCAGAAGTTTTAAAATCAGGAAATTATGCATTAATCGACGTTCGTGAGCCCATGGAGCTTGAAATGGACGGAAGTATTGAAGGCGCTAAAAATATTCCTTTGGGGGAAGTGGAAGACAGACAAGAAGAAATCCTGTCTATAGAGAAGCCGGTAATTATTTTCTGCAGAAGCGGAAACAGAAGCGGAAAGGCTTTAGAATATCTTAACACACAAGGCCTGAAGGAAGGCTATAACGGCGGAGGCTGGGCAGAGCTGAAGCAGGCTATCGATGCAAATCAGGGAACTTTTTAAAGTTCCTTTTTTTATTTAAAATGTTTTACAATGCAGCTAAGAGAAAGATTTCTGCAAAACAGTCTTTTATACACCCAGGATCTTCATCTTATTGAAGGTTTTTGGACTGAAATTGAAAAAAGATATACCGAAAAAGGCAGACATTATCACAATTTTAACCATCTGCAAAATATGTTCTCTGAATTGGACAAAGTGAAAGATGACATTGAAAATTATCATATCATCTCATTTTCTGTTTTTTACCATGATGTAATTTATGATGCTTCTTCAAAATCAAATGAAGAAAAAAGTGCGCGGTTTTCAGAAAAGCACCTCCAGCAAATTGGTGCAGAACCAGGATTTATTGAAAAAATTTCACAACAGATTATGGCTACCAAGTTTCATCAGAAATCGGGCGATAATGATACGGATTATCTAGTGGATGCTGACCTTTCGGTTCTTGGGCAAGAGCCTGAAAATTATAAAGACTATACTCAAAAAATAAGAAAGGAATATTCTGTTTATCCCGATTTTCTTTATAATCCGGGAAGAAAAAAAGTGCTGCGGCATTTCCTGGAATCGGAAAGTATTTTTAAAACAGAGTATTTTAAAGCGAAATATGAACGGCAAGCCAGAAAAAACATTTTGTCTGAAATTGACGGACTTTAGTTTTGCTTTTGTTTACTACTACGTCTCACTTTTCTGAGAAAATTGATCCACCCTTCCAAAGAAGGGGAATGCAATGTTGCTAAAATATTAATTGAGTTAAATAATTGAACTTATAAACTCCGCCGATTTTTTCAAAACCATCTCAGGAACTTCTTTGTGCGGAGTATGGCCAACACCCGGAATAATCAGTTTCTCAGAAGTTCCGCTCACTCCGGAAAGTGTTTTCTGCACCTGCTCTAATGTTCCATATTCATCATTTTCACCCTGAATAAAAAACAAAGGAGCATATATATCTTTAAGTAAATATTCTATATTCCAGTCTTGGAATCTGTCACTCAGCCAGATTTCTGTCCAGGCTTTAACCATTATTTCTACATGATTACCATGGTATTTCCGAAGACGATCCGAAAGATTGGTTGTCTTATAAGCATGTAAGGCATTAGCAACACCTTTTACCGTTACATCTTCCACAAAGATATGCCCCGCTTCACAAATGACCGCTGTTATCTTTTCCGGGTACTTTGCGGCTGTTATAAGTGCGATAGTCCCTCCATCACTGTGACCGAAAAGAATGGCTTCACTTATGTTTAATACCTTCAGCAGATCATTCAGGACATCTGCTTCGGTTTCCATGTAATTATTTTCCCTTTCATAAGTTGGCATCGGGAAAGATTGACCATATCCAAGACGATCATATATTAAAATACTGCATTCCGTTTCAGCCGCCAGTTTCTCAGGAAAATCCCTCCAAAGCTCCACTGATCCTAAAGAATCATGCAAAAAAACAATGGTGGGTTTATTTTCATATGAATTATTATATTCTGCATACAATTTTTTACCGTTTACATCAATAATCCTTTTCTCCATTAATTTAAACTATTACAAAACCGGGTTGCCTGTGTTCCTAAATTCTTCCAATAAATTATTGAATACTTTATCTACGGGAAGTACTTCATCAATTAAAGCGGAAACTTGCCCGATTTCCAGTTCGCCTTCCTCCATATCTCCTTCAAACATTCCTTTTTTTGCTCTTGCACGCCCCAGGGATGCGATCAGCAGATCTTTATTTCTTCCGGCAATATAAATATCTTCCAGTTCGTTGAAAAACTTATTTTTAACCATTCTTACAGGAGCCAGTTCCTTCAGCGTAAGATGTGTATCTCCTTCCTGAAGCTCAGTTATTTTTTTCTTCCAGTTATCGTGGGCACTTGCTTCAGCAGTTGCGGCAAAACGGGAGCCGATCTGTACTGCGTCTGCTCCCAGAATCATTGCTGCTTTCATCTGTGAACCTAAAGCAATACCTCCGGCCGCGATCAAAGGTTTTGAAATATGTTTTTTCACGTTTGGAATCAGGCAGAAAGTGGTGGTTTCGTCCCTTCCGTTATGACCTCCGGCTTCAAAGCCTTCTGCCACTATCGCGTCTACTCCGGCTTCTTCGCATTTGATGGCAAATTTGGTGGATGAAACTACGTGAGCTACTTTCAACCCTTCTTTCTGTAACGTTTCAGTATATGTTTTAGGATTTCCGGCTGATGTAAAAACAATCTTTATCCCTTCTTCCAGTATAATCTGTATTACCTCATCAATATTTGGATAAAGCATCGGAACATTCACCCCGAAAGGTTTATCTGTTGCCTGTTTACATTTTCTGATATTTTCACGTAATACATCGGGATACATGCTTCCTGCCCCAATAAGGCCCAAACCGCCGCAATTAGATACTGCCGAAGCAAGTCTCCATCCCGAATGCCAGATCATCCCGCCCTGAATGATCGGATACTGAATATTAAAAAGTTGGGTGATTCTATTTTGACCCTGCTGCATTTCATGAAGCTTTTTAGCCGAATTGAAATCTATAAAATTGCTCATGCTGTAAAAATAATAAAAACCAGGATTTATCGGGAATTTCGAATAAAAAAAACCTTCAGAAAATTCTGAAGGTTTTTTTTTATTTTTTGATGGCGTCTTTCTTCCAGTTTCCTTTGAAGGCGCAGTCGTTATAACGTCCGTCTATGGAAATAAATGTTGTTGGAAGTTTTGAATTAACAAACTTTTCCACCATTTCACTTCTTCTCTTGTTAAGAGCCATTTGTTTGATTCTGTCATAATCCGTTTCCAGGGTGATCTGGTGTGAAGGAATTACATCTTCAATCTTGATGATCTTTACAACTTTTCTGTCTCTTTCGTCTTTATCATCGAATGCATTGGTAATATCTCCTTTATTAAGACCAGCCAGCTCGTAACTGATGGTTCCCGGAACAGATTCTCTTTCTATTTTGCTGGAACCATCTGATCCAGGGATTACTCCGGCATTGAACTTTGTTCTTTTATCGTCTGAGAATCTGAAAGCAGCATCTTTGAAGGTAATTTTACCGCTGGAAATCAATCCTCTGATGCTGTCTAATTTCACTTTCGCTGTTTTAATTTCTTCATCCGTAGGAGTTGCCATTAAAAGAATATGTCTTGCATCATAGATCTTACCTGCTTTTCTCACCAGCTGTATGATATGATAACCGAATTCTGATTCTATCGGATCTGAAATTTCGCCTTCCTGAAGATTCAGTGCAGCTGCTTCAAAAGGTTTTACCATCTGCCCTTTAGAAATATTTTTCATAAGTCCTCCATTTGAAGCAGATCCCGGGTCTTCTGAATAGATTCTTGCCTGGCTTTCAAAGCTTTCTCCTCCTTCAATATCCTTTTTAATCTTTTTCAGTCTGTTGATGAGATCCTCCTTATGAGCTTCAGTAAGTTTAGGATACATCATAATCTGTGATAAAGAAACCTCATCTTTTATTTCCGGAAGCTGGGTTTTGTACATGTTGTAGAAGTCGGTTACCTCATTTGGAGTAACGTCTGCTTTTTCTGTAATTCTCTGGTATTTTGCCTGTGCATAATATTGATCCGTATCGATTTTCTCGATGGCATTTTTCATTTCATAGCCGTTTCTGAATTTATAAGCCGCAAGCATTGTTTTTTCATCAGGAAACTGTGACAGCAACTGTTGATATTTTCCGTTAGCCTGTTCTTTAATTGCTGCAGAACGGTTTTCGATCAGTGTATCTTTTCTTGCTTCATATACCAGAAGCTTATTATTGAGAAGGTTTTCCAAAAATTCACACTTATCAATATTGGTAGTTCCCTGCTGTTTTGCATAGTTCATCTGCTCATTTACGTCAGACTCCAGAACAATTTCATCACCGATTACAGCAGCAATACCATCCACTAAATCTCCTTGTTTCAGCTGAGCATTCAGCGAATTTGCACCAAACAAGATGATGAAAATTCCAAAAAGAAAAGTGATCTTAAGTTTATTTATCATTTTACTATTTTAAACAAGTTGCAAATTTAGAATTCTTAATGAATTACACTAAATTTTTTATTATAAATATTTCTTAAAAAAGACGTATTTATTGTAGTTCTATATCAAAAGTTGTCAATTCTTTAAACTGTCTTAATCTTTCGAACATATCCGCTTCATTTACTTCTTCAATTCTTTCCGTCCCGAATTTTTCAACGGTGAAAGATGCCATTGCAGAACCTACGATAAGTGCAGATTTCATAGTTTCAAAATCAGTTTTTTCTTTTTTAGCCAGATAAGCCGCAAAGCCTCCTGCGAAAGTATCTCCCGCTCCGGTAGGGTCAAAAACTTCTTCCAACGGTAGTGCCGGAATAGCGAATACTTTATTATCATGGAAAAGTAAAGCGCCATGTTCTCCTTTTTTAATGATGACGTATTCCGGTCCCATTTCGTGGATTTTTTTAGCTGCTTTTACGAGAGAATATTCGCCTGAAAGTTGTCTTGCTTCTTCGTCATTAATAGTAATAACATCCGTTTTAGCAATCATTTCCATTAGAATATCCCATGCGGTATCCATCCAGAAATTCATGGTATCAAGGATTACCAGTTTCGGACGTTTGTGCATTTTTTCCAATACGGAAAGCTGTACCCCCGGATGAAGATTTCCCAATAATAAAATCTCCGCATCCTGCATAGAATCCGGAATTTTAGGATCAAAATTCTCCAGAACATTCACTTCTGTTGCCAGTGTATCTCTGGTATTAAGGTCATTGTGATATTTTCCGGACCAGAAAAATGTTTTGCCATCTTTCACGATTTCAATTCCTTCTATATTTACGTTTCTGTTGGTGAACATATCCAGATGTTCCTGCGGAAAATCTCCTCCCACCACTGAAACAATTCCTGATTTTACTCCAAGTACGGATGAAGTAATTCCGATATAGGTTGCCGCACCTCCCAAAATTTTGTCTGTTTTACCAAATGGTGTTTCGATTGCATCGAATGCAACACTTCCTACAACTAAAAGTTTCATATTTTTTTCAAAGTATATTTAAAGAGTATTAATTTTTCCATTCAAATGTGTCCAGAAGATGCTTCATATCGTTTTTGATATAATCTACCGCCGGTGCCAGAGAATCCGGCTTTGGTCTTGTGTTGAAATATAAATAGGCCGTTACAAAATGTTTTGTACTGTCTGTAATGTAAAACTGAAGGTTTGAAGCACTTTGTCCCTTAAGCTCATAGAAATTTCCGTACACTTTTTTATCAGGATATTCGAATGATTTGGTATCAATGGCACTTGCTTTTATCGTATGCTCATACACCATTTTTTCAGCTTCCTGGATGTGGGCGGCAAAATCATTCTTGATCGGATAATAGGTCACGAAAATTTTCGCTTTCATTTTCGGATAATTCAGATAATACCAGCAAGGTCTTTTGGCATCTGTAATTGTTGCGAAATGGGAATATTCAAAAGTATAGGCACAGTTGTTTTCAAACTTCTGATATTTCGGCGCAGGATATTCCAGACGAAGTTCACCGTAAGGTTTCGGAACAGGATCTTTGGAACAGGACACCAATATCAGTGCGATAAAAATAAAAATGGCGTTTTTAAACATTTTGCAAAAGTACAAATTAGATTTCAGATTTCGGAAGACAAATTTCAGCATTTCAATCTGTAAGAGTGATTTTACAATTGATTTTTGAATACTTTGTACCTGTTAAAAAGTTTACTTTAATTTAAATCGCAAAATTATTCAACATTAAGATTTTCTAAGGTTTTAAAATCAAGTAGGAAATATCTTTGATATTTAAAGATATGACGCTTCTTATTGGCTTATCAACGTCAATATTTTCTTCTTTAACGTTTATTTAAAAAAGTTTATAAATAAAAAAACGAACTTCAAAAAGTCCGTTCAAATATTATCTAATTAATTTAAAATTTCATTATGTCTTTTACCACTCCGTTCTTCTGCGTATGCTGCAGCAATTCCGTTTCAATGAATAATTTTATTGTTTCTTCGGAACCGTTATTCGGAAATAGAAGGTGAACATTGGCGCCGGCGTCAAGGGTAAAGAATAAAGGCAACCCGGTTTCTTTCCGGAAATCCCATATTTTATTGATGACTTCCAGCGTTCCTGTTTTCATGAGGATAAATGCAGGATCGCTCATCATCATCATCGCGTGGAGCGTTAATGCTTCATGTTCCACGAGTTTGATGAATTGATTCAGATCCCCACTGGCAAGAATTTCCTTCATCGGACCGAAGTTTTCCCTCGCTTCCTGAAATCTTCTGTCGGCATACGGATTGGTATTCATCAGGCCGTGTCCTACCGTTGAAGAAACACTTTTCTCACCTTCATGAATCAGTAAGACCCAATCATTAAAATCTTTAAAAATCTCATGAACTTCGTCGTTGGGATATTGAACCGCAAAAAGGTCAGAACTTTCTTTCACCTGGCATTCTCCCCAAACCACCAATCCGCTATACAAACTTCTGCATGCACTTCCGCTTCCCAGCCTTGCCAGAAAAGACGCTTTTTTTAATGATTCTTCTTCCGAAGCTTTTCCAGAGAAAATTCCATCCAGATGCATCAGGCATTTTGCAACCGCACCAAAACCGGAAGCCGAACTTGCAATTCCTGAGCTGTGCGGAAATGTATTTTCTGTTCTGATAATGTATTTCCCCTTTAAAATCCAAGGAAGATATTGTTCTATATTACTGAAATATTTTTCAATTTTTGCTGCAAATTTCGGTTCTTCATTACCCGCTAAAAAAGTCTGAACGGAAAATGCTTCATTCGCTATAAATTCCAGACTGGTATTGGTTTTACAATGATTCAATGTATAGCTGATACTCGGATTTGCAGGAATCTGATTATCATATTTGCCCCAATATTTAATCAGTGCTATGTTTGACGGACAGCTTTCTGAAACCGTCTGATCTTGTATTGCAAATTCTTTTTTTCCTAAAAATTCCTGTGTTGTCATAATTCTTTTTTTGTCAATCAGCTTAGTAATCCATCTATTTTAGTACATCTGATCAATAATCTCCGCATATTTTTTAAGAACCACATTTCTCTTCACTTTCAGCGTAGGCGTGATTTCTCCGGTGTTGATTTCAAATTCTGCGGGCATTAGAGTAAACTTTTTCACTTTTTCAAAGTCGGACAAATGCTCCTGAAGTTCTTTAATTTTATTTTTATAAAAATCGTTTACCTCTTTATTTTTCACCACTTCTTCCCAATTGGTAAAAGGAATATTATTTTTGGCAAGGTACTCTTTCAGGAACTCAAAATTAGGAACAATAAGTGCAGAAGCAAACTGTCTTCCCTCCGCGATCATTACAATCTGCTGGATGAAATTATTATTGGTGAGCAAGTTTTCGATCTGCTGCGGAGCAATATATTTGCCGTTTGATGTTTTCATAAGATCCTTCAGACGGTCGGTGATGATAAGATTTCCTTTTTCATCGATCTTTCCAGCATCACCGGTCTTGAACCATCCGTCTTCAGTGAACACTTTTTGGGTATCTTCCGGGTTGTTGTAATAGCCTTTCATAATTCCGTTTCCTCTTGCCTGGATTTCATCCTGATCTCCGATACGGATTTCTACTCCGGGAAGCGGTTTTCCGCTTGTTCCGTGTTCAAAATGAGTGAAAGGGAAAAGCGTAAGAGTAGCCGTAGTTTCCGTGAGCCCGTACCCTACGGTAACATGAATTCCTACCGACTCAAAAAAACGGGTAACCTCCGGAGATAAGGAAGCTCCACCACAAGGCAGAAACCAGAGTCTTCCTCCCAGTCTGTTTTTAATTTTGCTGAAGACCAGAGCTTCAGCTATGTTTTGTTTTATTTGTAGACCTAAAGAAATGTGTTTTTCATTTCGTTTTAATTCGGCAGTCTCCCACCCTGTTTTTACAGCCCAGTCGAAGATTTTTTTCTTTAGTGACGACCCTTCTTCTGCCTTTTCCAGCACGCCTGCGTAAATTTTCTGGAAAAACCTCGGAACAGCGCACATCATAGAAGGCTTCACCTCTTCAAGCGTATTCGCAATATTTTTAGGATCTTCAAGAAAGTATACTCTTGCGCCTCCATACAGACAAAGAAGACTCCAGCTGCGTTCGAAAACGTGGCTTAGTGGTAAAAATGCAAGCGAAAGTTCCTCTTCGAAATTTTTAAATTTAAAAAACTCAAAATGAGCATCAAAAGCTTTGATGAAATTCCCGTGGGTAAGCATTACCCCTTTTGGCGTACCGGTAGTTCCTGAAGTATAAATCAGGGTTGCTACATCGTCATTTTCCTTTGGACAGAATTCTGCTTCTGCGGCTGATTTTGCAATAAAATCCTCCAGGTAGAAGCTGCTGAATTCTTTTTTGATCCAGACTGCTTTTTTGGAAACAATGATCGTTTCGAGGCTGCATTCGTTTTTTTGCACAATTTCAAGGCAGGCATCATACTGTGCCTGGTCTCCTACCAAAATGATTTTTGCCCCGGAATCTTTAATGATATATTCTGCCTGCTCTGCATTATTGGTTGAGTAAATAGGCACGGTAACTGCACCCAGAGACATCGCCGCCAGATCAAAAATCATCCATTCTGAAGAGTTATCTGAATAGATGGAAACTTTATCGTTTTCTTTTATTCCCGCTTCTTTCAGAGCATTGGCTGTTTTAAAAATAATTTCCGAGAATTTCTTCCAGCTCAGCTCCTTCCATCCTTCTTTCTTTTTTTTAAACCCGATGGCGGATTTTAAAGGATGCTTTTCTATATTTTTTTGAATGATTGCCTCCGCAAGATTCATTGTTTTGCCTTTTTATCGTTAATATAATTTTTAAGGTGAAAGTCTATGGTCTCTTCCAACGGTATAAAAGTATAATTCAGCCTTTCCTTTACTTTTTTATGAGATATGGTTTTCATTTGGGAAATTGCTTCAACATTCGATTTCGTCACCATTTTGAGTTGCGGAATGAGCCATCCGAAAAGCATATTCGCCACAATTCCCATAGTAAGCTGGAATTTTGAAAGTACTTTTGCCTCTTTCAGACCCAGTTCTTTTCTGATCTGTCTTGCCAGTTCTGCATATCTTTTATTTTCAGAAATAATGATAAACCGTTCTCCGAAAATACTCTTTTCCATGAGCTGAACTGATATTTCAGCAACATCCCTTACATCCGCATAGCTGGTTCCCCCGGAAAAAGTAAAGCTGTTTTTTTCCATGGTAGGAAATATATCACCGCTACTCTTGCCCCAATTTCCGCTTCCGATGATCATTCCCGGATTTACGATTACAACATTGAGTCCTTCCGCAGATGCTCTCCAGACCTCCATTTCGGCAAGATGTTTTGAAATGGCGTAGGCGGAATGGTCGTCTTTGGGATTAAAATCAGAATCTTCGTCAAGCTCACCGTTTTCATTGTCAATATCGAGAACAGCGACGGAACTTACGTGCAGAAATTTCTTTACCTCCGAATTTTCGCAGGCATATAAAAGGTTTTGGGTTCCTTTTACATTGGTATGATACATTTCTTTTGCATCATCCGGATTAAAACCGACTTTGGCTGCACAGTGATAGACTTCATCCACACCTTTCAGCGCATCCTGAATCGACTGAATATCATCAAAATCGACATTTACCCATTCTATCTTATTGAAAAAATCGTCGGGATTTTCCGTATAAAATGAATAGGAATGCTTTACTTCGTCTAAATTGCTTGTCGCTCTCTTCGCAGCCCGAACGTTTCTTCCTTTTTTAAGAAGCTCCAAAACGATTACCCTGCCGAGAATTCCGGTAGCACCCGTTACAAAAACCATCCGTTATTTTTACTTGGTTGACTAATTTATGCTCACATTCTCCGTATTTGCAAATTTGCGATTTTTAAAGGAGAATTCAATTTTTAATTAATAACAAATTACAATAAATTGAAATGTGCACCAAAAGATTATCTGAAGCGTCAATAAAAAAAACGGGCAGTGCCCGCTCTTCATTAAAAATTAAAAAAAATCATTTCGTTGTTATGCTATGCCAAAACTTCATTGCTTCTTCTTGGGGCTTTATCGCACAAAATATCGGCAATGCTTTTTGAGATCAGGTTTCCTTCCGTGAGGTTATCCAACCAGAAAAACTCTCCTGCCGCATTGATTTCGATAAAATAGTATTCGTCTTCCGGAGAAACAATAATGTCAATGGCGCCATAGTCTACATGATATACGTCCAGAAGCTCCAGCAGTTTTGCTTCAATATCAGAAGGCAGCTCCGTAGGAATCCATTTATCGATAAGATTGACCCCGTCTTTTCTCCAGTCGATTTTTGCGGCATCCGACTGCTGGGAATCTATTTCAAAAGCAAAAATATCTCTTCCGACAACCGTTACCCGGAGTTCTTTTTTCTTCTCGATTTTTTTCTGAAACTGCATCGGACAATATAAAAGTGTATCCAACTCCTCCAGCTTGTCTTCATTAACAACATTGGTAAACACCACACTTTCCACGCCATCTTCATAGATGGCAAAACCAGTCTGCATTTTTGCCACCACATTCTGATGCTTTATGATAAACTGTTTTGCTTCTTCGGGATTATTGGTAACGCAGGTCTCGGGAATTTTAAGTCCAATTTTATCTGCAATTTTAAGCTGTTCTTCTTTACTGTCGAGCCTTCTGTAAACACTTGGTTTTCCCAGCGAATAAACATCAACAGATTCTAAAAACCCGAACAGGGTATTTCTTATCTCTCCCATTGCCGCTCCGTAGAACTTCTCATCGATTTCCTCTCTCAGGCCCCGTCCCATGTTATAAGCACGCCTGTACCAAACTGCTGAAATATCGTCCAGACGGTATTTTTTATCAGAGGTTTCAAGAATGGTTGTCCATTTTCCATCCTGGAATATGGAAGACAATTTGTTGGTTAATGGATATTCATCTACATTAAAGCGAATTACTTCGCATTCGTTTTTATCGATATATTCGGTTACTTTTTCAATTGAAAAATTATCTCCGGTATGGGTAATTATTAAAATTTTATTCATTGGTTTTCATTCTTTTTATAAGATTATCGGCAATTCTCTGTGCAATAGGAAAATTGAGATCTTTCTGCAGCATTCCCCACTCTCCCTGCGGATTGACCTCTAGAAAATAATATTTTCCGTCTTTTCCGCGGATCATGTCTATGGCGCCGAGGTAAAGTCCCATTTCTTTCATCATTCCTGTGAGACCTGACTTTATATTTTCGGGAAGAGCATAATCTGACCAGAAGTAGTTTCCTTTTGCAATCCTCCAATCGGTATTTTCGCTGTTATTGATTTTACCGGTGAAGAATTCTCCGTCAAGATAAACAATCCTCAGCTCATATTCTTTTTCAATGTAAGGTTGAAAGATCATCGGGCAGTATTCGATATCTGCAATATTTTCAAGAGAATCTTCATCAATAATATGGGTTGAAAGAAAATTTTCTCCGCCCATTGATTTTGAAATGACTCCGTGAAGCTTGGCCACCATTTTTCCGCTGCAATAAGTATAAAAAAATGCAGTAATGGCTTCGGCATCGTTTGAAAAAAGGGTTTCAGGGACAATCAGGCCGTTCTTTTCAGCAATATTCAGCTGTAGCATTTTATTGCCGTCTATTTTGTTTTCAATATCCAGAGGATTAATCCACGGAACACGTTCCAATGCTGTGAAAAGATTGTAACGCAGGGTGGAATATTCCTGAATAAAGATCTTTTTATATTCTTCATCCAGCTCTTCGGGAGTATCAATTCTCCATGATTTCCTGTGCCAGACGCTTTTTACGTCTTCAGATTTTAATCTGTTTCCTGATTCATCGGTGAGTTCAAAAGAATTCTGGCTGATGCTGATTTTCTGAGCATGGTTAAGCTTATCAGAATTCAGCCTGAAATACGGAATATTTTTCGAGGTAAGGTATTCAAAAAAGAGATCAATATTGTAAAAATCCCGTGAATGTGTAATGCAAAGAATCATTTGCCTGTTTTTTATTAAAAAAGGAAACTTAGAGTGTAAGTTTCCTTTTGATATGATTTTGTTAATGTGTTATATATCAACAATTCCATTTATACAGTCGGAACATCATCGTCACCGTCTGATGGATATTTCATGGTCTGCAATAAATCCAGTGTTGGTTTTGTTACAGTGTCAGCAAGTTTCGATGTAGTAACACTATCTAACCTGATATCCGTAATTTCATTTCCTCCTTTGATTTTTTCAGGATCCTGAAGTTGTTTTTCAAGGAATGATGCAAAGAAAGGCTTCTTTTTTGAATTTTTGTTTTTCATAATAATTAATTTAGAGTTTTAATTTAATGGTTGTTTAGTCTTAAAGTGCGGTTGCATCTTCGTCACCGTCTGACGGATATTTCAGGGTAACATGATCGCCTCCCGGTTTTGTAACGTTATCAACAGTTACTGATGTAACACTGTCTTTCAGTGCTCCGGTTGTACTATCCTGCAATGCAGATGTAATTGTTCCTGAACCCCCTTTTACTGTTTCAGGGTCCTGAATTTGCTTTTCTAAGAATGAAGCAAAGAACGGTTTTTTTGTTTTTTTACCTTCCATGATGTTAATATTTAATGATTTAGAATTGGCTAAAAGTATTAAAAAAAAATCACCCAAAGAAGAATAAAATATTTTTTAAGAAAATTTTAACAATTAATAATTAATAACGAAATTATTTTAATTAATATGTAAAAATTCCTTAACAACATTAGCAAAATCAACAGGATTTTCTGCCTGAACCCAATGTCCTGCATTTTTTATGGTTACAAAATCCGCTTTCGGAAACTGCTGCCTGATCGCAAAGTGGTCCTGAGGAAGAATATAATTTGATTTAGCTCCGGCAATGAATAAAGCCGGCCCGTCAAAAACACCGAATTTAATGGCATTGGATACAAATTCATTATATTTTTCGGATAAAGTTTTGAGGTTAAATCTCCAGTTCAGCTTTTTATGATCGTCCCAGTACAAATTTTTTGTCAGGAACTGAATGGTAGATTTTTCAGGAATATATTGACTGAGCACTGCTTCTACGTCATTTCTTGAGGAAACCGTATTAAAATCAACCGTTTCCAATGCTTTAATAATTCCCTGATGGTGTGGCGGATATGCTTTTGGTGAGATATCAACTACAATGAGGCTTTCCACTTTTTCCGGGAATTTTATCGCAAACTGCATTACTGCTTTTCCACCCAGCGAATGTCCCAGAATATGGGCTTTAGCAATTCCATAATATTCCATATATCTTAGAATATCTTCTGCCAGATCATCATGAGACATATTTTCCGAATGGAAGCTTCTTCCGTGATTACGAAGATCAATAAGATGTACCGGAAGGAATTCTCCCATATCTTTGCCGAAAGAACCCCAGTTATCAAGCATTCCGAACAAACCGTGAAATACTAAAAGCGGTGTTTTCGAAAGGTTTTCACCGAATATTTTTGAATTTAAAATTTCCATATTTTTGTTATTCTACCATTTTGCAAGTCTTTTCAGATAAGCCTGAACCGTATTTTCCAATCCCATGTACAACGCTTCAGAAATTAAAGCATGACCGATAGAAACTTCCAGTAAATTAGGAATATTATCTGCAAAATATTTTAGATTATCAAGGCTCAAATCATGTCCTGCATTCACTCCAAGTCCGAAATCTGCGGCTACCACTGCCGTATCGTAATAGGGCTTTATAGCCAGTTCTTTATTAGCGGTATAATTTTTCGCATATGCTTCTGTGTACAACTCGATTCTGTCTGTTCCGGTTTTTGCGGCATATTCTACCAGCTCCGGATTAGGATCTAAAAAAATTGAAGTACGAATTCCGGCATTCTTGAACTCCGCAATAATCTCCGTAAGAAAATCAAGATGCCTTTTGGTATCCCATCCTGCATTTGACGTAATAGCATCATCAGCATCAGGAACCAGAGTTACCTGTTCCGGTTTTACTTCTAAGACCATATCGATAAAAGGTCTGTGCGGATTTCCTTCGATATTGAATTCCGTTGTTACAAGCGGTTTAAGATCATAAACATCTTTTCTGGTAATATGTCTTTCGTCCGGTCTCGGATGAATGGTAATTCCCTGCCCTCCATATTCCTGAATCTTTACTGCAGCTTCTGTTACACTGGGCGTTTCACCACCTCTGGCATTTCTTATGGTTGCAATCTTATTAATGTTTACACTAAGTTTTGTCATTTCTACTGATAAGTTTTTGAAATATTGTCCTGATGGATAAGGCATTAAGCGGAAATTCAGCAAGTACATGCAGCATACTGAGAACAAATAATACCGTCAGACCCATTTGATAATTATACAGATACAAAGCTATTGATAAAATCCAAATTGCAGAAACGAAAAGTGTATTTTTTAGTCTTAAAGATCTTGCCCATCCAATTACTGAAGTCTTCACAAACCAGTTCAGATAATGATAAGTGTAAGCAAAAGCAATAAAAATCTGCACTTTTAAAACTCCGGAAACAACCGATATATTTTTCCCTGTTAAAAAGGCCAGCTGTTGATTAATAATTTTAAAACCTGTAGAATTAAATACCTTTTCAGAGCTTTCCCTGGAAAAAACGAAATTTTCCAGTGGTAAAAAAGCAATCATAAATGGTATTGCCAATAGCAATATGATCGTAAAAAGTGCAGTAATATGTGATGATCTTAAATAACCTGAAATCATGAAAAGTGCCGTAAATACATAAACATGGATCAGCGTTGGTAGAAATAGCCCCAGCATAATAATCAGACTGGGCCTGAAAAAAGAGAACAGTATCATCATTAATAATAAAAACACTGCTAAAAACTTAGCATAATTTGTTTCAGATATCAAAATCAGGTAGACTGAAAAAATAAAAAACAGACCGACAATACTTCCGTATATAATATTTGCCCTAAATAAAGCGACATTTAAATATATCATAAAAAGCAAGCCTACAACACATAGTGCAAAAAATAAAAACTTTCCTGCATGCAGCTTATTCACAAAAAAATTTTTTCTTTTCAGCCAGTGCAACTCGGTAAGATAATGCAGCGGCCCCAATACTGCGTATGAGAACAGAAAAACATCAAAAGGTAATATACATGCCAGTAAAAATGAAAATACCAGCATGAGAACGTTAAAAAATTCTATTCTATTATTGATCGCCGAATACACAGTCTTTATCAGAATTAAACTTTTACCTGCATTACCTCCAGATCAAATTCTTTTGAAGCAACCAATAAATGATCGAAGATGTCCGACTGTATTTCCTCAAACCGCACCCACTCGGTATCGTTGGTAAACGCATAAATTTCAAGAGGAAGCCCCTGCGGTGTGCTGTTCAGCTGACGGACCATGATAGGACCCTCTTTATCGAGCTCCGGAATACGTTCTATATATTTTTGGGCATAATACCTGAAAACACCAATATTGGTAAGCTGCCTGCCGTTCACGATCTCTTCTTTATGCGCCATGTTTTCTTTTTCTTTTTTCAGCTCAATTGATCTCTGCTCGAGATAATCAGAAATAAGATTAATGCTTTTCAGACGCTCAATATCTTCTTCCGAAAGGAATTTAAATGAATTGATGTTGAAAAAAATAGATTTCTTGATTCTTCGGGCATTGGTCTCGGAAATCACCTGCATGTTTTTGATTTCTGTAGTGAGAAGATCATACGTAGGAATTGTGGAAAAGGTCCTGTCGAAATTATTGATTTTTGTTGTGAGAAGGTTGATTTCAGCAATATTTCCTTCAATATTATACTTCGGAATACTTACCCAGTCTCCCACTTTGAGGTTTTTAGAAGTTGCCACGTGAAGTCCGGTAACAAATCCCAGAATCGTATCACGGAATACAAGAACAAGAACAGCCGTAATTGCTCCCAGACTGCCGACAATAGTTGTTCCTTTAATCCCGAAAATTACGCAGATCCCAACAACCGAGAAGAGAAAGATTCCCAAAATTTTCACCGTCTCCGAAATAGCATTCAGGGCCATGATTTTGTAAAAATCCTGTTTAATGACGAAATAGTTTCTGAAAGCAGTCAGCCCCCGATACAGCATTCCGGCAAAGATCATCACAAGTCCTAAATTAACACATCTTATAATAAATGTGGTTGTTTTGGTTAAAGCACCTGCAAATATAGATTCATGAATACTTCCTATAATTAAAAGCGCAATTAAATGAGCAATTGAATTGGTAATTCTTGATTCATAAATTGAATTTACGGCAGGATATTTTTCTTTATTTCTGAAGATACTGAAAACGCTGTTGATTATAAGCTTAAAAATAAAGTCAATAACCAGAAAAATCGCGATCAATAAAAGAATCTTTACAATAATATGAAATACGAATTCCAGACCGGACGGTGCAATGCGGCTGATGTATCGGTAAAGAGGCTCACTTAATCCCTGTATGAGATCCTTTGTTTCTTCTAATTGGTCGTTCATTACAGCAAATTTAGGAAATAAGTAATTTTTATACAGAATATCTTTCAGCAATTTTTATCCCAAAACTAATTAAGCTATTTTTTTAATAGAATTTTTCAGAATTTTTAAAACGATTCAATTCATTCACAAGCACGATTAACAAATAAAACTTTCATAACAATAAATAATATTACCACAATTTATTTAAAAAAAAACAACATTTTTATGAATTTATATTTATAATTATTTAAATTTGATATAAACTAAATAAAATCAAAAAACCATATACATATGAGAAAACACTACTTTTTTATTTTATTGTGTGTATTCACACTTTTAACGAACTGCTCCGGAGGAGACGATGCACCGGTAATTACGGAAAATACGAATACGGCCGTTAAAACCGGGAAGCTTACCGGGAAGGTAATGTCAAAAAACGGAACCAAACCTATTGGAGGAGCTTCTGTTTTTACCTTTGACGACAAGTATAAAATCTATTACACGACTTCTGATTCAGAAGGTAATTTCCTACTTGATGCTCCGGCCGGAAACCGCACAATCTACATCCAGACCGGTAACGGGACCAATTTCCGTACAGAAATTTCCGCAGTAGTTAAAGACAATGAAACAACTGCTCTTGATGCAAATCAGACAAAACTTAACCAAATTGCAAAAATCGCTTATGTAAAAGGAACTTATGATAAGATAGAGGATATTATCCAGATTCTAGGTTATACTGCAACCGAAATCACGAATAATGACCTGGCGAATATGACTACAATTTCGCAGTATGATATTATATTCCTCAATTGCGGCTCCAGAAGCAGCACGACAAATCCCGCACTTTACACAGCGATTGATGCCAACTTAGCCATTTTTGTGGCCAACGGAGGAAGTATCTATGCCTCAGACTGGGATGTTGCCTATTTAGTAGGCGGAACCACCAACACCAATAACTGTGGATTGCCGGGAGGATTTGTACCTGATTCAAAATTATGCTCCAAGAATATCGGAAGCTCCGGAAATATCGGTGCTACGGTAAATAATGCCGGACTAACATCTGCTTTAGGTTTCAATACGCTTAATCTAGATTATGATCTAGGAGCATGGCAAAAAATAATCAACTATGATCCTGCTTACTGGGAAGTACTGGTGAAGGAAACTTCATCAAATGATGCGTTGATGATCAGAACCAACCATTTTGCAGCAACAGGTATTCCGGTTACTCCAATAGGAAATGCTGCAAACACAACTTTTGTAACAGTTTGTGTTACCCTTCCGGGAAATATCCAGATCAGTCTTTCTGTTCCTCAGGCAGCCGTTCCTTTCCTTGTTGCATTAGGCGCAACAGTGGGACCTTGCTCAGGAGCTTCCAACAGCGGCTATATTTATTACACCACTTTCCACAACCATGCTTCCGGAAATATTGGTAATGCAGGTGTTATTCTACAATATGTAATTTTAAACCTTTAATAAAAACTTCACCTTAAACATGGAAGTGGCTTTTTTGAAGCCACTTTTTTTTATATCTTTTCATTAAATTAAAAAAAATGGATACAGCCTTAATTGATATTCTCTGCCTTATTCTTCTGTTTTTAGGAATTTTAGGAACTTTTTTACCAGTTTTACCGGGTCTGCTGTTGAGCATCTGCGGACTTCTGATCTATAAATTCGGAACCGATTCGGATCTCAGCATGATATATATCTGGGCATTTATAATCCTTACCATTGCTTCAGTGGTACTTAACTATGTCATTCCGGCAAAGACCAATCAGAAATACGGCGGAACACGCTGGGGAAGTATTGGTTCGGTAATCGGCACCATCGTAGGGATATTTTTACCCATTCCTTTGGGATTTTTAGTAGGGATGTTTGCAGGTGTTTTCATAGGAGAACTTCTTCATGACAGTAAAGATATTACAAAAGCTTTAAAATCAACCAAAGGAGCTTTTATAGGGTTTATTTACGGCACCGGATTCAGCTTCGTGGTGGGTGTGGCAATGTTTTTGGTGGTAGTATTAAATATGCTTTCCATTATTTAAAATAAGAAAAATGTTGTATAAAGCCATTATATTAAGCACAGGACTATTATTAGTTAACTGCAAAACACAAAAAGGAACACAGGTTCCGCAAAAAGATCAAGTGGAAAATTCCGGAAATCTCACAAAAAACAGCAATGAAGGATCCGTCATCTACTTCAATGAAGGAGAAAACAGATTTCTTGATGAATATCAGATGAATGTAACATTCAAAGGTATTTCTGAAGACAGCCGCTGCCCGAAAGATGTTAACTGCATTTGGGCCGGCGTTGCCGTAGCCGAAGTAGAGGTAATGGGAACTGCAACAAGACCTATGACTTTATCCCTTGCAAGCCTGGATAATAAAGGAAGAAATTATCATCAATCCGCAGATTTCAACGGATATACCATCACGCTAACAGAAGTAAATCCGTATCCCGGATCAGCAGAAGGCACAAAAAACCTTAAAGGAAAATATAAAATCGGTATTATGATCAAAAAATCCGATAACACCGCTACCATGAAATAGGCTTCTTTCCCTTAGAACTCAGATATTCATTAATTTTAGAAAAAGGTTTGCTTCCGAAAAATCCTCTGTGAACAGAAAATGGCGACGGGTGTGCAGACTTTAATATAAAATGTTTGGCCGGATCAATAAGTTCGGCTTTTTTCTGTGCAAAAGCACCCCATAAGACAAAAACTACATTTTGTTTCTTATCTGAAATTTCTTTGATAATAAAATCCGTAAACTTTTCCCAGCCGAGATCCTTATGAGAGTTCGGAGCATGAGCACGTACAGTTAACGTTGCATTTAACAGCAAAACACCCTGTTTTCCCCAGTCATCCAATTCTTTTGAAGTTCTTTCCACACCGATATCATTTTTAAGCTCTATAAAAATATTCTTCAGGGAGGGTGGCGCGGCAACCTGCTCGGAAACTGAAAAACAAAGACCATTCGCCTGATAATCATTATGATATGGATCCTGCCCAATAATTACAACCTCAACTTCATCGAAAGGGGTAATTTCCAACGCCCTGAAAATCTGTCTTTTAGGTGGGAAAACTTTTGTTGTTGCATATTCCTGCTTTACTTTCTCCCAAAGATTGGTAAAATATTCGGTTTTTTTTATCGGGGCTAATATTTCTGTCCAGGTCATATTGTAATAATTTATCAGATGTTTTTATTGATAGGCTTAAACCTCAACTGCTCTGTAAGATCAAAAGTATTGCCATGAATTTAAATTTATAAAAAGTATCATGGAACCTTTTTCTCGATCAGCGATTATAATTGTCAAATATAAAAATATATCAGGATATCCAAAAATGAGCTCTGGGCAGCATTTATAAAGTAATCATTCATTGTCATATCAACAAGATAATTCCAGTGACTTTCATCAGTATTTATGCTGTAAAAATTTATATGATTTATTTTTTTTGATACGTTTAAGCAAATAATCGGCTGAAAAATCACAATTACCGTTCAGTCTTTAACAAATTTTAACTTACAGATTAATTTTGTTAGAAATTAAACAATTACAATCACAGTAAAGATTTATATCATATTCAAAAATTATCATAAAATTAACATAAATTCTACCTTTATATCACAAAACAAAAGAATATTACATAACATAATTAATAAATATTTGTCGATATGAAAACTTTAAGAATTTTCTTGAATGCTACAGCGCTATGCGGAACATTATTTTTTTATCAAAATGCAGAAGCTCAAAAAATAAATCAGAAGACAACAGTAATTGCCGTTAACGGAACTTCTCCTTTACACGACTGGGAAATGAATTCTTCAGCAGCTTACTTTACAGGAACCGTAAATGGAAACAGCATATCCAACGCCACTTTTACCTTGCCGGTAAAAAACCTGAAAAGCAAAAAAGGAAGCACCATGGATAATAAAGCTTATGAAGCATTGAAATCTTCACAATATCCCACCATCAGCTTTACAGCAGCTTCTATCAATTTCGGTAAAAGCAATGTAAGCGGAAAACTGACGATCGCAGGAGTTTCCAGAAATGTTTCTTTTCCCGTAAGCGTTGCTAAAAATGAAAACACTTACACCATTTATGGAACCGAAACCGTAAAACTTTCAGATTTCGGAATGAGCAGACCCGGATTCATGGGTATAAAAACAGGAGATGAAGTTACCATCAAAGTGAGCATTACAGCACAGTAAGAAATCAGCATTAAAACCATGATTAATCAATATTAAAAAAATAAAACGTTATGAAAACCATAAAAACAGCACTCTTAGGAACTATTTTACTTGCTAATGCCGCACATGCTCAACAGTTTCCTTTAGATAATCTTAAACCAAGAGACCAGAGAGGGATCAATATTTTTGAAAATCCTAAAGATTCTGTAACAACCTTTGAGAAACTTAAAGTAAGAATCGGCGGAGCGTTCGCCTTACAATTCCAAGGTCTGAAACATGAAAGCGGAGCAGATCAATCCGTTCCGGCAACCCAACTGTACGACATCGGAAATAATTTTAACCTTGCTACAGCCAACCTTGATATTGATGTGGCTTTATATGACGGTATCAATTTACATTTAAGAACATTTTTAAGTTCCCGCCACCACAACGAAACCTATGTAAAAGGAGGCTACATTCAGATTGACAAGCTTGATTTTATCAAAAAAGATTTTTTGAGTGACTTTATGAAATATTCAACCATAAAATTCGGTCATGATGAAATTAATTACGGGGATGTGCACTTCAGAAGAAGCGATAATGCCTACACCACCCAAAACCCGTTTGTGGGAAATTACCTGATGGACGCCTATGCAACAATGGTTTTTGCTGAATATTACTACCGCAGAGACGGATTCATCGGAATGGGAGGTATTACCAACGGAAGACTCAACCAGAATGCCAACGGAGGAACAAGCCCTTCTTTATATGCTAAAATAGGCTACGACAAACAGCTGAACAGCGATCTGAGAGTACGTCTTACAGGATCCGTTTACAACACCGCCAATACCCAAAGGCTGGATTTCTATGATGGAGACAGAGCGGGATCAAGATACTATTATGTGATGGAAAATGCCGCGGCCACCTCATCTGCCAATTTCAGATCAGGACAGGTAGTACCGGATTTTAAAAACAAAGTGACTTCCATTATGATCAACCCGTTTGTAAGATATAAAGGCCTGGAATTCTTCGGAACTTTTGAAAACGCTTCAGGCAGAAATACAACAGAAATCGACCGCAGAACATGGAACCAGTATGCCGCGGAACTTATTTACCGATTCGGAAATAATGATAACCTGTACTTCGGGGGAAGATACAACCTGGTAAAAGGTGAACTGGCGACAGGAAACAAGATAGATGTAACCCGTTACAACATCGGCGGAGGCTGGTTTATGACCAAAAACATCCTTACCAAAGTTGAATATGTCAATCAGAAATACGACGGCTATCCAACATCAAGCATCCTGTATGACGGCAAATTCAACGGATTTGTTCTGGAAGCTGCCATTTCTTTCTAAATGCCAATCACAGAAAAAGCTATCCCAAGTTTTTTCAAAACACTACCTGAATTATGAAACCTTTTTTAGCAGCAATTCCGTTTATAGTCGGAATATTTATGAATGCCCAGGAAAACTACATTCAGATCAACGGAAGCACTAATATTAATACTTTCAAATGCACCAACACTACATTCAGAACGCCCGGGGGCAATTTCATGATTAGTGAAAAAAATCTTCCAAACATTGCACTGAAAGTAGACGATTTCGATTGCCATAACAAAATTATGACTTCTGATTTTCAGAAAACTCTTTTAGCGGAAGATCATCCATACCTTCATATAAAGTTTATTTCTTTAGACAGGAATAAAGCAGTATACAATGCACAGATAGAAGTAAAGATGATAAACAGAAGTAAAATATACAATATCACATTGTGCCACGAAAACGGAAAACTTACCGGCAGAAAAAGTGTTAAATTCAGCGATTTTGACATATCACCTCCAAAAAGAATGGGTGGGATGATTGTAGTAAAAGATGATCTTAATCTTGTTTTTGCCCTTGCTGCCAACACACAATAAACAATACCATTTATTTTAGATTACAAGAAATGTTTAGAGATTGATAAAGTCTGCAGTATTCAGTTACTGCAGGCTTTTGGAATTGTAACCATCATTTTTCAGACTAAAAACCAGATTATCGGGAAACCCCTCATCTATTCTTTCCTCTTCCAATACAAAATTATGTTTTAAAAGAAGTTTTTTTGAATTATCATTATAACGGTGAGTCATTGCCACAATTTCTTTCAAAAACAAATTGTTAAAAGCGAAATTTATAACAGCTTTTAATGCCTCCGACATGATTCCTTTGTTGTGAAAATCAGGCAATAATTCATACCCCACTTCTGCAACCGTCCGGTCTTCAGAAAAATTCCAGAGACAGATTGTCCCTATAAGATTTAGTTGATCTTTTAAAGAAATCCCCCAGTAAAATGTCTGATTACTTTTAGTTCTTTCTTTAATCGTGAGAATAAACTGCAGCGCATCGTAATTATTTTTCGGAGAGACTCTCTGTACATATTGATTGATAATTTCGTTGCTGCGAATTTTCAGAATATCATTGACATAGCTTTCGTTGATTTCTTTCAACAATAATCGTTCTGTTTCAATCATACTTGTTATAATTTGTCATTTGATGATTTATCTTCTATAGAATGATCTCTTCAAATCATAAAGTTCTTTCAGAAATAAATTTTCATCCACTTTCCAGTCGATACCTGAAGTATCGTTAAGTGAAATTCGCTATTATTTTCTGTTTATAATTTTCTAATTCATAAAGATTTAATTCAATCACAAATATATAAGAATTACCGAAACCAATACACTGAATAGATTTATGTTCTAATTTTTTAAAAAAATTTTAAAATTAGAATCTTTATCTTAAAATATAAATCTATAGTCAGTTTAAAAAAAGAATTCAGACATAGGTAGAGTATTATAAAAACGAAGAATGAAATTAAATTTAAACAAAAATGAGTCCGATCTTGTATCTATCGGACTCAATAACCATCAAAATTAAAGGTAAGCTTGTCTAAACTTTTAGGCGCACTCTATAAAAATAGCTTCTCTTATTACCTAGACTTACACTGTCTTTTAATTAGGGGCAGTTAGCAGGCTTAGGATCAACTGTAAATGTAGAAGCTGATGAGGTACACCCATTAACTGTGGCTGTTATGGTATAGGTTCCCGTAGGCGCTCCTATCCATTTATTATTATTAGCATATCCTATTATTGGCTGATTAGGAGTTATGGTATATTTTGCGTTTGAGTCAAAATTGCTGATTTCATATGCACCATATCCTTGAGAGGCCGGATCACAGGTTGGCTGTTTTAATAAAGTCATAACTGGAGCAGGCGGAGGAGTTGGCTGTGGATTAACGGTAAAAGACGTTGATGCCGAGGAAGTGCAACCATTTACCGTTGCCGTTACAGTATACGCTCCTTCAGGAACTACCAACATTCCTGGTCCAAGAGGTGATGTTTGATTTGGACTGAATTGAGGTCCCGAAGGTGTAAAAGTATAACTAGCGTTTGAATTGTAATTGCTTATTTGATAAATGCCATATTTTGAACTACAGGTAGATTGTGAGTGAAATTTAATTGCAGGCGTTGGTGTAGGTGTTCCTGTAATAGTAAAAGATGCTTTGAAATTGCTTCCGGTATTATCCAGTTTCCGGGTTAAATCACAAGCAGTTGTTGAAGTTTCACTTCCAGTGTATTCAAGAAATAATTCAAGAGTATAATCTCCGGGGCATTGTTTGGTTAGATCAATGTTGTAATCTAATTTGTTCCATTTTTGGTCATGACCGGAACAAGCTCCTCCTGTGGGAAATGAACTTCCTGAGCAAGCTTCTTTAAAAGGCAAAGCTTCTTGTAAAAAAGCACCTGGAGTATCTCCGGTTTTATAAATCCTGTAATTAATGGTACCTCCACAGAAATTAGTTCCTGCCTGTTCGTAGTTTTGAAGCTCTAAACCGATAATTTTTAAGGTTTGACTATTTGCAGCAAAGCTTCCTAAATTAGCTCCATTAAACTGAGTTGTAGAAATTGCAGTGCCTTCGTAAGAGTACCATTTATTAGTACCGCTTGCATTAAACTGAATAGCTGCTTCAAATATTCCAATTTTTTGAGCACTGGTAGTTATTGAAAAACTACAAAAAACTACTGCTACGAGTAATTTTTTTACTAATGTAAATTTTTTTATCATTTGTGAATTTAATTTCATTGCAAATATAATAACACTTAAATAATTCTTGAATATTCGTTTTTAAACATATTCCTATAATATTCATAATTAAAATTGTTTCAAAGATGTTATTTCAAAAATATGTTCGAGTTAGCTTATAAATAAATTCATATAAGTACATTTCAGATATTAAAAAAATAAATCTCAAATAATTCGTTTTCAAATTAAAATGCACATTTTTCACTAAATTTGCACTGTGTTTATAAATAAAGAAGATTTAAATGAATTAGAATTTCCGCAATTGCTCGCGGAGATTTCTCCTTTTGCATATTCTCCCAAGACAAGAGAAAAAATTCTTCAGCTTCGTCCGATGGAAATTGATGAGGCCGAACTTTCCCTGAAGAAAACTTCAGAATATTTATCAAGTTTTGAAAGCTCTAATGCCGTTCCTTTCGACGAGTATGAAGATATCGAAAGCGAACTGAAATTAATGCTGATTGAAAATTACCGACTGGAAAACAGTGCTTTCATCAAAATAAAAACCCTCACGGAACAGATCGGGAAACTTCAGAAGTTTTTCCCAACCATGCCGGAGACTTTTCCTACTTTAATGGAAGATGTTTCTATACTGGAATTCAAAAAAGAAATTATTGATAAGGTTGATAAAGTTTTCAACCGTTTCGGTGAAGTGAAAAGTGAAGCCTCGCCGGTTTTAAAAGGCTTGAGAACGGAAATCCAGCATGCCAAAAAAGCAATCCAGGAAAATTTTAACCGTGCTTTATTCAATTATGGCCAGAGTGAATTTCTAGATGATATCCGTGAAACGATTATTGATGACCAGAGGGTTTTAGCGGTAAAATCAGGCTTTAAGAAAAGGGTTCCGGGAAGAGTATTGGGATTGTCCAAAACAGGGTCTATTACCTATATCCAGCCGGACTCTGTAGTGAAGCATTATTTTAAGCTTAAAGAAAATGAAGAGGAAGAGAAAAAGGAAATTGATAAAATTTTACGACAGCTTACTGCAGAATTGGCCGAATACCAACCTCAATTGTGGAGATACCAGAAATACATCTTCGATCTTGATTTAACGAGGGCCAAAGCGAAATTTGCAGAGCTGATCAATGGTGTTCTACCGAAAATCAACCGTCACAAAACATTGAGGTTAAGAGATGCTTTTCATCCTTTGTTGTTTTTAAGAAATAAAGCAGAAAATAAAACCATTTTCCCTCAGACGCTTACCTTCACGGAACATAACAGGATTATCTGTATTTCCGGACCGAACGCCGGAGGAAAATCAATCACCCTGAAAACTGTAGGATTGCTTCAACTGATGATCCAGAGCGGAATTCTTGTTCCCGTTCACCCAAAATCCGAAATGTTTTTCTTTGAAAAGATCATGACCGATATTGGTGACAATCAGTCTATTGAAAACCATTTATCGACTTATTCTTCGAGATTGAGGAAAATGTCGGGAATTATCCGTGAAGCAGATGCCAATACGCTTTTACTGATTGACGAATTCGGTACCGGCTCCGATCCTGAATTAGGAGGTGCTTTAGCAGAAAGTTTTCTGGAGTTTTTCTATGATAAAAAGAGCTTTGCAATTATCACCACGCATTACACCAATATCAAATTGGTGGTAGAACAGCTTCCGAATGCACAGAATGCCGCCATGCTCTTCAATGAGGAAACGCTGGAACCGATGTATAAACTTGAAGTAGGACAAGCAGGAAGCTCATTTACTTTTGAAGTAGCCGAGAAAAATAAAATCCCAAGGTTCATCATTCATTCTGCCAAGAAAAAGGTAGAACATGACATTGTAAATCTTGATAAAACGATTGTAAAGCTTCAGCAGGAAAAGTATGAGGTTGAAAAGCTGAAATCTGATCTTGCAGAAAGGAAAGAATCCGTTGAGGACAAGCGTGATAACCTTCAAAAGCTGAATGAACAGCTTCAGCAGAAATTGTATAATTTCCAGAAACTGTATGAAGAAGAACACCGTAAACTGCAGTTCGGGAATAAGATTGAAACGTTTATCGACAGCTACACCAAAGGAAAATCGAGAAAAGATGTAGTGAAAGATTTTGTAAAACTTCTGGAACAGGAAAAATTCCGTAAGCTGGGTGCTGACAAAGATGAAAGCAAGCGCCTTCAGGTTGTTAAACGGAAAATCACACAACAGCTGAAAAAAGAAGAAGTGATTGAAAAAATTGCCGAGACCAATGAAAAATTGGAAGAAAAAAGGCAAACTGACCGTTCACTCTGGATGAAAGTGGGACAAAGAGTTCGTATCGCCGGAAGCACAAGTGTGGGAACCATTGAAAAGATTTCCAAGAAAAAGGTGGTGGTGAATTATGGTACGTTCAAAACGACCATTGATGCGGATGAGCTGGAAAGAATTTAATGATCATAGTAAAAACCCATATCACGTTTAAGGATTTTTTGATGTTTCATTTAAAAAATTCATTAATACGAATCATTGTATTTCCAATAATTGCATTGATTTTTTTTGGAATAAATTATTATAATGCAGATAATGATAATCGGGAATTTATGGAATCAGCATCGGTCTGGTTGCTGGTTTTCTTTGTGTTCATCATTATCCGCACTTATTTTAGTGTAAAAAATATTTTTTATTCCAACAAAAATATCCAGGAGATGATTTCTTACACCTTCACGGACGAAAAGATCCGTACGGAAGGCAAAACCTTTGATGCATATTTTACATGGGATTCGATTTATAAAGTAAAAGAAAAAAAAGAATGGTTTCTGATTTACCAAACTGCCCAGACCATGAATATGGTTCCTAAAAAGTTTTTCACAAAGGACCAGATTTCAGAACTTAGAGATCTTATCAGAAAGAATAATGTGAAAGCAAAACTCAGAAACGATTGAAATAAAAAATGAAAAGAGTGCCGAAAAGCACTCTTTTCATTTTTAAATAGTGATAAGATATTCTGTTCTATTACTATATTTGAATATGATTAAAACCATAAAAATTCTCTGGATCTTCTATCTGAAACTATTGATCCCTTCCTTATTGTTTTCTGTATTATTAGCTTTTCAGACAGGATTTAGCATAGGAAATTTCGGATTTTGTTTTCTGGTGATGTTACCTGCATTTCACTTTTTGATTTATGAATTAAGACTGAAAAGGGAATATTTGTTTTTTGCTAATTTTGGATTTTCAAGGCAGCTTCTCTGGATCACAACCGTTTCAATCGGATTTATTATCAACCTTATTTCCAAATTGTTATGAGCAAGCTTCATATTGACAGTGTCACAAAATCGTATGGTTCAAAGAAAGTCTTACAGGACGTTTATTTAAGTTGTGAAAAAGGAAAAATTGTGGCTTTATTGGGAGGAATCGGATCCGGAAAATCTACATTGTTACAGATTATTTTCGGAACGCTGAAGGGAGATTCTCAGTTTATTAAATTCAATGACCAGGTTCTTACAAAGCAATCTGATAGAAAAAACAAGATTGCCTATCTTCCTCAAACTCCGATTTTTCCAAGAGATATTAAAATTAAAAACCTTATTTCGTTATTCTGTAATGAAGTGAACACTCAAAAACTTTTTAATTCTGATCTTCTTGAACCTTTGCTAAACAGGACAACAAGAAATCTTTCCGGAGGTGAAAGAAAAATGGTAGAAGTATTAATAATAATCCATTCCGACGCTGATTTTATCTTACTTGAAGAGCCTTACAGCGGCCTGTCACCAATTTTAACAGAAAAGGTGATGAAGATTATAAAAGAATTATCTCAGGAAAAAGGCTTTATCATTTCAGATTTTAATGTACAGGAAGCCACTGAAATCTCGGATGAAATTTATCTTCTTTCCAACACGTATTTGAAACAAATTAAAGATTTAAAAGAATTGCAACAGCATTATTATCTGCCGAAAAATATTTAATTTATATATTTGACAATCAAAAAAATCATGATGTCCGTAAATAAAACATTATATATATCCGTTTTCACTTTTCTTTTCGTGTTTTTCGCCAAGGGGCAGGATAAAGTTCCTTTCGGTGTTGTAAAAGCAGAAGAAGGTTACGCCATGGTGCGTGTTCATAAAGACGATTACCGTAAAATCATTGATAAAATCCGAATGAAAACCGGCGATGTTTTTATTTATGTGAAACCTGCTCCCGGAGAAACAGAATGGATCTGGATCAAATATCCTGAAAAAGATGACACCGACAAGCCTTTCGTAAGATACGACAGCATTACCAAAGAAGGAATGGTGAACAAAAACCGCGTGGTTTTCGTGGATAAGCTGCCCCCATTTACCCCTTCAAAATCAAAAAATGGAAAATCGCTTATTTTTACGGATGATACCAATCCTAAAATTCCGGGTAACCAAAGGACAAAAGTGATTATCGACGTTTATCCTTCTTATGCAAAGCTTAAAAAGCAGGAAAAAGATGCTGAAGGAAATATCATCAAAATCGACAAAGTAAAATCCTGGGGTGTTGGCAAAGAGATCCCTGAAGGACTAACAGAAATAAAATCAGTAAGAGTTCAGCAGCCGGGAAGAGGCTCTGTCTTTGTGAGAGATGCTATCAAAAATATGTTTCAACCGACAATGGATTTCAATAACGTTGGCGTAACGGCTATTGATAACGACCATATTTTTCTTTATATGACCAATGGCGCCGGAGAGAACCGATATACGACGATCTGGACGATCAAACAGGGAAAAGTTCAAAGCCAGATCATTTATAAAAACCCGGAATAATTCAGTAATATTCATTACTTTTGCTGCCGAAAGTCCAGCTTTTGGCTTTCAGGAAATTGGTTTTGCTTAACTGCAGATTAAAAGGGAATCGTGTGAAAATCACGAACTGTCGCGCAACTGTAAGTAACTGAAGTCTTTATTAATAATCCACTGTAAAACGTACGGGAAGGAAATAAAGATGTTACAAGTCAGGAGACCTGCCTTTTTCTTCACCACAAAACTTTCGCGATTTGAAGTTTGTTGATCTATAGAACCCAGGGATTTTACGCTCTGCTTTTTCTGTTGTTTTCAACTTTTCATTTCGCTTTAATTTAAATGAAATATGACTACAGAAGAAAGAATTAAAACCTCGGAGACCAGAATTTTCAAAGCCGTTTTCCCCAACACGACCAACCATTACGATACGCTTTTCGGAGGCACTGCCATGCAGCTGATGGATGAGGTTGCCTTTATCGCAGCAACACGATTTGCCCGAAAACGCGTAGTAACGGTAAGCAGCGATAAGATTGATTTTAAAAGATCAATTCCTGCCGGAACCATTGTGGAGCTTATTGGAAAAGTAGTGCATGTCGGAAGAACAAGCCTGAAAGTGAATGTGGAAATTTATACCGAGCAAATGTATTCTTATGAAAGGGAAAGAGCCATTGTGGGTGATTTTACTTTTGTAGCAATTGATGAATTTAAAAAACCAATTCAAATACTATAAAGGGGCTTCGGCGGCCTTTGGCCGCCGAAGCTTTATTTTATTTCCCACAGATTGTACAGACTTCACAAATTCTGTCTATATCAAATCTTCAGCTAAAAATATATACCATCATCAGCATAATTTGTGGAATCTGTGAGAGAATTCTCAATTGAAATTAAAAATTTACTTCAACACCTTTTCGGTTTCCAGATTTTTAATTAAGAGCAACTGAAAAGCTTCGCCTAGTTCATCAGACGCTCTTACAATCGCATTTTCCAGCATATTTCTGATTTGTTTTTCGGTAACTCCGGCTTCTGTCCAGCTCTTTCCGGAAGTGTGCGAATTCAGAATGAACGGCATGATCCGATCTATGGCACACGCAAAAATAGCATCCGGTGTCTGTTCTTCTTCAAATTCCAGCCACAAATTAAAAAATTCACTTTTTAACGGCTCATCCAGAATACCGAAGATCTTTTGTGCTGAAACTTTTTCCCGCTCAAACTTTCCAACCATCGCCGCTTCGTCAAACAAGAAAGTATCGCCTGCTTCAATTTCAACCAGATCGTGAATAGAAAGCATTCTGATGACTCTCAACAAATCAATATCCGCTCTGTTTTTGGCGTAGGGAAACAAAATTTGCGCAAGAATGATAATCTGCCAGGAATGCTCTGCGGTATTCTCCCTTCTGGAATCATCGGCATTAAAATTTCTTCGCTGTACATTTTTCAGGGCGTCGACAGCCAGGATGAAATCAATTTCCTTTTGAATCTTCATTGCTCTAAGTTTATATGTAAATATTTGAAATTGCCTTCAGTATGAATTATTTTTAAAAAAAAATGACAAATTTCATGAGGTGCAAAAATAATACTTTAAATATAAAGCTATATTAATTAACAGATTAGTCTTATTTTTATTGTAAATATTTATCATGGCTTCAGAATTCAATTATCCGCCTGAAATTAAAGGAAAAAGAAAATTATATTCCCTGTTTAACGGGGTAAAAGATCCTTTAGGAGTGATCAGTGGAAATCATGCCATTTCAGGAGACAGTTATCATCTGAAAGCTACTTTAACGAATAAATATTTCATTTTCTCTCAGGATAAAGAGTTCACAGAATATATTTTAAAACAAAACCATAAGAATTATTTTAAATCTGAAATACAATCTGTCACTTTAGGAAAATATCTTGGAAAAGGATTACTGACCAACAATGGAAAAGATTGGCTTAAGCAACGAAGATTAATTCAACCCGGTTTCAGTAAAGCAAAAATTGCAAATCTGGTTTCGATTATGGAAGAAGAGATTGATTCGGCTTTTTCGTCTTTTGAGAAAGAACCCGAAATTGATCTGTACGATGTTTTTCATACTCTGGCTTTTAATATTGTTGCGAAAACTCTTTTCAGTTCTGATATTGATGAAGAAAAAGTGAAAGAGCTGGGCAAAATTATCACTGAAGTTCAGGAAGTTTTTGCGAAAGAAGTGAGAATACCTCTTTATACGCAGGTTTTAAATATTCTCGGAATAACAGATAAAAATATAAGAAAAAGCAAACAGGCAAAGCATATTATCCAGAGTGTGCTGGAAAAAAGAAGGAATTCAGATGAAGAAAAGAATGACCTTTTGGATATGCTCATTCATGCAAGATATGAAGACACACAGCTTCCAATGTCTGATGAACAGCTTGTGGATGAAATGCTGATCCTTTTCATTGCCGGCCATGAAACAACGGCGAATGCTTTAAGCTTTATCTTCTTTGAGATCAGCCAAAATCCTGAAACAGAAAAAAAATTACGGCAGGAAATCAGAAAAGAAGGCGAAAATGTTTTCACTACAGAAAATTTAATGAAAAAGTCTTTTACCGTTAATATCATTAAAGAAGCTATGAGACTGCATTCTCCGGCCTGGGCTATAGACCGTCAGGCATTGGAGGACGATAGTTTTAAAGACTATTCATGGAAAAAGGGAACTTTAATTATCCTTTATATTACAGGGCTGCACAGAAATCCAAAGTACTGGAGTGATCCCAACTCCTTTATTCCGGAGCGTTTTGATGATGAGAATGCTAAAAATTTTGCATACTATCCTTTCGGAGCGGGTCCAAGGCTTTGTATCGGTGAGCATTTTGCCATGATGGAAATGGCTCTTATCGTCCGTAAATTCTACAAAAACTACAGTTTTATATCTTATCAGAAAGATTTAGAGAAAAAAGCATTGGTTACTTTAAGAACAACAAGCTTAAAAGGTAAAATTACAAAAAATTTGAGCTAATTTTTCTCAAACTTCTTATCTAATAAATATAGCATTAAAAATAATTAGATTGATTTTCAAATAGTTAAGTTATTAATTTATATTTTTTCACTACTTTGTATTGCATAATACCATTTTAATTACATATCTTTGTAATGTAAAATCGAAATAGGATCATCTAGCTAGGTTCCGATTTTCGAAATTGATATAACTAATTAACAAAACTTATTAAAGATGAATACTGAAAATACCAAAGCGCAAATGCGAAAAGGAATTCTGGAATTCTGTATTTTAAGTCTCATCAATCATCGCGAAATGTATGTTTCCGACTTAATCGATGAGCTGAAAAAAGGAAAACTGGATGTAGTTGAAGGAACACTCTACCCTCTTTTAACAAGATTAAAAAACGGCGAGTTTCTTTCGTACCGATGGGAAGAATCTACAGGAGGACCTCCAAGGAAATACTACCAGATCACTGAAAAAGGTAAGCTGTTCTTAGACGAGCTTCAGAATACCTGGAACGAATTAACAGATTCAGTCAACCAAATTACTCAAAAAAAATAAAAAAACAAAGCTATGAACAAAACACTCTCAATAGGACTCGCAGGTTTTTCTTTTACAATAGAAGAACACGCATATATAAAGCTCAGTGATTATCTGAACGCACTGAGAAGCTCTCTGGATGCTTCTGAAGCAGACGAGGTAATGCACGACATAGAAATCAGAATGGTAGAGATCTTCAAAGATTCTATGGCGAAACGTGAAGTAATTAACGACTCTGATGTAGAAAGAGTAATCGCCCAGATCGGAAGCCCTGAAACCATTGAAGAGCAGGAAGAAGCTTATTATTCTGAAAAGAATACCAAAAAAACAGGAAGCGCCGGAACTGAATATTCAGATAAAAAACAACTGTTCCGTGATCCTGAAAGACAAAAAATAGCTGGGGTTTGCGCAGGCCTTGCCCATTATGTAGGAATGGACATTACTGCAATGAGAGCTATCTGGCTTGGAATCTTCATCTTAGGGATTTTTACAGCGGCTGTATCTTCCACATTGGTTTTCTTATTATATATTATCCTTTGGGCGGTATTGCCAAAAGCAGAAACGGCAGCAGATTTCCTGAAAATGAAGGGAAAGCCTATGAACTTCGACAATCTTAAGAATGAGTCTAACAAATTGGTACAGTTTGCCAACGAGTCTACTCAGAGGGTCGGAGAAATCTATATCGAAAACAAACCTTATATCAACAATGCAGGTAGCGGATTGTGGAATGTTGTACGATATATCTTAGGTGGAATCTTTGCATTCATGTCTTTATCCTGCCTGATCGGTGTATTCGTAGTGTTCGGTTTCATGGGAGCAGACAGCGACTTCCCTCCTGTGAGTGAAATGAATTTCTATTTTGATAACGACAATATGAAATACGTTATCATGGCGCTGATCACTTTAGGAAGCTTACTGCCTGCGATGTTATTTGGGTTACTAAGTATTAAATTAATTTCACCTAAGACAAAATTAAGAAACACAGGTTGGGTAATCGGAGCATTATTCCTTGCATTAATCGCTTTGGGTGCTTATTTCGGATTCAGCATGGCTAAAAAAGAAATGTTCCTGAAAGGTCATAAAGAAGATACGGAAGAGGTTTCTATCAACACAAAATCAGACACGCTCTATGTTGATTACAAGCAGGTTACCATTCCTCAGAATTTCAAAGGGTATGATGATGATATTTATTCCGACAAAATTTCAGTGTACGAAAAAGACTGGATCCATGTTGATGTAACAAGAAAAGCAGATATCAAAACGCCTTATCTGATCATTAAGAAAGAAGCTAAAGGATATAATCTTCCATTGAGTGTTACCGTTCCTGTGGAAGTTGCAGATAACAAAATTATCCTTCCAAACTACATCAAGTATCCTTATGAACACCGATTCAGAGATTACAGCATTGATTATGAACTGGTGCTTCCATTAAAAACCATTGTTATCCCTGCCAAAAAAGACGGAATCAATTTCGATGGCGATCTTAATGCAGACGGAATCAATGATAACGACCAGGAAAGAGATGAAGACGGAAAAATTAAAATCGAAAACAACAAAATCACGGTAAACGGCTCTACGATTGAATATAATTCTGATGATGAAGACAGCATTATTGTAAACGGAAAAAAAGTTCCTAGCAATCAGGCAGATAAAGTGATTGATTCTATGAAGCACAGCATCAAAAAAATGAAAGGAGCGAACATCGACTTCAAAGTAGACGAAGGTAAAAATGAAATTTCCATACAAACTAAATAACTAAACTGCAGAGAGTGGCAGAAGGTGTGAATGGATAACACAACCGTTTGAAATTCACACCCTTCTTCTCTCACTGTTAATGAAAAAAAAATCAAATTTAGTTCGCTATGTAAATAAAATACTTTACATTTGTGTAGATAAAAATTATAACCAAAAACACTCAAAAAATATTAACTAATCATGATACAACTGGCATTAGAAATTGTAATGAAAATCGTAGATTTAATCAGCGGTTTGTTTTAAGAGCGATAATATTTCAATATATTTGTAAAGTATAACCACTTTGGTTATACTTTTTTGTTTTTAATTGAGATGATATGAGAAAGCTTTTTGGCAAAATAATGTTAAAATTAATGGACTGGAAGGTCGTCCTGCAGGGCGACGTAAACAACCTTAACAGATGTATTCTGGTAGTGGCGCCACACACCCACAATATGGAATATATCTTGGGAAATCTCGCCTATTGGTCTCTGGAGAAGCCATTGAAAATAATCATTAAAGATGCTCATACCAAAGCCTGGTATGGCGGTCTGGTAAAAGGCCTGGGAGGCATCGGAATCGACAGAAGCCAGAAAAATGATCTCGTTAATTTTGTAGCAAAACAATTCGCAAAAGATGACTTCAGCCTCGTGATTACACCGGAAGGCACAAGAAGTTGGGTACCAAAATGGAGAAAAGGTTTCTATCATATGGCATTAGCGGCAAAAGTGCCGATTGTTCTTGCTGCCGGAGACTTTAAAAGAAAAATCATTTATCTCGGTTATACGATCCCTTATGAAAGAATTGAAATGGCATCCTTTGCTGATATCATGACTGAGATTCAGGAATATTACATCAAAAATGATATTGTTCCGAAGGTCCCTGAAAACTGGAACCCGAATATTATGGGGAATGATTCGGAAGTGAGAAGTGAGAAGTGAGATGTAAGAAGTAAGAAGTTAGAAGTTAGAAGTTAGAAGTTAGAAGTTAACAAAATTATTGATTGTTATTAACGTATCATTCAGATTCACAATTCACAATATAAATCAATCATCATTTATAGCAGACATGTATATTAAAGATAAAAATAAGGAAGATTTATTGAAGTTTATCAACGGATGGGGTGGAGAAACTTTTGCCAAAACCCTGGATATTAAATTTACCGATATCGACGTTGAAAATGAAACCTTAACGGCAACAATGCCCGTGCTGCCCAGAATTCATCAGCCTTTTGGAATTATGCATGGAGGCGCAAGCTGCGTTCTGGCAGAAACCATGGGCTCCAGCCTGTCTAACATTTTTATCGATGGTGAAAAATACTTTGGAGTGGGCACCAATATTAACACCAATCATCTACGAAGCAAAAAAGACGGATTGGTAACCGCGGTAGCAAGATTTATCCGGAAAGGAAAATCAATGCATGTTTCAGAAATTGAAATACGGGATGAAAAAGGTCAGCTCATCAGCCACACCACCATGACGAATACCATTATCAACAGATAAATTTCAGAAGCTCAAATTTTTTTTGAGCTTTTTTTATTTTTTTACTGCAACCTTTTCAAAATTCTGCATCTTATAGGTACAAACTTAAAAACAATTCTCTATGAAAAAACTACTTTTACCTTTTTTTGTATCTGTATTATCCGTTTTTAATTCTTGTAGTAATACGAGTATTAATGACGAAACAACAGGTAATTTGCCACAGTCTTACGATGTCTATATTGCAGGAAGAGAAAACAGCAAAGCATGCTACTGGAAAAACAACATTAAAACAGATCTTAACGGCGGCGACAATCTTGTACCTCTCGAGATCAAAGAGGAAAACAACAATGTGTATGTCACGGCAAGTCTTGGTGTAACGCCTACTTCTTTTAAATCGGTTCATTATTTCTGGAAAAACGGTAGCAAAACTGAAATCAAACAGTATCTTGGAATACCTTCCGGTGCACAGAATGATATAACCGCATTTGGTGTAAACAACGGTGATCTTTATTTTGCCGGTTATGTTGAAAATCTTTCACCTGCCAATCCCAACCAAAGGTATGAACTCTGCTATTGGAAAAACGGAGTAAAAACACTACTCTACCAGAGTCAGTATATTCCATCTGCAGAAGGACTTTTCATCAATGGTTCAGACATTTATGTATCAGCACTTATTGTTGACAATAATCAGAATGTTGACCGAGGGTATTTTAAAAATACAACATTCAATTCTCTTGGACAGCCTAATTATGTTTTTAATTTTGCTAAAAATAATAACGGATTGCATATCCTTTTCCAGAAGAATGCCAAATATTACTCTAAAAATATTACCTCAAATACAGAAACAATGATCGGTAATTATGCCATCACTTTACCTTTTTACGGAAAAATTGCTTCTGATGCAGGTTCCAATGATCTGTATACAACGTATTATAATCAGGGAAGTGATTACTTTAAAAACAGCAGTATTGTAAGTCCTGGTTTTTCATCTCTGCCGTATATTCAGGATTTGTTTGTGTTGAATAATAATGTATATATGATAAAATACAGCACGGCAAATAATGCGTATCTTGGCAAAGTGTTTATCAACGGCGTGGAAACCCAGAGTATCAACGGTACACAAAACGGAACTGTAAATTACACATCAACATTTAATTCTATTTATGTTGTGGAAAACTAGAATCTATGTCTAAAATAAAGCCGGATTGGAACAAAATTTATTCAGGTTTATCCCCAAAACTTTTGGGGATTTGCCGCAGATATATACAGGATATTTATACTGCAGAGGATATTGTGCACGATAGTTTCATTACGGCTATTCAAAAAAATGATCAGCTGAATGATGAAAAAGCTTTATTTGCATGGCTCAAAAAAATTGTAGTTAATAACGCGCTTCAGCATATCCGTAAGCATAGCAAAGATACCTTTATCTCTACAGAACCATCAGAAATTCCAGATACCTCATCAGAAATGGAACACCCAATTTTAGAAGATAAAAATATCTTCATCTACGATTTTACCAATGAAGAACTGCTTTCGTCTATTGATAGCCTGCCTCCTCACCATAAATCCGTCTTTAATTTATATTTTATTGAAAACCAATCACATGCTGAAATTTCCGGATTGCTGGGAATTACGGTTAACACCTCAAAATCTCATCTTTTACGTGCAAAAAAATCAATACAAAATTATTTGCTGAATAATTGTGTGAATCAAAATACGCCGAAAAACAAAATAGCACAGGTTCTTGTTATTTTTGGACTTGGCGGATTGCTTTGGGCGCAGACTTTCCAGAGTAAATTTGCAGATTTCAAAATAGCTTCTTCAAGGAAACTTCAGATTCCTTCAGATATAAAAACCGGCAGCGTTATGATCTCTTCTTCAAACAGATCTTTACAAAACAAAACGGTAATTGGGCTTACGTTTCTTCTCATCATCATAACTTCTTTATTTTTAGTAAATCGAAAAACAAGTTTATCATTTAAAGATCACACAGTTTCAGCGAATGACTCCGTCAATACTTCTGAAGAGACGGATGAAATCTCTGTACAAAATGAAAATTCCGGACTTTCAGATGAAGTATCTGTAAAACCTTCAGTTCAAAATACATCTGATGATATAGAATCTGGACAGAGAGAGCATGCTCCAGAAAAACAACATATTAATGATGAAAAAATCGTGGGAATCCATAAAAGCACAAAGAATGTAATCCATAGAGATTCTCTTGATGAGGCTCCACAAAAAGTAATTGTTGTCAAAAAAGTAATCAGGAGAGACACTATATTTATCGAAAAGTAACTAATCGGGCCATGATTTTCAAAAAGATTTTTTTTCTTTTGCTTGTATTTTTGATCAGTTTTTTTCATGCTCAAAGGCGAAAAAAAGTAGACACTGTATATGTTTATGAAAAAGTTGTCGTTTATGACACGGTTTACCTTCTTAAGCCGATCCGTTTTAAACCGAACGGTTTACTAATTCCGGAACCCAGATTGGAAGAAAAATTTTTCGTACGAAATATCTATAAAGAAGATATTGAAAAGCAGAGGGCAAAAAACAGAATCAGAAAACAGAAATCCGGAACGTCTGCATTTGGAATTGAAACAGGATTTGGTTTAAAAATGAGTGATTGGACGAAAGCTGTTTCTAACCAGAATGCTCAGTTGGGAGAGAATTTTAACATTTGGTTTTCAAAGAATATACTATCACCACAGACCTATTTGCTAATTTCCGCCGGTATTTCTCACTGGAATTCAACATTTGACCTCGATGCCAATAGAGATGATACCATTCTTAACGGCTATTATTTCACCAAAGATAGCCAGCCTTTATTATTTCAAAAATTCAACAACAGGCATTTTGAATATTCAGCTCAGCTAAAATTTATTTATGAGTGGAAAAACATCCGTCCTTTTGCAGGAGTTTTATTTAACCGTAATACCTACAAAATGCAGTTTTTAGTTCCGGAAAACAATATTCTTAGCAAATTGGACGATTTTAAAAGCGACCAAACCAATTTCGGTTTCATTTTGGGAGTTCAGTACAGGCTTATCAGAAAGGTATATTTATCCTTAGAATATCAACAATATAAAATGAAAAATGTTTCTTTAAAAAACAGTACGTTTGATTTTGACATTTTTAAGACTAATAATACCTTTGCAGAAAGAAAAATCAACTTTGGGATTTCCTACGCTATATCCGGACGCTGATCTTCGAAATGCACTATCAATGATTTATTTTAAACTTCCATTCGACGAAAATCTGTATTCTGCAGATAACAACAATTCTGATGAACAACATATTGTTTTTCATTCTTTTGAAGGATCTGAAACGGTTGCGCATCCCGGAAAGATAATTAAAATAAAACCTGAAGAAACAGATCTTACTCAACTTGTAAGCAGTGCTCTTCCACAAGACAGCAATCATTTCACTCCGGAAACGAAGGACGAATATCTTAAAAATCTCGCTAATGTGATTGATGTGATCAATCAAAATGAGCTTCCGAAACTGGTGTATTCCAGAAGAAAGATCATAACAGACTTTCACAAAATTGATCTTTCAAAAAGTTTTAAAAATCTTTGTGATTCTTATCCGAATGCATTCCGGTATATTTTTACTGATGAAAAAAATGCCTGGATGGGAGCTTTCTCTGAGGTTTTAGGCAAATTCAACAAAAAGACACATGCCTTTGAAACGATGAGCCTTGCAGGAACGCTTCCTGTTTCGGAAAGTTGGTCTGAAAAGGAAATTAAAGAGCAAAAACCCGTTACGGAATACATCAGAAATATTCTGAAAAATTATTCTGATGATATTGAAGAATCTGCAACCTATGATCATGTCTCAGGAAATATCAAACATCTTCGCACCGATTTCAAAGCCATGATCCGGCCTGAAAACCTTGACCTCATTATTCAACAATTACATCCTACTCCTGCAGTCTGCGGCATTCCCAAGGATTTTTGTAAAGAGAAGATCCGTGAACTGGAAAAATTTCCCCGCGAATTGTATGCAGGATATATTAAAATTGAAACAGAAGAAAACATCTTTTACTTTGTCAACCTTCGTTGCTGCAAACTTTACCAGGATTCTGTACATATCTTTGTAGGAGGCGGAATCACCGCACAAAGCAGCCCGGAAAAAGAATGGCGTGAAACAGAACTTAAATCTGAAGCGATTCTGAAAAATCTCACTTTTTCAAACTAGCCGTATCATTTTTACAATTCATACGCTTGAATTGATTAAATTATGCGGATAAATTGAAAAACTCATACGGATGAATTTGCAAAGTTATGCGGATGATCTTAAAACATTCAAACAAGTTATCATTTAACATAAAAATCCTCTCTCAAAAACTGAAAGAGGACAGTGTATTTATCTGTATATTAAATTACTGCTTTTCTAAAAGACTTTTCAATAGAGCAATTTGCTCATCTTTCTCTTTAATTCTTATTGCATACAATTCATCTTTTTCCTTCAATCTTATTTCATACTGTTCTATAAGTTTTTCAGATTGTTGATTAAAAATATAGCCTACATTATCGTGATGTTCACCACTATTATTATTGATGATTGTCATTGCTTCAGGCAAAATTTCATTAAAGCTTTTATCGTACATTTTAGCTATTTTATCTAATGTAAAAATATCAGGAAAACTTTTATCACTTTCAAATCTTCTATAAGTAGATTCTGAAATATCTAATTTCTCAGCAACTTCTATCGTTGAAAAACCTTTTTCTATTCTCATTCCTTTTAGTTTTTGACCAATTTTCATCTTAATATTTGTTTTAAACAAATGTACTTAAATTTTTTAAAAATTGCCTCTTTTCAAAAATGGGTAAAAATTGTTCAAAATTGATAAATCTTTTGTCAGTTTTGATTGTATAAAATTTTAGTTATCATATTATGTTTGCAATATGTTATCGCGAAAACATAATTGTTTGAAAAAAAAATCAAAAAACATTAAAAATTAAATTTATGAGAAAATTATTTAAAATTGCCATTTTAGGTTTCACTTTATTAATTAACCTTGCTTATTCTCAATCAACTACTGATAGAAAAGTCAAACTTGCATGTTATACAACTTCGTGTTGTAGTTTTTTAGGCTTCTTCGATGTTGATTTAATTTCAACAACACATTGCCATTATGTAGTTACAAATAAGGATGGGTCTACACAGAATATTTATTCATCTCATTTTGAAAGTAGCACACCAATTAGAGATGGTTCAGTTAACTTAGCAGAAGACGTAGTAATGCCACAATTTAAGGATGAAAATGGAAATCCTCTTGTTATGGAAAAAGGTGAATATAAAATTACAAACAACCAAGTTGAATATCCTTTATCTTCTAAAATCGGAATAAAAAAAGTTTGCCTACAAGAACATGTTACTGGAACAATTTTGGGACATGAAGTTGATTATACAATAACTGTTTGTGCATATTATCCATCTTGGGGGAAATCTGCAAGCACCTCTATAAAATTAGATCTTAATGAGAATCAAAGAGAGGAGATAAGAAAAAACAATAATATAATTACGTTTAAAAATGATATTACAGTTAAAAATGAAAATGGTACTTATATTATAAAAGCTGGAGATTATTTTGTAAACGAAAACGATGAGGTTTACATAATTAATTCTTTGATGGAATAAGCGTAATTTTTTATATTTAGCAATAAATAATTTAAATGATGAAAAAAGTTATAGGTATAGTTATCGTTGTAATTGTTGCATTATTCTTAATCGGCTCTCGATGTAGTTTTAAAATAGGAAATACAACATTTGGGAAAGCCAACGATGAGATAAGTATTAAAGATAATGAAGAACTTTCAAACAGCAATTTTCAAAAAGAATATTTAAATAAAGAAAGTTTGGTTATTGTAAATCTTTGGGCAACTTGGTGCAAACCATGTCTGGAAGAAATGCCTATTCTTCAAAAAATAGCTGCCGAAAACAAAGATGTAAAGTTAGTATTTTTATCAATTGATAAGGATAGTACAGAGCTTCAATCTTATCTTTCTAAACATAGACTTAATGATGTCACTTTTGAAAACCGAAATTACAGAAAGGCTATAAGAAACTTTTTAGATGGAAAAGATAAAAATAATTTATTGTACACAGATATTGTTCCGAAAACTTATATAATAAAAAACGGAAAAGTTGTTTATAAAGAAGATGGAGGGATAAATTATCAAGAATTTTCTAAAAAACTAAATTTAATCAAATAGTTAAAATGTGAGGTTAAGATATTATTTTGTATTCTTTATTCTAATATTTTCACTTAACTTAAAATCTCAAACAACAATGTCCGGTTTAGACAAAGGTTTAGCAATCGGTAATATTTTGGTGCAAGGTTATATGGCTTTCAAAGGAAACGGAACAAAAACCGTAGATCCAAATGCCAAAACTGTTGATAGCTTTTGTTTCAAAAATAAGATGGATGAGAAAATTACCGTAAAGCTAAACGGGAAGATAGAAGACGAAGAAATAAAAAAAGAATTCGTCATTCAAAAAGACGAAAAAGAGTGTACTTACAATTTACCTAAGGGTATTTATACTTATGAAGTTTTGCTTTCGAGCAAAGATGTGTATCAAAAAGGTGAATATAAAGTTTCGGAAGAAACTTTAATGACAATAAATAATTAATAATAATCCTTTCAGAACGTAACTCTGAAAGGATTTTAGTTGCTTACAAAAAACCTCTTTCGGGAAAGAAAGAGGTTAATATAGATTTTGTAATATAATTCTTATTTTTTAACGCCTACTTTACTCCATGTATTCATTACAAAAAGTAAAATAATACCAATGAGCGCTGAAGCCGCTGAAAATACAAACTTCAGGTTATCTTCTGATAATAAATCAGTCTGCCAGTCCAGCGCATACAGATTAATTGCGATGAACACTAGAAATACAATTAAAAATACTTTATAAAACTTCTGCATGATTCTTAAAAATTAATATATGTTTTTACCAATTCGGCAAAATTTGCGGTAAATAATTTAATTGAAATTGCCAACAGAATGATTCCGAAAACTTTCTGCAGGATTGCCAGTGTGGCATCACCTATTTTCTTCTCAAGCCAGTTTGCAGATTTCAGCACCAAATATACGAAAATTGTATTGAGAATGATCCCAAAAATAATATTAATATCGTGAAATTCAGCTTTAAGAGACAAAGTGGTGGTTAAAGTTCCGGCTCCTGCTACCAAAGGAAAAGCAATGGGAACAATAGATGCAGACCTTGCTTCGGAAGTTTTGTTAATTTCAATCCCCAGAATCATTTCCAGGGCGATAATAAAAATCACGAAAGCACCGGCGATGGCAAATGAATTAACATCAACCCCGATGAATTTGAGGATTTTATTTCCTACGAACAGGAAAACAAGCATAATCAGACCTGCAGTAATAGTAGCTCTTTCGGCTTCGATCTTACCGAATTTCTGCTGAAGACTTACGATAATAGGAACGGATCCTATGATATCAATCACAGCAAAAAGTACCATAAAACAGGTAACAATTTCTTTAATAGAAAAATCATTGAAAATCTCCATGCCTTTAGAATTATTAATTTCGCAAAAATATGAAAATAAATTAACTATTTGCTAATTTGAGAATATAAATTCACAATGGAACTTAAGAGAATATCCATTCCTTCCGAAGATTTTACAGGAGCAAACTTTTCAATCTGTATTTTCTGAGTAAGACTTCTGTATTCTTCGGCAATTGCAGCACCTTTATAGTTTTCAAGGAAGCCGGCAAAATCTTCTGCGGAGCTCTGGAAATATTGATTTCTCACTTCAGAATCCAATTCTTCAAAGGTTTGAAAAAACTTCTCATAATCTTCTTTATCCTTGAGATTTTCCAAATAACTAAAATAATCATTCACATCTGTTTTCAGCTGTTCCCTGATTTCTTTCTCTGCTTCTGCTATTGTGCCTAATGGCTTCACAACAGGCTCACCTGTTTTCTGCAACCGGCGTTTTTTCTGCCAGTTCTTAAAAATAAGATAAGCGATAAACAGGGCAATTAATATAGCAATATTGATGAAAAGAATATTCCAATGCAGTCTGCTTTTTTCCTTAACTTTAAAAGATGTTGTCTTAAGAACAGGCGTATTTACCGTCTCCAGGAAAGTATTTGTATATTCATTTACTTTTTCAACCGTAGTACGCGATTCCAGGATTTGATCATGTGAAAATGCATTAACATTAAGCACTTCCTGCCCAAGATCAACATATTCTTTTTTAGACGGATCAAAAAAAGAAAAATTTTCTGTTTTAATAGAAATTCCTCCTGCTTTTTTAGGGATTACAAGATAATTAGCGAGGATCTCCCCTTTCATTCCCGTCATTTCCGTTTTTACATTGGACGTAATTTTAGGAGCAAACACTTCATAATCCGGCGATTCGGCAAGCTTTGGAAGTTCCATGTTTTTCAGGTTACCTTCACCGCTTACTTTTACCAGGACGCTGATGGGTTTCTTCACTTCGGCTTTTTCCTTAGAAATATTAGAAATACTTACCTTAAAATTTCCTACTGCATTTTTAAAAGATTCAGGAGAATCTTCAGGAAGTTTTTTAACATTGATTTTAACTTTATTGGAAATAATTTTATTTTTTCCCGCAAAAGTACTCATTGAAGCAGAAGCTCCGGGCACCTCAACATATCCTGATTCATTAGGGAAAATCAGAAAGATGGCCAGTACCTGAGACGACATGTTTCCGTAATCTGACGGATCAATTTCAGATTTTGCAAAACTTACCGGATATACATCCAGATCATTATCTTTGGGAAGACGGATATTCTTTACCTTTCTCAGATTATCCATATTCCTGGAATATACTTTCAGCACTGCAATGGTAGGCTCATCCTGATATACCTCGCGATCTTCCACCTCCATATTCAGATAAACATCTTTTGAGGAACTCGCTGCGACAGAAGCTTTTTTATCAACATCTTTAATAAGAATATCGAAAGGTTCGGTTTTATAAATCTTATTATTGATGGTAATCAGAAACGAACCTATTTTTAATTTTCCTTTTTGTTTCGGCTCTAAGGCAAGCCGGGTAACAGATTGAGAAATTACGGTGTTGGTCTCCGGATCCATAAAACCATTCGTTATGGAACCTGTGCCAATGAGATTGAATTTTGAGAAATCCGGAAGCCTCAGCTTGGTTTGTTGGCTGTTGTATTCACTGCCTTCAATTTCCAGCACAATCGTAAGGTTGATGACATCTCTTGCAGTGTAGGTGGTTTTATCGGGAGTTACGCTAAGATTTACCTGTCCATAAGAAATTACGGATATTAAAAGGAATATTATGTAGGTAAGTCTGCTCTGCATCACCAATCTTTCTCGTTGCTTTCGGGCATCGAATAAGAATTTTTATTTAAAATTCTTCTGGCGGTTTCTTTCTCTTTATCGCTTACTTTATTGAGTATCTGATTTTCAAGCTGTTTTGGGATTTTTCCTTCATTATCAGGTTTTTGCTCGGGATTATTTCCTTGTCCCTGTCCCTGATTTTGCTGCCCTTGTCCCTGATCTTGTTTTTGATCTTTGGGACCTTTTTGATCATCATTTTTCTGCTGGTTTTGGCCACCGCCTCCTTTGCCGGAGTTATTTTGTTGTTGTTTTTTCTGTTGGTTTTCTTTTTCCTTCAGCTTGGCTATCTCGTAATTTTTTCTTGTAGCCTCGCTGTAAGGATTTTGTTTCAGAGATTGTTTATAAAATTCTGCTGCCTTTTCAGGCTGTTTCATCTGCATATAAGCATTTCCGAGATTGTGTAGTGCCGCAGCTTTATCAGGAACGGTCTGAGAAAGTCTCTGGGCTTTTTCAAATTCCGCTTTTGCCTCTTCATATTTTTTACTTTTATAAAGGGCATTGCCTAAATTATAGTGTGCTGCAAAATCCTTATCATTCGTTTTTATGGCTTCCATATATTTTGCGGAAGCTGCATCATAATTTTTACCGTTAAATTTTTCATTGCCTTCATACACCAGTGTACGATAGTTTTTTTGCCCAAAAAGTAGTCCTGAGCTCAATAAGGCAGTAATAAACGACAAAAAAATGATTTTAGTATTCATCAGATGCAAAATTATTCCTTTATATGTTAATAAACAGTGCCTTAATTGTTAAAATTGGGTTAAAGTAGGCATTGAACGAAAGTTTCGGTTATACATTAAAATCTCTTTTCGGATTAAACATATATATCAGGAAGAAGAAAAATATAGAAACCGCCAGAAAATATTGATAATAATGATTGGCATTCTGTGATTTTACCATAGTTTCAGAAGATCCTGTTTTCTTTTTCAAAGCTTCGATAATCCTTTCTGGAGCTTCATTGATATTATTTCCGTCAATATACGTTCCTCCCGTAGATTCGGCCATTTTTTTCAAAGCTTCCGTTTGTCTCTTGGAAATTACCGTTTGTCCGGACATATCTGCTTTATAGCCCATCAGCTGTCCAAACGAATATTCGGGAACCGGCGCACCTTCATCAGAGCCTATCCCTACGGAAGTAATCATTATTCCTTCCTTTTTAGCAAGCCTTATGGCAGCGTCATCATTTCCTTCATTATCTTCCCCATCACTCAGTAAGACAACTTTCCGGGCATCTTTATTTACATTTTTAAATTTCTGAACTGCGACTTTCATCCCGTTAAGAAAATCGGTTCCCTGAATCTGCATGGAATTGGTTTCAATAGCACCAACATACGTTTCTGCCGAAGTGTAGTCTGTTGTAAGCGGCATAATAGAAGTCGCCTGTCCAGCAAACATTACAATTCCCACTTTGTCACTCTTCATCCGCTGCATGGTCTGGATAATAAGATTTTTCGCTTCTGTAAGTCGGCTTGGGTCGATATCTTCAGCATTCATGGAATTCGAAACATCCAGCATAAAAATAACATTATTCAGTTTCTGGTTGGTCTTGATTTCTTCAGAACCGCTCAGAAGATCGATGATCGAGAAAATAAGAAAAAGTGTTCCCAATAAATATAAAGCAGGAAAAAACTTTGTAAAACCCGAACGTTTTTCAAAAAGATGCTGATGGAATCGACTGTCCGCAAAAAGTTCCCTTTTTTTCTTTTTCCATTTTAAATAACGGACCAGAAAAATGGCTAACAGCGGCAGAAGCAACAGCAATAACAAATACCAATAATTACCTAAGTACCAATCCATTAACTTAAAATTTTATATAATACCCATCTCAGCAGTGCATCCAGAAACAGCATTCCCAACGCTATCCAAAGAAAGATTTTAAAATATTCCTGATAATTGAATAATTTAGCCACTTTCACATCAGATTTCTCCAGCTGATTAATTTCGTCATACACTTCCTCAAGACTTGTATTTGATGTTGCCCTGAAGTATTTCCCTCCCGTCATCTGGGCAACTTCTTTTAAAACAGGTTCATCAATTTTCACTTCTGTTTCCGTAAAAACAAGATCTCCGAAAATATCAATCTGTGTAGGCATCAGTGCATATCCATTGGTTCCGATTCCGATAGTATAGACTTTTATATTGTTATTTTTCGCAAGTTCAGCGGCAATAGGTGGAGGCATTGCATTTTCAATGGTGTTGACTCCATCGGTCATCAAAATAATAATTTTACTTTTGGCTTTACTGTTTTTCAGGTGATTCACGGCTACTGAAAGCCCTTCTCCAATTGCTGTTCCCGGCTCAAGTTCCTGAAGATTAAGGTTCTGTAGCTCATCGATAACAACCTGATGATCAGAAGTTACCGGAACTTTTGTAAAAGCCTCTCCCGAATAGGTTACGAGCCCGATTCTGTCATTCGGACGTTTTTGGACAAATTTAACGGCGATATCTTTTAAAGCTGTAATACGGTCCGGAGTAAGATCTTTTGTAAGCATACTCAATGAAACATCCACCGAAAGCATAATGTCTATTCCTTTTGTATCGTCGCGATCCTGAGAGATGGTAAACGTTCTCGGCCTTGCCATTGCGATAATTAATGCAGAAAGAATAATATATTTTGAAAATTTCAGCAAAAACATCACGAAACGGATTCCTCCGCTTTCTCCCATATTGCTAACGGTAGGAACTTTAATTCCTTTTCTCTGCTGACTGCTGACGTCCCGGATCAGAACAGGAATCAACAGCAAGAAAAGCAGTAAAAACCAGGGACTGTAAAACTCAAAATCAAACATCTTTTCTCAAATTTTCAAATTCCAAATCTTTTGATGAGCGCTTTACGAATTCTCTTATATCAGCAAGGTCTTTTTCCATTGTTTCTTTATCCGGGAATGTTTTTGCAAACTTTACAAGATCACCTCTTACGAATACATCTTCTACTACCCTTTCGTTTTCCTGGGAAATGGTATTGTTTTTCTTCATAAGGTCTACAAGATCATCGGTTAGTAAAACATCTGCCGGCAAACGGTATTGTTTTGCAATAAATTTTCTTGAAATGTCAATCAGTTCCACGTAAAAAGAACGGTAATTTCCGGTTTCAACGTATTTTTTCTTCTGGAGCGAATCGAGTTCCTTGAGGGTTTGATTGGTTGCTACAACCGGTGAGTCTTTTCGTTTCCTTCCATATTTTACGAACATAATTATGGCAATAATCAGGGCGATAACTGCAATAGCAGCCAGAATATAAAACTTATACAGCTGCCAGTAATCGGTAACTTCAAGTTTTACCTCTTTATTATTCATGATATCATTAATCGGATCATCTTTCTGAGCAGTATTGATAACATCAATTTCATAAGGAATTGTTTTCAGGATTTTTCCTCCCACTTTGAACTCCAGCTCAGGAATTGTGAATTTCCCTTCTTCAAAAACAGCAAATTCTATTCTCCTGTAATAGATATCCTGCGTCTGCGAGATGCTGTCTTTCACTTCCTCAAAATGAAAGGGAAGCAATTCATTTTCCGGAGCTGCAGAAACCTTTTCGTTATTAAGGTTATTGATGGTCACAATAATATGATCCACCTCTCCGAGCGCAATGGTTTTTCTTTCCACACTCGAAGAAAGAATCTGTGAAAAAGCGCTTGCACAGAGTAAAAAACAAAATATAAATACTAGTTTTTTCAATTTTAATTAATTCAAAGTTTAAAGTTCAAAACTCAGTTTTTAAAATGGCTGGTTTTGACTTTTATATTTATTTTTTCTGAAAATAATTATACAACAGTTTCGAATAATCCGAACCGGTATCGACATTAAGAAAACTGGCTGAGCTGTTGGCAAAATCATCTTCCAGCGCTCTCAGTTTCTGCTTCTGAGCTTCCGCAAAATTATACCTCCATCTTGCGTTCGATGTATTAGCCCAGATCTGTTTCCCGGTTTCAGCATCATATAATAAGGTATATCCTACGTCTGGAATTTCATTATCTTTTTCGTCAAAAATCCTCATTCCTAAGAGCTGGTGTTTTTTAGCGGCTGCTTTCAGCATTTTGGAATCATATTCATCTTCAAAATCCGAGAACATGAAAACCAGAGATTTCCTTTTAAAAATACCCATCATATATTCCAGAGCCTTATCAATTTTGGCCGTTGTAGGAATATATTCTGCCGTAAGAATCGTACTGATGATCGAAAGAATGTGCTTTCTGCCTTTCTGAGGAGGGATTACTCTGTAAACCTTGTCAGCAAAAAGAATTAAACCGACTTTATCATTATTTCCTGCCGCGGAAAATCCCAGGCTTGCCGCAATTTCCGCAACATATTCGCGTTTCAGCTGATTCTTGGTTCCGTAATCCATTGAAGCAGAAATATCAACCAAAAGCATCATGGTGAGTTCTCTTTCCTCCTCCATTACTTTCACGAAAGGTTCACGGAAACGGGCTGTTTTATTCCAGTCGATCCTGCGGATCTCGTCTCCGAACTGATAAGGACGCACTTCCGAGAAAGTCATTCCCTGCCCTTTAAAAGCACTGTGATATTGCCCCATCAAAGTAGCTTCCGTCTTTTTTCGGGTACGGATTTCTATTTGCTTGACTTTTTTTACAATATCTTTTATCTGCATATAATTGTTTAAGGTTTTTGGTTCAATGTTTTTGGTTTGAAATGTTCCATTTTATTAAAAATTTAAATTGGCTTAATGGCATCAATAAACTTTAAATCTAAAACATTAAACATTAAACTCGATTGAAACATTAAACCATTCATCATCGAATTTCGGGTTGTATTTTTTATAGAAATTAATCGCCGGCTCATTCCAGTTTAAAACCTGAAAGACCATTCCGCTGTAGCGACCGGATTTTCCATATTCCATCGTAGCTTCAAATAATTTTCTCCCCACCTGTTTTCCTCTGCACCTTTCGGTCACGACCAAATCTTCAAGATAAAGTCTTCGTCCTTTCCAGGTTGAATAACGGTCGTAAAACAAAGAAATACCGATAATTTCACTATTATATTCAGCCACAAAAGCTCCCCAGACAGGAGATGCCCCAAATCCGTCTTCGATGAACCGATCTAATGTGAGGATAACTTCGCCCGATGCCTTTTCATATTCCGCAAGTTCTTTGATAAGTTCCAGCATAGAATGACAATCTTCCGGAACTGCCTTTCTAATCATCACTTCATCCATTACGGAGCCTGAATTTTCGCTAAGATTCTGTTGACGATTTCTTCTGATGAAATTTCTTCCGCTTCCGCTTCAAAGGTAAGACCGATTCTGTGCCTTAAAACATCTTTTGCCAGGGATTTTACATCTTCAGGAATGACAAAAGCTCTTCCTTTAAGGAATGCATACGCTCTTGAAGCGATAGCCAAATTAATTGATGCTCTCGGCGATGCCCCGAAACTGATATAATTTTTAAGTTCCGAAAGACCATAATTTTCAGGAAAACGGGTTGCAAAGACCATATCCAAGATATATTTTTCTATTTTTTCGTCAAGGTAAATCTGGTTAATCAGTTCTTTTGCAGCAACGATATGCTCAAGAGAAATTACAGGTTTTACCGAAGGCTGATGCGAAGTTGACACCATTCTCATTACCGTTCTTTCATCTTCAAATTTGGGGTAATCAATCGTACATTTCAGCATAAAACGGTCGCTTTGTGCTTCCGGCAATAGATAAGTACCTTCCTGATCTATAGGATTTTGTGTCGCCAACACCAGGAACGGCTTCGGCAGCTTCATCGTTTCGTCACCTATGGTTACCTGCTTTTCCTGCATTACCTCTAAAAGAGCCGACTGAACTTTCGCGGGGGCACGATTGATCTCATCTGCCAGTACGAAATTGGCAAAAACAGGACCTCTTTTTATGGAAAAATCATTTTCTTTAACATTGTAAATCATGGTTCCCACCACATCGGCAGGCAACAGATCCGGAGTAAACTGAATTCTTGAGAATTCACCGTCAACAGCATCTGCAAGTGTTTTTATGGCAAGTGTTTTTGCCAGTCCGGGAACACCCTCCAAAAGAACGTGTCCATTCCCTAAAAGACCGACCAAAAGACGGTCAATCATATACTCCTGACCGATGATTACTTTATTGATTTCTTCGCGGAGACGGGAAAAATGGAAATTGGCTTCTCTTACCTGCTCAGTTAGCTGACGAATATCTTCTGCTTGATATGTATCTGACATAGTCTAATTAAAATAATTGGTAAATTTCTAATAAATACTTGCATAAATCAACCCAAACAATGCTATTTTTGAGTTAAAGTTTGTTAAATATTCCGGCATTAATGTGATATTGAAAAACAAACATGATCTTGATTGCCTTCTATAATAAAGATATTTTCATAAAAATATATAAATTTTAACTGAATCACCTGTTCAAAAATTGTCATTTCCAGTTTATTAAACTATTTTTGGTGATTAAAAATTTTGCAAAGTGAATTATCATTTTCAAGCCCACAGACAAGTACGGAAGAACCTTCTGGATATTTTACAGAATACTTCTCATGAAGATCTTCTGCTGATTCCGGATGGTTTCAATAACAACATTTACTGGAATATTGCGCATACCGTTGCTACCCAGCAGCTTCTGCATTATTACCTTAGCGGTAATCCTTTCAGAATTGATAAATACTGGATTGAAACTTATAAAAAAGGTACTTTGCCCAATCTGAATGTTCAGAAATCTGAAGTAGAAGATCTTGAGTTCTTACTAACGGAAACCTCAAAGATTTTAATGAGGGATTATGACAGCGATTTCTTTTCAGATTACACTCCGTACACCACAAGTTTCGGAATGGATCTTAAAAGCATTCAGGACGCCATCATTTTCAACAATATGCACGAAAGCCTGCATTACGGCTATGCAATGGCACAAAAAAGAGCAATTTTAGGAGAAAAATATTAGGTTCAATGTTTTGAGTTTAAAGTTTAAGATTTATGGCAACAGTAAATAGATTTGAAGATTTAGAAATTTGGAAACTTTCACGTGAATTGTGTAAAGACATCTACGAAATTATTGAATCTACTAATCTTAAAAATAATTTTAAACTTTGCAATCAGATTGACAGCTCTTCAGGTTCGGTTATGGATAATATTGCAGAAGGATTTGAAAGAAATGGAAATAAAGAATTTATTCAGTTTCTGTCTATCGCCAAAGCGTCTTGTGGAGAAACAAGATCACAATTATACCGAGTGTTTGACAGAAATTTCATTTCACAGGAAAAGTTTGAGGCCTTAAAAGATCAAACAGAAGTTTTGAGCCGAAAAATAGGCTCATTCATAAAATATTTAAATATTACAGATTTAAAAGGAACAAAGTATAAACCATAATGGTTTATGATTTAAAGTTGAAGGTCATTAATGTGAACCGGATTATTTTAAACAGAAAATTTAAAACATTAAACTTTAAACATTGAACTTTGAACCTTAAACATAAAAATTATTCAATGAAAGACGATTTTATTTTCGGGCTGCGTCCCGTAATTGAAGCTATAGAAGCAGGAAAAACAATTGACAAGGTCTTTGTGCAGAATGCACTTCAGGGGCCTATTTATGCTGAACTTAAAGCAATTTTAGCCAAAAATAAAATCCGTCCCAATTATGTTCCGGTTGAAAAACTGAACCGTTTTACAAGAAAAAACCATCAAGGTGTGGTGGCTTTTATTTCAGATGTTCCTTTTCATAAAGTGGAAGATATTGTTCCTCAATTATTTGAAGAAGGGAAAACGCCTTTCTTACTCATTTTAGACCGGTTAACAGACGTCCGAAATTTTGGGGCCATCTGCAGAACGGCAGAATGTGTAGGGGTCGATGCTGTAATCATTCCTGAGAAGGGAGCTGCTCCAATTAATTCCGATGCCATAAAAACATCTGCAGGAGCTCTTTACAACGTAAAAATATGTAAAGCTCCCAATCTTGCTCATGTGGTAGATTTTCTTCAACAGAGCGGTATATCGGTATTTGCAGCGAGCGAAAAAGCTGAAAAGCTCATTTATGATGTTAATTTCAACGAGCCTTGTGCCGTGGTAATGGGTAATGAGGAAACAGGAATTTCAAAAGAAGTCCTTCATCATTCGGATGAAAAAATAAAATTACCGATTGAGGGAAAAACCCAGTCACTGAACGTTTCCGTGGCTTGTGGAGCGATCCTGTATGAAGCGGTAAGACAGAAAATGACTGCAAAAGCAGGATTGTAGTACTTATAAAGAAATAGTAAAATTTAAAAAAAATTCAATGAAAAATATAGCAGCATTAGCGCTGATCTCAACGATAGCTTTAGTTTCATGTAATAAAAAAGAAACGGCAAAAATAACGAAAGTAGATCCTAAAACCGGAAAAACAATTACAGTGGAAGTACCTGCCGATTCTGTAGCAAAAGTGGAAGAAAATCCAGCGATAAAAGATTCTGCGGGAATTTACAAGCAGACTTTCAAGCTGGAAAAAGGAAAAACCTATCCTTTGACTACTTATCAAAGAGATACCAAAACCATGACCGACCCTACCGGAAAAACATTGAATGCAACCAGTGAGGCGACAGATGAAATGTCTTTTACTGTAAATGATATCAAAGGAAATGTATATGACATTACACTGAACCTGATTTCAAAAAGAAACTCTCAGACCTCACAGGGAAAGACAATCGTTGTTGATACCAAATTGCCTATTCCTAAGGAAGACGACCTGAAAATGATCTGGAATATCAACAGAGCGCTTACCGGAAATAAGCTGAATATGAAAATGGATACCAAAGGAAACGTTATTTCTATCACAGGTTTTGATGCGGTTTACAATAAAGTGGGAAATTCTATAGGAACGATTGTAAAAGATAAAAGTCAGAAAGAAAGCATTATTGAAAGCCTGAAAGAATCATTCAATGAAAAAGTTCTGAAAGACCAGTTTAATAAAAATCTGACGATTATTCCGAAAAAAGGAGTAAAAGTAGGAGAAAAATGGACCAACAGTGAAAATGCCGATGCACAGGGAAAAATAAAAGTAACGTCAAACTATGTTTTAAAAAGCGTAGGAAACGGTATTGCTGAAATTGCCGTAACCGGAGGAATTCCTAAAAAAGTGGAGAAGCAGAATCAGGGTGAAGTAACACACAGCTTAAGCAGTGAACTCAGCCAGAACGGAACCATAAAGTTTGACCAGAATACAGGTTGGATCAGCAATCAGAATATTTCTGTAAAAACAACACAGATCGAAACCATTTCAAACGGAAAAGAATCGCAATCTATGAAAAGCGTTTCCAATTCTTCTGTGATGGTAAATCCGTCTGCAAAATAAAAGTTTAAAATTCAGGGTTTCGGGTTTAAAGTTTTTCAAATCTGAACGCAAAACTTTAAACCCTGAACCAAAACATTTAAAATATTATGAAATATATTTTTGAGCTGGTATTAGCCGCGATCATTATTTTCTTTGTATGGAATATCCTTAAAAGGATTTTTTTCAAAACATTTTATAGTTACAGATTTAACAATAATAACCAAAATGATAAGCAGCAGGACATACGAAACTCAAATAAAAACAATATCAATTGGGATGCTGAAACCGTAGATTACGAAGAAGTAAAAGACAGTACTGATAAAGGTAATTCCGAAAATAAAAGATAATAACCATCACATGGCGAAAAATAAAAACTTGATTTATATTGCAGTTTCAATAATTGTATTTATAGTTTTAGCATTTTTATATTCCACTCCTGTTTTTACGGGAAAACAGCTTTTCCAGCATGATATCGTGCAATATCGCGGAGGCGCAAAAGAACTCATCGATTACAGAGCCGACACCGGAAAGGAAACCTACTGGAGCGACTCTATGTTCGGTGGCATGCCTACTTACCAGATGGGAAGCCGTTTTAAAGGAGACTTTATCAAAAACATAGATTCTGCCCTTAACTCTTTCCCTAGGCCGGTCAATTATATTTTTATGCTTTTCGCCGGCTTTTTCCTGTTAGGAATGGTTGCCGTCAGAAACTGGAAATACGCATTACTGGGAGCCACATTCTTCGGACTTTCCACCTATTTTTATATCGCCATTGCGGCAGGACACAACGGTAAAATCAATACCATTGAATATTTTGCGCCGCTTCTTGCCGGAATTTTACTCGTCTACATCAGGAGACAATATATCTGGGGATTCATTGTAACCGCCCTTTTTATGGGACTTCAGATTGCAGCGAACCACCCGCAGATGACGTATTATCTGTTCCTTGCGTTAGGATTTTTATTCTTGTCTGAATTAATTCGCGCCATTCAGAAAAAAATACCGATGAAACATTTTCTTGTTTCATCAGGAATTATCGCAGCTGCATGCATTATCGGTGTCGGGATGAACTCCCAGAGAATTATGGCCAACTCCGAATATGTGAAAGAAACGGTTCGTGGAAAGCAGATCTTAACAAACGACAGCCACACCGGAGGAAATTCGGGGATGGATAAAGAAAGTATGCTGATGTGGAGCTACGGAAAGCTTGAAACACTGAATCTTTTCATCCCAAGACTGATGGGCGGCGGAAGCCAGGAGCCCGAAGGAAAAGAAATGATGAACAGAGTTCAGGAGCTCGTTCAGGAAAATGTAGGTTCGCAGGCTGAGATGGACAGGATCTCCAAAGGTTTCGGCAGTCTTACATACTGGGGAGATCAGCCCGGAACCTCAGGGCCGGCTTATCAGGGAGCAATTGTCTGCTTTTTAGCGCTTTTAGGGTTTTTCTTTGCCTGGAAAAAATACCGTTACTGGATTCTTGGAGCAACGGTTCTGACGATCTTTTTAGCCTGGGGAAGCAATTTTATGGCGCTTTCCGACTTTTTTATTGACTTCGTTCCTTTCTATAATAAATTCAGGGCTCCGTCATCTATTTTGGTGGTTGTAGAGCTTTTATTTCCTTTAATTGCGATTATCGGATTATACAGATTTTTCAAAGACAATGAGCTAACTCAAGAATATAAGCAGAAAATCCTTCTTTATGTTGGAGGCGGGACGCTGGGTTTTGTATTGATTTTACTGATTTTCGGAAAATCTTTATTAGGTTTCCATACCGAAAATGAAAAAACATATCTTCCCCCTTTCCTTTTGGATTATCTGAGTGAAGAACGGTTTAAATTATTCAGGATTGATGCCCTTAAAGCATTCATCTATGTTGCCATTGCGGCCGGTGTTTTATTCATGGTTTTAAAGCAGAAACTCAATCATAATATTGCTTTGGTAATCATTGGTGTCGTAAGCTTATTCGATCTATGGACTGTAAATAAGCGTTATCTGAATGACGATAATTATGTGGATAAGATCTTTGCAGAAAATCCTTTCCAAACGGAAAGTTCAGACTTAATGGCGGAAAAAGTTCAGGGCAATCCGAATCTGGAACCTATTCTTGCGAATGTAAATGTGAACAAAACGCTGGAAACCATTGCAGAAAAGGATAAAACACATTACAGGATTTTCAATAATATTTTAGGAACATTCAGTGAAACGAATACCTCTTACTTTAAATCTTCCATCGGTGGATATCACGCAGTGAAACTGAGAAGATATGATGACGTGATCAACGAATATTTCCAGATCATGGATTCGGTAAGAGTTCCGAATATCCTTAATCTCTTAAATGCAAAATATCTTGTGTTAGGTGGTCCTGAACAGCCGCAGGCTATTGCCAATCCGAAAGCCAACGGAAATGCATGGTTTGTGAGTGATCTTCAATTTGTAGAGTCGCCCAATCAGGAAATTAAATCCATTGGAGTAATAGACAGCAAGAAAACAGCAGTTATTGCCGCTTCAGACAAAAAATATTTTGAAGGCAAAACGGTTCAGGCAGATCCAACAGCGTTTATCAACTTAACAAATTATCAACCCAACGAACTGGAATTCAAATCTCAATCAAAAACACCGCAGCTCGCTGTATTTTCCGAGATCTATTATCCACATGGCTGGAAATTCTTTATTGATGAGAAAGAAGTTCCGTACATCAAGGCAGATTACCTTCTTCGTGCAGTACACGTTCCTGCAGGAAAACATGATATAAGAATGGTATTCGAACCGGAAGTGATTGAAAAAGGTAAGTGGATTTCATTAATTTGCTTCGGATTGTTTATTCTTTTGAGTGGAGTCGGAATTTATGTTCTTTACCGCAAAAGAGACAAAAGACAAGTTGAGGCTATTTAGTATTTTAGAGGTTTAAATTCTGAAAAAGCTGTATATTGATGATTACCCAAAAGTACATAACCGATCTTACCTATAGAATTAACGGAGCCTGCATTGAGGTTCATAAGATCTTGGGTGCAGGACTGGCAGAAATTGTGTATCATAGAGCTTTGGAAAAGGAATTTAAATTAAGAAATTTTGAATACAAATCTGAATTTCAAATTCCTGTGGTTTACAAAAATGAAAATTTAAATTGTGATTTTAAATGCGATTTTTTAATTGAAGATTTAATTGTTCTGGAAATAAAATCCGTATCATCTATCTTGGAAATCCATAAAGCTCAGGTTATAAATTACATCAATTTATTAAAAGCTCCAAAAGGAATTCTTGTAAATTTTAATGTTAAAAATATTTATCATTTTGGTCAGGAAACATTTATAAATAAGTACTTTGATCAATATGACTAAAAAATAATATATCATTTAACCGCAAAAGAAACAAAAGAAGATAATATTGAAAAGTTTATTCAAAAGTTTGCAAAATGTATTCTTTGAGTTTTGCTCTCTTTGAACACTAAAACAACAAGCATCTTTTGCATCTTTTGCGGTTAAAAATAATTATAAATGAACTCTCCGAAAAAAATACTCATCATCACCTATTACTGGCCGCCGGCGGGAGGGCCCGGTGTTCAGAGGTGGCTGAAGTTTGCAAAATATCTCCCTGAATTCGGTTGGAAACCAATTGTCTATACCCCCGAAAACCCGAGTTATCCTTTGCTGGATGATAGCCTTATAAAAGATGTTCCGAAAGATCTGGAAATCGTACAGACAAAAATCTGGGAGCCTTATCAGCTCGCCGAAAAACTTAACAAAAGCAATAAAAAGTTCAAAGCCGGGCAATTTGACGTTGGCAAAAACCAGAGCTGGAAATCCAGGCTTTCGATCTGGGTGAGAGGTAATTTTTTCATTCCTGATGCGAGAGTTTTCTGGGTGAAACCTTCCGTAAAATTTTTAGAAAACTATTTAAAAGAAAACAAAATAGATGTCGTTGTAACGTCGGGACCGCCGCATTCTTTACACCTGATTGGTTTAAACCTCAAAAAAAAGCTTCCTCACCTAAAATGGATTGCCGATTTTAGAGATCCCTGGACAGAAATTTCCTATTACAAACATCTGAAATTAACCAAAAGTTCGGACAGGAAGCATCGCCAAATGGAAAGCGAAGTCTTCAGAAATGCTGATATTACTCTGGCTACAAGTTATACCGACGCAGAAAATTTCAGGAAAAATGGGGCCAATTCTTTTTGTATTACGAATGGATTTGATGAAACCGATTCCCCAACAATAATAAGCTCAAACTCTAAAACGTCCCGACCCTCAAACACTTCAACTTTCACATTGAGTTATATCGGTGTACTCGAACAGCTCAGAAATCCGGAAAACCTCTGGAAAGCACTTAATGATCTTATACGTCAGAATGCCGATTTTGCTGAAAGTTTTGTCTTGAAATTTGCAGGAAGAATTGATGATAAAATTTTAGCAGATTTAGAAAATTCGGCCTTAAAAAATCACATCCTGAATCTTGGCTATTTGTCGCACGATAAAGCAATTGAAGAAATGCAGACCTCCTATATTCTATTGATTACCAATTTCCCGAACGAATCTTCCAAAGGTATTATTCCGGGAAAAATTTTCGAATATCTTGCAACCGGAAAACAGATTATTTCTTTTGGACCGGATGATGCCGATGTTTCAAGAATATTAAATGAAACCCATGCGGGAAAGCATTTCAGCTACCAGGATTCCGATACGATCAAAGAGTTTATTTTAGAGAAGTTTGGCCTTTGGAAAAATGGATATTCTGCTGAAAATACAACAAATATTGAGCAGTTTTCCAGAAGAAATCTTACGAAGAGGCTGTCCGAAATTTTAGAGTAAGAAATTACTAAAGGTTAAGGATAAGATTAAAGTTGAGCCAGAGATTTTTATTTAATTATAAGGCTTCGACAAGCTCAGCGTGATAATGCATAACTTTAGAATTAGCCTTATTACACTGAGCCTGCAGTGCTTAAAAGTATTCATTTAGATCGTCCACTGGTCATTAATAACCGCCACAAGATAATATTTCCCTTGAAATTCTTCAAAAACAAGACGAAGACATTTCCAGTCCATACCACTATTGGCATCGGAACCTTTGAGAAAATTTTCCGTGAAATCCGCTTTTGGATAAATCTTTTTTAGATTATTCAGTGAGTTTCCGCTGCCCTGAAATTCATTTAATGAAACCTGGCCTGCTGCAAAATCTTCTGAATATACCCATTTCCTTAAATAATCACTGATTGTAGCTTTATACAGATCACCACTTCCGTCCAGTGCTCCCCAGGTGAAAATTGTTTTGGAAGGAAGATATTTTTCAAAATCTGATTTTGAAAACTTCTTATCCTGTTCGGGATTTACAAATGCATACATGGAAAACCGCACTCCTTTCTGAGGATGAATATATGCTGCTAATCTTTGATAATTTTTATCTTTTAATGCCTGAATAATACCTTCATTCAGTTTTTTAAGAGATTCTTCTTTGTTTAACGATGTATTGACAACACTTTTATTTTGTTGATTATCATCAATATTAGTTACAGAATCAGGACGATCATTGACAAATTTTTCAGGATTTTTTTTACAAGCAACGACACCAAAAATGATAATCGAAAACATTATTTTTCTCATGATTTTAAGAGTATTGGCTAAATTCACCAAAAACGATACCACATTTATTGTCTATTTTATGAGATTTGCAGGATAGATCTAAATTATCAAGATTATTATTTTTGAAGACTGTTAAAATGCTTACATGGCTTGTTTTTTGTAATTTTGTGAAATGGAAACGTTGGATATTCTTATCATTGGAGGTGGGCCGATCGGACTGAATTGCGCTCTGGAAGCACAGAAAAATAATTTAAGCTATCTCATTATCGAAAAAGGAACGATTGTTAATTCTTTATACAATTATCCTTTGTATATGCGTTTCTTTTCTACCGCAGAAAAACTTGAAATCGATGGAATCCCATTCATTTCTACCGCTCCGAAACCCGGAAGGCAGGAAGCTTTGGAATATTACCAGGGAATTACAAGACAACGGAATGTCAATATCAATCTTTATGAAAAGGTAGAAAAAGTTTCCAGAGAAAATGATCTCTTTGACATTGAAACTACCAAAGGAAAATATTCTGCAAAGAATGTAATCATATCAACCGGTTTCTATGATATTCCGAATCTGATGAATATTCCGGGAGAAGATCTTCCTAAAGTAAAACATTATTATACCGAACCTTATCCATACGCGAAACAGAAAATCGTTGTTGTAGGCTCCAGTAATTCTGCGGTTGATGCAGCCCTGGAAACTTACAGAAAAGGAGCAGAAGTGACAATGATTATCCGTCATTCTGAAATTTCCAAGAGTGTAAAATATTGGGTAAAACCAGATATTGAAAACAGAATTGCAGAAGGAAGTATTAGCGCTCATTTTAATGCAGAACTTCTTGAAATTAAGGAAAAAACAGTCATTTTTAAAAATGAAAAAGGTGAAATTCATGAAATCGAAAATGATTTTGTGCTGGCGATGACAGGCTATCTTCCCGACTTCGACTTCCTCAGAAATTCAGGAATTGAACTACAGGGAGAATGTCTCAACCCTTTGTACGATAATGAAACAATGGAAACCAACATTCCGAAGTTATATCTTGCCGGGGTTGTATGCGGAGGAAAAGATACCCATCTCTGGTTTATTGAAAATTCCAGAATTCATGCGGAAATGATTGTTCAGCATATTCTTTCAAAGTAACAGGCAATTCACGGTAAGAATTCCAGTACTCGTTCGCAATTACTTAAAAATCAATCTTTGCACCAAGAACAAAATTCCTTTTAGCAGCGGGATTATAATAGCGATTCCCGAAAGCATTGATATCAAAGCCGGAAACGTAATCTTCATTATAAAGATTCTGTATCTGCAAGAACAAATTTAGTTTTGCCCTGTCAAGCTCAAAAGGAAATCTGAACTGGATATTTCCAACAAGACTAGGTGCTGACCATACGGAATTGGCATCGTTCAGTGGGATTTTTGAGATATAAAAATGTGAATAATCTACAGCAAGTTTTTTAAACAAAACAAAATTCAGCAGGCTGTTTACAGTCGTCCTTGGAACACCTGTCAGATCATTTCCTGAATAATCTGCATCGTTCTGGCGGTAATTTTCAAAGGTGAACCGGTAAAAACTTCCCGACATTCTGAATTTCAAAAAGCTGAAAATATTATTTTTAAGGTTAAAATTTTTAGATTCTATCAAGAGTTCCAAACCTTTCTGAACAGTTTCCCCGGAATTAACAAAAAATTCCTGTCCAGCATCATTCTGCCGTCTAACAATTGCATCTTTCATTCTGAAATCAAAATAACTTCCCTCTACAAAAACTGCATTTCCGAACTGTTTTCGGATTCCGAATTCTTTATTCCAACCATATTCCGGTTTGAGATCTGCATTAAACTGCTGATCTGATGCACGTATTTCCTCATTCGTCGGTGCCGAATTGCCCTTCCCTACTTTTGCGCGTACCGAAAAACCTTTAGCCAGAAGATAATTCAGTCCAAAATTGGGCAGCCACTGGTTTTTAAAGGTTACTTTTCCCTGCCCGACATCCGGAAAAGACCTTTCCCAATCGTAAGAGTTTGAATTCAGACTTAAAGAAATATCCGTAAAAAGTTTTTCATCAATATTTAATTTTTGGGAAATAAAATAAAATCCTGAAGTGTTTTTAATCTTGTCAAAATTCTGCGGATTACCCTGAATTCCTCTGTTGTTATCGTAGTTTTTAACGATAATATCATTGATTCCTCCTTCAAATCCAAAGCGATATGCCAGTGAAATATGTTCCCAGTTTCTTTCATAATTGAAATGAGTACGCAGAGCAAAATTTTTCTCGAAACGATTTTCAAAATTGGTAATAAATGGATTTTCAAAATCTACGTAAGATCCCTGAACAAGAATGAAATGTGAAAAATTCCTGTTAAAACTATACTCGTTTGAAAGTCCTGCCAAAATCATCTTATTACGAATTCCTGCATCCTGATCTGCCGCACCGGGAAGTGTTTTGGTTGCCGGTCTTGCCTGTTTCCGATTCATCTGCATCTGCTCAAGAGTAAGTCCACCGGGCGTCTGATAATCAAGATCAGCATACAGAATCATAGCCTTCAGCGAGCCGTTCTGTGCATATTGAAAATGATCTTTCAGGAATATCTGTTTTCGTACAACTTTAGACTGTTCGCGGTAGGAATCTGTCTGATAATAATTCTGAAAAATTTCAACAAAATGTTTTCCCAGTTGCCTGGAAAGATTAAAGCTCTGGTTAAATGTTCCGTAACTTCCTGTTGCGAGATTAGCTGACATCTTTTCAGAATCTGATGTTTTCAGCAGTACGGTTCCGCCTGTGACGGCACCGTAATCGCCGCTTTCCGGACCTTTATAAATTTCCATTCTGTTGATGAGTTCGGGAGAAATTATATTAAAATAAGTATTGCCCGAAGCATCCGAAAGGATAAAATCGTCAAGATATACCTTTACATTCCGCACTCCAAAAGGCGAACGAAGGGTACTTCCTCGAAGTGAAATCCTATAACTTCCGGGGGAACGTTCTTCCATCCTTGCACCGGAGATCTGGTTGATGGATTCCAGCATTCTTTCTGGGGGATTCTGGTTGAGCAGATTTTGTGAAACGACAGACACTGATTTGGTGGAAGAAATAAAAGCTGTCGGCTTTTTGTACGCATCAATCTGTACTTCTGAGATCAATTGTGCAGAGTCTCTTTTCTGCGCCGATAGGAAAGTTGTAGAAATGATGGGTAGAAGAATGTAGACTTTTTTCATTGTCTAATTGTAAGCAAAAATTGTTCTTTTTATTCTAATACTTTTAAAATTTTATTAATTACGTTGCGAAGCATTTCCCGCTGATTTCACGGATTTACGCAGATTATTTAATTAATGTATTTTCTTAATTCTTCTTAGCCTAGATTTCTTAATGTTAATTATTGTGAATTTAGATATTGTTGAGATTTTTACAGAATAAGAAGCTGTACTAATATTTGAAATTAATTCATTGAAATATATTCATGTTTTTTTTATAAAAGCCTGTCAATTTGTATTTTGACAAGCTTTTTTGATATGACTTCTCGCGTGAGGGATGCGGCGGGCGGCGACGCAGGAGCCGGTGCGAGTGAGGAACGAGCGAGTACGGAAGCGAAGCGGACCCCAAAGCAGCCCGACCCGAATTTGTAGAGGAAAACCTCATAGGTTTAAAAACCTATGAGGTTTAGCTTTGGAATGAGGGACACGCCCAAAATTATTCAGCGTGTTTTCTGTCGCCAATCATCCAAGGAACAATGAAATAAAATGCAATGGCAATCGCTGTTGCTAAAATTCCGGTCCCCATCCACAATGTTGTAAAGCCGAGCTTTTCTGCTATTAAAGTTCCAAGATATGGGGTTATGATAAATGCGATGGAGAATGATATTCCGTTCAGTCCCATGTAAGCACCTTTGTTGTTTTTACCGGACCGCAATGCCGTAATGGTTACCATAAAAGGCAGCGCCCAGATTTCACCAACACACAGCAAACTCATTGAAAGGACAAGAGTAAGCATCCCGTGATCAAAACCCAGCATTGCATAGGAAAGTCCACAGATAAAAGTTCCCAGAAACATGGTCACCGCAAGACTGAAATACTTTTCCGCCACCTGAACGAGTCCCATTTCCAGCAGAACCACAAGAAATCCGCTATAGCCAAGAATGTAACCGATACTCTGCTGACTGAGATGAGCCGTGTCTTTATAAAAGATAGTCAAAGTACTGAACAACTGGAAAAAGCAGATGGAAAAGAGCATGCAGAAGAAACAGTATAGTAAAAATTTACTGTCGCGGTACGGCGAGCGGTCTTTTTTAATTTCAATCACTTCTTTTATTTTTTTGGCTTTCAGTCTGGCAAGTTTATTTCGTTTTTTAAAGAATACAATGTAAACAATACCTGCCGATAAAGCTGTTAAAGCATTGGCAAAGAACAGGAATTCATAAGAAATAGCCGATAAAATTCCACCCAAAGCAGGACCAATGGAAAACCCTAAATTGACCGCCATCCGGTTTAATGAAAATGCCCGCGTTATGTTTTCGGGTTTTGCATATTTGGTGATGGCAACGGAGTTGGCCGGCCGAAAAGCGTCGCTTACAATACTCTGAATCAAAATAATAGCTGCAACCCCAACTTCTGTCTTGAAAACAGGAATCAGGCAGAATAAGGGGACACTCAGCAGTAAACTGAAAGACTGTACTTTATATTCCCCAATCTTATCGGTAATAAATCCGCCAAGCCAGGAGCCTATAACGGAACCAATCCCGAAAAAGCTCAGCACAATTCCGGTATTTTCTATGCTGAAATGCAAATGATTGGTCATGTATACTCCCAAAAAAGGAAGTACCATGGAACCGGCCCGGTTGATGAGCATCACCAGCGCCAGCATCCAGCTTTCTTTGGAAAGCCCTTTGAATGAGTTGGTATATAAATATATAAGTTTCATGATTTTATATTTTAATAGGACTTTATCCTATTTTGGTTTATATCGTCCCTTCGGGACTCTTTTCTTTACTATTATCATCTGTTTAAACAAAAAAAACAGGACTTAAAAAATTAAGCCCTGTTTCATTTATATTGGTATAAATAAATTATTACTCCGGCTTATAAGAGTCTTTTAAAGTCACAGTTCTGTTGAAGACCAAATTGTCTTCGGTAGAATCCTGATCTTTTGTGAAGTAGCCAATTCTTTGGAATTGAAGCGGTGCTCCCACTTCAACATCTCTAAGGCTTGGTTCTGCAAATCCTTTCACAACGGTTACGGACTCGGGATTGATGAAATTAAGGAAATCCACATCCTTCTCTGCATCAGGCTGCTCCACCGTAAAGAGTTTATCGTAATTTCTGACTTCCACAGGAATCGCGTGTTTTGCAGAAACCCAGTGAATGGTTCCTTTTACTTTTCTTAAACTTTCTTCCGTTCCGCTGCCTGACTTGGACTTTTCGTCATAAGTTGCGTAGATGGTTGTAATATTTCCGTTTTCGTCTTTTTCCACTCTTTCCCCTTTAATGATGTAAGCAGATTTTAAGCGGACTTCTCCACCCAGTTTCAATCTGAAGAACTTATTATTGGCTTCTTCCTTGAAATCTTCACGCTCGATATACAATTCTCTTGAGAAAGGTATTTCCCTTGTTCCGGCATCTTCCTGTTCCGGATTGTTTTCTGTATCCAGCCATTCTTCTTTTCCTTCCGGATAGTTTTCAATAACTAATTTTACTGGATCAACAACGGTCATAACACGTTTTGCGACTTTATTTAAGTCCTCACGAACGCAGAATTCCAACAACTGAAGCTCAATAAGGTTTTCCCTTTTGGCAACCCCTACTTTTTCAATAAAATTCCTGATCGCTGTTGCCGTATATCCTTTTCTTCTCATTCCTGAAATGGTAGGCATTCTCGGATCATCCCATCCGTTCACCACTTTTTCAGCAATCAGTCTTTGTAGTTTTCTTTTGGAAGTAATCATATAAGAGACATTCATTCGTGCGAATTCTCTCTGCTTATTTCTTACTTTCGTTTCATCGTATACCTGATCAAGATACCAATCATACAGCGGTCTGTGGTTTTCAAATTCCAAAGAACATAAAGAATGCGAAATTTGTTCAATATAATCAGATTCACCATGTGCCCAATCATACATCGGGTAAATCTTCCATGCAGTTCCCGTTCTGTGGTGAGGTCTTCTTAAGATCCTGTACATCACAGGGTCACGCATGTTCATATTCGGAGATGTCATGTCAATTTTTGCACGGAGCGACATTGAACCTTCTTCAAACTCTCCGTTTTTCATTCTTTCGAATAAATCTAAGGATTCTTCTACCGGACGGCTTCTGTATGGAGATTCAACACCTGGCTCGGTAGGATTTTTTCGCTGCTCTGTAATCACTTCAGACGGCTGCTCATCTACATAAGCCTTACCTTCTTTGATTAACTGCACCGCCCAATCATAAAGCTGCTGGAAGTAATCGGAGGCGTACAAAACTTTATCCCATTTGAAGCCCAGCCATTCAACGTCTTTCATGATAGAATCTACGAATTCCTGTTCTTCTTTTTCAGGATTTGTATCGTCGAAACGAAGGTTCACGGGAGCATTGTATTTTTCACCCAGCCCAAAGTTGATGCAGATCGCTTTTGTATGACCTACATGCAGATAACCGTTGGGTTCAGGCGGAAAACGGAAACGGATCTGATCTTTTTTCAGGCCGTTTGCCAAATCATCTTCGATAATTTGCTCAATAAAATTGAGTGATTTTTTTTCTTCTTCCATTAAATTCGCTTTAAAGATGCCGCATCTACGACAATTTGCAAATTTAGGAAATTTTAAAGTTTTACGGAAATTATAATTTACCGGTTTTAAGGACACTTATCCAATATTTTAACTTATCTTCGCAATAACTAAAACCATAGCTAAAATTATACATTATGTCCATCCCCATTCTATATTTCAAAAGATTTCCATTTTAATAATAAGTCCTCAGTCCCAAGATTAATTTTAATTTAATTTTGAGTTAAAAAGAAAGCAGGAAAAACGCAAATCTCCTGCTAAACAGCCATTTAAAATCAACCCATGAAATCTATCATATCAGAGATGGCAAGAGGCACCCTATTATGGCACAAAGATTGCAAACAAATAAGCGCACACAAACTAAATAATATTGTTATGAAAAAGGTTAAAAGAACGTTTTCTTCATTTTTAGAATACATCAAAAAGGCAATTTTCGTAGAAGATGTTATCTAGCAGGAATGAATCTAACAGTATGAAATTTTTTTATTCATCTAATTTTTAAATGGATAATTCAAAAGTCATCTGAAAAACTCCAATCTTTCCGATTAAATTTTAAAATATAATAATTCTCCTTTCAGATCAAGATTGGATTCGAAATTATTAATAAATAAAGATCCGGTACCCAGACCCTGCGGCATCGGATTTTTCTTGGTAAAGGTATACTGTGCAATGGCATTCAGCCCGATATTGCTTTCCAGCGCAGAGGTAATCCACCAATCAATATTACGCTCTTGAGCTAAAGAAATCCACTCGTCCGAACCTGAAAACCCGCCAATTAATGAAGGTTTTAAAATAATATACTGTGGCTTTACGCTATCCAGGAGATTGATCTTTTTATCCAAATCAACAATTCCTATCAACTCTTCATCTAAAGCAATAGGTGTAGGAGTTTCAGCACACAATTCAGCCATATCATCCCAATTGCCGGCTTTTACAGGCTGTTCGATAGAATGAATCTGCAGTTCTGCCAATTGTTGCAAAACAATTTTGGCTTCATCTTTTGAAAAGCCTCCGTTTGCGTCAACACGCAGCTCCAGCATATCTTTTGAAAACTTCTGTCTTAGTTTTTTAAGAATTTCATATTCGGATTTCCAATCGACACCGATTTTTAACTTGATACAATGAAATCCCTGATCCAGTTTATCCTGAATCTGCTCTTCCATATATCCAATATCTCCCATCCAGATCAACCCGTTGATCACAATAGGTTTATCTCCTTCAGTAAATTCACCAGGAAAATAAATATTACCTCCATGTTTCAGGTTTAAAATAGCCTGTTCATAACCGAACCATATCGAAGGAAAATCTTTCAGTTCTTTTTTTAAATATTCATACTCCTGCTGAATATTTTCACAAAGCCACTGAAGCTTCTCTTCATAATCCGGCCTGTCGTCAAAGCTGAGCCCTCTGAACATAGCACACTCTCCTGTTCCTCTTTTTCCATTTGAGTCAATATGAAGAATAAAAGTTTCCTTTTCATACAAAACGCCGCGAGATGTTCCACTCGGGCGCTTGAATTCTAATAAATATCTGAAATATTCTGCTGTCATTATTTTACACTGTCGATTCTCATAAACTCTTCCGCTTTCTCCACCATATCAACACTTCCGCAGAAGAAAGGAATTCTCTGATGCAGTTCTGTAGGTTCAATTTCAAGAATTCTTCTGAATCCGTCCGTTGCTTTTCCTCCCGCCTGTTCTGCAAGAAATGCCATAGGATTACATTCATACAGCAATCTTAATTTCCCGTTGGGTGCCTGTGAATATGAAGGATAAATATAAATACCGCCTTTCAGCATATTTCTATGGAAATCAGCAACAAGAGAACCGATATACCTGGAAGTATAAGGCCTGTCCCCTTCTTCCATCTGGCAATATTTAAGGTAATTTTTTACTCCTTGCGGAAATTTGATATAATTTCCTTCATTGATGGAATAAATTTTTCCTGTTCTTGGAAACGTCATATTTGGGTGAGAAAGATAATAAGTACCTAACGAAGGATCAAGCGTAAATCCGTTTACTCCGTTTCCTGTAGTGTATACAATCATGGTAGAAGATCCGTAAATCACGTATCCGGCAGCAATCTGATTGACTCCTTTTTGTAAAAAATCTTGAAGTTGAACCGGAGTTCCGGGTTCTGTAACTCTTCTGTAAATAGAAAAAATAGTTCCCACGGAAACATTTACATCAATATTTGAAGAGCCATCTAAAGGATCAATCAATACGACATACTTGCTTAAATGGCCGTTTTCTCCGCATTTTATATCGATAAAATCGTCATTTTCCTCAGAGGCAATTCCGCAGACCACTTCTCTTTGAGACAGAGCGGTAATAAAAATTTCATTGGCAATAACATCAAGTTTCTGCTGTTCTTCACCTTGAACATTCTGGTTTCCGGCAGCGCCTGCAATGTCTACAATTCCTGCTTTATTTACTTCTCTGTTTACTACTTTCGAAGCAAGTCTTATCGCACTCAGAAGCCGGGAAAACTCACCGGTGGAATATTGAAAATCATCCTGTCTGTCAATAAGAAATTCTCCTAAAGTCTGTAATGGTCTTTCTGACATATTTTCCTTTTTACGTTTTCCTCAAATTTCGTAAAATTTATCGCATTTTAAAAGAATTATTAATAAAAGAGCTTACGCTTTGTTTATCAACGTAATACGAAGCTTTTTCAGTTTTCAAAAGAACCCTTATCATAAAAAACTGTTCCCAAATCGCTCAATGATCTTATGATAATTTCTCTGGATTAATGATTTTAATGAAATCTTAAGGTCACTGTGATTCAACGCTATTTCATATCTCGTTGTAAATTTATAATTTTGTCACCCGTAAAATATTCCCACAAATTTTATCTAACAATTTTATTATTAACAATTTAATGAAAATTTTCAAGTTTGGTGGCGCATCGGTAAAAGATGCCGAAAGTGTAAAGAACGTATCTCTGGTACTAAAAAGTCAGGGATTTGCAAAGTGTCTGCTGGTAATTTCAGCAATGGGAAAAACGACGAATGAACTGGAAAAAGTAGTGGAGCTTTATTTCAGGAAAGATAACTATCAAACGGAGATTGAAAAGATAAAACGAAAACACATTGAAATTGCAGAAGGGCTTTTTCCTGAAAACCATGCAGTTTTTGCGGAAATCAACTTGTTTTTTGATGATATTGATTCTTTTTTAAGAAGAAACAAATCTCCTAACTACAATTTCGTGTATGATCAGGTAGTAAGCTGTGGGGAAATGATTTCTACGAAAATCGTGAGTGAATACCTGAACGAAATCCAGTTTACCAACCAGTGGCTGGATGCGAGAGATTATGTAAAAACCGACAATTCCTACCGTGAAGGTGTGGTAGACTGGGCTAAAACCGAAGAATTTATTTCAAACCTTAATAAGGAAATCTGCTACGTTACACAAGGTTTTATCGGTTCCGACGATAATAATTTTACCGTAACACTGGGAAGAGAAGGTTCAGACTACTCTGCAGCTATTTTCGCTTATTGCTTAAATGCTGAAGCCATGACCATCTGGAAAGATGTCCCGGGAGTAATGACCGGAGATCCGAGAAAATTCAAAGATGTGACATTGCTTTCCAATATTTCTTATGAAGAAGCTATTGAAATGGCTTATTACGGAGCAAGTGTCATTCACCCGAAAACGCTTCAGCCGCTTCAGCAAAAGAATATTCCTTTTTATGTAAAATCTTTTATTGATCCTTCCAAAGCAGGAACCAAAGTAGGTGCTTCAGAGAAAAATCAGAGTGAAGAAACTTACATTTTAAAAGAAAACCAGACTCTTTTAAAAATCTCAACAAGGGACTTTTCATTCATTGCGGAAGATCATATGAGCTTAATTTTCGGATATTTATCAAAATATAAGATCAAAGTTTCCCTGATGCAGAATTCTGCCATTTCACTGGCTTTATGTCTGGAAGATAAATTCAATACTATTGATGAACTGAATGAAGAACTTCAGAAAGTATTCCGCACGGAAGTGATAAAAAACGTATCTTTATTTACGGTAAGGAATGCGAAGATGGATCATATTGATCAATTTTACCAGGAAAAAAGTGTATTATTGGAGCAAATTTCGAAGAATACACTTCAAATGGTAACACAATAAAACTAATTGCGACTAAACACACATGAGTTTAATATCGAAAAACGATTTGATAAATGCTTCCGGCTTACATAAAATAGGATTTTTAAAGAATCCTGTGGCATCTGCTGTGATGAGCGTTGCCAAAATAAATGAAGTAAATAAATTATACGATAAATTAAAAGACAAGGAAGGCAAAGACTTTTTCGACTCATTTGTGAGAGAGCGAAACCTAAGCTATATCGCTTTTGAAGAGGATTTGGCAAAAATACCGAAAACAGGGCCGTTTATTCTCGTTTCCAATCATCCGCTTGGTGCCATAGATGGTATTCTGATGTGCAAGATTCTTTCGGAAGTCCGTCCTGATTTTAAGGTTATGGGAAATTTCCTGCTGGAAAAAATAAAACCAATGGAACCATATGTAATTTCGGTGAATCCTTTTGAAAACAGGAAAGGTGCATACAGCAGCTCTTCAGGAATGCGTGAAACATTGAAGCATCTCCAAAACGGAGGCTGTGTAGGTATTTTTCCGGCAGGAGAAGTCTCCAATAAGAATAATCCGTACGGAGAAATTTTAGATAAAGAATGGGAAAAACCGGCGCTTAAGCTCATCAAAATGGCCAAAGTACCGATTGTTCCTATGTATTTCCATGCCAAGAACAGCAGATTATTTTATCAGATGGCAAAAATACATCCGAGTTTACAGACCCTTATGCTTCCGGCAGAAATGATGAACGACCGGGAAAAACCGATCAGGATTCGTATCGGAAGACCTATTGCCGTAAAAGCAATGGACGATATGGAGAGCATTGAAGAACTCGGCGATTTCCTGAAACGTAAGGTTTACATGATGAAATCTTACTATGAGAAACGAAAATCACTGGCACAAAGCATTAATCTTAAAAATCTCTCGGTGAAATTCCCTTTGCTGAAAGAAGAAAATATTGTTCAGAATATTATTGACGAGACGCCAAAAGAAGATATTCTTAAAGACATCCAAAAGCTGAAAGGAACTGACAAAATGTTCTTCAGCAACGGGAATTATGAAGTCTATTTTACCAAATATGAAGAAATCCCTTCTATTATGAGGGAAATCGGAAGGCAAAGAGAGCTTACCTTCCGTGCCGTGGGAGAAGGCAGCAACCTGCCATTCGATCTGGATGAATATGATAAACATTATCATCACCTTTTTTTATGGGACAGTGCCGAAGAAAGACTGGTAGGAGCATACAGAATGGCTTTGGGAAGAGAGGTGATGAAGAAATCCGGAATCAAAGGATTTTATACCAGCTCACTGTTTGAATTTGAACAGGACATCCATCCTTTCTTTAAAAAAGTTATTGAAATGGGACGCGCTTATATCTGTCAGGATTATCAGCAGAAACCATTACCGCTTTTTCTGCTTTGGAGAGGTATTGTGCATGTATGCCTGAGAAATCCGGATCATAAATTCCTGATGGGTGGCGTAAGTATTTCCAATAAATTTTCCGAGTTTTCGAAATCTCTGATGATTGAGTTTATGCGTTCCAATTATTATGATTCTGCAGTAGCACAATATATTACCCCCAGAAATGAATACAAAGTAAAGCTCCGCGACAGGGATAAACATCTTTTTTTCGAAGAAATGGAATCTGACCTGAATAAGCTGGATAAAATTATTGATGACCTTGAGCCTGAATTGAGACTGCCTGTTTTGATTAAAAAATACATCAAACAAAATGCAAAAGTAATTGCCTTCAACGTAGATCCAAACTTCAATGATGCCATTGACGGATTAATGTATATTAGAATAAGTGATTTGCCTGAAAATACGATCAAGCCAGTATTAGAAGAGATGAGTGAGCAAATAAGGAAGGAACAGGAAAATAATTCTGTTGAAAATCAATAGGTTTTTAATTTTTGTTAAAAAAAGTATTATTAATACTTGCTTCATATACGAAAACTTAGTACTTTTGCATCACTTTAAAACAACGAAGTAAAAAGAATGGTTTCTTAGCTCAGTTGGTAGAGCAATGGATTGAAAATCCATGTGTCCCTGGTTCGATTCCTGGAGAAACCACAAAAACCACCTTCAAAAAAAGGTGGTTTTCTTTTCTAAGTTTTTAAGATAAGTTGCAGGATGTGATTTTTATTATTACTTTTGCACCACTTCAAAAAAGAAGTAAAAATTAAATGGTTTCTTAGCTCAGTTGGTAGAGCAATGGATTGAAAATCCATGTGTCCCTGGTTCGATTCCTGGAGAAACCACAAAAAAAGTCATCTCAATTGAGATGACTTTTTTGTTTTTCAACTATTCTTACGCTGAAAATAAGTATATTCGCTTTTCTAATTTTTATTGAAAAAATGAAGAAGATTGTTTCCGTTTTGTTTTTATTTTTTGTGATCACAGCTTTTGCCCAGGAAGCTATTCATTTTCAGGAACTTCCATTTAAAGATCTTATTTCAAAGGCAAAAAAAGAAAATAAAATCGTATTTATTGATGCATTTACCTCATGGTGTGGCCCTTGCAAAATGATGGAAAAGAATATTTTCACGAAAAAATCGGTGGGAGATTATTACAATGCCAACTTCATCAATGCCAGATTCGACATGGAAAAGGGCGAAGGAAGAGAAATTGCTGCCAAATACGGTGTACGCTCCTATCCTACTTATCTATTTCTGAATGGCGATGGCGAGCTCGTTTCCCAGAATTACGGTTATATGGAAGAAAGTATGTTCATCTCAATGGCACAGGACGTTAATTCTCCCAACAACAAAAAAGGTTCCTTAAAAGAACGCTTTGAAAAGGGTGAAAAAAATCCTGAATTCCTGATCAATATTATGAAACTCAATTCTTCTTCAGATTTTGGTTTTGCCAAAAGAGCTTCGGAAAGATATTTTGAAAACAAAGCTAAAACATCAGAATTTACAAAAGATGATGTGGATCTTTTACTGTACTTCCTTAAATCTTCTGAAGACAAAAATTATAAAGTCTTTACTGAAAGGAAAGCTGACATCATTAAATTTTTACCTGAAGAAACATATCATGAATTCGACAATCAGATTAAGCTGGGGAAAATTGTTGAACAATCAATTGACAATCAGAATAAAAGAATTAACGATGATTACTTCATGAAAGCAGCAGAACCTCTTGTAGGAAAACATGATGCTGAAGTAAAACTCAATCAGACCAAATTAAGCTATTACGAGCAAAACGCCAATTTCCCGGAATATGAAAAGGCTGCCCTTGTCTACTATAAAAATTCGGAAGCTTTTGAACCTAATGAATTATTAAAAGCAGCATGGATATTTTCTGAACATATAACTAATGTTACATCGCTGAAAAAAGCTGCTGAATGGGCCGAAAAATCTGTTATGCGTAGTGAAACTTCTGAAAACACTTACATTCTCGCAAAACTTTATTTTCTTACCGGAAATAAGGAACAGGCAAAGACCTACGCAGAAATGTCAAAAAATATGGCATCTCAGGCACAGAAAGATTCTACACTGGCAGAGGAGTTATTAAAACAAATTAATAAGAAATAATGAAGATCAGATTATTAGCAGGCTTTCTTACCCTTTTTATTTTAGGAAATTTAAATGCCCAGGAACAGGAAAACATCAATGAAAAAAAGGTCTATATAAAAGGTAATGCAGCCTTTATTCCTTTAGGGATTGTTAATCTTGCTCTGGAACATCAGCTCAGCAAAAAAATTACCGTACAGGGTGATGTTTTGATTTCTCCCTGGAAATATTTTGCAGGACATGAACTACAGTATTATTCAGTCTCAGCTGAAGGAAGATATTACTTTAATGAAGCGTTCAGACATTTTTATCTGGGAGCCAACATTGCCGCCTCTTCATTTGTTTTGCAAAAGTGGAATTATTGGTCTGACGGACCTTATTATAATGATTTTGGAGAAGTTTTCGTTACCTCAAATCTTTACCAGAAGGGATATTCGCTTATATTTGGTATAACAGGAGGGTATCAGTTTAAAGTTTCCGACAGATGGAATATTGACGTGTATGCAGCTATTGGATCATCACAGGATTTTTACAAAGGCTACGACAGAACTACTGGAGAGCGCTATGACAGAAAAGACAACAAATTCAACAGAAGTGGTGAAATTCTTCCTTACAGAGGAGGCGTCATGATTTCTTATCAATTAAAATAATCATTATGAAATTATTCGGAAAAAATCATCTGATTCTTTGTGCCGTTACTTTTATCATTCTTTTTATGATGAATTACCTTGGCAATGACCAGGCTGATAAACTGGAAAGAGCTTTAATGATCGGTGCTGCGGGAGTAATTGGTCTGTCTATCGGTTTAGTAATCATGAATAAGGGCAAAGACGATAAAACGCCGCCGCAAAATTTTGATTAAACGTCAAAAAGCAACGGTAAATTCATTCTTTGAATTTCAAACTGATACGATTGATCATTCACAGATCAATTTTCATAGATCATATACTTCTTTCTTATTTTCTCGAACTTTTCCAAACCGGGTTTCCAGGAATCTTTAATTTCCCTGATGGACTTTCCGGAAACGATCTGTTTTCTAAGCGTATCATCCCCAGCTAAAGTATCAAACCAGAAATTTTTGCCGGGTGCAGGCTTAAGGAAAAAGTCCAGCTCAGGATTCTTATAATTTCTATAGGCTTTAAGCAACCATTCGAGGTTAAGCTCTGTTAAGTCGTGAGGATAACCTGAAAGATTTTCTCCATAGCAGAGTTTTCCGTTGAGGAAAGGATCTTTAGCCCCAAAATTAGGTTTCGGTGTAAACTGATACGGTAAACTTTTTGTCCACGGCGAACCGTAAATCTGAAAAGGCAGATCGGTACCTCTTCCTACGGAAACCTGAGTTCCTTCAAAAAAGCATAAACTTGGATACAGATTGATTGATTTCTCGTTGGGCAAATTCGGCGAAGGCTTTTCCAAAATTGGATACCGTAATTTTTTATGATAATTTTTCATCTGGACCAAAGTATATTTTGCCTGAACTCCCTTCTCAAGCCATCTTTCTCCATTCACCATTTTACCGTATTCCCCGATGGTAAGGCCATAAACTACAGGCACTTCATGCATTCCGACAAAACTTGTCCATTTTTTGTTCAGAACAGGGCCGTCTGTATAACCGTCATGCGGATTGGGGCGGTCCAGCACCATTACCTCAACATTATTTTCCGCTGCGGCTTCCATAAGATATGTTAATGTAGAAATATAGGTATAAAAGCGCACCCCTACATCCTGTATATCAAAAACCACAATATCAATTCCTTTTAATTGTTCAGGTTTTGGTTTCTTATTATTTCCATACAAAGAAACAATAGGAATTCCTGTTTTTACATCTACACCGTTTTTTACTTTTTCACCGGCATCGGCATCGCCTCGGAAACCATGCTCGGGAGCAAAAATAGATTTAATGTTAATCCTGTTTTTTACTAAAAAATCAACAACATGAGTTCTGTCGCTCATTAATCCGGTCTGATTAGTCACCACGCCAATTGTTTTACCCTTTAGCAACGGCAAATATATTTCTGGCTGATCGGCACCTGTTTTAAAACCTTCCAAAGCTTTGGATTGAGAATTATATTGATGGAATACTCCTAAAAAAATTAGGCAAATAAGAAGTAAATTTTTAATTTTGAGATCTAAATTCATAAGCTTGAAATTTCCTTTATATTTCTCTAGAAAAATAGCGTTTTCCAAAGATAACAAAAATAACCTGTCAAGGGTGATTATCTTCATTGGAAGGCTTTCGGTAGCGCTGGGAATCATTGTTTCTCTAATTACCGTATCCACTGGGTTCGGTTCTAAGAAAGCGATTAAAGAAAGACTGGCAGATTTCAGCGGCCATATTACAGTAAGATCTACAAGATCAAACTCTTCATACAACACTTCTGTACTCGATAACCAGGGTCTTGATATTAAAAAAATAAAAGAAATTCCTGATGTCGCAAGCGTTCAGAAATATGCGATGTTAACGGGTATAATGCGGAATGAGCATAATTTTGCAGGGATTATTTTCAAAGGAATCGGAAAAGATTTTGACAGCGTCAGATTTAAAAAATTCCTGATCGCCGGAACTACCCCGCAGGTTACTGAGAAAGGGTATAACAACGGCGTAGTAATCTCTGAAAAAACAGCAAAAGATCTTCATCTCAAGGTAAAAGACAGCATTGTCACGGTATTTTCAAAAACCGATCAGCAGCCTATCTACAGAAAATTTGAAGTGCTGGGAATCTACAGAACGGATATTAAGATGATTGATGATCAATTTGTTATCGGAGACATTAATCATGTGCGTAAAATTCAGGATATGAAACCCGAAGAAGCTGGTGGAATTGATATTTTCTTTAAAAATGTAAATGATGCAGATGCAGATTTTCCCGAAATCGAAAAGCTGATAGGATATAAAAACTATGCTGAAAAAGCTACAGAGAAATTCCCGCAGATTACCGACTGGATCAGTATTTTTGACACCAATATTGCATTGATTATTATCATCATGCTGATTGTAGTGGTTATTAATATTATCATGGTTCTATTAATCCTTATTATTGAAAGAACCAATTCCATAGGCCTTCTTAAAACACTCGGAGCCAGCAATTCACAGATTCGTGCAACCTTTATCAACTATACACTGATCATTATGATTCCCGGGCTTTTGTATGGAAATGTAATTGGTTTAGGCCTGATTTTCATCCAGAAGATTTTTGGCATTATCAAACTGAATCCTGAAAACTATTACGTAAGCACGGTTCCGGTAGATCTTAATCCATTGATGATTATCTCCATCTCGGTGGGCATTCTGATTATTTCAGGGCTGGCCTTAATTATTCCCAGCTACCTCATCAGTAAGATTTCTCCGGTGAAGGCGATTAAATATAATTAGAAGTAAGTGAAAAATAAAAAGTGAAAAGTCTCAGTTGTGAATTAACTTATTCATGGAATCGATAGGATCGTTTATCCTGATAAAATTTAAAGCCGTATCTTTGCCATGCTTAAAAAACATTTATGAAATACGCAAACAACATCCTCGAAACTATAGGAAATACACCATTGGTAAAACTGAATAAAGTTTTGGGTGAAGATTTTCCGGCACTAGTTTTGGCAAAGGTTGAGACATTCAATCCAGGAAATTCCGTGAAGGACAGAATGGCCCTGAAAATGATTGAAGACGCAGAAAAAGACGGAAGGCTAAAGCCGGGAGGCACCATTATCGAAGGAACTTCAGGAAATACAGGAATGGGATTGGCTCTTGCAGCAATCATCAAAGGATACAAATGTATTTTTGTAACCAATTCAAAACAATCTAAAGAAAAATGCGATATTCTCCGTGCTGTAGGTGCTGAAGTCATTGTTTGCCCTACCGACGTAAAACCTACAGACCCGCGTTCTTATTATTCGGTATCAAAGCGTCTTGCGAAGGAAACTGAAAACGGTTGGTATGTGAATCAATATGATAATTTATCCAACAGGGCTGCGCATTATGAATCCACCGCTCCTGAAATATGGGAACAGACCGAAGGAAAACTGACCCACTTCGTAGTGGGAGCAGGAACGGGAGGCACTATTACCGGCTGTGGCACATTCTTCAAAGAGAAAAACCCGAATATCAAAGTAATTGGAGTTGACACCTACGGATCGATCTTAAAAGAAATCCATGAGACAGGGGAAATTAATTTAGGAAACGCCTATACTTATATTACCGAAGGAATCGGTGAAGACATTCTTCCTGAGAATTATGACATGGCGGTTATCGATCATTTTGAGAAGGTAACAGATAAAGACGGAGCTATTTATGCTAGAAAATTAGCAAAAGAAGAAGGAATTTTCTGCGGATATTCTGCAGGAAGTGCCATTGCTTCACTGGTACAGATGAAGGATCAGTTCACGAAAGATGATGTAATTGTGGTACTTCTTCATGATCACGGTTCAAGATACGTCGGAAAAATCTATAACGACGAATGGATGAAAGAAATGGGTTGGCTGGATTAATAAGTCCCACTCTACAAAATAAAGAACTCAGAACATCTGTTCTGAGTTTTTTTATTTTATACGGATTAAGTTTTAATCTGCTGAATAATTATTCGTTGATGTTTTTCTTTAAAACTTGCTTTAAAAAGCTGTAGTCTTTTTCGCTCATCGATTTTCTGGGAAACATATAGCTGTACTTTCCTTCGATGCTGATAAATTCATTATTGCTGTCGAAAAACTCAAAATCTTTCCATTCGCTGGTCTCTTTATCACCGTTAATATTCACAGTGAAAAAATTCTCCTCCATTCTGATTTCATAAACTTTACAATTTTCGATCTTATTTAAATAGTGCGCTACCTGCTTCTTCCATCTTGAAACTTTATTAATGCTTACCGATAAAAAAACAGCGCAAAGCAGGAACAAAAAGCTTACAAAATACAATATCCCTGATTTTTCTTTACTGAAATCATCTTTGAAAATGAATAAAATCAACAGGATAACAGCAACTATAATGGTGGTAACCGTTTTTCCCTTCGTTGTAGGAGAAAAGAACAGGCTTCCCTGGTTCCCGTTGAAATATATTTCTTCAAAATCTATTCTTTTCGGTTTCAGAACGATTACTTTCTCTTCAATCATATTATTAATTCTGCAGCAAAGATAAGTTTTTCATTGTATCAATCTCATTTTAAAGATCAACATCAAACACTTCCTCTAAAACTCTACAACACTCATACTCTAAAACCCTCTCACTCAAAAACTCCCTTCCTCATATTTGTCGCTGATGGCTGAAAGCTTACTCATCAGTTCACGGTTTTTCTGTTTCAGGTCTTCCATTTTCCTGAGCATATCGTGGATTACTTCAAGTCCGGGGAGGTTGATTTCCAGATCATAATACCAGTTGGTAAACCTTTCAAAAGACGGCAGATCTTCATACATCAGATAGTGGATTTCATTCTCTGTCTGAATATTCAGTAAACCGGAATCTACCAGTTCATCAAAAAAGGTGATTTCAATATTGTATATTTTTACGAGTTCTTCCCGTGATATTCTTTCATTCATGACTTAAGAGTTTTTTAGTTGTTCGAAAAGTTGCTTCTGCTCATTGGTAAGGTTTGTAGGCAGTTTCACATCGTACGTCACAAAAAGATCTCCGAATTCTCCTTCCTTTTTGTAGACAGGGAAGCCTTTTCCTTTTAGCCTTACGGTCATTCCGTTCTGGGTTTCAGGTTTCACCTTAAGATTAACGCTTCCGGTAAGGGTATTTACATTAACATCGCCGCCCAAAACAGCCGTATACAAATCGATCGCGACTTTAGTTTTTAAATCATCTCCTATCCTTTCAAAATCCGGATCAGCCGGAATCGTAAAAGTAATGTACAAATCACCGTTCGGACCACCATTATAGCCGGGATTTCCATGGCCTTTTAATTTAATCTGCTGTCCGTCATAAACTCCGGCCGGAATGGTAATCCTCACCTTTTTCCCGTTAATATCAAAAGTCTGCTGATGCGTAGTTGCAGCATCCTTTAAGCTTAGATTCAGCTCTGCATGAACATCCTGTCCTTTAAATTTCCCGGAAGCGCTCCCTCTTGAACTTCTCCCGAAACCTCCTGTTCCACCGAACATGCTTTGGAAAAAATCCGAGAAATCTTCTCCTTCACCAAAATCAGCACCGGAAAATCCGCTACTATAATTATTTCCGTGACTTTGCCTTTGTTGCTGCTGTTGCTGTTGTGCTTTTTCATACTCTTCACCATGTTTCCAGTGTTCTCCATATTTATCGTATTTAGCACGGTTTTCAGGATTACTGAGAACTTCATTGGCTTCGTTGATCTCCTTGAATTTCCTTTCTGCTTCCTTATCGTCAGGATTCAGGTCGGGATGAAGTTTTCTTGCAAGCTTGCGATACGCTTTTTTAATATCTTCCTGCGTTGCGTTTTTATCTACGCCTAAAATTTTATAGTAGTCTATATAAGCCATAGAAACCTTTTTACTCAAATTTAAGGATTTTAGAGACGAAATTTATATAATGAAGTGTTAAAAATAAAGCTATCTTTGATTAAAAAGCGCTCTATGAAAGAAGTGTTGAAAAACTATTCGGGAATCCTGCTTTTGCTTCTGGGGATCGTTATCGGGAGTATCATCGGAATTGTGGCACCACAAACGGTAAGTTATATAAAACCTTTAGGAGATATTTTCCTGAATTTATTGTTCGTAAGTGTTGTTCCGCTTGTTTTCTTTGCAGTTTCCAATTCCATTGCATCGCTGGAGCAAGAGTCGAAGTTTGGAAAAATCATGATAACCATGGCGTTTACTTTTCTTTTTTTCATTTTAACAGCGGCCGTTTTTACGATCTTCGCGGTGTATTTATTTCCGGTTTCGGGAGTTTCAGGGAGTAAGGAACTGGTAGAGGAAGTGGCTTCCGAAGAAAGCTGGGGCAACAGGATTGTGAGTTTTTTTACTGTGGGCGAATTTACACAGCTTTTTTCACGGCAGAATATGCTGGCCCTGCTTATTTTTGCATTTATGACGGGATTTTCTGCAAGAAAAGCAGGAGAAAAAGGACAATCATTCAGGATGTTTATTGCTTCCGGATATGAAGTCATGAAAGAACTGTTACTATTAATTATGAAAGCTGCTCCCATTGGTTTGGGGGCCTATTTCGCTTATCAGGTGGCCACACTGGGACCTCAGCTTTTCGGATTTTATGCTAAGCCACTCGGACTTTATTATATTGCAGGTGTCATTTATTTTCTGTTGTTTTTTTCCATTTATGCTTTTATGGCCGCCGGGACGAATGGTGTTAAAAGTTTTTGGAAAAATGCGATTTATCCTACAGCCACGGCACTGAGTACCTGCAGCAGCTTCGCTACTATGCCTGCTAACTTAGAAGCTGCATCCAGAATCGGAATTCCCAGTCAGATTTCAAATATTGTGATCCCTATCGGAACTACGCTGCATAAAAACGGATCTTCCATGTCATCCATCATTAAGATCTATGTTGCTTTTATGATTATCGGCAGAGATTTTTTCGATCCGATAAATTTACTTCTGGCATTAGGCATTACGGTTTTCGTGAGCATTGTAGCGGGCGGAATTCCCAATGGCGGATATATCGGTGAGATGCTGATGATCTCAGTCTATAAACTGCCACAGGAAGCCATTCCGGCAGTGATGATTATCGGAACCCTGGTGGATCCGCTGGCTACTGTTCTGAATGCAGTCGGGCAATTGGTGGCTTCGATGTTTGTGAGCCGATTTGTGAAAGTCTGATTTTTTGTTTTTGCTAAACACAGATTACACAAATTTTTTTTTGATGATCAGGCAGATTTATTCACTGCGCTTTACTGGCTCCAGATTTTCCAGTTCTTCCGGTGTGAAGAGTGTATAAATAACTTTAAATGTTTTTCCCAGTGGAGTTTCCAAAGAAAACCCTCCCGGTCCGAAACCATCGGTAACGTCCAATGTAAAATGGGAATACTGCCAGTACTCGAAGAGGTCGCGGTCGATCCAGAATTCGTGTCCGTTGATGGTCCCGATCATGGCATCGTTCATTCGCGGATAAAACCCACCTTTTTCAAAACATTGCGGCTGTGTGCCTTCGCAACAGCCTCCTGCCTGGTAGAACATGAGATCACCGTATTTTTTTTCGAGCTCCCAGATGACTTCCAAGGCTTTTTCTGTAGCGGAGAGTCTTGATATTTTAGGGTTCATAATTCTTCTTTTGTTATTGATTGGCATAGCTCAAATTAAATAGTTTGCTATTCGGGGTACTTCAATTATTTTAAGCAGCTGGGCTTTTTCTGAGTCTCAAGCAAATTTACTTTATACTTATAATATGCAGTTGTGCATTTTGCAAAATTTTGTTATTGAATTCGTCAGTTCGAGTATTTTTTCGTAACAAAGTGGAGAAAAATGTATCGAGAACAGATTATCTTCAGAAGTAACAAACTTCTCGATACGATTTTTTCAAAATCTACTCAAAGTGACGAAAATATATCAAAATACAAAACGTGCTTACAATTCTTTTATACAAGTTAAAAAAAGTTCGGCGAAATGAAATTTCGCCGAACCAGACATTGTCATCATTAATTTGCACTTCCGGCGATATCAAGAACGATCCTTCCATCGATCTGTCCTTTTTTCATCTTATCAAAGACCTCGTTAATATCTTCCAGTTTTGCAGCGGTAACGGTTGCTTTTACCAATCCTTCATTAGCAAAATCAAGTGCCTCCTGGAGATCTTTCCGTGTTCCGACGATGGAACCTCTCACGGTAATTCTCTTGAGCACGGTTTCAAAGATCGGAAGCTCAAAGGATCCCGGCGGAAGGCCGTTCAGCGCAATGGTTCCTTTTCTTCGTAATACATCAATTCCCTGTTTGAAGGCAATAGGGGAAACTGCCGTAATGAGCGCGCCGTGCATTCCGCCGACTTCTTTATGCAGGTATTCTCCAGGATCTGTGTTTCTTGCGTTGACTACCAAATCTGCCCCGAGCTTTTTCGCCAAATCCAATTTATCATCCGCCACATCAATAGCAGCCACATGCATTCCCATTGCTTTCGCATACTGAACGGCTACGTGACCCAATCCCCCGATTCCTGAAATGGCTACCCATTCTCCAGGTTTTGTTTCCGTTTCTTTTAACCCTTTATACACGGTAACTCCGGCGCAAAGAATCGGTGCGATCTCCAAAAAGTTGACAGTACTTTTCAAATGTCCCACATATCTTGAATCTGCAATGACGTATTCTGCGAAGCCTCCGTCTATACTGTATCCGCCATTCTTCTGCGCTTCACAAAGAGTTTCCCAGCCGGTAATACAATAGTCGCAGCATCCGCATGCGGAATACAGCCAGGGAACCCCTACCGCATCTCCTTCTTTTACATATGCTTCAGGACCGCAGGCGACTACAATTCCTACCCCTTCATGTCCGGGAATTAAAGGCATTTTGGGCTTGGCGGGCCAGTCGCCATCAACAGCGTGAAGGTCTGTATGACACACGCCACAAGCGATAACTTTTACCAGTACTTCATATCTTCCCGGCTCACGTACCGGAACTTCTTCAATTTTTAACGGCTGACCGTACCCCTGTACCACGGCCGCTTTCATTGTTTTTGGAATCATATTCTGAGTTTGAATTAGTTTTTTTTAGTTGATCTGTACATGCGCTTCTGGCAGATATTGTTTATTTCCCGCAGATTTCGCAGATTATTTATAAAAAGTTTATTTGATTAATCTTTAATTTAACGCAAAGTCCGCAAAGATCTTTTTTAATACTATATATTTTTTAAGTTCGCAAAGGCGTTACACTTAACTAAGATCGCTAAGAGTTTTCTTTACTTTTTATTTCTATAATAAATTACTTGTAGACTCTAAAGAATCATATAAGGTTGATTTTACTTGACGCAAAGAGTATAAATTGTTAATATTACTTTTCTGACTTCGATAATCTCTATGTGTATAAATATGTACAAGACAACGAATCATTGCGTGAGGGATAGGAAGGGCGGCGAGGAACGAGCCGGTGCGGAGCGAAGCGGAGCACCGAAACGAAGTGCAGCCCTGGATAGCCCGACCGTTTTGCTCCGGCTGAAGCCGGGGCAAACGGGCACGCCCTATTATTTAAAATTAAAAAAATCCTAGTTTGTTTTTGTTGTACGAGATCAGCATATTTTTAGTCTGACGGTAATGATCCAGCATCATTTTGTGGTTTTCCCTTCCGATTCCGGATTGTTTGTAGCCCCCAAAAGGCGCTCCTGCAGGGTAAGAGTGATACTGGTTTACCCAGACTCTTCCCGCCTGGATCTGACGCGGAATAGTATACAGCTGATGTGCATCTCTCGTCCAGACTCCTGCTCCCAGTCCGTAAATCGTATCATTGGCAATTTTAACGGCTTCTTCTTCGTCTTTGAAGGTTGTAAAAGCCAGCACCGGCCCGAAAATTTCTTCCTGGAAAATTCTCATCCTGTTATTGCCTTTGAAAATTGTGGGCTGAATATAATAGCCATCTTCAAGTCCTTCTCCAGCATTGTTGACATCACCACCAACAAGCACTTCCGCACCTTCTTCTTTTCCAAGTTTGATATAGGAAAGAATCTTATCTTTCTGGATCTGCGACGCCTGTGCGCCCATCATTACGGTTTTATCCAACGGATTCCCAACCTTAATCGCTTTTACTCTTTGAATCACTTTCGCAATAAAGGCATCCGCAATATCTTCCTGAACAAGCAATCTTGACGGACATGTACAGATTTCTCCCTGGTTCAGTGCAAAAAGAACTGCTCCTTCAATGGCTTTATCCAAAAACTCATCATCCGCATCCATTACTGAACTGAAAAAAACGTTTGGTGATTTCCCTCCTAATTCCAAAGTTACCGGAATAATGTTTTCCGTTGCATACTGCATAACAAGGCGTCCCGTTGCAGTAGATCCTGTAAATGCGGCTTTAGAAACTTTCGGATTGGTCACCAATGCCCTTCCCAATTCTGCGCCGAAACCGTTGACAATATTTACAACACCCGGAGGAAGGAGATCTCCTATAATTTCCATCAAAACCATGATAGAAACCGGAGTGCTTTCCGCGGGCTTCAGTACAACGCAGTTTCCGGCTGCCAATGCCGGAGCCAGTTTCCAAACCGCCATGAGAATCGGGAAATTCCACGGTATAATCTGTGCAATAACGCCCAGTGGTTCGTGAACGATAAGGGAAACGGTGTCTTTGTCCAATTCATTATGGGAACCTTCTTCCGCTCTGATCACCGAAGCGAAATATCTGAAATGATCAATTGCCAAAGGAATATCTGCCGCGAGCGTTTCTCTTACCGCCTTACCGTTGTCAATGGTTTCAACGGTTGCGATGTATTCCAGGTTCTGCTCAATCCTGTCGGCAATTTTATTCAAAATAACACTTCTTTCTGTTGATGAAGTATCTTTCCAGGTCTGAAATGCTTTTTCCGCAGCATTAACAGCCATCTCCAGATCTTCTTTTGAGGAATGGGCAGCCTGCGTAAACTTTTTCCCGTCCACCGGCGATACAACATCGAAGTACTCTCCGTTTACCGGTGCCGTGAACTTACCATTGATATAATTATCATATCTCTTTTTGAATTCAGGCCATTGAAGTAATGTGTCTGATTGTTGTTGTGTTGTAGTGCTCATATTTGTACAATTTTTAATTTTTCTTAATAGCCAAATTACACCTACATTTGAGATTTGAATAGCATAATCGTACAAAAAAGCTTCAAAATCGTACAGAATAATAATTTTATAATTCATTAACATTCAGCAGATACCATATTTTTCTTATATTTGAGATACGTGTAAACATAAATTGTTTAGAAATGAATGATCATAAATTTTTACTGAAAACTCCTGAATTGAAAAAGGAAAACCAGCTTTTAAGCATGGTTGAAAATCAGACCAAATTCAATCTGAACAATTGTGAATTCAGTATCTATGAAACACATAAAGCCGCTTTTGATGTAAAACTGCATTTTGAAACCATCGCTTTTACCGCCATGCTTCGCGGAAAAAAGCATATGAAGCTCGACAATAAGACGAATTATTTTGATTATTACCCCGGTGAGAGTGTTCTGGTAGCTCCGGGCGAAACCATGATCATTGATTTTCCGGAAGCAGACGAAACGCCATCTCAATGCATTTCCCTGAGCCTGAATCCCGAATTTATAGAAAACTCTCTTAATCATCTTAATTATCACCTGCCGAAAACGGATGAAACTTCACAGTGGAATATTGAACTTGATGAATATTTTCTTTTCAACAATCAGTCTTTAGCTTCCGCCACAAACAATATTATGCGTATTGCCATGGATGATAATTCACAGAAAGATATTATGGCTGATTTTGCTTTGAAAGAACTTCTGATCCGTTTGATGCAGACCCAGGCAAGAAGCATGGTAGAGAAAAATATTGCAAAAAACAGATCCAGAATCAGTTTTGCGGTAGATTATATTCGGAAAAACCTTCATCAGAAACTCTCTATTGAAAGCATTGCAAAACTGGCATATGTGAGTAAATCGAATTTCTTCAGGATGTTTAAGGATGAGCTGGGAACTTCCCCAAATGAATTTATTCTCCAGGAAAGAATCAGCAGGGCAAAAGAGTTACTGAAAAGCAGGAACAGCATTAAAGAAACCGCTTTTCAGACCGGCTTTTCGGATACTAATTATTTTACAAGAGTTTTTAAGCAGCTGGTAGGGGTTACGCCGAAAAGTTATCAGGATAGAAATACCTTAGATATTTTTGAATGATATCCCTATTTGGCGTAAAAGTAAGCAGAAAAGCTAACTTGATTATTAATCTTTGTATTCTGCTTTTTATTATTGTTATTTTTCTGGTTATAAAAAAGCCCATCTAAAAAAAGTCATTCTGAATATAATGAAGAATCTCAAATAATTAATTTAAACAGATTCTTCGTCCCTCAGAATGACAAATTTCAAATTATCCTTACTTAAGAAGCCCTTCTATTTTTGATAATGATAATATCTTGCTCCTTTTAAGACCGGGTTTTCCAATTCCACATATTTTAATCCGAACCCTTTGTAATTTTCATTAACAGAATTTTCCAGCTGCTTTCTGTGAAGCTTTTCATAGGTTTCAAAATTGATGGCTGTTCTGCTTTTTAATTCTTCAAATACATCCCATTTTGAAACTACGTTTTTCCAGTTTGCTGAAACTTTCCCGGCAAAAACTTTCGATTTGGAACCGCTTCCATATCCTAAAAAGCCAATTTCCTTTCCGGTTAATTCATCATTTTCATTAAAAGAAGTCTGTAATGCAGAAAGCAAAGCCATAAAAATGGATGCCGTGTACATATTTCCGATTTCTGAGGAAGCACGCTGTGATTTTTCAATTTTATCATTAATAAACTGAATATACGCTTCTGATTTTGCGACTGCTTTTTGCTCTTCAGACGTTTCGTAGGATAGTCCGTTTTCCAGACTGTAAATCTCCGTGAAAACCCTTTTACCGTGAAATGCATATGGAAGATGGAAAATCAGATATTTCCAGTGCTCATACGGTTTATTTTTCCCGGTAATTTCTTTATAATGGTTGTACGCTTCCCTGATTCTGTCCTGATAACACTGATTGGAATATTGCCCGTCGAAAACCGGTTCATCCGTAAAAATTTCAATTTTTTCCGGGAAACTTTCGGGAGCATTGTTCAGATTTTCTTTTTTGAAATGACGTCTCGGCTTGAAGAAGTCAAAGACAGATTCTGTCGCCACTCCCCAGTTGTTTTCAAATTCAATTAAATCCGGTTTTGAAGAAACCAAAACAGCGACTGCTCCACCACCCTGCGTATATTCACCGGAAGAAGCCAGTTCATATTTTGCATAATCGCTGGCGATAACAACTGCTTTTTTATCCGGATTTACTCTTACAAAGTCTAAAGAATTGTGAAATGCGTCTACTGCCCCGATACAGGCGAAGGTGAGATCCACCACATCACAGTTTTTGAAACATCTTTCTCCAAATTCTTCCTCCAGCACCTTTTCTACCATTTGCATCGCGTAGGAAGCTGTTGGCTTTGCCGCATCGAGAGCGCTTTCTGTCCCCAGATAAATTCTTGCAATGTCTTTTGGATTAATATGGTAATCTTTAATCAGTTTTAATAAGGCTTCTGCAGCAAATGTTGCCGCATCTTCATGGACATCCGGGAATCCCATTTTATGCAAGCCCAGACCTTTTTCCAGTTTTGCGGGTTCAATTCCTCTTTTTTCCGCTAAATCTTTAATTTCCAAATATAATGAGGGCACATGGTAGCTTGCCGCTTCAATTCCGAAAGTCATATCTTTTAATTTAATACGAATTTAAAAAATGTAAACGTTTAATCACATATGATTTTACCTAAATTTCGTCAATCTTTTTATTTTAATATAAAAAAAAGACATCCCGTGATGAGATGTCCTGATGTAAATTATTAACTATTTATCTTTTATACCATGAGAAGTAAATTAATTTTTAATTATCTTAAATGATTCTGTTCCTTTATCAGTTTTTCCTGAAATAATATATATCCCATTACTCAAATTAGAAATATTTATATCTCCCTGTTCAGCATTTACTTTATGCGTCTGAATTCTTCTTCCGTTCGCGTCATAAATGGTCATTTCGCGTACCTTATCTTTTGCCTGATAATGCAAAACATCATTAACAGGATTCGGATAATAATTAATCGATGATTTCGGAGAAACCTTTACATCATTTACCCCTAAAACATCATTGGTAATCGTAAAATTATCAATCAATGTAGAATATCCCTGTGCATTTTCACATTCTATGGCAACCTGATAAAGATTGGGAGGAAGATTAACGTTGGCAAAGAAATACCAGGAATTAAAAGGCGGCTGAAATCCCATCACCATATTCCATGAATCAGACGCTGACATCCGATAGTAAATTCTTACCCAGTTCGCATTCGATCCCTGTTGGGGATTGATAAGATAAAAGCTCAGTCTGGGCGAAGTGAGCACCGAACTGTTCAATGGCGGGGTTACAAGCTTTGTTTTGTCTGCACCGGAAGAATTCGCCGGAAAGTTGGCAAATTTTGTTCCGGCAAACGCTGTTATTCCATTACTTCCTGTGGTTGCAGAAGATGCGAATGTCCAGGACATGTTGTTTGTTTCATAAACCTGAGTCCAGCCTGATCTGGTAGGAGAATTGTCTTCAAAAGTTTCCGTCCAGGGAAATGTTGAAATTTGAGCATGAAGCCCAATAGCGGAAAAAATGGTTAAAGCCGAAAATACATATCGGTTTTTAATTTTTTCAGAAAGTAGATTTGTTTTCATTAGCAATTATTTTAATGTTAATTCATTAACAAAATTATAATATAAAAACAAATAAATCAACAATATTAAAAATTTAACACATAAAATTTAATAAAAATCGTTTAACCAATAAAATAACCGCTATTATAAAAATAGCGGTTATCATCATTATAATATTCTAAAGTTTACCTGAACATTATTTAAAATCTTCAATTGCTTTATTCAGCAGATCGATCTGTTTATTAATGCTTGCGGCATTTTGAGGATTCTGTTTTAAAAGCTCCATTTTTTTATTCAGACCATCTTTCAGCATTTGGCTTATCATCATTTTTACCTGAGGGTTTTCTCCGATCTGTCCTTTTGCCTGACCAAGAATTTTCGTGATGCTTTCTGTAGCTTTTACATTGTCTGAGGTCATAATCCAGTTGAATCCTTCTTCTGCAGATTTTCCAAGTTCAGGATTCTGGAATTTGATAAAAGGATAAAACGCTGCAAACTGCGCAATATTGGCCATTTGGGAAGTAACTTTATTCTTTACAATAATCGGAAGCATTTGTGCAGCCAGTGTTTCCGAAGCTCCTTCTAAATCAATTTTATCAGCATATGCCGCAGCTTTTGACGGATCAATAGCAACAATAGCTCCCACAGAACTTCCTTTTACGGCATTGGAGACCGCATTAATTCCTTTTTCAAATATCGGCATGTACTTTTTATCCTTTGTTTTTGCCAATGCTGAAATAGCTGCCGCCTGAACCAGTGTCTTAGGATCGTTAGAAGCTAATTTTTCAACATCTGAGCCTAAAGCCTTCAATTGCTCTGCATTGGAAAGATCCATAAGCTGTAACGCTTTTATCCTTGTTCTGAAGTAAGGATCTTTGATTGCTGCCGACAATAATTTAGTTGCTGCAGGATTTTTTCCGACCTGATCTTTAATACCATTTAAAGCATTGTATCTGCTTTTGAATTCTTTAGATCCCGTAAACTGCATCAGATACTGGTCAGGTGTTTTGGTATCGTTGATTTCTGCCAGTAAAACGCCGTCTGCATTAATGTTGACAAGATCTGCATTTTTAGAAACATCAAAGTTGAATGTATTTTTAACTTCCGCATTTACCCAAACGTTATATCTTTTAGGTTTTCCATTTTCGTAAACATCAATGGCCAGAGGAAACTGGAACGGCTGTTCCTGCGTCTGCTCAATGGTCACTGCAACTTGCTTTTTAACAGGTTCGAAAGTGTAGGAATAATTTATTTTCGGGTTTCCACTACCGAAATACCATTGATTGAAGAACCAATTCAGATCTTTTCCGGAAACTTTTTCGAATGAAAGTCTCAGCTGATGAGCTTCGGCATTCTGATATTCGTTGGTTTTAAGATAATCCTGCATTCCGGCAAAGAAAGCCTCATCGCCAAGATAGTTTCTGAGCATGTGAAGTATTCCTCCTCCTTTTTGATAGGTCACGAGGTCGAAAACATCTTCGCGGGAAGCGTAGTCAAATCGTACAAGATTCTTTTTAAAATCGGTAGGATTGTGGATGTACATATTCACATCTGTCATCTGATGATAGTCTGCCTGATCTTTTCCATACTTAAATTCATTCCACAGATACTCCGAATAGTTGGCAAAAGATTCGTTAACCGTAAGATTGCTCCAGCTTTCCGCTGTGACAAGATCACCAAACCAATGGTGAAACAATTCATGGGCAATAGTATCTTCCCAAGTGTTTTCATCAATTAATTGTCCGGGTTTCTGCAGGATATCACTTCCGTGAAGAGTGGCCGTTGTATTTTCCATTGCGCCGCTGACGTAGTTTCTCCCGGAAATCTGTGCATATTTGGCCCAAGGATAATCGTAACCCAGTTTTTTAGAGAAAAACTCGATCATTTCCGGCGTATTTCCGTAGATCTGCTTTGCATACGGTTCATATTCTTTTTCAATATAATAATCTACAGGAATGTTTCTCCATTTATCTTTTACAACAGCATATTCTCCCACACCCATGAAAAACAGGTAGGTAGAATGTCTTTTATCCATCACCCAATGATCCGTTCTCAGGCCGTTTGATTCTTTTTGAGAATCTTTCAGGATACCGTTTGAAAGCGTAACATATTTGTCAGGAACCGTCATGTAGATTTCCTGAGTAGTCTTCTGATTGGGTTTATCAATGGTAGGAAACCATGCTGAAGAAGATTCTGTTTCGCCCTGCGTCCATATCTGGGTAGGCATATCTGGATCTTTGCCTTGTGCATTGATAAAGTACAATCCTTTTGCATCATTGATAGCAGCGCTTCCTTCCTGCTTCACTTCGTTTGGACGGGAAGTATATTTAATATAAACCGTGTAATCCTGGTTTTTCTGGTAGGTTTTATCTAAAGTGATTTTAAGAATATCGTCCTTATAATCATATTTTAACGGAGATTTTTTACCATTCGATTCTAATGCTACTTCATGAATCAGCATTCCTTTGGCATCGAGCGTGAGTTCGTTGGAAGGATAAAAAAACGGTGATGCGGTGAGCCATTCTTCACCGTTCATCTGCTCTTTCTGGTAATCAAAATTTACTTTAAGTTTGGTATGTTTAAGTTCAGTTACTTTGGTATGAGTAGCCCGGTAGACTTTTTCTCTTCCTGAAGTTTCGGTTTGTGCCGCTACATTGGTGGAAAAGAAAATTCCTAAAAGAGCGATCGATAAAATGGCTTTTTTCATTATGATTAAAAATTATTTCTTGGTTAAAATATCAAAAATATCATTAACTAACGTTTCGTAATCTCCTTTTTTGAACTGTTCTTTTGTTTTCGCAAAGGCTTTTTTAAGTTCACTTTCGGGATTTTCGTCGTCGATAATTTCTGCTGAATCTACACCTTTTAATTGAAGGATAACCGTTTTCAGGACTTCGATGTCTGCATTTTTTTCAATATTTATTTTTAAATATTTCATTGTTTTATTCTTTTGTGAATGTGTTTTTGGATTCTCCCTGCATGATGATGAACTGATTTTTTTCGGGATAAAAATTGATTTCTATTCCGTACATATCACATTTAAAGTTTGTGACAGAAGTTGCTTCGAGAGGAAATGCGCTTTGTCCGGTTGCCTGCGCCATCAGTTTTTTATCCTGAATAAAGATAGCAATTTTCACAGGTACTCCAACAGAAGCGTATGTTCCGGCGTATTTCTGAAGTATGTTTTCCGGAATGGTTATCGTCTTAAAATTGGGGATCTCAAAATCTTTTCCGGTTGCAACGGCCATCATTCTTGAAAAAATTTCATCGGAATCCATATCCTGTTGATTGACTGTAAAACTAACCGCTGTTTTCAATTCAGGAAAGTATACCAGCTCTGATCTGAAACCGTCAATGGCGCCGTTATGTCCAAATCCTGTATACTTTTCAAATGGGAATTTCACAAGGCCATATCCGTAATCATTAATAAAATGTTTCATTTTATCAACGTTTTCTTTTTTAATGAGTTTTCCCTGTTCCAGACCTAGAATAAAGATTAAAAGTTCTCTTGGAGTCGAAATGATATTTCCTGCTCCAATCGGAATGCTCATATCCGTTTCAGGTGCTGCGATATAACTTCCGCCAGAATACTGATAGGATTTCGCCTGATTTTTTGAAGTATCAATCTTTCCTCCAACGCTTGTTAAAGTCAGTTTTAATGGTTTTGCAATTTTATCTTTAATTAATTCTGCGTACGTTTTTTTATAGATTTTTTCAAGAATTAATCCCAGTAAAATAAAGTTTGAATTGCTGTATTCATATTTTGAACCCGGCTCAAAGTCACTTTTATATTTTTTAATGATATTTACCAGATCATTTCCTGTGTGAGGCTGAGTATAATATTGTAAAAATTCGGCTTCATCCGTTAAATTATGAATTCCTGTTCTGTGCTGCAGTAAATGTTCGATGGTAATTTTATCTGCATTACCAATTTCCGGATAAAAATCCGAAAGCTTTTTGTCTAAAGAGATCTTTTTATCTTCAACCGCTTTCATGATCAGAACTGCGGTAAAAGTTTTACTGATTGAGCCTATACGATATTGCGTATTTACGTTGGCCTTCTGATTTTTTTCTGCATCTGCAAATCCGACTACTTTTATAAAGGTAGGCCGATTATCTTCTGCCAGTGCAAAACTTCCCATTATTTTATGGTGTACAAACAGAGAATCCAGATAATTGGACATTTTATCTTTCACCGTATTCTGGGAGAAAACCATACCTGAAATACCCATTGCTGAAAGAAAAAGTAGCTTTTTAAACATATCTTGAGATTTACCGGATAAGTTGAAAATTTTCAGGAGATGTTACAAAAAAAGTGAAGTTTTACACTTCACTTGGTTTATTTTTTATTGCATTGAAATTTGATATAAGAGCCCATCTGTAAGCTCCTGGTTTTTTCTATTCTTGTAGTAAAGGACTGCTAAGATTAAAATCTTCATTAAATTAAATTGCTACGGGAGCCTTTATTCCCGGATGCGGATCATAATTTTCCAGCGTAAAATCTTCAAAATCAAAATCAAATAAGTCTTTAATTTGCGGATTAAGCTTCATTGTTGGAAGCGCTCGCGGCTCTCTGGAAAGCTGTTTATGAACCTGTTCAAAATGATTGTTATAAATATGAACATCTCCAAAAGTATGCACATAATCTCCTACTTCGAGATCACAAACCTGTGCTACCATCATCAGCAATAACGCATAGCTTGCAATATTAAAAGGAACTCCCAAAAAGACATCAGCGCTTCTCTGATAAAGCTGTAAAGATAATTTTCCATCCGCTACATAAAACTGGAATAGAGCATGACACGGAGCCAGAGCCATATTCGGGATTTCTGCAACGTTCCATGCAGAAACAATTAATCTTCTGGAATCCGGATTTTTTTTGATCTGATCAACCACGTCCGTAATCTGGTCGATCACTTTACCGTCCGCGCCGTTCCAGCTTCTCCACTGTGCTCCGTAAACAGGTCCGAGATTTCCGTTTTCATCGGCCCATTCATCCCAGATGGATACTCCGTTATTTTTAAGATATTTAACATTGGTATCGCCTTTCAGAAACCAGAGCAATTCATAAATTATAGATTTCAGATGTACTTTTTTCGTCGTTACCAAAGGAAAGCCTTTAGAAAGGTCATATCTCAGCTGATATCCGAAGACGCTTCTTGTGCCGGTTCCCGTCCTGTCGGTTTTATCAGTTCCGTTATCTAAAATATACTGTAAAAGATCTAAATAGTTCTGCATCTGAAAAAGAATTTTAAGGTTCAAATTTAAAGAAAGTATTCCGAAATTATATGAAAAAAGCATCCATTTTGATGGACGCTTTCTATTGCTGAAAATCAAATTGTATTAAACTGCCGTATAGCCACCATCTACAAGATAATAGCCTCCCGTCATAAAAGATGATTTTTCTGAACTCAGGAATAACACCAGTTCTGCTACTTCTTCAGGTTTTCCCAGTCTTCCCATCGGATGTTTTGAGATCAGTGCTTCCTTCATTTCCTTTGTCAGACTTTCCAACAGCGGGGTTTCAATATATGCAGGCCCCACCGCATTGCAACGGATATTTTTCTGTCCGTATTCTGCTCCTATATTTTTAGTAAGCCCTACCACTGCGTGCTTTGCAGAAGTGTAGGCTGAGGAAAGCGGTGCAGCAACAGTACCATGAATAGAGGCCATATTCACAATAACTCCGCCCCCATTTTTTTCCATTTGTTCTAACTCATATTTGCACCCGTAGAATACGCCATCAAGATTTATGCTTAATACTTTTCGCCAGCTGTCGAGACCGTAATCGCCTGCCAGCGCCTGTTCGCCACCGATTCCCGCATTATTACATGCAATATCAAGTCTTCCGTAGATTTCTACTGTTCTTTTTACTAAAGCTTCCACTTCTTCAGGGTTTGAAGTATCTGCTTTTACAAAAGACGCTTCCCCGCCTTGTGCTTTGATGTCTCCGACTGCTTTGTTACCGTGATCTTCATTAATATCGGATACAATAACTTTGGCTCCTTCTCTCGCATACGAATGAGCAACAGCTAATCCGATTCCGGATCCTGCTCCTGTAACAAGTGCTACTTTGTTGTCTAAAATTCCCATATTGATTTTATTAATTGGTGATAATTGATACCACAATTTACGACAAAATACCGGTATTGCTTCTAAAGTAAGCAATAAAATTTTCTTAAATTATGGTTAAATATTATTTAAACAAGAAAACACTTATCCGGCGTTTACCAAATCTGCTTAATAGTCTGAGTAATGCTGTTCAGAGAAAAACTTTGTCCGTTACTTAATCCTGCCATTGATTTAGCTAATGGGGACTCTCCTGAAACGGTCATTACTTTACGGTTATCACAAATTACTTCTCCTATGGAAGCAACAATATAAAACAAACCTTTTTCAGTCTCTACCAACGCCCCGCTTTGTACTTTTGAGCAAGATTCGGGGCTTATTTTTTGTAGCAAGGCCTGCTGATTCAGCGTTTCATTCAACTGTCTCTGCAGATTATTAATTTCCTGCTGGAGCATTTCTCTGCCGGTTTCATATTTGTCGCCCATTGAACTTTTAGTATCATTGTTTGAAGCACGGGTATCTTCGATCAGCTGTTCAAATTTCTGAATTTTATCTATAAGTTTATTTTTTATGATATCTAATAATTTTGATTTATCCATAACTGAATTCATTTCACATAATTACCCAAATGTATTAATAATTAATTTTAAAAATTTAATGCCGCTTTTTCCGGTAGACTTATTCAGCACAGTACATTTTGTGGTCTTTGAAATACAGACATTTAACATAAAAATATTTTTATCACTACTATTTGAAAATTTTCTAAATTTGACTAATGTTTATCATTTTTAATAAAATAATCAATTCAAAAAAAGACAATCATTTATAAAACCTGTTAATTTTAATAAGAACACTATGAAAAAAAAATTAATTATTGTAATATCAGCTATTTATTCGTGCATGGCTTTAGCTCAGGTAGGGATAAATACACAAACACCACATCCATCTTCGCTATTGGATCTTAATTCAGATACAAAAGGACTTCTTTTACCAAGAATTACTACTGCTGCGGCCAACAACCTCTCCAGTACGGCAAGTGAGGGTCTTGTTGTTTTTGATAAAGATAAAAAGGCTTTTATTGGATGGGACGGAACAAAATGGCAAAACCTGGGTTATGAAGAAATTAATACCGTTCCTTCTGCGACCAATGTAACCATCGGTGGAAATTATACTATAGGTTCTGTACTTACAGGGAATTATACATTCTCTGATGCGGAAAGTAATCCTGACAATGCAACGACTTTCGTATGGAGAAGAGCAGATGATGCAACAGGTAGTAATATTGCTACGATTGGTTCTGCTACCTCTCAAAATTATACCACGGGCGCTTCGGACCTTAATAAATTCATTCAGGTCTGTGTAACTCCAGGTTCATTAGTTGGGGCTTCACCTGGCATACAAAAATGTTCTGCGTGGGGCGGGCCTGTTGGCGCAAACCAGGCTCCTGTTGCTACTGGTGTAACAATTTCAGGAAATGCAATACAGGGCCAAACTCTTACCGGAAACTATACTTACAATGATGCCGAAGGAAATGCACAGGGAACTTCCACTTTCAGATGGACACGTTCTGATGATGCATCAGGAGCTAACGAAACAACCATAGCAGGAGCAAATGGAATTACATACACTGTAGGACCCGGTGATGTTGGAAAATATATTAAATTCTACGTCACTCCTATTGCAATATCAGGTACAACAACGGGTGCAGAAGCAGGTTCTGCATTTAAAGGGCCTGTAATAAATCTGATAACCGGTACTATTTTTTCACAAGGATTTGAGACAGGTGATACAGTAAATTATACAACCTCAGGATTTTTTACAGGAGGTTTAAACTTTACTTCAGGGACAACAGCAGCAAGCGGAGATGCACCGGCTTCGTCCCCTTTATTTTCAACAGGGTCAAGAGGTTATGGATACTCTAATCCAACGACCGGTACAGTGACAAGTACCTATGTTGAATTTAACACCGTAGATGCGTCAAGCTATACCAATAATATTACTTTCAGTTTTGATGTGGCAGCATTTTCCATAGCAAGTACTACCAACGGAATGGAAAGCAGTGATCTTGTGTCGGTAGAAATAAGTACTGACGGCGGAGCAACGTATGCAACCAAACTTACGCTACTTGGAGGAAATTCTTCAAGCGGCTCAAATGTAAGATGGGCATTTACAGGCACAGGCACGGGCACCAACAGTTACTCTTCATCAAATCTTAATGTTAGCTCTTCTAACACCTCAACTTCTTCAGGGATTACGTTTACCGGAACCCAGGCAATAACAAAGCTATCGGTGACGGGAATTCCAAACTCGAGCCAACTCCGTATAAGAATTGGCTTAAGAAATAATGCTTCTTCTGAACTTTGGACTATTGATAATGTACAGCTGGTTGCTCTATAGATAACCAATCATTCTCTACAAAAAAATCTCCGCCTGTCCAGGCGGAGATTTTTATATGAATTACTTTTCAAAAACAGCATAATCGCCGGGTTGGAAATTAAAGTGCTTCCCTTCCTGAAAATCTCTGTTCATCTTGGTGAAAACATTTTTCAATGATCCGGACAGATGCTCGTCTTCAATATTGAAGTCAACAGGATCTTTTGACATATTTAAAACAACCAAGACTTCATGATTACTGTTTTTTCTTAGGTATGCAAATACTTTATCATTAGCAGTTGTATTCAGAAGATAGGTTCCGACATTAGGGTCTCCGCCTCTTAAAGCAGGATTTGATGATTTAAGGTTTAATAAAGTCTTATAAAACTCTGCCATCTGGTAATTATTAGTCCATTCTATAGGATCTTTTTCAAAGAATTCAAGTCTTTTCATATTGGGAAGTTCCTGTCCGGAGTAGAGCAAAGGAATTCCGTTCCATGTTGCAGAAAAGACTGCCATTGGCTTAGTGATCACACCATATTTTTCATATTCGGTGCCATTCCATGAGTTTTCGTCGTGATTGGAGGTAAACCAGGCTCTCATAGAACCATCTCCGATATTGGAGTATTGCATAAGAAGATCTTTCAGTTCCTGTATGGGGAGACTTTTCTTATAATAGTCTTCTGATTTGTGCATCCACTTCCATGAATAGCTTGCATCAAAGACTTTTCCATATTCCGGGTTTTCGAGTTCATCATATTCCCCAATCCAGAAGAGCGGCTTTATTTTTTCAACTTCAGGACGTGCCTGCTGCCAGAAATCTACTTCAACCCAAGAAGCAAGATCACAACGGAAACCGTCAATATCGGTTTCACGGATCCAGAATTTCATGGCATCAATCATTGCGAGCCTCATTTCCTGATTTTTATAATCCAGTTCTATGATATCATCCATTCCTGATGCACGGTGAAAACTTCCATCAGGATCTTTCAGATAAAATTCGGGATGTGTTTTTGTCCAGACGTGATCCCATCCTGTATGATTCGCTACCCAGTCGATGATGACTTTAAATCCCAAACGATGAGCTTCGTTTACCATATGCTTAAAATCATCCATTGTTCCGAACTCGGGATTGATAGATGTGTAATCTGCCGCGGCATACTGACTTCCCAGGCTTCCTTTTTTGTTTTGCTGTGCAATGGGAGTAACCGGCATAAACCAAAAGGTTTTCACACCCATCGCTTTTAGTCTCGGCATTTCCTTTTCAAAGGCTTTGAATGTTCCTTCTTTTGTATATTGTCTTACATTAACTTCATAAATATTGGTGGTGTGCTTCCATTCTTTAGGCTGTTCCGTCATTTTTCTTGTTGTATTTTGAGTGGCACAGGAAACGATTCCCAAGCCCATTATCGTTAATAGAATTAATTTTTTCATTATTTCTCTTTTAACAAAAATAACAATTGTGATTGGAATAAGAGAATTGTGGATGTCTAATTTTAGAATGCAGAACATTTCACTTTCAGTTCAGACCATTAAAATCCCGCTTCATTGATTTTTTAACAGTGTTAATTTTTTCATGTCGACTGCCCTAGCCCTGATCGCAGCTTTGTCTGAGCTCATTTTTAATTTTTCGGCGGCGCGGCTTCGCCGCGCCGCCGAAAAATTAAAAATAGCGAGTGCGGAGAGCAGGAAATAGCTTCCAATAAAATATATATTGCTTTTCGATGTAATCAAATAGCTCCTTTAAAAAATATCAATAATACAATTCGACGAAGTCAAAAAGCTTCAAATAAAAGATCTCAATATTAAATTATCCTTAAAGTAAAGACCAGACTGGAAATATCAATAAGATTCCGAAAATTTTGGCAATAAAAAAGCCCTGAATTTCAGGGCTATATATTTATTTTTTATCTTTCGTCATCGTTGTCTTCATCATCAAAAACATCGTCATTGTAATCTTCTTCTTCCTCATCATCGAAATTATCGTCGTCTTCATCTTCAAAATTACCACTAACGGCAAAATCATCTTCGAAGCTGAAATCATCATCCAGCAACGGCATGGCAGATTTCTTTTTAGACCCTCCCGTTCCGCTTTTGCTTGGTGCTTTTAAAGGCACGTTTCCGAATCGGTATACGGTAATCGGGTAATTTACGCCTTTTGTTTCATCTATAATTTCGATCAATTCGCAGAAAAATTCCCAAAGATCGAGAAGTCCGTACTGAAACTGAGCTTTATCACCTTTATTTTCGAAAGCTTCATCGATGTAAACATCCGACATAATCTCTCCATCGCCATCGTCACTCATATCTTCCAACGGAACACTTTTTACGATCGTTCCGTCTTCTTCCAGTAAATTAAAAGCTGAAAGCTCGTCTCCCTGCAAGCTGAACGCACTTTTAATTCCTAAATGTAAGTTCCATAGCGTCTGTTTTCCTTTAACTTCGATATCCCGGAAAATATCTTCTTTCGCATCTAATATTACGCGGATTTTGTAAACCATCAGTTTAAAATTACTTTTTTGCCTTTGTTATTATGATAAATCTCTGTTGCAAATATAAAATAAATGAGATGTGACAAAAAAATATTTCAGGATTTTTTAAAATATTTTTTTTCCTTACATTTTGCAAAAATTATTTACTTTTTTCAAGCATAAAACTGAATTTCGTTCCTTCAAGGTATACGCTTTCAACCGTGATATTTTCATTATGAGCTTCCAGAATATGCTTTACGATGGCCAATCCTAATCCTGAACCACCTTCTCTCCTGCTGCGGCTGGTTTCCACACGGTAAAATCTTTCAAAAATCCTTGGAAGACTTTCTGCTTTGATCCCCATTCCATTGTCGATAACTTCAATCAGGACTTTATTTTTCAGAATGTTCGTTTTTACCACTACTTTTGCTTCCTGCCTGTTGGCATAATGGATGGCATTGGAAATAAGGTTGATAAAAACCTGCGAAATCTTCTGTTTATCCGCCTCTACAAAAATCTGCGGATGGAGGGTCTGAATCTGCATGGTAGCATTGTGCTTTTCAGCTTCAAGATCAAGGAGGTCAAAAATTTCCCTGATAAGAAGGTTGACGTCAAATTTTGAAACGTTAAGATTTATTTCTCCTGCCTCCAGACGGTTAATCATATCAAGATCGGTAACGATGGCAATAAGCCTTTCTACCGACTTATCAATTCTCTCCAGGTATTTGTCGCGGATGGTAAGGTTGTCTACTCCGCCATCCCGCAGGGTTTCCACATACCCCTGGATGGAAAATAAAGGCGTTTTAAGCTCATGAGAAACGTTTCCTATATATTCCTTACGATAGCTTTCCATTTCCTTCATCATGTCCAGCTCAGTAACCTTTTTCTGATTTAAATCTGAAAATCTTTCTCCAAGTTCTTTGATGGTAATGTTTTCGGCATCATCGTGAACAATTTCCTGAGGTAACAGCAGCGAAAGTCCGCGGACCTGTTTTTTACCATAGTAATTGAACAGCAGCTCCAAAACAATATAATTAATGATAAAGATAAAAATAAGGCAAATGAAAAGACCAATCTTGAAGAAAGGTGTACTGTAATACATATCTTTTAGCGAATCGAAAATGATTACTAAAAGAAACATCACCAATGTCAGAAGACAAGAGGCTACAAGGGTAAGTCTGTAAAATTTCAATTTTACAATTTTTATGGGTTGATGTAAAGGTAAGAAAATGAAATTGAGTATTAAACAATAAGTTTATACCCAATCCCTTTTAAAGTCTGAATCGTGTTGATTCCTAATTTTTCTCTTAATCTTCTGATATGTACGTCAATCGTTCTCTCTCCCACGATCACGTCATTTCCCCACACCTTTTCCAGGATTTCTTCTCTTTTGAATACTTTCTCCGTATTGGAAGCAAGTAAGTAAAGAAGATCAAACTCCTTTTTCGGAAGCAGAAACTGCTGCCCGCTTTTCGATACTCTGAAATTGTCTTTATCAATGATCAGATCACCGATCTCAATAAGCTTGGAATTGTCCGAAACCTGAGAAGTAAGCTGTAATAAAGCATTTACTTTAGAAATAAGGATTTTCGGTTTGATAAGCTTTACGATATAATCGTTTGCTCCTGCCTGAAAACCTGCCAGCTGAGAGAATTCTTCGCTTCTTGCTGAAAGAAAAACGATCAGTGTTTTCTGAAGTTCCTTAATCTTACGAAGTTCCTGACATGTTTCAATACCGTCTTTCTCCGGCATCATGACATCCAATAGTATAAGATCGGGAACAATTTCTTTGGCTTTATCGATACCTTCGTTACCATTTGTGGCCGTATAGATATCATAGCCTTCCTTTTCCAGATTGTAAGACAGAATCTCTAAAATATCCAATTCATCGTCTATTAAGAGGATTTTCTTTTGGTTCATTTCTAATTTTTACGCGTCAAAGTTAATAATATTTTAATCACAGTTTAATAAAAGGAACATCGTTCACATAAAGTTAACAATAATATCTTTTTCTTAATGTTTAGTTAAGAAAAAATTAAATTTCCCTAAACCATTTACCCCACAGATTCTTTCTTCCTTTGCACCGAAAGTTATATAGTAAAAAAGAAATGAATTTTAGAAAACTGAGTATCGCAGTTTTGTTTTTAACAACATCGGGAACTGTACTTTACGCTCAAGAGACCACGAACGACACCCTAAAGAAAGAGAAAAAAATCGAAGGTGTAGTCATTAAAGGATCTACTAAAAAAGGAACTGAAGCCAATCTTATCAATTTGCAAAAAAAATCTGTAGAAGTAATTGAACGTGTAGGTTCTGTACAGCTTGCAAAACAAGGGGTCGGTGATGCAGCAACAGCTGTAACCAAAGCTACCGGAACCACTAAACAAGAAGGAAGCGGACAAATTTTCGTAAGAGGTCTTGGTGACAGATATAACAGTACTACATTAAACGGATTGCCAATTCCTTCCGACGATCCGGAATACAAAAACATCAATCTTGAGATCTTTAAGACGTCAATGATTGAATATATTTCGTTAGATAAAGTGTACAACCCGAAAATGCTTGGAGACTTTGGTGGAGCGAATGTAAATATCGTTTCCAGAGAGCATTCAGGAAAGCCTTATTTCAAAATAGGTTTGGGAAGCAGTATTAACCTTCAGACATTTGACAAAAAAGATTTCAAAGTGCAGGACGGTGCTCCGGGATTCTTCGGATATAAGGAAACCACTTTTACCAAAGGAAATCCTTATCAGAAATATCCTTTCCAGACGACATGGAATTTTAAAAATGCACAAAATCCTTTCAACACAGATATGAATATTGAAGGGGGTGCTACTTTCGGAAAGCTTTCCTTATTTGCTTATGCCGGATTTGAAAACTCTTATGAATACAGCCAGGGACAGGAAGGGTACTACTTCTTTGACAATACGCCGAGTAAGAACTACACAGACGTACAGCGTTTTAATTATAAAACCAATACTACAGCTCTAGTAAACTTAGGATATAAAATTAATGCCAACCATAAAATAAGCTTTACCTCAAACTATATCCACTCGTCTGACCAGTCAGCGAAAATTTATAAAGGATATTCCTATGATGTAGACAGAAATGTGATTATCAACCGTGGTGATAACAAGATCACAACCACATGGGTAAACCAGTTATTAGGAACCCATAAATTGGGAGACACATGGTCTGCAGACTGGGCTTTAGGTTACAATATGCTGAACAGTAAAAGGCCGGACCGTCTTCAAAATACCATTGATGCCACAAACTCTCAGCTCATTGCAGGAAGCGCCATCAACAACCACAGGTATTTTGATGAACTGAAAGACAATACAGTATTAGGACACGCTTATCTTACCAAAACGTTTGAAAAATTCAAAGTAACCGTAGGATATGACGGACAGTATAAGGACAGAAAATTTGAAAATACTACCATTGGAATGAACTTCAGCAATGTAGTACCGGTAGATCCTAATAATATCGACGGATATATCAATGCAGGAAACAATTCATTATTCTCTTATATCACTTTCCAGCCAACTGATAAATTATTCAATCCTTTTTATTATACTGCAAAGCAGAATATCCAGTCCGGTTTAGCCAATGTGGATATTACCCTTTCAGATAAATTTATCATCCAGGTTGGTGGCCGTTTTGATTATATCGACATGCAGATGAAATGGCTGGATCCCATTGCACAGGATGGTAAAAAGAACAAGCAGTACAACAAATTCTTACCTGCCTTGAACGCGAAATACAGCATCAACGACAAGCAGAATTTGAGATTTGCCTTCTCCAAATCATATACATTACCTCAGGCAAAAGAAATTATTCCTATTGCTTACTATGATGTAACAACGAATACCTACGGTAACCAGTTCCTTAATCCGTCTGACAATTACAATGCAGACCTTAAGTGGGAATTATTCCCAAGATCCGGTGAGGTTATTTCAGTTACAGCTTTTGGAAAATACATCCAGAATGCCATTGCAAGAACAAGCTATGCTAGTTCGGCTCCAAGTGACATGACATATTTCAACATTTCAGATTGGGGGTATATTGTAGGAGCGGAAGCCGAATTCAGAAAAGATCTTTATTCCTGGAATAACTCTAAAATTTATACATTCCTTAATGCTACTTACATGCATTCTGAACAGGAATTTAAATCTGAGAACGAAATTGCAAAAGAAAACGGAGGCAAAACCATTGTATTCAATACTGAAAAAGATAAAATCCAGGGAGTTGCAGATCTTATTGCCAACGTAAACTTAGGATACAACTACAAATGGAATAATGTAAACAGTTTAGATTTTGTAGTTTCTTATTCACATATCGGAAGAAGTCTTTATTCCGTGGGAACAGGATTTATCGGAAATTTTTATGAAGTGCCCAGAGAGATTCTTGATATGAATTTAAGTTTCACATTAAACAAAATCGGTATCGGGATTTCTGCAAAAAATTTACTGAATCCTCACTTCAAAATTGAGCAGGAAAATACCACCCAGACCTTCATCCACAAAGACTATACAAAAGGTCGTCAGTTAGGATTAAACCTGTCGTATAAATTTTAATAAAAATAAAAATCTATAAAAGTTATGAAAAAAACAATCTTAAAAGCAGCTCTTTTCTTTTCATTAGTTGGAGCATTTTCATCAGTAGCCGTTTCTTGTAGCAATTCTGATGACGACGACTCTACAGAAACAATTTCTACCATCGATCCAAGCAACTTTAAAGGAAATATTGCTGCGGGAACTACCGTAACATTAGACCCTTCAAAAGTATATACCATCACCGGTAAATTAATGGTTGAGAACGGTGCAAGCCTTATCATCCCTGCAGGAACAAGAATTACTGTAGCAGAAGGTGCCAATTATTTAATCGTGGACAGAGGTGGTAAAATCTTTGTAAACGGTACTGCTTCAAACCCGGTTGTTTTTGAGGGTACTGCACACAAACAAGGACACTGGGGAGGTATTGTTATCTTAGGAAATGCTCCTAGTAACAGAACTTCATCCGGAACATCAACTTCAGAATTGGGTGATTTAACGTACGGAGGAACAAACACAGCTGATAATTCAGGTATTATTAAATATCTTATTATTAAAGACAGCGGATTCAAATATAATCCTGAAAAAGAATTTAACGGACTTTCTCTTTTCGGAGTGGGCAGCGGAACTACAATTTCTTATGTATATGTAACTGTAGGTGCTGATGATGGTATTGAATGTTTCGGAGGAAACGCAAACCTTGATCACATTGTTGTAACAGGTGTGGGTGATGATTCTTTCGACTGGACTGAAGGATACAGAGGTACTGTAAATTACATTTACGCTGCCAGAATGAAAGCATATCAAACCGCTGCAGAACCAGGAAACAGAGGTATTGAAGCAGATACTCAGGATACCAACCCGAACACTACTTTCGGAAACGGTGCTTCTAATCCTGTCATCAACAATGCAACATTCTTAGGAAACACGGGAGGATCTGAATCTCAGGGCATGAAAGTAAGAGCAGGATCTAACGGTCAGTTTGACAACATCGTTTTGGCAAACTATTCAACAGGTCTTGATTTCGAAACAGACAGAACGTTAACATGGTTCCAGGGTGGTTCTTACATCAAAAACCTGAGATTTGTAAATGTTGCTACAAAATCTAAAGCTAAAAATACTGCCGGTACAGCCGTAGATATCAGTTCTGTATACACTGAAAATACATCTGCAACAGGTGCAGGTAGCGGAACAGCTTTACCAGATTGGGCTAAAGGGTGGACTGGCCTTTCCAGCTTCGACGTAACAGATGCTATGAATTAGTAATTAGTTTTATCATATCAAATTAAAAAAAACGGCATCGGAATTTTTCCGGTGCCGTTTTGTGTTTATTGAATAAATCTGTATTTCTGCTGATCCGGATTATGGAAATACAGAGAAAAATGGTAATTTGGTCTTCTGAAATAAAACAGCATTTAAAAACTCCATTAAGCATAATAACCTTACAATATTATGAGAAAAAACTATCTGAAGCTCTTCATTGCAGCTGCCGTTATAAGCTTTTCATCCATCATCCACTCATGTTCGGAAGATGAAGACACAGCCACCATTGAAGTGGTGGGAATTGCACAGGATCCGGCAAATTTCAAAGGTGAGGTTACCGATGGCCAGGTTGTTACTCTTGATGCGACAAAAGTGTATGTACTCAATGGAGCAGTACGGGTGAAATCCGGTGGTAAACTTGTGATTCCGGCAGGAACAAGAATCGTGGCTACAGCAGGAGCAGAATCCTATGTTGTAATAGAACAGGGCGGACAGATCTTTGCTAATGGAACCCCGGCATCTCCCGTAACATTCAATTCCTCGGCAGCGGCTGCAGGAACATGGGGAGGCGTCATGATATGTGGCAGAGCACCCATCAATACCGGCGCAACAGCTACTTCCGAAGTTGGAAATGCTTCGTATGGCGGAACAGCTGCTACAGACAATTCGGGATCATTAACGTATGTGAGAATTGAAAACGCAGGAATCAGCTATGCTACCGATAAAAACTTCAATGGCCTGTCACTGTATGGTGTAGGAAGCGATACGAAAGTAGAAAATATAGCCGTTGTAAATGGCGCTGAAGACGGGATCCAAATGTATGGCGGAACAGTAAATATTTCCAATATTGTTTCCATCAGCAATGCAGACGATGCCTTTGTCTGGACAGACGGATGGATAGGAACTGCAACCAATCTCTATACCAAAAGAAGAACCAGCGGTACAGGAAATACCGGGATCAAAGGACTCAATAATGCAACAAACGCAGATGCCTCTCCACGATCTAATCCGATTATTAAAAATGTTACCATTCTTGGCGGGACATCAGGAGAATCGCAGGCAATAAGACTGTATTCAGGAACGTATGCCAATTTTGACAATGTAGTTCTTTCTAACTGGACAGACGGTTTCAGCCTTGAAAATAATTCCACGGTAACCTATATCAATGGGCAGAGCAAAATCCAGAATGTATTTTTTGATACCAATGTTACCAACAAAATGACAGCGAAAGCAACCGATGGTTCCACGGTAACCATTCTGCCATCAACGTACACCGAAAAATCTGATGCTACCGGTGCAGGAAACAAGCTGGCGAGCCCGGCCTGGGCAATTGGATGGTCTACCCTACAATAAATTTGTTTAAATAATAATGGCAGCGGCACCGGAAGATCCGGTGCCGCTGCTTTGAATAATCTTTCAGAACCTGTAAAAAACGCCACAGATATGTAATAAACATTGCCAGCCCTTTTAAAAATAGATCCGAAATTATAATGTATCCCTGCCGAGATGTATAATACTTCATTGCCGGTTTTCACGAACGTCATCCACGAGGTTTCGAATATCAAAATACACGTTGAATAACTTATCGTAACCCCTAAAAATACTTGTAAAATGACAATTGAAACAACATCAGGTATATGCAGCATTAAATAAAAAAGGATGAAGTTTAACCTCATCCTTTTATTATTAATTATTTCTTTAAAGTTTCAAGTTCCTTTTTTAATCTTAAATTTTCCTCTTTTAACATTTCATTCTGTTCTTTCAACAAAGTTATATAATCATTTACATGTTCAGAAAATGAGTAATACTTGTTATAATTTCCCGAGTTATCATTGAAAGTTGAATTTTCGTTTCTGATCAAATTTCTTGAATTTTCTTGAATTTCTTCTACAGGAACTTCCAGAGCTGCTGCTATTTTCTCCCATTCATCATTGAAAATTTTTGTCTCACCTCTTTCTTTACGAGAATAATTTGACGTATCTGTCGATAATATTTTTGCCATATTCTTCTGGGATATACCTTTTTGTTTTCTAATATTCCTTAGTTTTTCATACACCATCATAATGTTTTTTACAAATATCTGAAAATTTGCGCAAATTGTACAAAATAATTGCAAAAAAATCGCAAATATATCTCATATGTGTTACTAATCTTTTTTAGATATTTGATAAATCAATATTGATAACATTAAAAGCTTTTTGAAGTACGTAATTCAGTATAAGCAAACAATTTATTAATTAAAAATTCTATATTACGATGAAAAAACAATTTTTCCTATTTATCGCCTTACTGGCTTTCAGTTTTTATTACTGCAATGACAATAACCTATTTTACAAAAATGATTTAAAGGAAATTAAAACTAACATTGTTATTGTGCAAAAAGAATACAATAATAAAGTTTATGATTTAAGAGTTACTGTAGGAGAAAGTTTTTTAGGAAAATTATCTTCTTTATCAATTGAGGTTTTGGGAAATGATAAATCTTTGGAAAAAGCTTTACTAGCTAACCGAGAAAAAATCAATCAAAATATTAAAAACATTATTTCAAATTTGAATACAGTGAGAACACTTGCTGCTGGTCCAGTATCTACTGTTGGAAATTGTGTATCAAGGTGCACAGCTACATGGCATTGCTATGATAAGCCCACTGAAACAGGTACGGCATTATGTGCTTTAGATTGTGCATTAGAATGTAGTGGTGCCTAATGAAAAGTAGCATTATAATATTTCTTTTTTTCCTCTATTCCTCATGTTTTGTGGATGCACAATCATTAGTGGTACAATATGTTTATTCAAAGCGAATAATGAAGGATAGCATTAAAATCACTTCACAAAATACCTTTTTAAACATTAAAGAAAATACTTCTACTTTTTTTAGTGAAGCACCATATTTATCTGATTCAATAATAGCATCAGATCAAAAAGCCGGTAGAAAAATAAATTTTAAAGCATTACCTGGAGATTTGCTTGGGTGTTATATTAAAAAGGATATACCATCTAAAAAAATCATTTACTATTCTGATGAGTTTGATGAGCATGAATATAATTATGAGGAAAATCCTAGTTTTAAATGGGAAATAGCTAAAGAAAGCAAAGAAATTTTAGGTTTTAAAGCATATGCTGCTTCCACAAAATATGCAGGAAGAAAATATTATGCATATTTTACAACAGAACTACCTATTCAGGATGGACCTTATAAGTTTTGTGGATTACCTGGTTTAATTCTCGAAATATTTGATGAAAAAAACGACCATCATTTTTTGGCAATTGGTATTTCAAAAGAAAAGAAAATTTCTATTGATGATCATATTATAAAAAGAAAATATATTGAAACTTCAAAAGAAAAATTTATTGAAATGAGAAAAAACCATACTGAAGCTCCGTTAAAGAGAATGTTTGAGATGATGAATAGTAACCAGATTTATGAAAAAAAAGATGCAAATGGTAACATCATTGATATAAGGAAAGTACTTGGCGAAACTCAAAGAAAAATGATTAAAGAATATAAAAATGAAAACAAAATTGAACTTTAAAAACAACTATTATGAAAAATAATTTTTTAATTGCATTCTTACTTTTACTATGCACACTTACTACAATTAAAGCGAATACTAATGACATAGTTAGAAACGACAAAGAGTATTTCAGCTCGTTTAAGAAAAATGAACAACCTGAAAATAAGAAATTCATTGTTCTTACTAAAAACTCCGAAGCCTTAGGTGATTCTTATTATGTTATCTACAAAGAAAATTCTCACGGCGAAGGTTTTTACTTTAAAGTTGTGTTGGATAAAAATGAAAAACCAATTGCGACATATTATGCAAATGATGGAGATAAAAAAATTTCAGATTCAACAATAAAAAATCTTAAAAGCCTTTTATCCGGTCCGGATAAAGCTTTAGAAACCGTTAGTGAAACACCTACTCAATGTGTAACCAAGTGTCATCGAACTAACGGATGTTATGACAAGCCTACTTCAACAGGCGTTTTACTCTGCTCACTCGAGTGCGGTATTCAGTGTGCATAATTTAAATAAAACCTCTTTCAAAAGTTTGAAAGAGGTCCTTTTATTATTTAAGAATATTCAAATTTTCGTACGGCTTCCAGGGTCCTATCGATTTCTTTATCCCTGATGGCATCACTGATAAAGTACGTTTCATAGCCGCTTGGCGGAAGATAAATTCCGTTCGTCAGCATCTGATGGAAGAAATTATTAAACAACGCATGATTGGCTTCCTGCGCTTCATCAAAATTAGAAACCCTGTTAATATTGAAAAATACAGACATCATTGACCCTTTTCGGTTGATTTTATGAGGAATTCCTTTTTCATTTAAAATTTTTCCGATTTCAAAATCCAGTGTTTCGGTTGTTTTTGCCAGGCGATTGAAAAATTCAGGATCATTTTTAATGAGCTGAAGCGTTTTTAATCCGGCTCTCATGGCCAGAGGATTTCCGCTGAGTGTTCCTGCCTGATAAACACCTCCTTTTGGAGCAAGATGATCCATAATCTCATTTCTTCCTGCAAAAGCTCCTACCGGAAGTCCGCCACCGATTACTTTTCCGTAGGTTACCAAATCAGCTTTTACATTAAAAAGCTCCTGAGCACCTCCGAAAGCAAGCCTGAAACCAGTCATTACCTCATCGAAGATTAATAAAGCTCCGTTTTCATCACAGATGGTTCTCAATTTCTGAAGAAATTCGTTTTCAGGAAGAACACAGCCCATATTTCCGGCTACAGGTTCAATAATGACTGCTGCAATTTCACCCTGATTATGCCTAAAAAGATCTTCTACCTGCTCAAAATCGTTATATCTTGCCAGTAACGTATCTTTTGCCGTTCCTGCCGTTACTCCCGGAGAATTCGGATTTCCGAAGGTAGCAGCACCACTCCCCGCCTTTATCAGGAATGAATCTGAATGCCCGTGATAACAGCCTTCGAATTTTACGATTTTATCTCTTCCTGTAAAACCTCTCGCCAGACGCACTGCACTCATGCATGCTTCCGTTCCCGAAGAAACCATTCTGATCTGGTCTATATTCGGGACATTTTCCACGATGAATTTTGCAATTTCAGTTTCCAGTTCTGTAGGAGCTCCGAAAGAAAAACCTTTCTCTGCCTGAATTTTCAATTCTTCTAAAACTTCGGGATGGGTATGTCCTAAAATAGCAGGTCCCCAGGAATTAATATAATCAATATACGTGTTGTCATCGGCGTCGGTAAGATAAGCTCCTTTTGCAGATTTCATAAAAACCGGAACTCCTCCTACGGATTTGAATGCCCGGACCGGGGAATTTACTCCTCCCGGAATGTATTGGTACGCTTCATCAAATAAAGCTGAACTTCTTTGGTATTTCATATATAGTTGTTGGTTAATGGCTGATTATTGTCAGTTTATCAACCAACAACAATGACCATCAACGAATTAATTTCTTGGTTTTTTATCAATTAAATAAATCAATTGTCCGGCAGAAGGCTTCTGCCCTGCATCCATCCTGTTTTTAGCGTACAGTTTATTCAATTTGATCCCGAATTTCTGGGCGATATCATGCATATCTTCCCCTGCTTCGGCTTTATAGGTTGCTGTATTTCCATCAGAATTTTTAGATTCCAGGAATACAATATCATTTTTGTATAGAACATCACCTTCCAGCTCGTTCCATTTTATAAGTTTGCTTTCGCTTATTTTAAATTTTTTCGCGATAAATTCCAGATTGGTATCTTCAGGAATTACAATGTATTTCAGACCGTCGTTCGGGTGGGTTTTAATGAGAATAGAATTAAGAACTTCCGATTTTGTTCTGATTCTTTCCACCCTTTTCTGCTGTTGCGCATAAGAAGTCTGTTTATAGGGCACTTCAACGATTACGGGGTCTTTTGCTTTTTTGGTATATTTTTCCGTTTCCAGCTGTGCCATAAAGGTTCTGTCATCCTTAAGATTCGGATACATTTTTAGCACCGCATACAGCACTTCTTTTGAGCTGGTATTATCAAATTCGTATAACCTGTATTTTTCTATTTTACCGATTAGTATGGAAGCATATCTCGGATTGGTTGCGTATCCTGCTTTTTTAAGTCCAGTTGCCCACGCTCTGTAATCCTTCATATCCAGGTTGAAAAGATTGGCGTAGTATTTTCTTGTCGACAAAAATATGGAATGATCTTCATACGACTGACGCGGATCGTCATATACCCGGAAACACTCATTGGGAGCGTCATCGGTGTGCTTCATCGTTTTTCCGGTCCAGTCATCTTTGCATTTGATTCCGAAATGGTTCTTGCCTTCCAGCGCCAGCCGGCTTTGTCCGCCACCTGTCTCCAGAAGTCCCTGTGCAAGGGTAATAGAAGCAGGAATTTTATACTTTTCCATTTCTTCTACAGCATATTTGGCAAATTTCTGGATGTATTGATCTTCAGTTGCCCAGGTCTGAGCCGAAAATTTTGATAAAACTAAAAGGCTTACGAGTAAGAAAAGTCTTTTCATCTTATAATTTTTATTGTTTTAAACTGAAAGATGGAACACTTAGTGTTTCCTATTTTCAATTTTACTTATATAATTAAATTTCTGTTCTGTTTTTCCAACAATAAATTTGCGCCTTCAATTCCCTGTAATCCACCGGTGTGGAAGCACAAAATTTTACTATTCTCGGGAAAATATCCTTCTTCAATCATTTCTAAAACCTTCTGCATCATTTTTCCTGTATAGATCGGTTCCAGCGGAATTCCGTAATCTCTCTTAAAATCATTGATAAAACGGATATTCTCATCATTTATTTTACCATAACCCCCAAAGGAAGAATTTATTAGACTGAAATTCCGCTTTGAAGTTAATTTAGCAATCGTTTCTTCCAAACTACGATCCATCACCGCCTGAAATCCCATAACTTTCTGATTCTCTTCACAAAATTCTGAGATTCCTGAAATGGTTCCTCCCGTTCCAACTGCGGTGCAAAGATAATCAAAATCTTTTGTTTCGTCATTGAGCATCATTTTTATGCCTTTTACCGCCTCTTCGTTGGTGCCACCTTCGGGAACGACAAGCGCGTCCGGAAATTCGGATTTTAAAAATTCGGTAAGTTTTTCCTTGTGCCTGTATTCTTCACGGCTTACAAACTGAAGGTTCATTCCGTTTTTTCTGGCAAAAACTAAGGTTGGATTTTCACGCCATTTGTCTTTAAGTTCTTCTCCCCTGATCATACCTAAAGTAGGAATTCCGGTGAGATTTCCTACTGCAGAAACTGCCGCAATATGATTGGAAAATGCACCTCCAAAAGTAATGATATAAGGCTTTTCCGGGTTTTGGGTCAAATAATTATTGATATTAAAAAATAGCTTCCAGTATTTGTTTCCTGAAATATCAGGATGAATAAGGTCTTCTCTTTTGATGAAAAGTTTAACCTTTTTATCAATCGGGATTTCCTGGATCGGAATTTTTTGTGCCGGAAGCTGTAATATCATTGTATCCTGAATGTATTGTACAAAAATAGTATTTTTTGTTTTTTTAAACTTTTCTATGGATTTAACGTTGTCGTTTTAATAAAAATTTAATTTTTTGTGAATTTAAACCACCCCTCCAGAGGAGGGGAATTTTTAATGTATGATAAAAATTTTATTAAAGATATTTTCTGAAGCTCCAGAATTTCCTTTTTTTAATGTAATTCAGATCATGTTCGTTGGCATATGCTTCTCTTTCAAAAGAAATTCTCTGGTAAGCGTGAAATTCATTTTTCAGTTTAAAAAGCCAGTAATAATATTCAATGAGATAAAATAAATAGAAAAATATGACCAGCATTTCGATTTGCTGTCTTAAATGAATCTTTTCGTGGTTGATCAATATTTTATTTTTCTTATCTTCGGAATTCCTTATTAAGATAAAAGGAAAAAGAGCGATGCCGCTGATTTTTAGGAATTTCAAAAGTTTTTGGCATACAATTATCATAATAACAAATATAAAGTTTTTTGACTTAGCGATTTAACTTATGGCACTTTTTGACATCAAAGAAGGTGAAGATTTTTACTACAATGAGCAGGGGTATAAGGTTTTTACAGAAAAATTTCATCTGAAGAGAGGACATTGCTGTAAAAGTGGCTGTAGACATTGTCCTTACGGATACGATAAAAAAACGGACACATTTATTAAAAACGATAAAAAAAATAAGTAAAATGAAGAAATATATTTTTATTTTGTTAGCCGCGGCTACTTTGGGTTTAACATCCTGCAGTCCTTTTAATGTACGTTCTGATTATGCGGAAACCGCAAACTTTACGAATTACAGAACCTATAAGCTAAGAATTGATGATCTGAAACTGAATGACATAGACAAAGACAGAGTTTTGAACGAATTATCAAAACAGCTTCAGATGAAAGGTCTTCAGTCGGGAGACAGCCCGGATTTGATCATCAACGTGAAAGCCAATCATAAAAAAATTACGGATATAACTACCAGTTCTCCTTATGGAGCATGGGGATGGGGCGGACCTTTCGGATGGGGAATCGGGATGAACAGAACATGGACCAGCAATTATAATGAAGGAGCCATTATTGTAGATATGGTAGATGCAAGATCAAATAAACTGGTTTGGCAGGGGATCGGAAGCGGAATTTCCGTAGACCGCCCGAAAGCCAAGCAAAAACAAATTCCTGAAATTGTGGGTGAAATCATGAAGAATTACCCTCCACAAAGAAAATAAGAGTAACACAATCAGATATATAGAAAGCCAATACATTTTGTATTGGCTTTTTTATTTAATAAAACCTTATCGGGTAGACCAATTAGTCCTTGATTATTTTGTATGATGTCTCTTCTCCGCTTTTGAAATGCAGTAAAATAAAATACACTCCTTTTTCAAGATCAGTTAATAATATGATATCAGAAGGTTTATTAATGACTTTTAAGACCCTTCCTGACGTTTCCGTTATTATAAGTGTTTCTACATTTTTCACATTAGAAATATGCAGTTCATCGTGAACAGGATTCGGATAAAGACCTATCTTAGGCAGATTTTCCGTTTCGCCGGTTGCCAGATTCGGTATAGGTTCCCAGACTACATCGTCCCAGTAATGTCCGGCAAAAGAAGTTCCGGGATTGCGTATGGCCAGCCTCATTCCTGCGGGAATCGTAGTTGGTATCGTAAAAATCCTTTCCGATGTGCTGTCATAGGAAGTATTGGTGATGGTAATAGGCTGAAGAACTACAAAAGTTTCGGGAATTGCATCTTTTATGTAGCCTAATTCCAGATAACCCGCTCCGTTTGCTTTCATCTTCACACGAAGCCGATGCGTACCGTCTGAAAGATTTGTCATTGTCGGCAAAATAACGATGGATATTTTGCCTGTGCCATAGCCGGTCTGATAAATCTGACTTGTTCCGGAGGCAGGCTGTGTACTTGAAATAATCTGGCTTGCCCCGCCCAAAATCACACTATCCCAGCATGTAGGCACGACTCCCATGCTGCAACAGGAATATGCATCAAAATTTTCAGATAAACTGCTTACCGGATTACACTGTGCACCGGCAAAGAAAACTCCGCCTATAAGCCCTAATACAGGCATACTCATTTTAAAATATAAATTTTTAACCATTCTAAATAAAAATAATAACAACGAAAGTAATTCTTTTCTCTCATATTATTGATTTATATTTTTATGATTTTTCTCAAGTAATTAAAAATTAAAACACATGTAATAAATAATTATTAATATTAATAATTTATCATGATATCAATATTATTTAGAAAATTAACAATTCCGTAATTTCTTATCCGTAATTTTATATTAATCTTACCACCTAAAATATTGACATGAAAAAATCACTAATCATTTTGGTGTTTGTCTCTTTTCTGACAAATGCGCAGGCTCCTTCAGGATATTACAACTCGGCCAACGGGTTGTCCGGAGCTTCACTGAAAACAGCCTTAAGTACAATTATCACCAACGGACACCAGGACAAAGGCTATAATGGACTTTGGACCGGCTATAAGACAACTGACATTGACAAAAATTACGAAAATGACGGTTCTATTCTGGATATTTATTCAGAAAAGCCGGCAGGTACAGATCCTTATAAATACACTCCCGGAACAAATCAGTGCGGGACCTATTCCGTAGAAGGAAATTGTTACAACAGAGAACATATTGTTCCCCAGAGTTTATTTAATGAATCTTCACCAATGGTTTCCGATATACATTTTATCAGGGCAACCGATGGAAAAGTAAACGGGATGCGATCCAATTATCCTTTCGGAAAGGTTGGTACCGCAACATTCACCTCTAAAAACGGATCCAAACTTGGAAACTCGGTTTCTTCCGGATATTCGGGAACCGTTTTTGAGCCGATTGATGAATTTAAAGGGGATGTCGCGAGAATGATCTTCTATTTTGTAACACGCTATCAAGGCAAACTTTCCACTTTCGCTTCAGGAAATATGCTGGGCAATTCCACCTTTCCAGGATTACAGACCTGGGAACTGAATGTTTTGCTCGCATGGCACAATCAGGATCCTGTATCGCTGGCTGAAATCAACAGAAATAATGCTTCTTATGCTTTTCAGGGAAACAGAAATCCTTTTATTGACAATCCGAATTATGTGAATTTAATTTGGGGATCCGGATCTACAGGAGGCGGCGGAACTACAACTCCTCCCACAACGACCGGTTGTGCGAACGAAACTTTCGAAACCATTCCAACAGCAAGTTCTGCTTCTTATTTAACAAGAACCTGGAGCAACGGCGGAATTTCATGGACTGCCACAGATGCCAGAACCGACCAGACTATTTCTACAAAAGCCATTACCATAAGAGACGGTGCTTTAACATCAGGAAGTTCGGGTAACGGCATCGGGTCATTAACGGTAACCACACAATTGAAATTTACAGGATCGAACGGAACATTTACTGTAAAAGTAAACGGAACAGCCGTAGGAACCGTACCTTACAGCACTAATTCAACAACTACTACGATTAATAATATCAACATTTCAGGAAATGTAGTTGTAGAGCTGGAAAACAACTCAACCAGCAACAGAGTAGCCATAGACAACCTAAGCTGGACCTGTTATTCCGGAACATCAAGAAACATTCAGAGTGTTTATGCAGAAACGATCTTACCTCAAAACCAGATGCAGATCTCCCCAAATCCGATTGTGAATAATGAAATTTTTGTAAAAGGTGAAACACGGAACATTACGAAAGCTGAAATTTATAATCTCCAGGGAAAAATAATGCAGTCTTTTGAACAGCCATTCAGGAACAACAGAAATTCTATCAGAATAAAAAATCTTCCTTCAGGAGTCTATATTCTGAAAGTAGATGGTTCGGTAATGAAGTTTATTGTTAAATAAATATATCTTAACTTTAAAATAAAAGCCTTCATCATAGATGACGAAGGCTTTTATTATTAACTATCATTTAGATTATTGTCCAAGCAAATCTCTCATTTTCTCCTGCATCAGTTGAGGGTCTTTCATTGCTTCCCAACCAACTGTCGATAACAGTACAATCACATAAATAAAGTACAATACACTTAATGAAATCCCAATAATCGCCATAATTTTACCGGCATTCAGCTGGCTATAATTTGAGTACATTGTTGGATTTTGTTTATACAATTGACCATCTTTCTTGGCGAGAACAAGAGCAATAATTCCAGATATAAGCCCCGGAAGGCCATAGCAGCAGCAACCTACAATTGATACAATTCCAAGAATTAATACTGCGGTTGCGTTGGGTAATTTTTGTTGATCCATAGTTTATAATTTAGTTTAAGTTATGTTTAGAAATAAATGTTTATAAAAGTATGAAATTACCATAATAATAGCGTTTGTTATTGCTAAAAAAACTAAGATATTACTGTAATTCCTTTTTCTATCCACAAAGTTTAAGATGACTGCCACAAAAAACAGCAATACAGTATACACTGCAGGAAACATATGAAAAGCTTCAGCAAATCTGCCTTCAAAAACCATTACAATCGCTCTCTGAGTGCCGCATCCGAAGCATTCTACCCCAAAGAATTTTTTGATAGGACAGGGCAGCATAAAATCTTCTGCTTTCATATTCTGATTTTTTGTTGATCAAATATATAAAAATTAAGATTATATTTTCGCTCTCAGATATTGATGTGGGAAAAAGCATTCTTCATTCATTTCAAATGATCCCTGAACTGCAAGATAAGGGTTTCTCAACATTTCCCTGGCAATAAAAATGAGATCGGCATCTCCTTTCTGAAGAATCTCTTCCGCATGGGAAACTTTTTTAATCAGTCCTACAGCTCCTGTTTTTACATCGGCTTCATTTCTTACCTGTGAAGCTAATGGAACCTGATAGCCATCGAAAAGAGGAATCTTTACGCCGTGAATATTTCCGCCACTGGAAACATCAATGAGATCCACAGAGTGATTCTTCAAGACTTTTGACAATTCAACACTGTCGGTAATCTCCCAGCCGTTTTCTGCATATTCTGTTCCTGAAATTCTTACAAACAAAGCAACATTGTCATTCAATTCTTCGTTTACAGCATCTACAATTTCAACTAAAAAACGGATTCTGTTTTCAAAGCTTCCACCGTATTCATCAGTCCTGATGTTTGAAAGCGGCGATAAAAACTGATGAATAAGATAGCCATGAGCCGCATGAATTTCAATGACATCAAAACCTGCCTCTACTGCTCTTCTGGCAGCTTCTCTAAAATTCCGAACCTGTTCCTTAATTTCTTCCTGGGTTAAAACATGCGGAATTCTTTCTGTCGGATGATACGGAATCGGACTTGGCGCGATGGTTTCCCATCCTTCTTCAACGGAAATTTGTTTGGTATTCCATGTAGATCCTTTTCTTCCGGAATGCGAAAGCTGAATTCCTATTTTGCTTTCTGAATTTTTATGAACAAACTCTACAATTCTCTGAAGCTGCTTTGCCTGCTCATCGTTCCATATTCCCATACAGTGATTGGTAATTCTTCCGCGGGGCTCCACACCGGTTGCTTCTACGATAAGAAGCCCAGCTCCACCCTGAGCGCGGCTTCCATAGTGAACAAAATGGAAGTCATTGGGAAGTCCATCTTCACTGGAATACATACACATTGGCGACATTACCCAACGGTTTTTTAATTCAACATTTCTGAAAGTAACTGGAGTATATAACATGTTCATTTTTATTTTTAAAAATTGAGAATTGCAAAGAGCAGGCCTTTATTGCCTACCTCGTGAAAAAGAAGTAATTTTATCCCCCTTTTTTTAATCCACAATATATGAAAAAAGAAACTCAGATCAGTTACGAATATTTTAAGAATAGCAGCGAGCTGAACGATATAGAAAAAGAATTATTTCAAAAGGCAAAGGACGCGCGCGAGAATGCATACGCTCCTTACTCCAACTTTCTGGTAGGATGTTCTGTGCTGCTTGAAAATGGCGAAATGTATTCCGGGAACAACCAGGAGAACGCGGCATTTCCATCGGGACTTTGTGCCGAAAGAACAACCTTATTCTGGGTAGCTGCCAATTTTCCGGCTGTGAAAATTAAAAAGATTTTCATTGTGGGAGGCCATAGGGAATTTCCTGAGAAAAATCCTCCTATTCCACCCTGCGGAGCCTGCAGGCAAAGTTTGATTGAATTTGAGACCAAGCAAAATGAAAACATTGATCTTTATTTCTCAAGCATGAATGAGGAGGTGGTGAAGGTACATTCGATTAAGGATCTGCTGCCGTTTTATTTTGACGGGACGTTTTTGTAGCGATTTTTGGTGAATGATGAATTCTGCTTTGCAAGTAAATGGTGAATTTAAGAAAATTGACAAATTGACAAACGTAGCAAATTGACAGTTCACAATTGACTTTGGATTAGCCTTTTTAAATCATCTAATTTCTCTGAAAATTAATCCACCCCACCAAGTGAGGAGAATTCTTACCATTTAGAAAACTGAGATTTCTGTGGTGGCTCCGAAAAACCTCAGCCGTCACAGAAATCCTAGCCCTGATTGCAACGAAAATCCCGGAGTGGAGCGGCGAGCCTGTCGTAGGCCCAAGCCAGGCCGGGTGGAGCCGCGTAATGAGGAATTGCAGTGGAAAGCAGGTTCCCGGCTCCTGAAAAATAAAACAACCTTTACAAAATCGTCATCATACTTTAATTATTTCTCTGTTTTTGCTTTTTTGACGAATAAGTTTATCTTTGCAAAAAATTTTGGTTTCCAATCATTTGGAATGAAAAGGGAATCGGGTGTAAATCCCGGACTGTCCCCGCAACTGTAGATCGCAAGAAAAGTTTCTACGACAAACCACTGTGCAAACGGGAAGGTGTAGAAACGCGAAAGTCAGGAGACCTGCCAGAATTGTAACTAAATACATTGCTTTCGGAGGAAAAGTAAAATAGAATGGATATAAAAAAATCTTTAGTACTGATTTTTTCGGCTTACGGCTGCTTTCTTTCTGCACAGGAGAAAGCCATTGATACGGTATATATCTTTGATAACCAAATGAATAAAGTAAAGCTTTTTCATAGTGTCAATACGATCCGTCCGAAAGATTTCGAAAAAAACACCACCAATCTTTCCGAACTTTTGCGGTTCCAGTCTCAGCTTTATATTAAAGAAAACGGACGGGGTGCAGTTTCATCGCCATCCTTCAGGGGAACCAGTGCAGGGCACACAGCTTTTGTGTGGAACGGCATCAACATCAACTCAGCCTTTCTCGGACAAGGTGATGTGAATAATATGCCGCTTTTCGGGTATGATGAGCTTGAAGTAAAAGCCGGCGGCGGAAGTGTACAATATGGAAGTTCTGCCATCGGAGGGAGTATTCATCTTAATAATAACCTGGAGTTTAACAAGGGTGCCCATGCTTTTCTTTATTCGGAAGCAGCATCCTTCGGGACCTTTAATAATTTCCTGAGGTCTTCCTTCAGCAATGAAAAGTTCAGTATGAAGGTTTCGGGAAATTATGTCATCAGCCAGAACGATTATGAAGTTCCGGAGAAGGAGTACATCAACAGAAACGGCAGGTTTTACAATTCGTCGATCAACATCGGAGCTTCGTATAAAATTGCACCGCATCAAACGATTTCGTGGCAAAACCAGCTATTTGACGGATCCCAACATTATCCTATTTTCACAGAGAACGGTAACAAAACAAAATATAAAGCCCAGACATTGCGCAGTCTTCTTTCCTGGGATGTTACAAGAAATAATTTTTCCAACAGCCTGAAAGTGGCTTACACGGAGGATAATTTCCAGTATTTCGGAGATATTGACAAACCGAAGGAAGGTGGTGCGGAAGGTAAAAATTATATTTTCAGAAATGATTTTAATTATTTCATCACTCCGAAAATCAATGTCAATGCCATTGGGGAATTTCAGGTAAATAAAGGGTCGGGTTATCAATCGGGCATTGGAGATATCAGCAGAAATGTTGGTTCTGCAGCAGGTCTTATCCGATATTTCGTTACTTCTGATCTTCGTTTTGAAGCAGGTATTAAAAAAGATTTTGTAGAAAATATATCTTCTCCTGTCCTCTATTCTTTTTCAGGAAAATGGCAGCCTGTAAAATGGTATCAGGCAGGCGCAAGCTTCTCAAGAAATTTTAAGTTTCCTACTTTCAATGATCTGTACTGGCAACAGGGAGGAAATCCTGATTTGGTTCCGGAAACATCTACAAACCTGGATATGGATCATGAATTGACATTCGGAGATTTGAAACTGACGGTGAGTCCGTATTATATGGATATTAAAAACTATATCAACTGGCTTCCGACAGCTGCAGGTTACTGGGCTGCATTCAATACCTACAGCGTAGAAATTTACGGGCTTGACTCGCGGATCACTTATCAGAAAGATTTTGGAAATCATCATTTTACGTTTAACGGCGGATACACGTATTCCAGATCTACCAATAAGCTTACAGGAATGCAGATGATGTATGTTCCGCTTCATAAGGCTACCGGAAACATCGATTACCGCTACCGCTTCCTGAGTGTTTATGTGCAGGGGCTTTTCAATGGGCTTACTTATACCACTACCGACGAAAAAAGAGCGGACGCCATTGATCCTTATTTCGTTTTGAACATCGGAATTTCCACAAAATTTTTAAACCATTACACTTTAGGATTTAAGGTAAATAATATTACAGACGTTGTTTATCAGACCGTTTCTTATTATCCTTTGCCCAAAAGAAATTACAGTGTTTATATCAATATTAATTTTTAACATTTAACATATTATGAAAATAACTAAACTTCTGACCCTTGTTTTTGCTTTTGCATTACTGTTCAATATTTCGTGTAGCAGTGATGATACTATAAGCGATGAAACGTACTACGGAAACGGATTTTTACTAAGCAACGAGGGAAATTTCGGAAAACCAAATGCAGATGTAACGTATATTACTTCTGACCTGAACATGAAACAGGATAATATTTTCTCTGCCAATAACGGAGGCTCTAACCTTGGTGATGTTTTGCAGATGATCAGCTTTAATGGAGACCATGCATACCTGTTGCTGAATAATTCAAACAAAATTCAGATCGTCAACAGATCGAACTTTAAGAGAATAGGCGAAATTACCGCTCAGCTGAACTCTCCACGATTCATGGCTTTTGCCAACAATAATATTTATGTAACCAATGACAAATACGGAGGTGACAAATATGTAAGCATTTATAAAACATCCGATTTATCTTTTGTTAAGAAAATAAACTTCACCGACAGTGTTGAAAGAATCGTTGAAGCCGGAAATAATATTTTCGTGCAGAATGCTTCTTTCGGTTTCGGAAATAAGATTACCTATATTACGACATCTAATAACGAAATACAGTCTACGATCACGATACCGAACGGAAACATCAATAAAATGATTGCCAGCAACGGAACGGTATATGCTATCGCCTCAGGAACTGCAGATTCTTATATCTACCAGATTTCAAATACGGGGAGCATTACCAAAACATTTACTTTAACAGGAATTAGCGATGCTACGAATCTTGAAATTGAAAAGGGCAAATTTTACTTTACTTCAGGGCTAAAAGTATACGCGATGGATTTAACTGCTTCTACGGCGCCTACTACTCCACTGTTTACAGTAAACAACAGTGTTGATCCGTACTCTAATCTATATGGATTCAGCGTTGTAAACGACAGAATTTTTGTTTCTGATGCCAATGGATTTACTGAGGACAGTAAAGTCAGCGTGTATTCTACGAACGGTTCTCTTCTGAAAACTTTTACAGCGGGTAAAGGTACCAACGGCGCATACTGGAACTAAGAACATTTGTATTTACCAATAAATACAATTTATTTTTTCATCATTTGTGTTTTTTTCCGGGCGGTTTCTTCGAAACCGCCCGGATTTTTATTTTAAGATAATATTTTAACCAAATTACCTCAAGCACACCTATCATCCACCAAATGGGAAATCTGAAATACGTATATAACAATGTAAAATTATCTACAAACGGCTGGCCTTTTATCGCTCTCTGAACTTCGAAATAAATAGAAAAAACAGGAATAATAAAGCTGAAAAGCAAAAACGCAATCAGGTAAAATACCCAATTGCGTTTCTTTATGATTTCATATTTCCAAACTATAATGTTGAAAATTACAATGATTATCAGTATGATATAATCAAATGGTCCAAAAAACATTTTAAACAAGTGTTAGCCCCAGTTTTTCTCCTTCTGCAATAACGAATTGTTTTGCCTTTTCGCTGTCATTTTCAATTTCTCCCTCCAGGATGGCCTCTTTTACTTTTTCTTTTAAAATTCCGATTTCACGGCCCGGCTTCAGGTTAAACAGTGCCATAATCTCCTCTCCGGAAATCGGCGGCTGAAAATTTCTTACCTGATCTTTCTCTTCCACTTCTTTGATTTTTACCGCTACATATTCAAAATTCTTTTTAAATTTTTCCTGCTTTTTAGAATTTTTCGTAGTGATATCTGCTTTACAAAGTGTAAAAAGATCTTCCAGATCTTCCCCGGAATCAAATAAAAGCCTCCTCAGTGCAGAATCTGAAGCATCATCAGTAATAAGAGCAATCGGACGTGAAGAAAGCTTTACCATTTTCTGAACATATTTCATATCCGATCCTAAAGGTAATTTCAGTCGCTGAAACAAAGTTTTCACCATCTTTGAACCTAAAAACTCGTGTCCGTGGAATGTCCAGCCCGTTCCTTCCACAAACTTTTTCGTCGGTGCTTTTCCGATATCGTGAAGCAATGCCGCCCAACGCAGCCAAAGATTGTCGGTATTTTGTGAAATATTATCTACGACTTCCAAGGTGTGGTAAAAATTGTCTTTATGGGTCTGCCCTTCCACTTCTTCTATTCCTTTCAGATTAATGAGTTCAGGAATAATCAATTTCATCAAACCGGTTTCTTCCATCAGCCTGAGTCCGACAGAAGGTTTTGGGGAAAGCATGATTTTGTTAAATTCCACCATAATTCTTTCCATTGAAACGATTTTTATTCTTTCCGCTTCCTGTTTAATGGCTTCCAGCGATTTTTCTTCAATCCGAAACTGTAATGTGGAAGCAAAACGAATGGCTCTCATCATTCGCAACGGATCATCAGAATAGGTTTGGGCAGGTTCCAACGGTGTTCTGAGAATTCCTTTTTCGAGATCTTCCACTCCGTTAAACGGATCAATTAATTCACCGAAATTATCTTTATTCAGAGAAATTGCCATTGCATTGATCGTAAAATCCCGTCTCTTCTGATCGTCTTCTATGGTACCGCCTTCCACTTCCGGCTTCCGGCTGTCTTCCGTATAACTTTCTTTTCTGGCACCTACAAATTCAAGCTCAAGCTCTTTGTACCTTATCATTGCCGTACCATACGTTTTAAAGACGGAAACTTTCATCTTTGGATCAATTTCTTTTCCCACATTTTGGGCCAACTCGATGCCGCTCTGTTCAGTTACAAAATCAATATCCGTAGAAGCTTTTCTTTTCATCAGCAAATCACGAACATAACCGCCAACGATGTACACCGACTGGCCATTTTTTTCCGCGACTTCAGAAATTATTTTAAAAAGTTTAAGGTTTCTATTTTGATTAAGATTGATGAACATTTTTTTAGATGTTAGATGATACTGATAAACAATAGATTAAAGCTCAACTATTATTTAACTTAAAACCACTAAGAAATCAGATTTTAGTGTAAAAACTAAGTTTCCGACTTCTTAATGGCTGAATGATTTTGCAAAGATAATTAAATCTTTTTTCTTATTCGCGAAGTACTTTTATTCTGTTATCACTCCAGATTTTGATAACCGAAGAGCCTGAATACTGAGACACTTTTTCCCTGTCTTCTTCCACTGCATAATCTACCAGATCAATAATCTCCCGTGAAATGTCCGAAAACTTCAAAGGACTTTTTTCACCACTGAAATTTGCAGAGGTGGAAACCAATGGTTTATTAAGTTTGGTAATGAGTTTCTTACAAAAATCATTTTTTACCAGACGAATCCCGATGCTTCCGTCTTCCGCCAACAGTTCTTTTGGCAGACCTCTCGGATTTTCATAGACGATGGTAACGGGTTTTTCGCTCAAATCAATGATTTCCCAAGCCATTTCAGGAACGTCCACCAAATCCTGCAACCTTTTCTCAGACTCTACGAGAATAATCATGGATTTATTCTTTTCCCGTTTTTTGATTTCAAAAATTTTATTGACCGCTTCTATATTGGTGGCATCACAACCGATTCCCCAAATAGTATCGGTAGGATATAAAATAGTACCGCCTGATTTTAGTATTTGTATAATGTTTTCCATAATTATTTGTTATTGCGAGGAGCGAAGCGACGAAGCAATCTCAAAAAGGATTCATGATATCCTTAATATCTTCAGTCAAATCTCTCCATTCTGAATTGATTGAATTTATCAGATCTATTTTTTTCTGTCTTGAACCTGCTTTAATCTGTTTTTCTCTATAAATTGCATCACCTATTTCCTGAAAAGATTCCCAATAAATAAGTTTATCTATATTATATTTTGAAGTAAAACTTAATTCAAAAAAATGTTTTTTGTGTTCATTAACTCTTTTAGGTAAATTAGATGTTACACCAGTATATAAAACCGTATTATTTTTATTTGTCATGATGTATACAAAGCCTGGCTTCATTTGTGTTAAATTTTAAATTATTAGATTGCTTCGTCGCTTCGCTTCTCGCAATGACAATAAAATTAAAAAACTTCACAATTCTACCAAATATCTTTCTTTAATAATATTCAGGTGATGCACATTGTGTCCCACAATCAATTTCCCGATTGTTTCTGCGGAAATCTGGTTTCCATTTGCTGTGCCAACATTTTTTAATGCCGATAAATGAGCGGTTTCCAATAAAACCTGAGAAGATTTTCTGATCAGCTGATATTCTTCCAACAGTGAGCTTACGGTTCTTTCATTGGCAAAAGACTGGTTCGCATATAGTTCTTCATCGAAGCCGGGCAACTCATTTTGATCACTTCTTAAGAACGCCAGAATTCTGTATTGAAATACTCTTTCGGTATCTGATAAATGCAACAATAGCTCCTTCAGGGTCCATTTTCCTTCTGCATAAGCAAACGAAGACTGTTCTTCCGAAAGCTGAGCATAGAGTTCAATCGTTTGTTCTCCGGTTTTTTTTAATTCTTCCAACCAGTTTTCGGATGGGATTAAGTCTAAATATCTTTGTATATATTTTTGAAAATCAGTCATTGTTTATGATTTAATAATGTAGCAGTTTAACAGTGTAACAATGTATCAGTTTAATAATATAGAGCTTAATTATTGCCAGACTGTTACATTTATTTCATTGGTGCATTAATTTATTCATTTGTCCATTCGTAAAAATTCACTTCATCATAGATTTCAAATCCGCAGGCGGGGTATAATTGATTTCCGATATCGTTGGATTTCCCGGTTTCAAGAAGAATTCCGCATGCATCAGAAGATTTCGCCATTTTCTTAGCTTCTTCGATAAGAGCCTTTGAATACCCTTTTCCACGATAATTTTCATTGACATACAAATCATTCAGCAGCCAGTAACGCTTCATTCTTGTAGAAGAAAACAGCGGATAAAGCTGTACGAAACCTACCAGCCTGCCGTTATATTCAGCGACAAAAATTTCAGAATCTTTATTTCCGATCCTTTCTGCTAAAAATTTTTCTGCTGCCTGAATATCAGATTCTTTATGGTAAAATATTCTATATTGATCAAACAGTTCAGCCAATTGCTGCAAATCTGCGGCCGTTGCTTTTCTTGTCATTTTTATTGAATTTGAAAATATTGTCAAAGATAAAGCTATGAAAATATATGTTTGACAAAGTAATTTATAGATGGTGATCGTAACTTAAAACCCTTTTCATTTTCCAGTTTTTATCTTCCAGGATCCAGAGAATAGTAAATTTTGCGCGGCTTCCTTTATTCCATTTTCCTTTATAAAATTCAGCAAAATCATGTTCTCCTTCCTGAATGAAAGCATACAGAACATTATTATTGTACAAAGGATAGATTTTCATGCTGCCGGGAACCAGTTCACGCCTTACTTTGTTGGGCCCGCCGCAGATATTGCTTTTAATGGATGCAATGAATGCTGCTTTTCCGGAGGTAATCCCGCCTTTATCGTGGTAAAATTCAAGATCGTCGCTGACGATTGAATCATAATGAGAAAGATCGCATGCATTAAATCCGATATCGAATATCAGACTGTCTAATTTTTTTGCCGTTTTATAGAGCTCATCGGTATTCTTTACCTGAGAAAACATGATCTGACTTACAATCAGTAACAATACAATCTGAATCTTTCTCATAATATTTTATTAATAATTTATTTTAAATGCAAAGCCGCTAAAATTATTGACTACTAAATGTTTTTAAGGTTTCAAAGCCTTTTTACTTAACAAAGACCATAAAGCTTATTTTTTATTAAATCAATATCTAAAAACTTTGTACGGTTTTCAAATGTTTAAACAAAGACCTCCACCCTAGCCCCGGTTGAGCGGCATGTCTGAGCTCTTTTCTGTTTTTGGCTCGGCGGCAAAGCCGCCGAGCCAAAAACAGAAAAAGCGAGTAGCGAAAGCGGGAAATTGCTCCTTAAAAAATTTGCAAATACAATTCGACGGAGTCAAAAAGCTTCAAATAAAATCAATACTGCTTTTCGATACAAATCAAAATGCTTTTAAAAAGTGATGTTACGAAAAAGCTCTTTCAAGATCTGCGATAAGGTCTTCCGCATCTTCGATTCCAACACTTAAACGTACCAGATCATCGGTAATTCCCAATTCTGCACGTTTTACCGCCGGGATGGAAGCGTGGGTCATTAAAGCAGGATGATTAGCCAGAGACTCTACTCCACCCAATGATTCAGCCAATGTGAATACTTTTACTTTTTCTAAAAATTTAATCGCATCTTCTTTTTTTCCTGATTTAAAAGTAAAAGAAACCATTCCGCCAAAATCTTTCATTTGGGATTTGGCCAATTCGTATTGAGGATGAGATTCCAAACCGGGATAAATCACCTTATCCACAGCAGGATGAGATTCAAGATATTGGGCAACAGCCATTCCGTTTTCTGAATGTCTCTGAACTCTTAATGCCAATGTTTTGATTCCTCTTAGTACAAGGTATGAATCATGAGGCCCCAAAATACCACCGCTCGCAAACTGGATAAAGTGAAGTTTTTCACCTAATTCAGCATCTTTCGCTACTAAAGCTCCTGCGATAACATCGGAGTGCCCACCCAGATATTTGGTTGCAGAGTGCATTACGATATCAGCGCCCAGGTCAATCGGTCTCTGGAGATAAGGAGTCGCAAAGGTATTGTCAACCGCAACCAGGATATCTTTACCCTTTGCCACTTCAACTACCGCTTTGATATCAACCAGCTTCATTAAAGGATTGGTTGGTGTTTCAACCCAGATTAATTTTGTTTTATCGGTAATGACATCGGCAATTTTTGAAGCATCATCAAAACTCACAAAGGTAAATTTGAGCTGATATTTTTCGAAAAGCCTGGTAAACATTCTGTAGGTTCCGCCGTACAAATCATCCACTGCAATAACCTCATCTCCTGGGTTTAATAATTTTAAAACACAATCAATAGCCGCTAAGCCAGACCCGAAGGCCAAACCTCTCGCGCCGTTTTCAATGCTTGCCAGAGAATCTTCCAAAGCCTGTCTTGTAGGATTTGCCGCTCTTGAATATTCGTATCCGGAATGTACACCCGGACTTTTCTGGGCGAATGTTGATGTTAAAAATACAGGAACATTTACAGATCCTGTTGCCGATTCGTGGTGTTGGCCACCGTGTATTACTTTTGTATTGAAATTCATAATCTTAATAATTTAACAATGTATCAATGTACCAGTTTACCAATATTTGTTACATTGCTAGACTGATACATTGTTATATTAATTCTTACATTTTTATCGCCGATTTTACGGCAAACTCTTCTGCTATTTCTTCCATCCACTGTGCTACATCTTCTTCACCGGTTGCTCTCTGATAAGTGTTTCCGAGAGAAACCAAAATCTGATGGATAAACATTTTCATTTGGTCTACCGGCATTTCTTTGGTCCAAAGATCAATTCTCAAAGCCTCCATGGCTTTGTCGTCCCACACTGAAATCATGGTTGCTTTTGTAGGTTCTTTTTCAATTCCTCCGTCCTGAGCATTCCAGGTGATATTTTCGGGGATATGATTTTCATCCAATTCTACATCTATGGTAATCTGAGTTTTTCTCATAACATTCTATTTTCTAAATTTCTATATTTATCAGCCGTATATTTTACAGCTTATTTCTTATAATTTCGGTTTGTACCCAGACTGATTAAAAATAACCGTAGCATCCGTATTCAGGAAATCCTGAAGTTTAATATCCGGTTTTTGATTAAGATACGCTTTGCAAATCTGCCATCCCGTGAAAATTCCCACCTGTGGTGAAGATTCATTATCAATTTCCGTATAAAATTTTGAGAACGGTCCGGGAGCAATAAAACGGTCTTCCAATCGGTGATCATCTCCAAAAATGATATTATTTTCTACAAAATAATTCCAGATATTGGCTTCATTGGCTACCGCCCATTCATATTGCTTCTGGGTATAGTTCATTTTCAGATAATCCGGATAAGTCGGCAGAAATGCATCTTTCAGAATCATGATCTTACCATTAAGAATGATCATGTCTATAAATTTCTGATGGTCGGGAGATTCTTTCACAAAACCTTCTGCAAAAATCTGGGCAACTTTCGGTACGATATTATTGGGGTTCATCGATTTCTGGAAATACATCTCAAGCCCTTTATAATTAGGATTTCCCTCTCCCATAAAACCTGTGACATCAACAAACAGCAGATTTCCTTTCGGATCGTAAAAAATAGGATCCTGAACCATCTGCAAGGCAGACGAAAAGAGATATACTTTCGGACTTTTGAATGCCGGGAAATAATATTTTATATGGGAAAAGAGATCCTGAAGGTCTGTCTGAAGTTTTTTCTCATCTATTTTAGCAATAGCTTCCTTGTAAATTTTTATTTCTTCCTGATCCGCTCTGCGTTTAACAAAATCCGCATCATTTACTGTTCCCTGGAACCACGGAAATTCTGATTTAAATTGTGTTAAAGGAAAATTCTGATCATAAAAGTTTTTGGAAATATCGATAATTTCTACTTTTTCAGCAGGATTTTTTACTTCAACTTTCCATTTATTTTCAGGTTCTTTTTTACAGGAATTTAATCCCAAAACGAATACTAGTGAAAGTGCAACAATTCTGAAAATCTTCATATTTTTACATGAAATTAAGTCTACAAAAATAGTGATTTAAACATAAAATGATAATGAAAAATAAAATAATATCCTTCTGGCTTTTGATTTCGTTATTCCCTTTTTTCAATGCTCAGAAAATTATATTTAAAGATAAAAACTTTGAAAAAGCCATTATCGAAAACTTTGATCTTAATAAAGACGGAAATATTGTTCAGTCTGAAGCCGATCACGTTGAAAATATTTTTCTGGTAGGAAAAGGCATTACCTCAACGGAAGACCTCCCGTATTTTAAGAATGCAAAAATGATTGTATTGGACGATAATAAGATTTCCGTAATTTCTGTAAAAAGCATGGGCAGCCTCAGGCTGTTTTCCTGTACCCGGTGTAAGATTTCTTCCTTCAGTGCAGAAAACCTTAAAAACCTTACCTCGCTGTATCTTGATGATAATATGATTCAAAATATTTTATTGAAATCAACTCCTGCAATTACCCAATTAACTGTATCTTTAAATAAAATTAAAGCCATTGATATCAGCGGCCTTAGAAATCTTAAAAATATAAATCTGGAACATAATTTTATCCGAAAACTGGACATTTCTCAAAATCTGAATTTAGAAACTCTGAATATAAAACAAAATCCCATCCGGGAAGATGATATTAAAAAAGGAGCCAAAGATGTGACCATTTTTGGATTTCACCAACAATAAAAATGCAACTGGAAACCGAAAGACTGATCATGAGAAAATTTGAAGAAACAGACGCAGAGCGTATGTTTCTGGTGGATTCCCGTCCTGAAGTCATGAAATACATCGGAATGCCGCCTCTCACCCATATCCGTGAAACTGAAAACATTATTACCATGATCCGGCAGCAATATAATGATTATGGAGTGGGAAGACTTGCCGTTATAGAAAAACAAAGCGGACTGTTGATCGGATGGAGCGGGCTTAAATTTCTGGCCCGGGAAGTGAACGGCTATAAAAATGTTTATGATCTCGGCTATCGTTTCATGCCTGAATATTGGGGAAAAGGATATGCCTCAGAATCTGCAAGGGCTTCGCTTGATTTTGGCTTTAATGGTTTAAAAATTGATGTTATTTACGCCCATGCTCATTCTGAAAACCATGCTTCCCATCATGTTCTGAAAAAACTGGGTTTCATAAAAACCGGAGATTTTACAGAACCGGACGGTATTTGTTTCTGGTACGAGCTGAATCATAAAAATTATTTTTAATACTATTTTCAAAACATTTAATTTTGAAATTCTTATAAACAGATTAAAAAAATATAACAATGCAGACACAAAAAGTAATAGACCATATTGTCAACTGGCTGAAAGATTATGCGGTAAAAGCTAATGCAAAAGGATATGTAATCGGGGTTTCGGGAGGTGTGGATTCCGGAGTGGTCTCTACCCTTTGCGCAATGACAGGACTTGAGGTTTTACTGTTGGAAATGCCTATCCGTCAGAAAGAAGACCAGGTAAACCGCGCACAGGATCATATTGAAGATCTAAAGAAAAAATTTCCTAATGTGCAGGGAAAAACCATTAACCTGACTCCAGTTTTCGAAAGTTTTGAAGGAATTGTTCATGATCATGTGGAAGGAAGATGGAGCAATAATCTGGCTCTGGCCAATACAAGATCGCGTTTCAGAATGCTTACGCTTTATTATTTCGGGCAACTTCACGGACTTCTGGTTTGCGGAACGGGAAATAAAGTGGAAGATTTCGGAATAGGATTTTACACAAAATACGGAGACGGCGGTGTAGATGTTTCGCCTATCGCCGATCTTTATAAAACCGAGGTGTACGAGCTGGCAAGATCTCTCAACCTTATAGAAAGTATTCAGAATGCGATTCCTACCGACGGACTTTGGGATGCAGACAGAACTGATGAAGACCAGATTGGAGCAACTTATCCCGAGCTTGAAAAAATTCAGAAAGAATACGGCATAAAAGCGGTGGAAGATTATGAAGGCCGCGATAAGGAAGTATTCATGATCTTCGACAGAATGCATAAAGCGGCAAAACATAAAATGGTTCCTATTCCGATCTGTGATATTCCGGAAGAATGGAGAGGATAATTTAATGGAACAATTTGATAGTGTAACAATGTAATAAAGTGAGTTTTCAAACTCTGAGGATCTTTAGTTATTTTATTAAATATTATTACATCTTTTAATTTTTACATTGTTAGATTCTTAGATTGTTATATTTTTTTTAAATTAAAAACTATGAACAGTAAAACAAGATCTCTGTTTTTCATCTGCCTCGGACTTCTTTTCGGGATGTCGGCGATGTATATTTACCGGAATTTCATTGAAGATCAAAAAGATCATGCAAAACCCGTTGTAGAATACAGCAGTGCCGGGTCTTCAGCACCAGATAATTCTTCAGAACAGCAGCAATCTGTAGATCAGCTTACGGAACAAAATACGGTTATCCGGTTTGTTAAGCAAAATCATAAGCTTCCGGACTATTACATTACTAAAAGTGAAGCCAGAAAAATGGGATGGAAGCCTTCTGAAGGAAATCTTTGCGAAGTATTGCCTGGAAAAGCGATTGGCGGAGATCCATTCGGGAACCGGGAAAAAGCTTTACCTGAAGGACAAATCTATTTTGAGGCCGATGTTAATTATCATTGCGGAAACAGAAATGCAGACCGTATTATTTTTACAAAAAACGGTGATGTGTATCTCACAAAAAATCATTACAAAAGCTTTGAAAAGCAGTAATGAAGACTAAAAAGATTTTAAGATTCAGGACTATTTTAGTTTATCTATTGTATTTATATGCTTTATGCTCATGTTCAGAACAAAGGGAAAAAGCAATAAAAGATATTGAAGTTGTTACGATTTTAGTACAGCCTTTTAAAGATATGAATTCCGGAGATGTAGAATTTTTGGTAAAAGAAATTAAAAAAATGTATCCAAAAGTAAAAATACTCGATCCGATCGATTTGCCGAAAAATTGCTATTATAAACCCCGAAATCGTTACCGTGCAGATTCAATCATTTCTTTTTTAAGCAAAAATACAAACCACAATTTTGTAACGATTGGTTTAACATCAAAAGACATTAGTGCGGCCAAAGGAAATATAAAAGATTTCGGGATTATGGGATTAGGTTTCAGACCGGGAACTGCCTGCGTTGCATCAAGTTTCAGGCTTAATAAAAAGAACCGGAACGAGCAGTTTTTTAAAGTTGCAATACATGAGCTTGGCCATACACAGGGACTGCAGCATTGTCCTGAAAAAAAATGTTTTATGAGGAATGCAGAAGGTAAAAACCCTACTGATGAAGAAAAGGAATTTTGTAAAAAATGCAAACAAATTTTAATGAATAAAAACTGGAAATTCAGTTGAATATGAAAACAATATATATTGATTTTACAGACATAGGAGATTATGAAGACTTCTATGCACAATTAAAAACAAAGCTTCCGCTTCCGGAATATTTCGGAGATAATTTGGATGCGCTATCGGATATTATTACCGGCGGACTTGAAATGCCGATTCATATTGAATTCGTTAATATGACGGTGGATCAGCTCGAAATTTTTGAAGATCTTCTTACCGTACTGGAAGATGCGGAAGATCAGATGGAAGAATTTACTTTTACGTATTTTCTGGAGCAATACGATGATGAAGACGAACCTGAAGATGATGAAGATTAATTTTTTATAATTCTATAAAATCTAAATGGCGGTATACAGATTGTGTACTGCCATTTAATTTTATCCGTTTGGTATGAACTAATCAATAATATACAAAAAATGGTTGTTATCATACCGTTCATAATAGGTATTTCAATTTTTAGAGTTATTCTCTGTATCTCCCTGTATAAGGCATGTATGTGGTATTAATAAATTTTTAATCAACATGTTTATTTGTTAATTTTATCTCAAACAAATAACAGTTAGAATATGATCATATGCGAAAACCTCTTGTTTTCACATGGTGCCGAGCAACAAAATTATAATTCCGGTGAATATATCTTTGAAGAAGAGAGCACTCCGAAGTATTATTTGCAAATAAAAACCGGTACTGTAAAAATAAGCAGCTTCCTGGAAGACGGTAAAGAGTTTATCCACGGGATACCTTTCGATGGTCATTGTCTGGCCGAAACCTATCTTTTTCATGATAAAAAATATGCGGTTAATGCAATTGCCGTTACTTACTGCGAAATTATAAAACTTGAAAAGAACAGACTAATTGAACTCCTTCTGAAAAAGCCTCAGCTGATCTTCAGCATGTACTCTTATACGGCAGACCGTATGCGTTATAAGCACATTACCTCTGCACCGTTTTCTTTTCAGGATCCCGTAACGAAGCTCAATCTTATTTTGAACCATGTGAAAAACCATTTCGGGTTTAATGACAAATTTTCATTTCATATTCCGTATACCAGGCAGCAGCTTGCATCACTTACCGGAATGCGGATAGAAACGGTGATCCGGGCCATTAAAAAGATGGAGAAACAGAATATGCTGAAAATAGACGGCACTAAAATATTCGTCTGAATAAAAAAATCCTTAACAAATTTGTTAAGGATTTTTTATGCTAATATATTTTTAACCGCAAAAGAGACAAAAGTTATTGCAAATCTTCGTTAATAAAGCTTTCAAAAAAATAAAAATCAAAGATTTTTAAAACTTTGAGATTCTTTTAATCACGCAATGATAAGCTTTAAAACTATATTATTCTTTGTACTTTTTGAGGTAAAAAGCTTAGACAGTTTTTCAAAAAAATTATTTCCCGATTACTTCCGTTATGGGATTTCCTATGTTCCCGCTTGGAAACTGTATTTTCAGTAAAGAAGAAACCGTAGGAGCAATATCCGTCATGAAATATGCTTTATTGCTTTCGCCATGTTGAATTCCCCAGCCCATAAAAATCAAAGGAATATGTGAATCATAAGAATTCCATACACTATGCGTTGTTCCTGTTTTAGAATAAGGCGGAAGCATTGAATCGTGTGAGATCAGCTGAATATCTCCGCTTCGCTGTCTGTTGATCCCGTTGATAATTCTTTGTTTAATCGGTTCCGGAATCGTAGATTGCTGTACCTTTGTCACCGAAACGGCGTAAAGGTCATTCGGATCATTTTCAATTTCCTCAACGGTGAAATCTCTTACCACATCCAGATCAAGTTTATGTTCTTTAAGAAGTTTCCTGTCGAAATAGATCTGATAATTATCAATGGCATTAATAAGTTTATCAACTCCGAATTTTTCTTTCAGCTTATCATTCATATTTTTTTCCATTCCGTCGCCAAAAAATCCGGTAGTAATTTTATGTTCCTGCAGAAAGCCTACAGAATGTGCACCGCCATGATCTGCGGAAAGAAAAACAGTGTACTGCCCTTTTCCTACTTTAGAGTCAAGATAATTAAAAAACTGTGCAAGATCCTGATCCAGCCTTAAATATACATCTTCAACCTCAATAGAGTTGGGTCCGAATTTATGTCCTGCGTAATCTGTGGAAGCAAGGTTTACGGCCAACATATCCACCACATCATCACTTCCCAGCTTTTCTCCTTCTACTGCCGCTTCGGCAAGTTTCAGGGTCAGTGTATTCCCGAATGGCGTATACCGGATATTATCTTTTTTATCTTTATAATCCGAAGCCAGATTGCTGTAAGGAAAAACAGGTGTTTTTGCACTTCCTAATAATCCTTCCCACGTAGAATTATCCGGTGAACTTTCAGTATACTGATCAATAGGAAGAAGGGTACTCCATCCATTAGCAACCAATTTTTCCGGCATTTTCTGCGCATTGAAAGCTTTTACCCACTGCGGAAGATCATTCATATACCAGCTGCTCGTAATAAAATCTCCCGTAGAATCATCAAACCAGAAAGCACCGTTCGGGGTATGACCTGCCGGTAAAATAGAAGCCCTGTCTTTAAGAGAAACACCAATTACTTTACCCTGAAAATTAGTAGCCATTCTCAGTTCGTCACTGATAGTGGTTGACCATAAATTCTTCGGAGAGTGGCTTCCTACTTTTGTATTGGTAGTCCCAACCGGTGTTACCGACTCGTCTGTGGTACAGTACACATTTTTGCCGGTTTCCTTATCTGTCCAGTCATTTCCCGCAATACCGTGAATGGCCGGAACTGATCCCGTATAGATGCAGGTGTGTCCCAATGCCGTAACAGTGGGTATATAAGGGATATGAACGTTATTCAGAGAATAGCCCGTATTCAGTAATCTTTTAAAACCATCATTGCCGTATTTGTTATAATAACGGTATAAATAATCCCATCTCATCTGGTCTACCACCAGTCCTACCACCAACTTCGGCCTTTCCAGTCTGGAATTTTTAATCTTCTGCGCGTTGATTGCCGTTACAGATACAATAACTGCTGTTGCAATCGAAATTTTCCTAAGCATTGAATTACATTTTATTGTGAGCAAATTTACGGGTTTTGAATTTTTGGTATATGAAATTTTGTTTAAATTTCAGTTTCCTGCTGTTTATAAGATGTATTATTCGGTAATTTTTCCTTTTAAAATGGTAAATAATTGTCTTAAAAAAGTTTAAGGTATATTATTTGTATGGAGTTTGTTTCAAATTAGTTAAATTTGAGAAATATCAAATCCTTATTAATACACAGAAAAATGAAACTTCTCCGACCTTTTCTTTTATCAGTTTCCATCATTTTATTTGCATGGCTTTTTATAAGCAATATCAACCTGATCAATGTGGCCACCACACTCAACGAAGCTGAAATCAATTCGGAGATCAAAAAAGTAAATGAATTTACGGACATTGCCCGCCTTAAGGAATTTGCGATCGAGAAGATCAACTATATGGAAACCATCAGAAACCGGTTTGCCGAAAACGCGATGATCAGGGTAGCTGTAATTTCGGTTCTTATTATTTTACAGGTTTTGCTTTATGTAACCGGCAGCAATATGTTCAGTACCAAAACTACGCGCTAGAAATGGTTTCAAATAGAATCAATCAACATCCTCATTTCATCGATGGAAATACGAAAACTTGAAAGCTTTCCCGGAAGTCCCATACTGGATTGGAGCTTAGACGGCTATACTACCGATAAAATATATGTAGTATCTGCTATTGAAGCAGGAAATACTTTTGAATTCAGTTTAAGAGAAAAAAAACAGTATTACAGTAAAATCTGGAATCATGAGGAGAATTTTGAACGGCTCAACTCCATTATCAGCCGGGGACATTCTTTCGGAGCGTTTCATAACGGTGAGCTGATAGCCTGGACGGTTTGTGATTTCAGAGCATGGAACAATAGTCTTTTTATTGAAACCCTTTTGGTAAGTGAAGACTTCAGAGGACAGAATATCGGAAAGCTGCTCATTAAAGCAATTAATCGTGAAGCAAGGTATTTACAATGTCGGATGGTAGAAGTTGAAACGCAAAACACCAATTACCATGCGATTAAATTCTTTCAGAAAGCCGGATTTTCAATAACCGGTATCAACACAAAACTATACAATGATTCTACTGAAACGGCAATTTTTATGAGTTTTGATCTATTAACATAAGAACACTCAGCCCATTATGGTAATAAATAATTTTTATTAAAATATATATACTATATTTATAAACTACTTATTATCATGAAAAAAATCACCATTTTTACACTAATTATTACAATTCAGCAATTTATTTTCGCCCAGAAAAATCAATATGCAGATTTCATTAAGACATGGAATTTCGTGAAATATTATCATCCCGATCTTGCCAGTGGAAAAATCGATGCCGATAGTTTGTTTTTAGTCAATATCGAAAAAGTTAGGCCGAAACAGAATTTCAACGAAATCATTACTTTAATAACACAGAATTTAAATACCCAATTTTCTTCGCCACCTATTATTGATAACAATAAGGATATCCTTTTTGTAAATCAAAATTTCGACTGGTTTCAAAAAAATAAAAAGATTACGGTAGAAAATAAAAACCTTTTGAACAACATCTACAAAAACCGCTTTGATTACGGACTTTTACCAAAAGGAAAATCAGTAAGTGATGAGAAAGAATACACCTTCCCCAAAGAAGAAAATCTACCGCTGAAGTACAGGCTATTGACCATGGCAAAAATACAGGGTACTGTTGATTATCTTTTTCCACACAAATATTTAATGGATAAAAATTTCGATTCTTACTTTAATATTTTACTGGATGAAGCTGTACAATCATCAACACGGAAAGATTTTGAGAGGGTCTTAGCAAAAGCCGTTTCACAATTTCAGGATAGTCACGCTTTTTCTTTTTACCGTCAGCTCAATTACAAAGACGGGATATTATTCAATGTTTCATATTATTCACCATTTGATTTTCAGATTGTGGGAGATCATCTGTTGGTTACACATCTCATTTTCCATGAAATATGCAATAAAGCCGGTATAAAAACCGGTGATAAGATAACCGAAATCAATGGAAAGAAAGTCTCTGAAATTATTAAGGAAAAAGCGAGATTACTTTCGGTTTCCAATCATCAGAAATTACTATACGTTCTTTCAACCTACGAGTACAATTTGATATGGCCCGATAATTTACCCAAGAAAACTTTAGCGGTACGCTCCGGTTCCAAAAAATTCTCTACAGAAATTGAATTAATCAATGCAACTGATAAATCACAAGTTTCTGCTCTTGTTAATTATATCAACCATAAAAACAGGACAATAGAAAACCGCCATTTAGACAACAAGGATATTGCCTATTTTAAAACCGATGCAACGATGCATTTCATGGAGAATGTTGACGATGATAAATTAGATGCTAAAATGGACAGCATCCTGGAAAATGCCTCGCGTAAAAAGGCCATTGTTTTTGATATGAGGGGTTATCCGGATTGGGGTGGCTTCATTTTTCATTATGTTTATAAATACTTCTCGCCTGTCGAAAATTATTTTTATAAATATTATGAACCTAATTTGAAAAATTTAGGCACCTTTAATCTCCGGGATCCAAAATATAATTATCCGGAAATTGAAAATAAAACAACGCATTCCTATTCCGGAAAAGTCTTTATACTTGTAAATCCCGATACACGCAGTGCAAGTGAATGGTATTCTATGAGCCTGCAGAAAATTTTCCCACAATCGATAACAATCGGGCAGCAAACTTCAGGTGCAGATGGAGATGTGGTTAAAATCAATCTTCCCGGTGATTACATTCTGGAATTTACTGGAAATGGAATCTTTTATCCTGATAATTCGCAGACTCAGCAAAAAGGAATCAGAATCAATGAATTAATCAAATATACGGATCAGGATATTCTCGATAACCGTGACCTTGAGTTCGAAAGGGTTTTAAATTCACTTCAATAATTATCGACAAAAACTATAAAAGATATTTGAAAATTAATTTTGTACTAAACAGTACAATTTAATACCTTCGTCTCAACAAAATACAAAAATGGCAGGAAGACCGAAAATATTCGACGAAAAAGAAGCGATAGATAAAGCAACAGAAGTCTTTAGAAATAAAGGCTACGATACTGCTTCCGCAGATGAGCTGCTAAATGCCATGGGAATCGGTAAAGGCAGTTTTTACCTTGCGTTCAAAGGGGGAAAGCAGGAACTTTATATTCGCTCATTAAAGCAATTCGCTGAAGAATTTAGTAAAAAAATTATTTCTGCAATTGAACATTCGGATGATCAGATCCAGTTTATCAGACGTTTTTTTTTGGTTCTGGCCGATGCTGAAAACTGTGATATAGACAGAGGCTGCTATCTTGGAAATGCACTGGTTCAGCTTTCTGAGAAAGACGAGGATATTAAAAAAATCACTGCAGGATTATTAAAAAACCTCCAGAAAATTTTTGCAACAGTCATTCGTAAAGCCCAAGAAAACGGAACGCTTGAAAACAGTGATGATCCTGAAGTTCTGGCATGGCATCTTACCAATCTCTGGAACGGAATTCATGTAACAAGACGCATGGAAGCCTCCCACGAAACACTCAGATCGATGATTGAAATGAATTTGAGAATCCTCGAATAAAGATACCCTAATTTTAAATATAATTTAATACCATCCTATACTTACAACTCTTAAATATTAATAAACTTTAATCAATTTTGTACCGAATAGTACAATTTATAAATCAGATAACTTTAAACAAAACAAATTATTATGAACCTTACAAACAACACCATTTTAATTACCGGAGGAGGTTCCGGGATCGGATTAGCAATTGCCAAAGCATTGAGTCCGGACAATACCATTATTATCGTCGGCAGAACAAAAGAAAAATTAGAAGCCGCAGCGAGAGACCTGCACAATGTTCACACGATCCAGGCTGATATAACCAACGAAAAAGATATAGACCGTCTGGTGGAAGAAGTGAAAATAAATTTTGGCGGGCTGAATATCTTAATTAACAACGCCGGCAGCGCCTATGTATACAATGTTGCAAAAGACGGGGACGCTTACAGTAAAGCGGTTACGGAGTTCACCACCAATTATTTTGCGCCCATCAGATTATCTGAAAAATTTCTTCCGCTACTAAAACAGCAAAGCGAAGCGGCTATTGTAAATGTTTCATCTATTGTGGCTTTTGTTCCCGGTGTTTATCTTCCAACATATTCAGATTCCAAAGCAGCGCTGCACTCTCATACCCAATCGTTGAGACATGAACTGGCAAAAGACACGCAAGTAAAAGTTTTTGAACTGATGCCGCCTTTGGTAAATACAGATTTTTCCGTAGAAATCGGTGGTCGGGAAAACGGAATTCCGGCTTCGGATGTTGCGAACGATCTGGTGAAAGCCCTTCAGGAAGATATTTATGAAATTCGTGTTGGAAATACAGGAGTGTTATACGATAACTTTTTTGCCGCTGCCGAAGATGCTTTTGTCACTTTTAATAAGAATTAAACAAAACTGATCGAAGTTAGATTTCATATATTTTTCTCCTGCGGATTTTCCCGTAGGAGATTTTGTATTAATCTGAACTCCACAACAAACAAAATTTGAACCGTACAACAAATTCTTAACTCCGGATATTACCCAACTTTGTATTGTAAAATTTAAAATAATGGAAAATACAAAGACAACAGTTTTGGTGACGGGAGGAACAGGATTTCTTGGAGTTCATACTGTATTACAATTATTACAGCAAGGATATGATGTGAGAACGACACTTCGTTCACTTTCAAAAAAGGACAGCATCATTAAAGCGTTGGAAGAAGGCGGAATTTCAGATTTTTCAAACCTCACTTTCTTTGAAGCGGATCTCACCAGTGACAACAATTGGGATGAAGCTGTAAAAGGCTGTGACTATGTTCTTCATGTGGCCTCCCCTTTCCCGGCTCAGGACCCGAAAGATGAAAATGAACTGATCATTCCCGCAAGAGACGGTGCTTTGCGTGTATTGAAAGCAGCAAGAAACGCCGGTGTTAAAAGAGTGGTTTTAACCTCATCTTTTGCGGCAGTCGGTTACAGCATTAATACTGAAAATCATGTTTTTACAGAAAATGACTGGACGGATATCAATACAGAGCTTCCGGCTTACATCAAATCGAAAACCGTGGCAGAAAAAGCAGCCTGGGAATTTATTGAAAAAGAAGGAAATGGACTGGAATTATCCGTTATTAATCCTGTAGGAATATTCGGTCCTGCACTTGGCGGAATTACCTCTGCTTCACTGGATATTGCCGTTTCCGGCATTTTGGAAGGTAATCTGGAATATACTCCTACTTTTACCATGGGTATTGTAGATGTGAGAGATGTTGCAGATATTCATATAAAAGCTATGCTAAATCCTGAAGCTGCGGGAGAGCGTTTTATTGCAACCGCAGAAGGTGTAATGAGTTTTTACGATGTTGCCGAACTGTTTAAAAAACAAAGGCCACAATATACTTCCCATATTAAAAAACTGGAACCGATTGGTGATGAATTCTATAAACAGATATCCAACAAAAAAGCAACAACAATACTCCACTGGAACCCCAGAAGCAGAGAGGAGGCATTACTGGCAAGCGCTGATAGTCTTATGAATCATTGATAGATTTATCGTATCTTTAATACAATATGAAATTCAACAATCTGCAGTCTTGCCATTTAGGACCTGAAATTTCTCCGGAACAGTTCATTCCGGAGCATTTCTTTTTGTTTCTGCTGAAAGGTTCGATGATCGCCTATGACGGAAACAAACATTACCAGATACAGCCCGGTGATTATTGTATTGCCCGGAAAAATCATCTGGTGCGGTACACCAAATATAAAGACGAAGGTCAGTTTGAAAAAGTAATTATAACTTTCGATGAGGCTTTCCTTAAAAAATTTCTGGAGCGCCATTCCTACACTGCTGAAACAGCAGATAACGACGATTCATTTATCTTCATTAAAGAAGATCATTTGGTTAAAAATTTTGTCCGTTCTCTGGAACCTTACTATGATGGTACGGAACAGCTTGATGATTATTTTGTAGACATCAAACGGGAAGAGCTCATGATGATTCTGCTGAAGAACAATCCGGAACTTAAGAATATTTTTTTCAATTTCAGTATTCCGCATAAAATAAACCTGGAGCATTTCATGAATGAGAATTATAAATTCAATATCAGTTTAGAGCGCTTTGCATTTATGACTGGCAGAAGTTTATCTACCTTTAAAAGGGATTTCAAAGCGGCCTTCAATATGGCTCCGGGCAAATGGCTCATTAAAAAACGCCTTCAGGAAGCATACTTTCTTCTGGATAAGGAGCATCGGAAACCTTCGGATATTTATATTGACCTGGGTTTCGAGGATCTTTCCCATTTTTCTTATGTCTTTAAAAAAGAATTTGGTATTTCGCCCTCGGAGCTGCGGGGTTGAGGTTAACAGTAGATTGAAAATATTTTCAATCAAAAGCACTACGATTATTTAAATTTGTGTAGTTTTGGGCAAAGCTAATTTCATGAAAACTACTTTAATTGTAATAATAATTACTTCTTTCCATTTTTGCAATGCCCAGAAAAAAACTTTCAAATGTGAGAAAGTATATGATGCAGTTAAGCTCATTGATCAGTCAGAATTTGATGAAGCCATTGCTATTCTTGAAGAATGTGAAAAAGTTGATTCCAGTGATTATACCTATCCCTACGAAATTGCTTACGCTTTAATAGGTAAAAAAGAATATAAAAGTGCTATCTCAAAACTCGAAAAAATTAAGAATTACCAAGACATAAAATCAGATTATTATCAACTTTTAGGAAATACATATGATTATGATAACAATCCTAAAAAGGCAATAGCTATTTATGACGAAGGCCTGAAAAAGTTTCCGAATTCAGGAAGATTATATCTTGAAAAGGGAGTAATTTTTGAATCGGATCAAGATTATAATACTGCAATAGAATTGTATGAGCAAGGAATGAAAGCCGAACCAATGTATTCTTCAAATTATTATAGGGCTGCAAATATTTTCTTAAATTCTGATAATAAATTATCCGGACTCATTTATGGCGAAATATTTTTAAACCTTGAAAGAACGACTAAAAGGTCACAGGAAATGAGCAAAAAGCTTTATGACACTTATAAAGCTTCGATAAATTTTAAAAATAGTAAGTCTTTAGAAATATCGATATGTAAGTCGATTAAGCTTTATCCTGAGAAAAAATTAAAAATGCCTTTTTGTTTGTTGTTTGAAGCTAATCTCGCTTTGGCTGCAATAGATCAAAAAGAATTCAGTCTCAATAGTTTTGCTGAAATCCGAAATAAATTCCTTATTCTTTACAATGATAAATTAAAAAAAGATTATCCAAATGTTTTATTTGATTATTTCAAAAAAATGGAAGATAATAAAGTATTCGATGCTTACAATTTTTATATTTTTCAAATGGGGGATAAGGAGGCTTTTACTACATGGCTAAGTTCACATAAGGAAGAATATGAAAGATTTGTAGGTTGGTATACTTCTCAGGAGAATATGATTAAAGTTTCTGCAAATACTGCTCTTACGCCCCTGTAATTTTTAATTAAAAGATTTATGTGAAAGCATTGTATAAGAATTATGAATGTATTCAATAAAACTCCGCGCCCTTCGGGCGCGGAGTTCATATATAAGGTAAAAAGTTTATCTATTAAAACTTAAGATCTCCGTTCACTTCTCTTACTGCATTGGCTGCTTCAGCGAATTTCAATTGCTCTTCAGCAGTAAGGGTTACGTTTACGATTTTTTCAACACCGTTTGCTCCGATGATGGCAGGAACACCAAGACAGATATCATTTTGTCCGTATTCTCCTTCAAGCATTAATGAACAAGGGATCATTTTTTTCTGATCGCAAGCGATTGCCTGAACCATTACGGAAACAGCAGCTCCGGGAGCATACCATGCAGAAGTTCCCAATAATTTGGTAAGCGTTGCACCTCCTACTTTTGTTTCTTCGATTACATATTTTTGTTGTTCGGCATCAAGGAATTCAGTTACAGGAACCCCGTTTCTTGTAGCTTTGCTCAATAGAGGAAGCATTCCCGTATCACTGTGAGCAGCGATTACCATTCCGTCTACATCCGAAATCGGAGCTTCTAATGCTTCAGCCAATCTGTATTTGAATCTTGCAGAATCCAGCGCTCCACCCATTCCGATGATTTTGTGCTTAGGAAGACCGGAAGTTTTGTGTACAAGGTAAGCCATTGTATCCATTGGATTGGAAACAACAATGATGATTACCTCCGGAGAATGTTTTACTAAATTTTCAGTAACTTCTTTTACAATTCCTGCATTGATACCGATCAGTTCTTCTCTCGTCATCCCCGGTTTTCTTGGAATACCAGATGTAATAACAGCTACATGAGAACCTGCAGTTTTGCTGTAATCTCCTGTTGTACCGGTAATTTTCGTATCGAATCCGTTAAGAGATGCCGTCTGCATCAGATCCATTGCCTTACCTTCAGCAAATCCTTCTTTAATATCTACCAAAACCACTTCCGAACAGAAGTTTTTCATAGCGATGTATTCTGCACAGCTTGCTCCTACAGCGCCTGCACCTACTACAGTTACTTTCATAATATATTTATATTTATTTATTGTTTTTAAAGGTATTATGAACTTTACCGTTTCATAATATAACTTTTAAATTATTTATTAGAATTATTTATTTAGCTTAAAATTGAAAGCTCCCAAATTTAACAATTCCTGAAAAATTGAGCAATCTTTCAGGAATTTAATTATCTTAAAAACGTTATTTAGAATATAAAATCTGTTTAGCTGACGTTCAGCAGGAATGAATAAAGCTTTTTGGCACCGGATAATACCTCATCATAATTATTTTCATGGACTTCGGCATCAAGGGTTTCTTTGAAGCTTTTCCACATAGCACCGGTGTTTTCGTGGTAACAGCCGAAAAAGTTGAAGGTAATTCCATCAAAGCCGTCGGTTTTGGAAAGTTGCTTAGCAATGACATTTCCACCCAAAGTTGAACCTTCTATCACATACATGGCTCCAAGTGCTTCATGCTGACTGGTCAATTCCAGTTCACTGTCGGCAACAGCTTTTTTCAGTAAAAGGCTTTTAAGATCTTTCTCAATTAAAGGCAGCTTCATTCTGTCGCTGAGCTGCAGCTTTTCCGAATATTTGTCAAGTTTCTTAAAGATCTTATCTTCAGAATGCAAAAGCATCAAATAATTGCTGTGAATAATTTTTTTATAATCTTCAACAGTAAATGTTTTACTGAAAATTTTTTTTGAGTTGAAAAGCTTTTCGGCAGCATCGTGGTATGATGCCGTATTTTGTTTTAAATATTCTGATACAGTCATAAGGATTTTGATATTCCCTAAATAATCATTAAGGTTTTTTAAATGTTAGGATAAATGAAGTGCCTTCCGGAGAACTTTCGTATTCTACATTACCACCGATCCGTTTCATAATTCTGTGGACAATTGATAGCCCGACTCCATTTCCTTTGAATTTTTTGGCATTATCCATCCTGTTGAAAATTTTAAACATTTTGTGTTTATTTTCTTCAGGAATACCGATTCCGTTGTCTGAAATTCTGTAGATCACCATCTCGCCCTGTTCGGTCCCTTTAATCTCCACCACCGGTTTTTCCTGTTGGGAAGAGTATTTTATCGCGTTGTTGATGATATTTAAAAACACCTGATGGAGCATTGTTTTATCAGCAAGAACTTCCGGACATGCCTTAATGATAACTTCACTTTTCGGAGTTCCGAAAGTAATTTTGGCATTTTCACAAATCTTTTCGATGGTTTGCACCGTTTCAAGTTTTTCAAGCTGGATTTCACTATGTTTAGCACGGCTGAGCTGTAAAACATCATGCATCATTTCCGCCATATTGTCTATCTCTTCGATGATAGAATTAATTTTATTACGGCTTTTCTCAGATTCGTCTATCAAAGTTTTAAGAAGCATCTGTGCATTCAGCTTCATCACCGTAAGCGGTGTTCCCAAGTCATGAGAAATAGTGTATGAAAAACTGTCGAGTTCTTCATTTACTTTTTTAAGCTCGTCGTTGAGCCTTTTAATGGTATTATAGTCTTTGTGTAATGCTTCTAAAATAAGGTCCCGCACTCCCTGAAGCGCCAGAATATTCCTGGAACTCCATCTTTTAGAACTTCCTTTAATATCTTCTGTAAATATTTTGAAAGAGGTCCTCGGGGAAACCATCATTTTTTCTTCTCCGTTGTTATTCACCACCTCAACTTTTTTCTCCGGATTCCCAGCCCAGTTGATGTGTTCATCAAACTCTTTACGGAACCAGATCAGGACATTGTTTTTATTCCGTTCCATGAAATAAATAATAACACCCGCGGCCCTTTCATCAAGCCCAAGTTGCTGACCGTAGTCTTTAAGGAAACTTCGGCTCAGGTAAATAGTGTCTTCAATATTTTCATGGGCCCATTTGGTGATTTTTTCAATGACAGATGGTTCGGGTGTGATTCCTTCTGTAATGGTATTTTCATCAGCAACCACTGCAAGACCGTCTGCATCAAGAAGTTTTCTTAGTTCCGCCTTATTTTCCGTTAAGGATTCAAGTAAAGTATCGTGTTTTAAAAATTCCGCTTTTAGACGTAAAACATCCTCATTAAGCTGGAGGCGGTAATTCAGTTCATTTTTCGATTTGAAAGATGAAAACGCATTGGATGCCAGTGCCGTGAAAATCCCGGCCTGCACACGGTCTTCCAGATCAATATGCTTTGGTTCCGAATTCTGGCAGGTAACAAGACCCCAGAGATAATCATCAATGATAATGGAAACACTGAAACTTGAAGACGCACCCGAATTTTTAATATACTGTCCGTGGATGGGAGACATGGCCCGTGAAGTTGAATAAGTAAGGTCTATACTTTCCTTCGTTCTGCTTAGCAGCGGTACCGGTTCCTCATGCACATTGCTGAATATTCTTTTTCTTTTTTTAAGATACAATTCTCTCGCCTGGATGGGAATATCAGATTCCGGATAGTGAAGGCCAAGATAGCTTTCGAGGTTATCGTTTGTTTTTTCTGCCACAACTTTCCCGGAACCGTCCATCATGAATTTGTAGACCATCATACGGTCATAATTCACAATTTTAGATAATATATTAAGCAGCTGATCCCAAATTTCCTGTTCATTTTCAACAATATAAAAATTATCATATTTGTTGGTAATCTGCTTATTGGGATTTACAAGAACCTTTTCAAATTCAAGAAAAATATTCCCTTTACTTCTGAATGCCGATAAGTGATACTGATTGTCTCCGATAAATACTTTATCAAAGAACGTTTCATTATCTCTCCGCGTGAAATTAGGTAGGGATTTAAATATATCGGAGCTAATAATACTGCCGAAAGCTTCCGGAAAATCCGTAAGTTTTTTACCGAAAAGCTCTTCAGAACTTTCGATTTTAAAAATATCCTCAATATTCTTGCTGAAAAAAGTGATGGAATGAGATTCTGCGTCAATGCCAATCAGATAGCCAAAACTTTGTACGTAGCCCGGAATATGGATAGGCTCTTCATGACACTCTACAAAATTCATATAATACTTTGATCAATCAAATATAAAAAAAATTTTAAAGCTGTGGTATTTTTTTAAATGAAAGAGATACCACACAAAAAATATTACCCTAAACTGTGATAATCGATTAAAAAAATTCAAAAAAGTTATTCTGCTTTCTATTTTAATGGAATAATTTATACAGCTCAATAGCCCTTTTAATTTAGGTTTATTTTAAATAGCAACAATTTTTGCCGTAGCAGCTTGTTCGCTAACTATTTTGCAAAATACACAACCGTTAAACATTACACTTCTTTTTCGAAGTACAGCATATAATATTTCCCTTTTTCATCTTCTCCCTGCGCCAATTTCTGGCGGTCGCCATGGATATAAATATGAAAGTTCTTATCCAGTTTAATGATGCTTTTAAAATGCCTCTGGGTTTTCTTTACGGCCGTTTCATTGATCGGGAATTCTTCTGCGATATTGATCTGCATATCCTGCTCGTAATCGGTTTTAAAATTTACGAAGCTTTCAATAACATGCTCATCCTGAAGTACTTCTTTATTAAAATCATCCAGATTAAATTCTTCTTTTTCTTTAAAGAAATTGATGGATTTGTTTAGAAAATCTGCCTGATCTGCCCTGGAAACTTCAAATTCCTGCGGAAGCTGCTTGGTGATATAATCTTTATATACCATCAATGCTTCCTGGGTGTGGAAATATTCGTCATCACGCTGTTTTACCTTCAGAAAATCTTCAAACCAGTAATACATATCCCCGTTTTTATTGTTGTCCACTACAGAAAGTACGTACCCCGTTTCTTTATCATTATTATAAATAAGAGCCGCCTTATCTATTTTGGAAAGACCGATACCCTGATCTTTTTCTATCACGAAACTGTCTTCCTGAGGAGAAATTTTAAGGAAAGATTCTCTTTTTTCCATTTTAAAGATCCCGATTTTGTCAACTTTTTCAGTGCCTTCTCTTTCATCTTCAAAATAAATGATAAATAATTCTCCTCCCTGAACTCTTGGATTTTCGGCTGCTTCAAAAAGATGTTTGGCAATATTTTCCGCTTCCCAGAGAAATTTGGCCTTGTCATCAAAAATTTCAGATACGGAACTGTAGACCGGATTATTCACCAGATAAGAATCGCTGTAAAAATGAAACGTTTCTTCTGATTTGAAAGATCCAAGAAAATAATTCTCCAGCAGCTCTGCCATTCCCTCATCAAGCTGAAGTTCTTCCTGAGAAAGCATTAACGATTCTCCGTTGATTTTATTTCCTACTCTGTGCATTACGATTTTTGAAAACATCTCCTGAATATTTTTGGACTGCAAAGATATTAATAATATCAGAGAATCAGCACCATTTCATTTTGATAAAAAAACCTTGTCAATTTGGGAGTGGCCGGTCTGGTGACCGGATTAGCTATTTATAAATAATAACCTGACTATCAAAACAATACATTTGAATACCCCACACCAACCTGAAATTTGGCATTATGATTGTGAATATCCTTCTGATAGCCTTTCAACTATTATTAAATCTATTGATAATATTTTTTTAACCAACCACAAAATATATGAACTATTTACAAGCCACTCAGGAAATAACCGTTGCAATTCCGGAAATCTGCAATGATCTTAATGAAAAAAAAATAGAGAATTCGTATCATATTATTGGTTTTTTAACCGATAAAGTAAAAAACATGATCCGGCAGAACAACACCAGCTGTTTATTTAAATGCCTTGGAAAAATGAATGAATTGTACAACAAAGGAGATAAGATGGTAAAAAGTGCAATTGAAAATTCTTTTGTGTATTCACTGGACAGCTGTACCGCTTTCTGTGCTAAAGAATACCGTGATCTGATTTTCAGTCGTCTTTCACCTGACCTTCAAAAAGTGTATGCCCGACAGATTTACAGCCACAGTATCTGATTATATTTTATTTTCAGACTGTTTCCACGGAATTTATAAACTTTGGTACGGTTTTCGTTTAAATAAAGTACTTGAAATTAATTATGATGAATGCACCAATGCAAACTATTGATCAAAAAATAGCTGTTGAATATTTAAAGTTTTTTTACCCGCCGTTGCGCACCGAAATCTCCCAACTTTCCGTACAGAATAATTTTGCAGGTATCATTCAGGCCACTATCAATTATTTGAAAAGTCTCCTGTTGGAAGCAAAGATAAATATCATTTCCCATCATATGAAACTGATGCATCTGATCTATCGAAACGGGAATTCTTATATAAAAGATATTATTGAAAATCTCTTTGTAAGATCTTTTGAAAGTTTTAAAAAACATGCTAAAATTCAGCATTGGAAACTTCTTTATCAATATATGCCGGCAAGCTTCCAGGAAATTTATGATGAGCAACGAAAACAAGACAAACTATTTTTCGGTAAATAAAGTATTTACAATAAACTTCGGGCGGAACCAAAGGTTTCGCCCGAAGTTTTAATATAATCCATAATGTAATGATAATATTGTCGATATCAAACTGAAACTCTTTTAGCAAATTTATAAAGTTCAAACCATAGTACCGAAACAGCAGCTGTAGCCACTACCAGCAATAGCTCATTGATATCCAGAGATGTTACATTAAAGAACCTTGAAACAGGATCTATATACAGAATAACAAAAAGCAGTACCAATACCAATACCGTAATCCCCGCAAGCAGCGAATTACGGTTTTTAAAACTTTCTATAAAGCTGTAATAAAAAGACCTGTTTACAAGACTGAGCAATATATTGGCAAAAATCAGAGTACTGAAAACGAGCGCCCTGGTTTTGATTTCATCATTTCCAAGATAGACGGAATATTGATAGATACCTAATATTCCGGCCGTTATTACCAATCCCTGAATAATACTTATGGTAAGTTCTTTCCAGTTGAGGAAAGTATCCGTAAGCTTTCTTGGCGGATTATTCATGGTATTTTTCTCCATAGGTTCATTTTCGTAGACAATAGAGCAGGTAGGTCCCATAACCAGCTCTAAAAATATAACATGTACCGGAGTAAAAATACCGGGAAATACCCAACCTAAAAACAGAGGCAAGGAAACGGTAAGTATAATGGGAATGTGAATAGAAATAATATACTGAACCGCTTTTTTAATATTGGCATAAATTCTCCGCCCCGCAGCAATCCCAACAACCAATTTTTCCAGATCATCATTCATAAGCACCATTGCTGCTGCCGATTTGGCAATTTCAGTTCCCTTATTTCCCATTGCCACACCAATATGTGCTGCTTTTAAGGCCGGTCCGTCATTTACACCGTCTCCAAGCATGGCTACTACCATACCCTGCTTTTTTAAGGCCGTGATTATTTTAAGTTTTGCTTCAGGAAACATTCTGGTAAATAAGGTTTTCTCTTCGGCAATTTTCATCAATCCCTCTTCTGAAGCCGATGCAACATCATTACCGTTCACCGCGGCCGTACTGTTTTTAATTCCCGCCTGCAGGGCGATAGCCTGTGTTGTATCGCTATTATCTCCTGTAATTACTTTTATTTTTATCCCCGCATTATAGATCTGTTCCAATACTTTTTTAATTTCTTTTTTAGGAGGATCATAAAATACGGTTAATCCAAGGAAGTCAAAACTGAAATCCTGTTGTTTTTCCGGGAAATCATTTCCTTCAAAGCCTGACATCGCCACTCCCAAAACCCGGTATCCCTGTTCTCCGAATTTTTTTACTACTCCACGTATTTTAATTTTTTCTTCTTCTGAAAGCCTGGAAACATTAATGATAGCTTCCGGTGCTCCTTTCGCAGCAACAATTCTTTCTTTCTGTTCATTTTCAAACAGATGGGTCATCATCGGAGGCTTACCTTCCAACGGATATTCATGAAAAAGTTTATAGCTTTTTCTTTCATCATCAGGACGGTTCTGCTCATAGGTTTTGTGAAGCGTAATTTCCATAGGATCAAAAGGAACAGGCTCACTGCTCCACATAGCATAATCAATCAGCCGATTTAGTTTTTCCGAATTAAATTCTTCCTGTCCGTACACCATATCTGAGCGGTAATCATAAAGATATTTAAGCTGCATAACATTTTCAGTGATTGTTCCTGTTTTATCGGTGCAGATTACCGTTACACTTCCCAAAGTTTCCACAATACTGCTCCGCTTGATGATAATACCGTTTCGCATCAGCTTCCAGGCTCCCAATGCCATAAAAGTTGTAAAAGCCACAGGAATTTCCTCAGGAAGCACGGACATAGCCAGCGTAAGACCGTTCAAAAGACTGCCAAGAAAATTTCCCGTTTTGATGAAACTGAAAGTACAGACTCCCAGAAAAATAATGATTCCGATGATCGCCATTCCTTTTACAAACTTCCGGATCTGGATCTGCAGCGGCGATTCTTCTTCTTTGATATTGATAATAAACTGTCCTATTTTTCCTACTCTCGTTTCTCTGCCAATACGGTCTACCCTATATACTGCAAGACCGGAAACGGTTACTGTTCCGCTGAATATCTCATTATCTTCAGATTCGCTGTCTTTAAATACAGAATAACTTTCTCCGGTAAGAGAAGATTCATTGACTGAGAAATCATTACTGTGTACAATTCTTCCGTCTGCATTAATCAGATTCCCTTCTTCAGTAATACATAAATCCCCCACCACAATTTCAAAAGTTGGAATTTCTATGATTTTTGAATTCCGGATTACTTTGCTTAAAGGTTCATTAAGCTTTTCCAGTTCTTTCAGCGCTTTTTTACTTCGATTATCCTGGTAAAAAGAGATTGCCGTAACGGCAAGTATGGCAGCAAACATAAATAGCGCTTCCCCGTAATCTCCTATCAGAATATAAATAAATGAAACACAAATCAGTAAAATAAGCATCGGTTCCTTCAGAATGCTGACAAGAACATTCATCCATGTTTCTTTCTGAACTTCTCCCAAAGTGTTGTATCCGTATTTTTTTCTGGAAAGTTCAACTTCGGCTTCTGTAAGTCCTTTTAAGTTTTCAGGTATATTGTAAGTCATAGCATATGAATAGATTACTAAAGTTAAGAGTTCTTCTTTTAAGTACTGACATTATTTCACTTTATGAATAAATCATATTATTTTAGAAAACTATTAAAAAAATTATGAATTATGAGTGAAAATTACCTCGCCACTCCAGAATTTACGGAACCATTATACAGGTTTACCAAATATTTCATAATAATATCTAAGATTAATAAAAAGGACTGCCTAAAATTAGACAGTCCCTTTATTATAATTGATTAAATGTATGAAACTATTTCTTAATGAATTTAAAGGTTTGCATACCATTATCTGTAAATACCTGAATCAGATATACTCCCTGAGGTAAAGCGTGAACATCAATGCTTCTTTCCCCTGATTGTAGTTTCTTTTCAGTTACTCTTCTTCCATCTGCAGCAAAAATTACTGCTTTGGTGATCACTTCCTGTCCGCTGAAATTCAAAATATCTCTTACCGGATTAGGATAAATCTGAAGCTGAGATTTTGTTTTTGTATTATCAGCAACACCAAGAGTAGTATTAATTGCCACTACTGCTAAAGAAGCTATAGACTCACATGATCCTACAGTCTGTGTAGCATAATAAGTAGTATTGTGCACCAAAGCTGTGCTAAGCGGCAGACTGTTTACATGGTTCTGTGCGTCTGAAGATGAAGCATACCACTTGATATTCTGACCAGTTACTACCAAAGCACTCAGAGTACTTCCAGGAGCAAAATTCTGAGGCGAAGTTCCCGTCGGAGCCGCTACCGGAGCTGATTGTGTAATAGTGAATGTTCTGGTTAATGTACATGCATTAGCATCAGTAACAGTCACTGTA